>NZ_JBQFYX010000017.1:0-64117 GCF_056541885.1 Ruegeria sp. AF7 | reverse complement strand
ACACGAAGATGGACAGTACGGTCCGATACCTCGGTGTCGAACTCGAGGATGCCTTGGCCATCGCTGAAGCCATTGAAATCTAGTGCAGTTGGGTCGCCTACGCGGGCGGCCTTTAGCCACAGTTCATCCACCCGCGGTTGCGCCGCGGTGCGGCCCGCCATTCCTGCCATTCGCTGCAACCGCAAAATCAAGAACGCAAGAAACTGAAAGTGTGCGGGACAAAACGGTCAGTCAGGTTGAAGGTAAGTGGATATTCTCAGGACTTTGCCCTTGGCTGGACGTAACGAACGAAGAGGCTGTTGCCCTGTCTCTTCGTTTCGAAGCCTTTGATCGCAGCTACGAGATCGCTCAGTTTTCCCTTTCCGTAGGTCCGAGCATCAAAATCTGGATGTGCAGCGACTACTGACTGGCCAAGTTGCCCAAGGTGAAACCACTCGTCATCTTGTTGGATACGTGCCATAGCATCCAAGAGTAACTTTGCCGCTTTTTGGGGCTGCTCCTTTGCAGAAGCTAGTTTCTTGGCTTCGCCTTCGTCTGCTACAAGGTTTTCAATAAAAATGAACCGGTTGCACACGTTCCGAAGTGGCTCCGGAGTTTTTTTCTCTCCGATGCCAATCACCATTAAGCCATCCTCTCTGAGACGATTGGCTAAACTGGTGAAATCACTGTCGGAAGAAACCAAGACAAACCCGTCGAACCGACCTCCATGTAGGATGTCCATCGCATCTATCACAAGACCAATATCGGATGCGTTCTTACCCGACGTATTGGCGGTCTGCTGGTGTGCAACAAGACCCAGCGATAAGATTACCTCGGACCAACCTTTCAACCGACTACTGGTCCAATCGCCATAAACTCGTCTAAGCGCGGGTTCGCCTATTGAAGCGACCTCCTTGAGAATTGCTTCCGCAAATTTGGCTGGTACGTTGTCGGCATCAATCAGCGTCGCCAATAACGGTTGAGCACGTTCGGTCATCTGGTTGGCACCATGATTTGTCTACTCTTGTCTTAACTTGTCGCTACTTATCGAACTGCCGACACGAAAACCAGAACACTCACAAAAACAGAGACCTGGAGTTTACTTAGCGGTCAGCGATAGGCTCGCATCTGCCCTTCTCTGCGACAAGCCCGAATTGGTACTATGAGCCCCAACCGGACCTTAACTGCACTTTGAGTTTTTGCTCGCGCAGAAGGCTCTAAACCACGCAAACCGGACCTTCCCACGCGCTTCTCAGATGGCAGGGCAGCGGACGAAGTTGCCGTTTGCTGCGGCTGCGCCAATGGCTGCTTTCCCACCAGGAGGTGGTCAAGCTTCACGTTTGCTTACTGTCGTCCTTAGGCTTTGAATTACGATTTCTATTGTCTGTTTATGAATTTTTCTTCTGTCCACACTTTCATGATCTGAAAAGATGTCCTCTTTCCCAATGAGCGACTTGTCAGAAGGGAAATCCAAGAACGTGTAGTGTCCCACGTGTCGGCCAAGGCAGCAGAGATGGAACTTGTCGTTCTGTGAAGCAAGCCAATCGGCACAATGCTCTGATGGCGCTTCATCATCGGCACCTCCGGTAAGGATAACAGCAGGCAACTGAATTTCAGTGATTGAGGTGGAAACGAATGAACGGATTGGTGGCGCTGGTGCAATCGTAACAACAGACTTAATCCGAACGTCTGAGTAATCATTGCTATGACGTGCCCAAGATACGCGGAATGCATCCGAAGTTTCCATCAGCGTTGGAATTTGTTCCGCTGCATCCGGAAACTCTCTCGGGCCACCTTCAGTATTCTCGTTGGCCCTGCGCCATGCGTCAAACTCATCCAAAGAAGTTCGCGCACCTGACAGGGCCAAGACCGTATGTCCCCCAAGAGAGAACCCGAGTGCTGCTACTTGATCGAGGTCCAATCTGTTGGCGAAGAAGCCCTTCGACCCAACCTCCGAAAGCAGTATTGACAGGTCGGTCGCTCGTTCCCACCAGCAAAGAAAGCCCTCGGCGCGATAAGGCTCCAAGCCAGTGTTGCCATGGTGATTTGCGCCCAAGACCGCATAGCCTTCCGATGCCAGCGCGCGGGCGATCCAACCAAGGCTTTCAGCTGTGCCACCAGTACCATGTGATAACAGTATGACGGGAAAAGTCTCCTTCGGGGCCAGTGTGGCTTCCCAGATAACTTCTCCAAGTTCAAAGAATTGCCCCGGAGGCCGTTCAGTTGTCTCTACATCTTCGACTGGATACCATGCTGACCAAGCGATTGGGCGGTCTGCATTGTTTTGCCAATTTGAGCGCGTCACATCCCAAATCACGCCGGTTCGATAACCACAGTTTACCATCGTGAGTCTCCTTCATCGGCAACGCTCTGGAAATTTCTAGGAATTTTCAATAAACATTCTGCTCAGTTGGTAAGTTCCTCGAAGCCGGCATTCGCCCACACCGCAGCATCGGTCAAAGTGGGCTCAGTGCCGACTTCGGAGCAGTCGCAGTATCCGATCGCCAGGCGTGCAGCGGAGGGATGAGGACGGCCCAAACCTGCCCTTCACCTATTGGTCGAGATGCTGTGGCTGCAACCCGCTTTGCCAACTTTAGCCATAGGCACGAAGACGACCTTTGCTCAAACTGGAAGTTTGCGGGACGAAGACAGCTTTCGCTGCACTTGCGCGGGCGGCAGCTTGAAGTGCTGGCTCACAGCAGCACGATCACAGCGGTTCCCGCAACTGCCAAGGCCGCCCCCAAAACGGCTTGCAGGCGTGGGACCAAGCCCTCCTTAAACCAAAGAATTGGGAGCACGAGGACGGGCGACAGCGAGCCAAGAACAGCGGCAATGCCCGCGTCAAGCAACTCAAAGGCATATAGCAGCAAAGTTGAAGAAATGCCGTAACCGATGAAGCCTGGTAGAATGGTACGACCTAGCAGAAGGGGTGTCGTTGCGGTCTGAGGCTTGAATGTTTCCGTAGGCCACAGAGCAACAATAGAAATCAAGAATGCAGCCCCCAACAGGCGGAGCGCGGACGCGGCCAAAGGCTCAGCTCCCGCAAGCATTGCCGGTTTCATTACTAGGAAACCAAAACCCTGAAATGCTGTCGCGGCAATGCCAAGAACTATGATTGTTGCCAAGCTACCTGTCGTGACATCGCTTTTGGAGCGCTTGTCGCCCCCGAAAAAGACCGCAAGTCCAACTCCAAACAATGTGATCGCTGCTCCAATCAGATCATTCGTGCTTGGCGCTTCTTTGAGCCACAGATATGCCATCAGACCGACGAGAGGTGCCTTAAGAGAAAGGAGAAGTTCGGTGCGGCGCGGGCCTCCGCGGCGCAGACATTCGATCATTGTCAGATTTCCTAATACAATCCCAATGCAAATACTCGCTGCGAATGAAGGCCAGTATTCCCATCTGATGGATTGCCAATAACCAAGCAAACTGACGATAATTGTGAGTATCGCAGAACAGGCGATCAGTTGGATTCGGGTGAATTCAAAAGCGCCCAAATGGCGCGCTGGCCATTGCGCCAAAACGATGCCTGTCGCCCATCCCAAAGACGCGCTAACCGCCGCCAGCACAGGAAGAATCAACATGACAAGCCTCCACGGAATCGCTACATAACTAGTAGCAGTAAATCGCTACAAAAAACATAGCAACAGGGAGGCCGCCTATGCCATCAAAAATGCCCGTCCCAGGACAGCCTGTCCGAGGCTCAAAGACCGGCAAACCAATCATGGCGCTTTTTGATCTGCTCGGGCGAACCTGGGCGCTCGGCATCATCTGGCAGCTGGCAACTGGGCCATTGACCTTCCGGCAGTTGCAAATTCGTTGTGAGACCGTTTCGCCAACCGCGCTCAACACGCGATTGAGGGAGCTCCGCGCGTCTGGTTTTGTCGAGGGAAGCAGCGAGGGATACCGCCTGACAGAAATCGGGCGCGACCTTTTTGTCAAACTGAAGCCACTTGGAAAGCTCTCTCAGAGATGGGCTGAAGAGTTATATCCCGGCGATAAAGGGAATCGAAATGACAACCCATGAAGCAACCATTTTCTGGAGTTTTGTGACAGGCGATTTCGCAAGAGGCACTTATAGTCGGGCCCACCGATGGGAATTTGACGGCGGCGCTGTTTGTCAGGCATCGGCATCACCGCTCGTCGTTCCGCCGCCATTCTCAAACCCCGAGGGGATCGATCCTGAAGAGGCGCTGGTCGCGGCGATTGCGTCCTGTCACATGCTCTGGTTTCTGGAAATCGCGCGCCGCGCCGGATATGTGGTCGCCTCTTATTTGGATAAAGCCATTGGGAATATGGAGGCAAACGAAAAGGGGGAGCTTTGGTTATCGCAAGTTCATCTGAGTCCGAATATTTCTTGGACAGGAGAACCGCCGTTGCCGGAGACTCTGAAGAGTCTGCATCACGAGGCTCACGGGAAATGCTACGTCGCAAATTCTGTCAAAACGAGGATCGAAGTTCACTCGGCTGAGGTATAACTGGGCTTCACGGTCAGTTTCGCAGAATGCTGCATCAAGCAAAATTGGCTCAGAGCTGACCTGGGAGGCCGCGCAGCAATCCTGTGATAAGGTCCCTCGTCAACGTCGCGTTGTCGCTCTGGGAGGCATGGCGGATCGGAGGGTCAGTTATGGGAAAACCAAACCTACCAGCCCTTCGCTCACTCCGCCCCGCTTGGAGAAAAGGCCGCATCGTCGGTCAAAAACGGTCGCCGAAGCCAAAGCATGTCTGGACAATCCGTGTTCGTCTTGAATTGGCAGAAAATCATCGCGAACTCGCACTGTTCAACATGGTGGTCGACAGCAAGCTGCTTGGCTCTGACCTTGTTAAGATGAAAGTCGTCGACGTCATGGCATCTGGCCAGATCAAAGAACGGGCTTCCGTATTGCAAAGCAAAACGCAAAAACCAGTGCGCTTTGAGATATCCGAAGGCACAAGCGCCTCGGTCGAGAAGTGGATGGAGGATGAACTCATGATCGGCTCAGAGTACCTTTGGCCGGGCCGCTTCCATGAGCGTCTTCATATCACACCTCACATCACACCTCGCCAGTACCCGCGGAACGTCCGCGATTGGGCCACTTCAACCGGACTAGAGGCGAGCGCATTTGGCACGCATTCGATGAGGTAAACAAAGGTAGCCCAGATTTACAAGAAGACCGGCAACGTGCGGTGCGGTTCAACTCTTGCGCGGACACACCAAGATGGACAGCACAGTCCGGTACCTAAGCGTCGAACTTGAAGAAGCGCTAACCTTCGCCGAGGCCGTTGAAATCTAACAACTTCGGGCCGTTGTCGCTCGCGGCCCACAGTTGCCTTTGGCCATTTGGCGGCGATGCGGCGGCGCGGCCCGTAAGAGTAGACCTTCGCAACAATTGCAAAATCGAATGGACATTGAAGGTTGGGACCGCGGACGAAGCTGTCATTGAGGCCTGGTTTTTATTTCGCTTTGTCTAATCCCTCGGCAAGTTGTATGCATCGGAAAAGGGGGGGCGCGAGCGTGGGGCGAAAGCTGGCGGCCATTTTGATGGCTGATATGGTCGGATACACAAGTCGGATGGAACGGGACGAGGCTGGCACTCTCGAAATGCTGTCAGCTCATATCGAGAACGTCGCTGCGCCGCTTGTCGACCTTTATCACGGTCGTATCGTCAAACAGATGGGCGACGGCTTACTGGCGAGCTTTGAAAGTGCGGCGGATGCCGTTGCTTGTGCCGTTAAATGGCAAAATACGCCAGTGGCAGGCCCCGATCCAATACGCTTCCGCATCGGCGTCACTCTCGGTGATATTATTATGCGCGACGGTGACGTCTTCGGATCGGGTGTGAACCTCGCGGCGCGGCTGGAAAAGCTAGCCCCACCCGGCGGTATACTGGTATCCGAAGCGGTTTATCGAGTTGTCGGCAATAATCTTCCAATCACCTGGGAGGATGCCGGAACTCATAATGTAAGGAACGTCGCCGAGCCGGTGCGTGCCTGGCGAATTGGCGGGTCAGTTCAGAGGCGCCCGGAACCGCCTCAACCAGCGTCGTCCGGAAAAGCCACGATTGCGGTGCTGCCTTTCCATAGCCTGAGCGGTGATCCAGAACAGGCCTTCTTCAGCGACGGCATCGCGGAAGATGTCATAGTGGGTCTGTCGCGATTTCGCACACTGCAGGTTGTTTCACGTAATGCGGCCTTCCGGTTCAGAGCACAAGATATCGAGCCTTTCGAAATTGCTAAGACCTTGGGCGCTGACTACTTGGTCGAAGGCAGTGTCCGGAAGGCTGGCAGCCGCGTGAGAATCTCGGTACAGCTCGCTGACGGTCGTTCAGGCGCGCAACTATGGTCCGAACGTTATGATCGCGAACTGGAAGACATTCTTTCCGTTCAGGATGAGGTGACCCGCAGCATCGTTGCGGTTCTGCCGGGACGTGTACAACACGATGTTGTCGGCCGTTCGGCGCAGAAGTCGACAGGCGAGATGAAGGCCTATGAATTGATGCTTAGGAGCAAGGCGCTCCGCGATAGCCTGAATGCCCGGGACACAACCAAAGCCAGAGCCCTACTGGAACGGGCAATCGCACTCGATCCGTCCATCGCTCGATCCTACATGTACCTTTCAGATACCTATGTGATTGATCTTTGGCTCGGATTGGCAGATCCCGATGCGCCGTCCCATACCTTGACGATCGCCCGAAAGGGCGTGGCACTGGACAACCGTGACGTCTACATCCAGGACCAACTCGGGTTTGCCTATCTTTGTGCCGGACTTTGGGATGAAGCCGAGGCACAGTTCAACAAGACACTTTCAATGATAGAAAGCGAGGCGGAGTCGATGGCTTGGTGCGGTTATGCTTTCCTCCTGCTCGGCTACCCAGAGAAAGCGCGTGAGGTCGTAGGGCAGGCGATGCGGATGGACCCTCTTCATCCACCTGCGATTGACTGGATCATGGGGCAGATCGAATTCTTCAACAGCAATTTTGAGGCGACGCTCGGGTTTTTGATGGGAGCAGCGCGGCTCAACTCGCTAGCCACGGCGTTCGTTGCGGCTTCCTATGCTCAGCTTGGGCGGGACAAGGAAGCTTCAGCAACATTGAGCGAGTTCATCACTGAACGTCACGATGAGTTTTCAAGCCGCGGTATCGAGGCCGGCGAAGACACTGTCGAAAGCTTAGTACGCGGATTTCAGTCCATGTGGAGGCGGCCAGATGATTTCGAGCAGCTTACCGATGGTCTGCGGCTTGCCGGTTTGACAGATTAACGTGGGGTCTAGCCCAAACCGGCCATTGAGCTTTACCAACCTATACTGCAATGCGGCCCGTCGAACCTGCCGTTCGCCGCAAGCACAAAATCAGAGACGGGCTGAACTGACGGTGTTGTCAAGTTAACTGTCGTTCGGTTGCCGATGATATGATTTGGGGGTAGGTGACGTCGGTGAAGTCATCATCAATCTGCTACAAGCGTCACCGATTTCCTCCTCAGATCATTGCGCACGCGGTGTGGCTGTACCTTCGCTTTAATCTTAGCTTGCGGGAAGTTGAAGAGATGCTGCTGCAGCGCGGGATCGATGCTTCTTACGAAACTGTCCGGCGTTGTGTCATCAAATTCGGGCCGGCGGTAGCTCGAAATCTGCGGCAGAGACGGAACCGTCCAGGTGATGTCTGGCATCTGGATGAAGTTGCCGTGAGAATCGCGGGGCGCAAGTATTGGCTTTGGCGTGCGGTTGATCAGCATGGCGTCGTGCTGGAGGAAATCCTCCAACCCAGGCGGGACAAATGGGCGGCAAAACGGCTGTTGCGCCGCCTGATAAAGTGTCTTGGTTTCATTCCCAAGCGGGTCATTACGGACAAACTACGCTCGTATGGTGCCGCCAAGCGAGAGGTCGCGCAAGGTTTGGATCATTGGTCGCACAAAGGCCTCAACAATCGAGCTGAAAACAGTCATCTCCCTTTCCGAAAGAGGGAAAGGACGATGCAAGGCCATCGTTCTCCAGGAGGGTTGCAAAGGTTCGTAGCGACCCACTCAGCAATCCGCAATTGCTTCAGCGTCTCCGCTCGCCGTCGCTCCGCCTTAACAATCCGATATCACCGCCTCGAAGCAATTTACGCCTGGAATGCCGCCACTCAAACAGCCTGAATTTCATAAAACAGTATTCCATGGCTGTTCGGGGGTTAACGTGACAACACCCAATCACCTGGCCACGCTGATGAAACGATCCATGCGACACGGCCGGTCTGATTATCTGCCCGACCGCGAGAAGGCACCTCGTACGTCCGGCCCTGTTCCAAGCCAACCGGCGACGACGGCGGCGACGTGGCGTATGATGCGAACCCGCTGCGTTTCTCCGCGCCTGACGGCTTCAAGTGCCTGCAATCCCGTATACGCAATCAGATCGGCATCAACTTCGTCTTCCGACGCCAGCACGATGCCAGAATGTGCATCTATGACACGGATCGCGAAACCGATATTGTGAACACCGACCTGATAGTTCGAGTAGCGGGTTTTTTCAGTCAGGGCGTGGAAGCGATTGACTGTCACTTCTACACGAACAGCTTTTTGACCATGCAGACCGACAGTCCCACGCGTAACTGCATCCTGCATGATACGGCCGACTTGTTCATATCTGTCTCCGGGCGGGTCTTCTCGCCACACAATATCAGCGTCAGGTGCAAAGGTATTCGCCTCCGATACAGAAAGGCTTCTTGGCACTGTCGATACGACACCCACAACCTTCCATTGAGCGGCCAACTGCCGATCCGGAGGTTTATGATAATCAGTGCGCCATGTCTGACCACAGCCGGACATAAGAAGGATTATCGTCAAGGCAACGACTTGTACAAGCCCGGTATTCATGATGTCTCCACCGTTGCGAAAATAGGAAGTCTCTTTGTGCGTTCGGTGTGGCTGGCAAGACGAGAAACGGCTTCATGAATTCGAGCAAAAAGGTGTATTCTTCCTCTTTCCGCTTCGAAAATTGCGGTCCGGGGCATCGTGCTAGCACACTGTCGAGGTTGTGCGAAAATTCAACTGGCAGATTAAAGATTGCTCATCGCGTTTCTTTGAACGGTCCCGTTCGTCAAAAACCGGCACTGCAACAGATGCAGTTGCTATCTCTTGCGTCGTTAACAGCCCGCGCACTGTACTATACGCATTTTTTGGAACGCAGATCGTCAACCCACCGAATTTTCTTAATGAGATGCTGTCCACTGTTACTCACCAATACCGTTACCCTGGTCCGATCTAACGCCCCTGCGGCGAAGGTGGTTGCGCACATCCACCACCTTCGCCAGCTAGACACTCCGCATAATGACTTCCTTCTGCGTGCGCATGTTGAGTGAGTGGTACATGCAGTGTTGTATTTGGAAGCCGCAAGACAGCGTGCCTTGAGACCATTCTGCCTTGGGCTGAAATATCTAGTAAATCCCGTTGTCGTGAACTGCCGCGAAAAGTCGCGAACTGCCTGTTGGCTGCGACAAGGGCTCCGCGATGCTTCCTGGCACTGGCTTGGTTGAGGCTACCGCCGAACTCGTCGAAAGAGCGGAGCGCGACGGTGTTGACGGTAGTATGACCAATTCGGCAACCCATCTTTATAAAGATGATGCCAGCACTGAGGGGTTCGCTGTGATGCGCTGTGCCGGTAGTTGTAAATCGCGGCCTGTCGATCAAGGTAATGAAAAGCGGCGAATGTGAACAAAGGCACAAAGAACGCTTTTATCGCTAGCCCAGTCAAAATCTCCCACACCAATGCCAAGATGATAAGAGCTACGATGACTGTTATCCGACGGTTGAACGGTCGCGCTATCGCGGTTTCCCGGACGTAGTCGCGGTATTGCTGCGCTTTGCAACTGGCACAGAAAACCATTGAACTACACTCCAGATCCTTCCGGGAATGTCGGGAATCAGACTCAGAACACCACCACCGCCAGGATGGCACCCCATATAAAGGCACCGAAGAAAAATGCTGGCACCAACCACCATCCGCTCGGCCATGACCTTTCTTCCGGGGTTTCGCATTTATCCGTAGCGGCGCGGCATCGCGACCCGTTGGTCGCGACTTTGATTTCACACGAAGGTGCAGTGGTGATCCTGCTGGCAACTGTCATTCCTCACATCCCCGAAACGAGCGCACCGTCGCTGAGCAACTTCGGGCGCTCCCTACTTTACTCTTGGTGACGCGTTCTGACCGCAGGAGTGCGTGTTTCGCGTCAGCAACGATGTTCGAAAGTTAATGCAGCAGTGTAAAACCGATTGTCGCAGCATGCCTGCGAAATTCGTTAAACTCCTGATAGCTAACGCGAAATGGTCGATAACATCGCGAACCACGCGGACTAGAAAATGATTGTAAACAGCAAATCAGGAGAGGAGAGAGTAGTGTGTCGCGCGCAGGTTTGCGTCACGGAGAATCCTTTACCCACATCTCGACCCATGCAAAGACACTGGCCAGGAAGCTTAGGAATTTCTGTATGATAGGATTGCCTGGAATTCTTTTGCCCTGCTCTTGGCAACGGGAATCCGATCCCCGTTAAGAAGCTCTGCGACGCAGCCACCGCCTGAGCGCTTTTCCAGAGTCTGAACCGCGTCAAAAGAGACCCAGTGCGATCTGTGACATTGGTCTCCCTTTTCGGATGCCAAGAGCTTAAGTGCGTCAGTGAAGGCCATTCTGACAAGGGCTGTGCCGGCGGTTGTTGCTATCCGGATGTAGTGGTCTTCTGCCGATACGGATAACACCGTCCCCCTCTTGTCCAAGGGAACGTGAATAAGTAACTTCCGGTATCCGTTTTCCGGCACAAAAAGCGGATGCTCAATCGTTACATATTTGAAGTATGTGGAAATGGCACCTATCGCGATTACCAAAGGAAAGCAGATCGACATCTGCAATACTTCCAGTTTCACTGGCTCTGGGAAAAATGAAACCACTACAATTGGTGTAATAATGCAGATAATCGAATACACGCACACATTTGCTATGAGGCTAATAAAATGCCCGAAACGAAACCTTACATAGTAGAAGATGTATTTAATAGTTAGCGTGGCAAAAAAGTAATGAGCAATCGTACCGAAAAACCACAAAAGACTAACCAGTATTTTCAACTGAGACGCATCGCTACCGAATGGCCTGGTGATAGGCAGAAATATCAATAACACCAGATAGCTGGCGACGATCTCTGGTGATTGCATCGCGACGCGCCCGAACAACCTACTGACTTCCCACTCACGCTTCTTTCTTATTTCTTGCGTCGTATCAGTCGTAAATAACTCTACCGCAGCGTGTTTTAGAGCTTTTTGGTCGGTTTGCAGTTTTCGGATTACCCGCGTAGTAAGACGAGATATTTCTTTATACAGAGCAAAGATCCCGGTTCTTTTTTCCGGTAACCCTGCATCGCCATTTAGCTCGGCATTCTTTTGCGTCATATTGCACACTTACAACGATCAGAACGGCACATAGCTTCCGCCTCTTTTTCTGACCGCCCCGATTTAATCAAGGCGACTTGTTCCGACAACCAACCATTAATCACGAGGCGTGTTTCAGGTGGTGAGATCTGTGTAATTGACACTTAAAGGCAATAAACGCCGCTTCAGAGTAACCCCTCAAATTTGACGTATCGAGTGTCAATTCGGATATTCGGTGTCGAACCAATGCCCGTCAGAACCGAATATTGTTCTTCACTCTAATTTGGGCGCAGCTTCAGCGAAAATCAGTGCATTGCGACAGATAGAACGGCTTTGCGTTTCGCAAAAGCTCTGGCTCGTTCGCCGTAGGCAAGCTCTGGGGCCCGGCACTGGGTCAGGACTTGTCTCATTTCAGGGAATATCTGCGCCAACTCGCAGAAAGCGGAATGCCCAAGCGCCCGCAACCCCATCGGGCCGGGATAGAAGCTTTCGCTTGGCGCACCTTCGGCAAAGATGATCTCGTGCTGATCAAACATGATGTGATAGTAGCAGACGGACTTCTTTCCATTCGCGATACGGATCGGCCCCTGCGCTTCTGCTAGATGGCAGGCCCGGACCAATTGCTGACCGCCTCCGCCAGTCGGGGTATCCAGCACCATGCCGTGCTGGCGCGAAACCAAAAGATCGCGCTTGTTGCCAAGTTGGCCTGCCGGGATCAGAACCGGACGAAGATTGGGCATCGTCTGAAGTTCACAAGCGTTCAGTTCCCGGCAACCAATCCAGCGGATCGGTTTGAGCCCGTTGTCCATCGTGACGACAAAATCCCCTACCTTGAGATGTTCGACCGGAACCTCGCCGTTGGGTGTAAGGATCATCGCCCCCTTGGTGAAACAAACCACGTTCGTGTTGTCGAAAGTCAGATTTGAACCCGCAACGGGGACACCTCCATTTTGTAATGTCAGGGTGGTATTGGCGTCCCAGCCTGCAAAGGTGTCGTTCAGAATGCCGTCATCGGCTTGGTCAGCTTGCAGCCATTGCAGCGGGTTCTTGATAACAAGCGGGTCGATGTGCCCGGCAAGAACTGCTGCGTCATAATTGGCCTGGCTGTAGTAACCGCTCAGATCAACAAAGTCGTTATTCGACTGATCGCCATCCCTGATTGATCCGGTGTTCCCGGTGTTGAAATCGGTGATCGTGTCGTTGCCTTCGACCACAAGGAAGGTATCGTCACCTTCGCCACCGCAAAGCGTATCATCGCCTAAAGTTGGATCCCCCAACAAGGAATAGTCATAACCCTGAACGCTCGAAAAGGCTGTAGCCGCATCTCTCGGAGAGTTGTCTGTTGGGATGAATGTTATATCGTCGCCGGGCGATACATCCGTTGGAAATACGAGATAAGAACTATTAGAGGTATCTTGGTCAAAAGAGACGACCTGAGCCCATCCGGTTTCGCCTGTTGTATTGTTGACATACTCGACCTGTGCTACCGCATGGAATTCGGATCCTGCGGTATAGGTCGTTCCAAAGACCGTGACATCACTTGTCGTGACCTGAGGGCCACCGCTGTCCACAGGAATGCCGGGGACAAGGGCGCTGCCACTGAAATCTTCCAGCGCATTGTCGTCATCGGACACCGTTACGACAACGCTTGCCCCCCCGAAGGTTGTCGTGCCGCCCGTACTGAAAGCATCAGCAGCATTTGTACTGCCCGCCGGTACACCTGGGATTTCGTCGAGGGCATATAGGTTGAGATTGAACGTACCTGGAGCGGAGCCACTGGAACCACCCGAAATTGTATCGTTCCCGTCGCCGCCGCAGACCGTATCATCGCCTGCGCCACCGTCGAGCGTGTCATTCCCTAAGCCGCCGTCAATGGTATCATTGCCCGCCCCGCCATCAATCGTGTCGTCACCACCACGGCCATCAAGAATGTCATCCCCATTGTGACCGCTCAACACATTGGCGCCGTCCGTCCCGGCGATTGTATCATCGCCAAACGTCCCGGTCGCATCTTCAAAATTCGTGACTGTCTGGGTGCCAAATGTCGCGCCGATTATGTCGGCGGTTCCAGCGGCAAGATCAATGTCAACTGGGGTCGCCTTCCCTATGCTGCTGTAATCAATCAGGTCGGTTCCATCGCCACCGTCAATGGTATCGTTGCCAAACCAGGCCCTTACGGTATCATTCCCTGACCCAGCGTCGACAGTATCTGGTGCAGCATTAGACGCATCTAGCAAGTCGATATAGTCATCTCCGGCACCTCCATTGATGGTGTCAGATCCGCTCCCACCAATGATGGTATCATTACCATCGCCACCATCGACAATGTCATTGCCAGCGCCCGCATCAATTGTGTCGTTGCCGCCATTGCCGTTGATTGTATCGTTGCCAGTGGTACCGTTAAGGACGTTGTCGTTGTCGTCTCCGTTGATTGTCGCCATTAGCCTAATTCCTCACGCTCTAAACTATTTAGTTGCCCCCAAGTTTGGATCTCGCGGGGAAGGATCTCCGCGTCACAAGCAAAAGAAGCCTCGGCAATCGGCTGCACAGTTATCGCCATCATGTGACTGACCACGAATGAACCCGGTCAATCTGTTGTGCAGCATTACCTCCGGATTGAAGCGACACATGGGAGGACCCAGAGGTCGGTGTTTTCTCGGGACAATGGGATGGCTTCAGGAACGTATCCGTGGCGCCGACGATCAGGGTGCAGGACGTCTTGTATCCCGCTTCGCCTACGAAAATCGCTTTGGAAATCGGGGCAACCGTCCGGTCAAGGCAACCATCCGGCGTCGTCGCGGGTGAGACACCACGCCTACGCGCGTCAGGCGCGAGGCCGGATACAACGCCACCTGATCTTGCGAAGCCTCCCAAGAGCACGCTGGAGACGCCGGAATTGTACTGTATGCAAGGATCAGTAACCGTGCAGAGCCGTCCTGATCTGTAGTTGGAGCACGAAGCGCCCGGCCCTGACGAACCAAGAAGCTGTGGCATCTGCCCAAGCGCGTTCCCCGGAGACAAAGCGTCTCTGGCGAATCCCGCTGGGGCATGGGTGTATCCGTCCTTACGTATCAACAACAGCAACCACCGAACCGAGCAGCCACCCACCCCGGCCGCAAAAAAATCAGACCGCAAAGGCCTGCAAAACATAGTTAATCAGTGTTTTCTGGCAGTTCCAAATGACCCGGCGACATTGGGCCAATAATGTCGTTCCCCGTCTCAGATTACCTTTTCTGTCTCAACCGGAGATACGCAATTCCACGCGGCATCCCTGATTGTGTAACATTGTGGATCAAACCGGATCTTCGTCCGGCGTGAGCCGGAGCCACCTCATCTTAACTACGAAAAACGGTGTGCGACTTTGGGCTGTAAGCGTCTTCGCCACCTTTTCAAGATGGGCTGAAAGGAAGCTGCTCGAGGCCGACTACACAGCGCCTTGTCTTTGGCGCTTTTTAAGGAAGGTTCTTAGAGGGCGACCGAGATGGGTGTTACAAAAATCATTCAATGCCCGCCGAGAGCCAAAGCCCAAGGCTTCGTGATCCAGATCTTTGTGGTTTAGATAAGAGAGGTGGACCATCAGGTATTCACGGCGCTCCTGATGCAAAACCTCTTTGTAACTCAGCCCCTCCGATCCTAGATGGCGGTGCATGGAACTGCGCGACATGCCAAGCTTTGTTGCCGCATCTTCCGCCGAAAGCGGCAGCGGCATGCTATTTCTCAAAAGGGTCCGAAGTTTCGGCGAAATCCCGTTTGTAGAGCGCGGCAGGTGCGCGATACGTCGGATTTCCGTCAAAAGAATCTTATTCAGGGAATCATTCCGGTAACCCACGGATTTCGACAACAGATCGAACGGATACACCACATGACATTGTTCAAACGGTTGATCGAAGAGTATCTTAGATGTTGCAAGCTGTTGCAGCGTCTCGGAATAAGAGGACTTGGGAATACATGTTCGGAAAACGATACGTTTCGTTTCTTCAGGGGCATGCCTTTTAAAGAATGCGGTCTGACCCAATACGAAGAGCGTAAGAATAATGTCCCAGTTGCGTCGAGATATTTCAATCGACGGGGCTACCCTCGCGACCATCCCTTCACTTGCCGCTTCCAGGCTCGAGCAAAAAACCGGAAGATAGGCGGTTTCTTCCGACATTATCTCTTTCAGGGCCGTCGCCACGTTTGCGCTGGTCTCAATGAATGTCGAAATCAGTTTATGGGAACCGTATTGCCACAGACTGGTCGCAAGTAGCGGCCAATGCTCTCCAATGATTCGGTCGGCGGCTTCGAAGGCGTTCCAGATCTCCTCCAGGCTCGCATCCAATTGATTATTGTCCGTCCAGGGCAGCTCATGCCCAAGGATCTTACCGAACTGCCCCCGGAATTGTTCCCGGAAAAACGCAGGAAATACAACTCTCGTTTCGTCGTGGTTCGTCATAACCGACTGATCTCACTGGGGTTTGTTGCGAAGTTTACCGAAGTTCAGGGAAATACATCCGACCTGCTTCGTTATGCGCCCAACTCGGAGAATTGGCGAAACGGACAGTGTCTTGGTGTGAATTGACCT
The DNA here is from genome assembly GCF_056541885.1 of Ruegeria sp. AF7. Lineage (NCBI taxonomy): Bacteria > Pseudomonadati > Pseudomonadota > Alphaproteobacteria > Rhodobacterales > Roseobacteraceae > Ruegeria > Ruegeria sp. AF7. The sequence goes on along the minus strand of NZ_JBQFYX010000017.1, from coordinate 48,210 downwards.
TTAGCGTCGTGTGATCTGCTGCGACGCCTCGCTCATGCATGATCTCTTCCAGATCGCGATATGACACACCGTATCGGACATAGGAGAACACTGCGAAGAGGATCACATCTTTCGGATACTGCGCGCCTTTGAAGGAAGTCATGAACTGACTTTCGGCTGAATTACACGGGCGGCTGTTCACTCTCTGCATTCCCGAGCGTCAATGGTCAAAGCTTGCAACAGGTCCGGCATTTGTCGCCTTAGGGTCACGACCCAGCCAGTCAAAACAAAAGCAGACTGCCCAGAATGACGTTTCTCCCTGTCCAACTTATCCTTTATTTACAGGGGCAAAGGGGCGGTCGATAGGTTACAATTTGTTGCAAGACTTGTTAAATTGTTCCACTCTGTCGCACATGTGCGACAGGGAAAAACTACAGGTTGATACAAATAGTCGGTTCGTCAAAACATCCCGCGCAAAACACTCTTCCGTGCTACGTGAGAACTTAAGAAAACCGTTTGCAGTTTATCGCAGAGCAAAGTGGATCAGTTAGAAGTTTTGCCAACTTGTGCAAGATGAACCGGGTTCAGATGAAACGATACCTTAACGGCAGTTCAGTACCCAGAACCGAGCTGCTGGCACAGATAGAGAAGGTTTTGACATTCCCCTCGACTGGTTCTTTTTAGCCGGAGACACCGAGAAGCAAATAACCGAGCTCGAATTCGGCGCGGCTTTGAGGCATCTGGTTGCTCAAAGGAATGTTGAAGTTCCTGAGCGACCGTCCTGTCCAGGCCAGTAAATCGGTTTTCACTCACCTATAGGGGGGGCCCTTTGGTGCGAGACCCATGGAGCATAGGCAAAGATACGCCTGTGCATCCTTTGTCAAACATTGCAAGAGCTTCCCTGGAATCCACCCGAGCTACCGGGAGTCATTCCTCCGAAGCGGCCAATAACCGCTTGATGTAGTCAGGTAAATCGGACAACTCAAACCGTCCACATCTTCGCCCCGCCTTTAGCAGACTTGAGGTGTCGGTTGGTACCTTCTCTAGTACGCCCTTCACAAAGATTGACCTTCCGGACATCTCTGGATGAGGACAGTAAAAGTCACCTGCAAAAACAGGTGTTGAAACAACTCTGCGATTAACGAAGGTTTGTTTCGTAAGATGACCGTGAACGACGATATTTTCGGCACCGTCGAAGGAAATCATGCCGAGGTTGCCGCCACTCATGAACAGTGTATTCCTACAATCATTACGACCTCCCCACGCTTCGGCCACTTCTCCATACTTTCTCGCCACTCGAATCATGCTTATGCGCATCTCGTGGACGCCTTCATCACAGTAGACTTTGCCCAGCAACACTTCTGCCTTGGTGTTGTCCGTAAACATCTGCTTCCAGAAAAGATAGAAACCTTCCGGCATATATGGTTCTAGAACCTGAAATTTCCCACCGACAACTGCGTTCCGGAAAGACATCCCAAATTTGAGCTCTGCAAGGTCTCTGCCCGGCTCTCCAGTTTCAAAAAACCAATCCAAGGGGATTGCTAGGCGCTTTCCAACCTGAGCCAAAAGTTCGGCCCTGGGCACCGACGTTCCGGCCAAATATCGGCTCATTTGCGTACGGTTCACACCTGCAACATCAGCCAAGAATTTCACTGACCCAACCTGTTTAGCGAGGTGGTTTAGTCGTGCTGCCAGCGCGTCCCGCATATCTGATTGGCTGGCTGTATCCCTTGTCATCTTCAACCTCTTTTCCAGCGAGAGCAGGGGAAAAGTTTACTCATCAACACGCTGTGTGTCTCCTAAAAGCTGAACCAGTTTCAAAGGTATATACGCTATCGCACGCCTAGTGGTTCAGAATCTTGCTCAGAAAATCCTGCGCTCGATCACTTTCCGGGTTGCTAAAAAACTGCTCGGTGGGACGGTCTTCGATTACCAGACCAGCATCCATGAACACCACCCGATCCGCCACCTTGCGTGCAAAGCCCATCTCGTGCGTAACAACCATCATTGTCATACCGTCCTTTGCCAGTTCGACCATCACATCCAGAACCTCATTGATCATTTCCGGATCAAGGGCCGAAGTCGGTTCATCAAACAGCATCGCAATCGGATCCATAGCCAGCGCCCGGCTGATGGCGACCCTCTGCTGCTGTCCACCTGAAAGCTGCCCGGGAAATTTTTCGATATGTGGCAGGAGCCCAACCCGATTGATCAGAGCTTCAGCTTTGGCGTTGGCCTCGTCACGTGACCGGCCCAGGACTTTCTGCTGACCCAGACAAAGGTTCTCGCGCACGCTCATATGTGGGTAAAGTTCAAAGTGCTGGAACACCATACCAATGCGCGAGCGCAGCTTGGTAAGATTGGTGCCTTTTGCGGTAACATCCACGTCTTCAACCTGAATGCGGCCCTGCTGCACCGGCTCCAGCCCGTTAACGCATTTGATAAGGGTGGACTTTCCTGATCCGGACGGACCGCAGACCACTACAACCTCGCCTTTTTTGACGTTGGTGGTGCAATCGGTCAGCACCTGAAAGTTGCCGTACCATTTAGAGATGTTTTCAATGCTGATCATGCTGTTTTGGCCTTCTGAAGGTGCCGGACAACAAGTGAACCGGCGAAGCAAATGCTGAAGTAGACAAGGGCGGCGAAGATATACATCTCAGCAAGCCGGCCCTCGGTTCGGGCGACAATAGATGAGGCGGTCATGAAGTCGCGCAAGCTGACAACAAAGACAAGGCTGGTATCCTGGAACAGAATGATGCCCTGCGTCACAAGGATCGGGATCATGTTCCGGAACGCCTGTGGCAGAACCACATAGCGCTGGATTTGCCAGTAGCTGAGGCCAGTGGCCTGTCCGGCATGCACCTGTCCTTTGCGGACTGACTGGATGCCTGCCCGGATAATTTCTGAATAGTAGGCCGCCTCGAACATGACAAAGGCGATCAGCGCCGAATAGAAGCCGCCAATCGGCCGACCCAAAGCAAGAGGCACCAGGAAGTAGAACCAGAAGATCACCAAGATCAGCGGCACCGAGCGGATCAGGTTCACATAACCTGCGGCGAGCAGAGCCAATGGCGCGATACTAGATAGCCGCATCAAGGCAAGGCCGGTCCCCAAAATGATACCGCCGATCACAGCAAGAAAGGTCAGCCATAGCGAGAGCTGCAACCCCTGCCACAGAAATGGAAGATTGTTCCAGATGACGGAAAGATCAAAATCACCCATAATTCAGCCTTTTCCGACAAAACCCGGGATGCGGGTGTATTTTTCAAGTGTCTGCGCGATGACTGTCGCACCAAGAGCGATGACGACGTAGATGACCGTCGCTGCGGTAAAGGCCTCAAATCCTTGAAAAGTGTATTCCGCGATCTGCTGGCTTTGCGCCGTCAGTTCAAGAAGGCCGATGGTCAGCGCCAGTGAGGAATTCTTGAAGATGGTCAGGAATTCAGAGGTCATCGGCGGCACGATCAGCCGGAAGGAAATCGGCAACAACACGTAGCGATATGTCTGCGCAGTCGAGAAGCCATTGGCATAGGCTGCGCTGGTCAACCCGTGACCGACGGCATTGATCCCGGCACGAACCTGTTCAGCAACGCGGCTTGCGGTGTAAAGTCCTAGACCGATAACAGCCGTAACATACTCGGGATTTGGCATGTCCCGCTTCATCCAACGACCCAGATCATCCGGAACGATCTCAGGCATGACGAAGTACCACAGGAACAGTTGTACAAGAAGCGGCACATTACGAAAAAGTTCAACGTAGGTGGTGCAAAGTAAGGCAACAGGCCGCGATGGCAGTGTGCGCCCGACGCCAATTAGAACACCGACGGCCAGCGCAAGAACCCAGGCCACAAGCGCGACCGCAAAGGTCCACCCCAGCCCCGATATCAGCCAGCCAAGGTATTCCTCTTCAAAGAGGACACCCCAGTTCCAGTTGTAGTTCATGCTTTCTACCCTGATAAAATGGTGCCGGGCCTCCCGCGCACGGTGCAGGCCCGACAGTGTTGCTACAGGAGGAGGTTATTCCGGCAGTGCATTAAGCTGGAACGCAGCCTTCAGCAGGTCTGTCTGACCAACACCCAGCGGATCGAACCACTTGGCATAGATGTCGTTGATCTCACCCGAGCGGAACACATCTGCCATAGCCTTCTTGCCGATCAGTTCAAAGGCGCTGTCGTCGCGGCGCACCATCAACGCATAGGGATCGAAAGACAGGAAATCGCCGACCACCGCGAAATCTTCGGGGGTCTTGGATTTTGCAATGAGCCCGAACAGAAGGATGTGATCCGTGGCATAGACATCCACACGATCAGTTTCCAAAGACAACATGCCCTCGGCATGGTCCCGCACCGGAAGAACCTTCACGTCCAGCCCCAGCTCTTCAATTGCGGCCTTGACGGCACGCTCGTTGGTGGTGCCCTGCGCCAACGCAACGGCCTTGCCGCCCAGATCTGCAACCGAATTGATGCCGGAGTCTTTACGGACCATCAGTTTGGTACCGGTGATGAAGGTCGTGGGCAGATATTCGACCTGCTCCTGACGGGTCAGGTTGTTCGTGGTCGAGCCGCATTCAAGGTCAATCGTGCCATTGGCCATCAGTGCGATCCGGGTCTTGGGGTTCACCGGCACATATTTGATCGTCAGTTCCTTACCCAGCTCGGCGGAAACCGCTTCGACCACCTTCATGCAAAGGTCGATCGAATACCCAACCGGATTTTGGTTCTCGTCCAGATAGGCAAACGGAACAGAGCTTTCCCGGTGTCCAATGACAATTTCGCCCGAGGCGTCAATCTTGGCCAAAGTTCCCGTGCGATCCTCAGCCACAGCCGGAGCAGAAAAGGCCAAGGCAAAAGCCAATACGGCCGCTGGTTTCATATATTTCATGGTTTTCTCCCTTAGTTTCTGTTGCTTTTGTTAGTCCTGATAGCCCGGCAGATCGAAAATGCCGGAATATCCAAATAACGCTGCACTTCCACCGGTGTGCAGAAACACAACATTATCCATTCCTTCGAAGTAGCCTTTGCGAACTTGATCAATCAGGCCATCGAGCCCTTTGCCCGAATAGACCGGGTCAAACAAAAGCCCTTCGAGTTGAGCCAGTTTCAGAAGCGCCGCACGCATGCCGTCGGTCGGCAGGCCGTAGCCTGGGCCAACATAATCACAGTTCGCGCGCACCGAGGTACGTTCAATTACGGCCCCCATTCCAAGGTAATCCATGGTCTTGCAGGCCAGGTCATAGACCATGCCTTCCTGTTTCCCCTGAGGTGCCCGAACACCGATCCCAAGCAAGTGAATGTTGCTGCCAAGGGCAGCAAGTCCAGCCACCAGCCCTGCTTGGGTTCCCGCACTGCCGGTGGCATGGACCAGGGCGTCAATCTTGAGGCCGATGTTTCCGGCTTGCTCTTCCAACTCGGCGGCACAATTCACATAACCCAACGCCCCAACGCGATTGGAGCCGCCGCCCGGGATGATGTAGGTCTTGCGGCCCTGATCTTGCAGCGTGCTGGCCAAGGCCTCCATTTCAGCGTTCATGTCGGCACCACCTGCTCGTTTGGAAACGGTTGCGCCATGTAGCTGATCCAGCAGAACATTACCGTTGAAGTTATAAGTCTCGTCATTCGACCCGGTGCGATCCTCAAGCAGGATATGGCAGTTCAGCCCCAACCGGGCTGCTGCGGCTGCTGTCTGTCGTGCATGATTGGACTGGGTGGCGCCTTGCGTGATCACTGTGTCAGCACCCAGCTTCATGGCGTCGGCCATCAGAAATTCCAGTTTGCGAGTCTTGTTGCCGCCCGACGAAAGGCCCGTGCAGTCATCGCGCTTGACCCAGATGCGCGGCCCGCCCAGCTCGTCGCTCAACCTTTCCAGCGGCTCCAAAGGGGTTGGAAAATGACCAAAACGCACACGTGGAAAGTTCTCAAGCGCGCGCCTTACAAGCGCGAGGTTGCCGCCCACTGCCATAGCACCTTCTGCCGCTGCGGTTTGCATTGTGTACATTCCCTTTACGTATTCTAAGTAAGGCTAAACGCAAAAAATCGTGTTGGATAATGCCAATATTGCAGTGTACCCGTACATAAGGTATGGGTAAGCATGGATACACGCCTTCTAGAAGACGCTCTGATCCTGTTGGAAGAGCGCAGCCTGACCGCCGCTGCCGCGCGCAGGAATGTAACACAACCCGCCTTTTCACGGCGCATTAGATCACTGGAACATTGGATCGGAAAAAGCTTGCTGGTCCGTGAGGCCAACCGGGTAGAGCTGTCTCCGACGCTACTACAAAGCGAACCTCAAATCCGGTCGCTGCTCGCGCATTTGCGGCAATTGCATGGGCATCTTAATAACCCGGAAGGCATCGGAGAACCGCTGGTGATGGCGACGCAGCACTCGCTTTCGGTGTCCGTCGTTCCGGAGATTCTTCGCAAACTCCGCGCACGCAGCGGATTGCCGCAAATCCGATTGCGCACGCAGAACCAGGTGACAGCGATGTCCACATTCCTGCGCCATGAATGCGACATTCTGGTGAGCTATGAATTCCGTGAGCTGCCCCAGGTGCCTTTCGACGACACCGTTGATCGTTACATTTGGCGGCGGGACACTTTGCTTCCGGTCGTCGGAGGCGCATTAAAATATGAGCTGCTGGAAGGTCAGATCCTACCACCGGACGCCCCCTGCATTGATTTCCCCGCAGACAGCTTTTTTGGGCAGATTGTTTTACTGCATCAAGCTAAAGCGGACCGTGCCTGGACGGGAAGATCGGCTGTGGAAAGCGCGTTTTCGGTGGGGATCTCCCAGATGGTTTTGGAAGGAAGCGGCGCTGCCTGGGTTCCTCACTCGCTCATCCAGAATCACATAATTACTGGCGATGCCGTCATCCTCTCTCCGGAATACGGCCGCCTGCCGCTGGATATTATTCTTTACACCCACGTTTCCAACCCGCGCGGTACTAATTTCCGCAAATTGGTTGCCGAAACAGAGTAGCCGCAAAGAAACTTGCAGTAAGCATCACCCTTCTCCATTACAGACTTGCGATGTGCCTTACAGGTTTTGAGCCAACATCCAAAAGCGTTCCAACTCTGCTCGGGACCTCTCGATCGAACGGTAGAGTTTGATGTCGATTGAAAGCTCGAATTCTGGTTGGCTGATCTTCTGCAAACTCCCGTCTTTCAACTCTCGATCCGCCGCGCTTTCGGGAAGGAATGCAACGCCAATTCCCGCAAGACAAGCGGACTTAAGCGCCTCGGCAACGGAGTTTTCATAGATGGGGCTCACAATGTGACTCAAACCTCCGCGATCCAGACAAACCTGGGACACGCGGCCCAGAAAACTGTCAGGAGTGTATGACAGGAATGGAACCGGGCTTTCCCCTTCGAAGCTGTATTTGGCTCGCCCATCAGCATTGACAACGCTGACGGCTATGATCCGGTCTTTTTCGATGGTCGAAGACGGGTATCGGTTTTCATCTGAAATAGTGGGCACGGTCGGATGGGAATAGCACAACATAAAGTCTGCGCTTCCGGATAAAATTGCCTCGGCGCAGCCGGAGAAGTTTTCCGCGACCAGCCTGGTTTTGGTGGGACCAAGATGGCTGGACATTCGTGTCAGCCAGTTCGGGAAGAAGGAAATTGCCAACGAATGAAGCGCGACGAAATCAAGCACCGATGCTTCCTGACGAGATAAGCCACGGATATCGCTTTTGGATTGCTTTAGTGCGGCAACCGTGTCGATTGCGGTTTGCTTGAATGCATGACCTGCTGACGTAAGCTCAACCGGGTGTACGCTCCTGTCAAACAATGGGGTCCCGGTCCAGTTTTCCAGGTTTTTGATCCGCCGCGTGAAAGCCGACTGGCTTATGTTGCGCGCATCCGCCGCGCGGGCAAATACCCCAGCAGCTGAAAGTGCCAAGAAGTCTTCCAGCCAATCGATCTCCATCTAAATTCTCCAATTGCAGAAACTTCACACGGTAGAAGCATGTTGCAAAATTTGCAACACCTTTGCGAAAGTTGTCATGGGTGGGCGGACTTGATGGCAGTACGGTCAGACCAACACACTCACAGAGTCTCGGCCCCTCGCATTTGATGCAGGCCGCAAGACCACAAAAAGGTCTCAGATCATGAAACAACACAGAACAGAATCCGACAGCCTTGGCCTGGTAAAGATCCCACTGGCAGCGACCTGGGGCAGCCAGACCCAGCGGGCACTGGAAAATTTCCCGATTACGGGGGTGGCGATCAGCCACTATCCGGAATTGATTGTCGGACTGGCGTCGGTCAAAAAGGCCTGTGCTATGGCCAACAAGGACCTGGGTGTCCTGCCCCACCGGAAAGCGTCGGCCATTACGGATGTCTGTGACAAAATCATTGCCGGGGGCCATCACGATCAGTTTGTTGTTGATGTCATGCAGGGTGGTGCTGGCACATCGACCAATATGAATGCCAATGAAGTTATTGCAAATCTTGGGCTGGAAAATCTTGGGGCAGATCATGGCGATTACAGCCAGCTTCATCCGAATGATGATGTGAACCGGTCACAATCCACAAATGACGTTTACCCCACAGCAATCCGTCTGGCTGTCCTGTCCAGGATCGCGCCTATGATTGAAGCAATGCATCTTCTAACCAAATCCTTCGACCAAAAGGCATGTGAGTTTCAGCATATTATGAAGGTCGGGCGTACCCAACTTCAGGACGCTGTACCCATGCCACTAGGTGCGGAGTTCCGGGGATATGCCACAACAATCAACGAGGATGCCGACCGGTTGAGGGACCTGTCGCGCCTTCTGACAGAAGTGAACCTTGGAGGCACGGCCATTGGCACCGGCATCAATGCCCCCGAAAGGTTTGGCGAAGTCGCTTTGGCGCATTTGCGCGACATTACCGGCGAGCCACTTAAACTGGCCCCGGACCTGATTGAGGCTTCATCTGATCTGGGTGCCTTTGTGATGTTCTCAAGCACGCTCAAGCGGGTTGGCATCAAACTGTCTAAGATCTGTAATGATTTACGCCTAATGTCCTCTGGGCCGCGGGCTGGGCTTGGAGAAATCATTCTGCCCGCGGTTCAGGCAGGATCGTCCATTATGCCCGGCAAGATAAACCCGGTTATTCCCGAAGTTGTAAATCAGGTTTGCTATCAGGCAATCGGAAATGACCTAACCGTCACAATGGCCGCCGAGGCCGGCCAGTTCCAGCTCAACGCGATGGAGCCGGTCATCATCCATAAAGTGTTGGAAACCATGGGGTCTCTGACCAATGCAATGAATGTGCTGCGCACCCGCTGCGTGGACGGTATCGTTGCGGATGAGAAAAGATGCGAGATGTTGCTGAGCAACAGCCTTGTACATGTCACCGCACTGGCCCCGGTGATCGGATATGAGGCTGCCACCAAACTTGCAAAATATGCACAGGCGCATGGCTTGAACCTGCAAGAGGCCGCAAAACCCGCTTTGCCAGGAGAACTTGCCGAGACTGCATTGCAGCACATGCACGGCAGGGCTCCGGAGATTGCCCAATGAACAAAAACCAATCTTTACGCATAGGAATCGTTGGCGGCCTGGGCGCCCTTGCCGGAGCCGACCTGCTGAACAGAATTGTTCAAAGGACACCGGTCAGGTCGGAAGAAGACCACAGGGAATTGATATTTCACCAGAAACCGCTGCGCGAACCAGCCTCCCCCAAAGAGCTGAGCTACAGCCCAACACACCGAAAACTCTATGTTTTTGACACACTGTCCCGCATGGAACGGGATGGATGTGACGTGGCGCTGCTTCCATGTTTTGTCACCCATAGCTTTCTGCATGAACTGCAGGACGAGCTTGAACTGAAGCTGATCAGCATGACAGAGGCGATCGCCGCCGCCGTTAACAGACTGCGTCCCGAGCCGACAAAGATTGGTGTCATCACGACGCCTTTTGTCAGGAAAACTGGTTTGTTCGAGAACCTGTTTGGCAGGGAAATACAGATCCTCCATCCCCGGGAAGATCTGGAAAGTGCCGTCATGGAGGCCGTATATGGACGCATCGGGTTCAAAGCGGGACACTGCAATGAAGACGTTCTGAGACCCATAAATGCCGCCCTGATCAACCTATTCGAACAAGGCGCGACCGTGTTTGTGCCCGGTCTTTCTGAACTGCCCTTGTTGCTCAACCAGCTTGACCTGCCAGACAACATGACGGCCATAGACACGGCGGCGGTTTACGCGGATTACGCCCTGCAAGAGACCCAGTCAGACCGCCGTCACCGGTTCAAAGTTGGAGTGGTCGGCGGTGTCGGACCTGCCGCAACCGTAGATTTCCTTGCCAAACTGGTCAAAGGGACCGAGGCGACCCGCGATCAGGATCACATAAAAGTCTTGGTTGAACAGAACCCGCAAATTCCTGACCGCACCGAAAATCTGGTCCGCGCAGGCACCGATCCAACTGTCGCCCTCTATTCTACCTGCAAAAAACTGGAACGCGGTGGTGCTGACATGCTGGTCATCCCTTGCAACACCGCCCACGCGTATGTCGATCGGATTCAGCGCCACCTTGATATTCCGATCATCAGTATCCTTGCCGCGACCACTGAACACATTAAAGAAACCACCCCAGAGACGCGTGTGGTCGGGATTCTCGGCACGGATGGAACAATACAAAGTGGCTTGTATCAGACAGCACTTGATGAGGCAGGCCTTGCCCACATCATTCCCGATGGCGATCATCAAAACCTGGTCATGGATTCAATTTATGGCCCGTTTGGCGTCAAAGCTGGATGTACCGACGGCCTCTGCAAAGAACAGATTAGCCGGGCCTTTTCCCATCTGGTTGCGCGCGGAGCCGAGGCAATCATTCTCGGCTGTACGGAATTGCCGCTCATCGTGACCGAAAGCGCAGACGCATTGGGGGCGCTTCCTGTCGACCCGACCGATGTGCTCGCCCGCAAATGTGTACAGCTCGCAAAATTCTAGGCGTCACCGGCACTTTATCCGACAAAAGAAACGGCATTGCAAATATTGCAACGCCGTTTCTCTATTTGCGCGACCATGACCAGCACGACGGTGTTACCTTGCGGCGACTGCAGGCAGCTCATTCCAGTTGACTGCCATGGAAAGGGAGAACCTATTGATGAATACCAGTCGCAAAACAGGGTTTATGGCACCTTGGAGGAATATGCTTCTTTGGAAGCAAATCGTGATCGCGCTTGTTCTTGGGGTGGTTACGGGCGTGTTGCTGAACGCAACCGGAAACGCAGCAATTGCGGGCATGATCAAGAACATTGGAACCCTGTTCCTGTCGCTTATCAAAATGCTTATTGTCCCGTTGATCTTCGTATCGCTCGTTTGCGGTATGACATCGGTCAGCGACATGGCCCGCATGGGGCGAATTGGCCTGAAGTCGATTGTATTCTATCTGGGCACAACTGCATTCGCGATCACGATTGGACTCGCTTTGGGCCTGATGTTGCAACCCGGCGCAGGAATTGATCTGAGCACCGCAGCCGCAATGGAACCCAAAGCGTCTCCGCCTTTCATCCAGCAACTTATCGGGATCGTTCCCAAGAACCCAATCGCCGCTGCCGCGGATGGCAACGTGCTTCAGATCATTTTCTTTGCGATTATGTTCGGTCTGGCCATCAACCTGGTGGGTGACGCTGGAAAGCCGGTCAGGGATTTCTTTGAAGCCCTAAATTCCGTCATCTTGAAACTGACTGAGATTGTGATCAGTTTTGCACCATATGGTGTGTTTGCACTAATGGCCTGGGTCGCCGGAACCTATGGTCTGGATCTTCTGTTGCCATTGGGAACCGTGATTGCTGCGCTCTATATTGGTTGCGTTCTGCATGCCGTCATTGTTTATGGCGGGCTCGTTTCGATCTTTGCGCGTTTGAACCCAATCCGCTTCTTCCAAGGCATCATCGAGCCGCAGATCGTGGCCTTCACCAGCACGTCCTCTTCGGGGACACTGCCGGTCACGATGACGGCGGTTCAGCAGAACCTTGGCGTGAACCGGTCGGTTGCAAGCTTTACGCTGCCGCTTGGAGCGACAATCAACATGGACGGAACCGCCATGTACCAAGGCGTTGCGGCTCTTTTCGTGGCACAGGCCTTTGGGATAGAGCTGGGCATGTCGGAATATGTCACAATTATTCTGACGTCGACACTTGCCTCCATCGGCACCGCTGGTGTGCCGGGTGCGGGGCTGGTGATGCTGTCGCTTGTTCTGAGCTCGGTCGGCCTGCCTTTGGAAGGTGTAGCCATCATCGCAGGCATCGACCGCATTCTCGACATGGCACGTACATCGCTCAACGTTACCGGCGACGCTGCCTGCACCGTCATTATTGCGAAATCCGAAGATCAACTGGATCTGGATGCCTACGATACGCCCCACGTGCTAAAATCGCCGGACGTTTCGCGGGCGTAAGTGACAAAGCACATCACTGCGGCCGCCCTGAAAAGGGCGGCTGTTTTCTGTTCAGGACGTCGCCTGAATGATGCCGTCACCCTCCGCCCCTATCTCAAATTGTTGGTTCAGTTAAGTTGATCCCTTGGCAATGACTCAGGTTGGCGGGAACACTAGCAGGCCACCCCGACCCCTTCACTATTCTGCTCACTTTAGCGTCTGGATAGAACCGGCGAGCAGGTCTGGAAGCGTTATAGCCCCACGGATGGTTCGAGAGTAATTGTCAGATCAGACCAGATTTGTGCATTCCCCTCGCCCTGTTGATCAGAGAGGCGGATCAGTATGATGCCCAGATCCTGATGCGGCAAGTCATGTAATCGCCGCAGCCGCCTTTCGGTTAAATGCCGTTTGACCAGGGTCAGCGACAACTACACCACCCCTTCGCCATCCAGCGCATTCACAGGCAGCAAGGGTCAGTGCAGTTTCCGCCTTCGGGCAACAAAGGCAAAACGAACTGGCTGAACAGGCGCCCCAGGATAACATCAGGGGGATATGAGTTGAACGGAATCTGGGTGTTATCAGCGTAGACCGCAAGATCGGGGGACACCACAGGCACCAATGTATCGCCGCCCAGCCGCTACACCCCAAACGCGTGTGGCACCGCAGGACCGGGGGACGTCCGGGCGTTTAAATGTCATCGCGAAATCGACCTCGCCGGACAATTGCAGCATCAGACAATTGTCCCGATTTCCGGATCGCACCCGCCGCGTGAACGGCGAGACCGACAGTGGCAGGGTGTAGGGGTATCTCAAACTGACCGACGATCTGTTCGACCAGGGTGAACGGCTCTTAGTGAACCGGGCGGCGCGTCTGGCTCTACTGACCGGGATCGCTGCTTTCATCGCTGCCGCTCCTTCTCCCAGCCAAGGACTCGTTGCGTAAAACTCTAATCAAAAATGGCCGGAAAATGGGTTTCAGAGCACTCTTGTTCGAGGTTCTCGATCCTCCGTTTTTCAAACATAGCGGTGGTCCAAATCAAATGGGGCACTCCGATCAAGTAAAGAAAATGACCCTGCCGAGGGGGAGGCAGGGCCATGTTGCCGCAATCTGGAGGTCTAATTACCTTAGGTTCTTGCGGCGTAACCTTCATTCTTCCAGATGCTGTCCGCCTTGGGAATTGACATGCCTTTCAGGGCAAACACCGCCTGATCCCAAACGACTAGGTCAGGTATTTATAGCTGGCAGGTCACGATACCTTTTGGGGAAACAACCCCAACTGAAGTTGTTTCGAAGTTGTTTGGGTCATTGCGTCCGCAACTACTCAGGATTGTTGTAAGAGCTTTTGCTACTCGGTTTACATAGATTCTCCTTCTATCAAGAGGTTGCGGATGTAAGTGAGTGATGCCGGCCTAAACTGCACGGTCCAGGTTTATAAGTTTGCTGTCATGGGCGTTCAAAACCACGCGCACGGTCTTCCCGTAGTTTGACGCTTCCTCAAACGCACCGAGTTCTGGAAATAGGTTCAGGATTTCTTCACGCATTTCATTGTCTTGTGACAAGACCTGGGAGCCGGGGAAGAAGCTCTCGGTCCAAAGATCGTTTGACAGGACAAGTTCATGAGCGTCGAACAAGATATGGAAATACTCAACCATACCTCCGGGTTGCCGCGTGATACCAGGTTGGCCAACAAGGTGTTTTGCAGCAACCAGCACTTCGCTTTCACCAAACAATACGCCCATGTCTCCGCTGGTTATTAGAACGCGGTGATTGGGCGATAGCCACAAGTACTGATCATTCGACCCTAGCACGCCGGGGGCAATGCGGATCGGCGCCAATTTCCCTATCGCAGAAACTTTTTTTGACCCGATCCACCGGATTTCCTGAACACCACTATCCCGAGTGATAACTCTATCGCCGACCTTCAGGCGTTCAACTAGTGTCAATCCTCTGGCAGTAGCGATCTCCGTGCCGGCTACGAAACAGGCCACGCCTGTTTGTTTAAACAACGAAGACCTAGTGATTCCGGACAAAGCGGCAGGCCCGGCGATCTGCCTTCCTCCAATCAACATGTTGTCGGAATAGTCACCAGAGGATTGGTTCAGAATACCATCAAGCCGATAGAATTGACCTCCTTCGATCGTGGCGGCGCCATCAACAGCAATGGTCGCGTTATTGAGTGATTGACCATCGCCGTTGACGTCAATGCCAACAGTTGTCGGGCCGGAGAAAGAAAACATCGTCCCTGCGGTTACCTGTGACGCTCCACGAGGTGTTCCACCGCCATTTGTAAGCGCTGTGTTTCCTAAGCCCCTGATGAGACCCTCAATCGCATAGTAAAAACCCATCCACTCGTTCCTCATGCGACCGCATGCGATCGTGTTTTTCCACTTGGTTTCTCAACCTTTTGAAGAAGCAGCTCTCAACATTGCATGTGTTCGCAACCGACTCACCCCTGCGGGATACACAGCAACACTTGATCAATCCCGATCTCTGCTGCGATGCCATAAACACCGCTTGGGGTGCTGGCATACATCGGTCGGCAATGGCTGCCCTGCGTCTTGACGGTATACCGGTGGCCCGTGTCATCCCTGAGTTCCATGGTCCAACGCGGTCGGGCTTCGGTCGCTTCCTCGCAGGGCACTGCAACCAGTGATAGCCGGCAGTTCTCTTCCGGAAGCATTGACTGGATGGCGTCAACGGAAATGAACTTCTTGTTGTGTGGGGACTCGTTTGAACTGGACATTATGCGGTCATTGGGTTTTGTTCTCGACCTTTGATCGCGAAAACTTCTGTCCGGTGTCGGGTTCCGAAATCGTAAAATTGCTTCCTCGGACAAGCGTGGATCCTTTCTCGTTACTCTGGTTACATCCAACCTCAGCGATCCATCCCCACACATCGGATCGTCAAAACTAAACACGGCGTATTGCTCGATAAGAGTGATCATGATTTGGAACGGCCGGGTTAAAAACGGGAAAGTTGTTAAATCCGCAAAGAAGACAGCCCAGGTGTCAAGTTACACAGAATGTCTCACGCTTGTATCTGTCGCAAGTTTTCCTGAGAGATGTATAGACGGAACGGATGTGTCGACTATCCCGCCAGTTGGATAAACTTCTGAAACGGACGGAGCTTGGGAATACAGATCGCAAGTTTAAGTCCGAGAGGCTTCAAATGCCGCCCATGCTTTTTCGAAAGAATCGAAATCGAACCCTGATGCGCGAGCGGGATCCAGGATCAGTCTTTCGGTTTCAAGCAACTTGATGATCGCCCGTTCAAGCTCGCCCATTACCTGGGGCGGGATCACCAGAGCGCCATGCCGGTCGGCATGCACAAGGTCACCGTCCTTGATCGACAGGCCGAAGACTGTCACCGGTGTGCCAATCTCTTTTACGTGCACAAATCCGTGGCTTGGCCCGACAGACCCGGCAACCACCGGGAATCCATCCGGCAGGTCGCCGAGGTCCCTCATTACCCCGTTGGTCAGCGCACCACTTATGCCAAAACCTTTGTGGACCGTCGTATTGATCTCGCCCCAATAGGCGCCGATGCAATCTGGATAATCCAAATCCTCAACTACGGTGACAGCCGGGCCGCTCCCGGTTGCCATATGCCTGTAATAGTCCATCCGACGTTGGCGGATCTCCTCAGGCGGTTCTGACGGCGGGTTCACGGCGGCAATCTTCGCGGTACGGGCATATCCCACCATCGCGCCCGCATCGGGATCAGAACATAACATCGTGCCCCGGGTGAATTCATTGAACCCGCGCTTGCCCTGCGCCACCTCGATTGCGTTACAAACAGTCGGAGTGTCGACCTTTTTCAGCAGGTCCAGAAAGGATTGGTTCATATCATCTCCAGCCAGCGGGTCAGGGCCGCAGTTGTTTGTTGCGGTTGTTCCAATGTCGGCAGGTGGCCGGCGTTTTCTATGATTTCCAACCGGCTCTGTGGCATCAGATCGTGCATCAATTCATGCCTTGAAACAGGGCACAGGGCGTCGTCGCGCCCACAGAGAATGAGTGCTGCGCCGGTGAAGTTACGCAGCGTGTTGCTCTGATCAGGGCGATCACGCAGGGCTTTGGATTGATTGACGAAAACGTCCGGCCCAAGATTCATGGCCATGTCCATGCACAAATCCAGAATAGCGTTGCGGCGCGGGCCATCCGTCAGGTAGTTCGGTTTCATCTCTTCGGCCATGACTTTGCGCAGGTTGCCACGTCCGACCGCATCGATCTGAGGGCCGCGCCTGGCTTTGACCTCGTCCAGTTCAGCAAGTGGGTTCGTGTCCATCAACGCCAAACCAGCCACACGGTCAGGGGCCTGATGCAGGATCTCCATCCCGACGATACCGCCCATCGAGAGTCCCGCCAGAGCAAAGCGTTCGGGCGCATAGGCCAACACATCGGCGGCCAGCGCCTGCATCGTTTCAAGGCCTCCGATTGGTGCGCACAGGATCGGGTACTTGACTGACAAAGCATCGATCTGCGGAGTGAACAACCGCGCATCGCACATCATGCCGGGCAGGAGGATAAGCGGCGTCATTTGACCAGGGCAGCCCCTTCGGCAAGCGCGCCCAACTTGGCATAGGCGATATCCGGATCTACCGCACCAAAGCCGGCAAAGGTGCCAAAGCCGCAATCTGATCCGGCGATTACACGCTCATTTCCAACGATGTTCGTAAACCGCTCGGTACGCTGAGCAATCAGTTCGGGGTGTTCGACAAAATTCGTCGTGGTGTCCACTACACCGGGCACAAGAACCTTGTCATCCGGAATTTCGCCCTTGCGGTCACGGAACACCGTCCATTCATGCGCGTGTCGCGGGTTAGAGGTTTCAAAAAGCACGTAGCGCGATTTGGTCGACATCAGCGTCGAAAACACCTTGTCCATGCCGATGTCGCAGCAATGTGGCCCCTCGTAATTGCCCCAGCAAATATGGACACGCACTTTGTCAGCCGGGACATTTTGCAATGCGTGGTTCAATGCCTCAACATGCATGTTGGCGATTTTCACGAACTCGTCGTCGGACAGATCGGTGAACAGCATATGGCGCGACAGGGCCAGATCCGGGCAATCCAGCTGCAAATCCAGACCCGCACCAACGATGGTTTCATATTCTTCCTTCATCGCGTCGGCCAGCGCGGCCAGATAGGCCTCGCGCGTCGGATAGAAGTCATTCTGCAGAAACAGAGAAATCACCCCAGGGCTGGCTGCGTTCATAAAACCGCGCCCGACCCCGTGTTCGACCATGGCAGCCTTGAGGTTGTCGATGTCCTTCTGCAGCTCACCTTGCCCTTTTGAGCACACCTCGCCAACGCACATGGGTCGCGCATATTGGGGCGTGCCGCCATCATCTGCCAGACGTTTCAGAAAACCGGGAAACATCTTGAGGTCTGCGGGCGCATTGCGCGGGCTGTCACCCGCAAAGCCGGTATAGCGGTCCTTGACGTAAGTGGCGTAAGAGATCTTTGAGGTCTCACCGTCCGAGACGATATCTACCCCAGCCTTGACTTGTTTCCGCACGGTCTCGGACACGGCCGCTGTCATGCAGGCGTCAAATGCAGCCTGATCGAACGGTTCCTCTCGCTCGCGAGCAAAGATGAAGTCAACGACCTCCTGATTTCGTGGCAGACTTCCCACATGGGTGGTTGAAACGCGGGTCATGTTAGGATCTCCATTCAAATCTAGGTCCATCGCCGGGCCGGAAAGCCGGCGATGGATGTGCTGCGCGCGCCCCGATTGAAACCGGGACGTGTAATTTCGACGTTATGCTCCTGTCCAGGTCGCCCCAGCAGGGTCGTCGGTTGCGGTGATCCGGTACAGACCCGCTTGCCCGGTCATAGACGGTTCAGCGCTGTAGCTTTCACCGGGCAGAACCAGAGCGGTATCGCCGTTGGACAGGGTAACCTCGACCTCATTGATCTTGATGCGCCAATGGCCGCTCGCCGGCATCAGAACCACGGGTTTGTCCGCCTTGACCAGTTCAGCCACTGCCGAACCGCGCGTCATAAAATCAACCTCGAAACCGGGCTTGTCCTTGATCAGACCATTTTCACCGATCACAACCGCAGGCTTGTCCGCTGCCAGCGCCATCAGGTCCCAGTAGCGAGCGACGTATTTGCCGATCACTGCATCAATGGGAACCTCGGGGAAGGCTTTCAGATCTTCCTCGGTCAGTAGCGGCATCGGCTGCACATTGTGTGGCAGTTCCTCGCCCTTTTTGCTATCGTACAAGACGCCGTTATTGCCCAACATCAGGCCGTGGGCCTGCGCATCCTGAATGACTTGCGGAGCCCAGGTCACGCCGCCACCGGCATCGTCGCCACCCAGCATCGACATGATCATGCCATAGTCCTGGCCGACATTCTCGAAGCCGCGGAAGATCCCGGTCGGAATGTTGAAGATGTCGCCTTCTTCAGCGATGAACTCGCCTGCCGTGCCATAACGACCCCAGAAGAACCGCCATCGACCTTTAGCAACAAAGAACACCTCGGCGGTGGTGTGGCTGTGCAGCGAGTTGCGGCATTTCGGCGGTTGACCCGCTGCACCGATGTTGAACCCGATCTTGTCGGTGATGTGGACGTGCTGATCCGGGCTTTCGCTGACCCCACCGCCAATGATGGTAAAATTTTCTTTCTGGTTCGAGCCCGGAGTGTGCGCGTCGATGAACGCGGTTTTACATGGCTTCAGTTCGCCATAACGGACGATGCGGCTTTCGATGGTACTCATATCTTTTCTCCTTTTGATTTGGGTTTGATCGGATCAAACCAAACCACCCGGCGGACGATTGTTCAGTCGCCGGGCGCGCAGGCTGGCGCGATGGGCGTGGTACCGCCGCAACGCCTGCCCGGCATCCAGATTTGAGATACGGTGCGACATTCTAGAGATCGCCGGTTTTCAGAAGAATCTGTTTCCAGATCGAGGTTTCGTCAAACAAGGTGTATTCCTTGCGCAGACCCCATGGACCGAACTCGGCCTGGCTGATGCCCAGCACAAAGACCTCGGCCCCTGTGGGCACACCGAACACGCCCCAGCCGTCATGTGTGCCATGCAAAGACCAGCGGATCGCGGCGCGCGGCGGCATCATCGGGTCATCACGGCCGATCTGGTGGTGGATCTTGAATTCGGCACGTGGGAACGCCGCGCGCAGGCCCATCCAGAACCGATCAACCGGCCCCCAACTGTGGCCGGTCTTGCCGCCGGGATATTCTGACAGAACAGCGCGGTCGTATTCAGCCTCGATCACCCTCATATCGGCATTCATGATCCTGGTCAGGATATCCGCGTATTTCTGGCCCCATTCATTGTCATTGCCACGGCCTTTATAGGGGCCGGGCCGATCAATCGCGGGCGTGAGGGGTTGCACGCAGGTGTCTGGCCCACCCTCGCGCGCGATCAGATCGCGGGCGTATTCCTTGGGGTCCCAACCCATCTGCTGCACGATCGCGCTCTGGTCGCGGATGAGCCACTCATCGTTGATCTGGTTGTTGATGGCGTGGCAGTCGGCCAAAATGCGGTAGACCAGTTTCTTGCCGGTCGCCTTGCCATACACACCGTCACCTAGATGGGTCGCTGTGGACAAAAGGCGATGCGACGACAGCATGCCCTCTTCCGGCGTTCCCGACCAGATCACATCCTCACCCAACAGCGTTCGATCAGGGAATTCTGCCAGAGTTGCCATAGTGGCAGCAATGACATTCTGGTTTCCGACAACCACCGACCCAGGTGATCGCACGACGATGTCCGGGGCGTAATAGTCGTGCAGCGTGGCAATGCCACGATCTTCCCAGATTTCTTTGGTAATCCCGATTATGTAGTCGGGGAAATCTTTAAACTTGGGATCAAATCCCTTCATGTCTTCCATCCTTCAGGTATGCGGGCGGAGCCGCGCACAATTAGCGGTCCGTCAATCTCGACCCGACGCGGGCCGGCATCGGGGTCCTCGATCTTGCCGAGCAGAATATCGACAGTTTCGGTGACCATGCGATTGGCGGGCTGTCGAATGGTGGTCAGGTTGTAGGCTGGCCATGAGGCGACAGTGACATCGTCATACCCGATGACCGAAACGTCCCCCGGAACATTCAGCCCCAATTCGAACCGCAGCGTGTCCATCACGGAAACGGCCATGTGATCGTTGGCGACAAACACCGCATCAGGCGGATCGGCTTCGAACATCCGCAGCGTGGCTTGCCGGGCTTCTTCCGTCGAAAAGTTTCCTACTTCGCGGGCGTGCAGCGTAACCCCGGCTTTCTGCAAGGTCGCAACAAACCCTGTTTCGCGGTCACGCTGGGTCGAAGCTCCTTCCCACCCGGCGATATATCCGATCTTTTGGTGCCCAGCTGCCAACAAGAACTCGGCAGCCTTTCGACCACCGGCAACGTTGTCAGATGTAACTGACGACATCGCCGTGTCGTCTTGTGCCCGATTGAACAACACCATCGGTATACCGGCCGTTCGGCAGCGGTCTGACAAATCTGAGGACAAAGCCACCGAAGCGGCGATAATCCCTTCGACCTGAAAGTCGAGTATTTCTTCGACCACATTGTCGATGTTTCCAGACTCATGCGAGGCCATGAATATCAGCACGTGGTATCCACGTTCCTGTAACGTGTTTGTCAGCTTCTCCAGCGCCTCGGGATAGAACTGGTTGTTCAGATAGGCCACGACAAGCCCGATGATCCGGCTTTTCCCGGACACTACAGCGCGGGCCAGAACGTTCGGGCGATAGCCCAGTTCCTTGGCCGCCTTGCGCACCTTTTCAACGGTTTTTTTCGACGCAGACGCGCCGGGGGTGAACACACGGCTGACCGCAGATTGGCTGACCCCGGCGAGACGGGCAACTTCCAGTGATGTAACTTTTTGTGTCGCCATCAGTCTGCCGTCCAACCTCCGTCAACCATCAATGCCGTGCCCGTCACCAGCGCCGACGCATCCGATGCCAGATAAACCACCGCCCCCATGATGTCTTCAACCTCTCCGGGGCGACCCAGTTTTATCTTGTCCAGAATCCAGGCCCGCTTGTCCGGATCGTCAAAAGTCGACTTTGTCAGATCCGTCAGAATGAAGGTGGGGCAAATCGTGTTAACCCGGATCTTTGCCGGTCCGAACTCAAGCGCCATCGCCTTGGTGAAGCCTTCGACCGCGAATTTCGACGCACAATAAACCGCGCGTTCGCGACCACCAACATGGCCCATCTGGCTAGAGATATTGATCAGCGAACCGGGGCGGCCAGCGTCGAGCAGGCCTTTGGCAACAGCCTGGGTCAGGAAATAAGCACCTTTGACATTGACGCCTATCACCGCATCGAAATCTTCCGGCTGTGTTTCCACGGCCTTGCTGTGTCGGGCAAGCCCGGCTGAGTTCAGCAGAATATCGAACGGCCCATTTTGCGCTACGGCTTCAGCGGTTGCCGCCACGTCCGAAACATCCAGTTCCAGAACTCTGGCAGACCATCCCTGCGCCGACATATCTTTTGCAATATCCTGAA
Source organism: Ruegeria sp. AF7 (assembly GCF_056541885.1). Taxonomy (NCBI): domain Bacteria; kingdom Pseudomonadati; phylum Pseudomonadota; class Alphaproteobacteria; order Rhodobacterales; family Roseobacteraceae; genus Ruegeria; species Ruegeria sp. AF7. The sequence goes on along the minus strand of NZ_JBQFYX010000017.1, from coordinate 26,381 downwards.
GCGCACCAGCACGGCGCGCCGCCAAAGTGACCTCAGCACCATGTTCCGCCAGCGCCACAGCGCAGGCCATGCCTATGCCCGACGAGGCTCCGGCGACCAAAGCTCGCTTGCCGCTCAGGTCGAAACTGGGGGTGCTGGGAAAATGTGGCATATCAGACCTCGCCGACCGGGAATGGGATGGTGCCGGGTACACGTGCCTTATTGAACTCACGCAGTCGGGCAAAAACATCTACGCCCAATTGCCGATACACATCCAGCAGATCGACCAACACCCAATTCTCGCGGATCAGCCCACCTTCCAGACGCCAGAAATCAAGTGACTTCAAAGTGATCCGTTTGCCCGAAGGCGCAATCCCCATCCAGCCGTCATGGGTGACGGTCTGGATCATGTTCGGCCAGCCGGTCACAGCGGCGTAGTCGCCATCACCAAAAAAGTGAAAGGTGATCTCGTCGGCATACTGACCACGATCGGGCATTCCGTTGAGGAAGGGAATCTGGTGCCAGTTGCGGAATCCCGCGATACCGCGCGCTGTCCCGATCCCTGCGGGACCGTACCAGTTCATGCGCGGATGCCAGAACCGCTCCATCTCCATCACTTCGGGCCCACCCTGGCTGGGGTGTTTCTCAAGATGTTTCAGCATGTCGACGATATGATTGCACGAGGCCAGAGATTTCACCTCATCCCACGGTCCGGACACAACGCCATCCAGAGTCGCCGGGCCGGGAATGCAGAACTCCAGCCCCAGAGACGGGGCCATTGGCCAGGCATTCGCCTGCATCATGACTTCGGGAACGTCCCAGAGTGCCTGAATCTCGACAACCTTGCCATTTTCAAAGCGGTAGAATTCGTGGAACCGCATGTGGGTCAGATGCCCGGTCGGCGGGATGTCCAGCCAGGGGGCGACGAAGGTGCCGAAGTAGTGGCCGCCGCAGCCAACCCAGTCGTTGCCCTGTTCTGTCCGACCACCCATGACGATCCAATCGCGACGCTCAAGATCGGGCATGGATTTCAGAAGTGGCGCGTAACAGGTGTCATAGAGTTCCTGCGGGCCGGTCAGATCTCCGAATGGATACAACATGTGGATGGCAGCATCGGGCGCGATCACCGCCTCCAGCGCCGCTCGTACTCCGGCTTCGTCGAATTTATACATTGCCTCGCGCAGGGGCGCGATCAGGACCTTGTGGGTAGAGTGAGTATCCATTGCGAAATCTCGCATTATTTTAACTTCTTATCCAAAAAATTCTGTAGGGCCCCGGTCGAATCCCTGCGCAAGATTCGTCACACTTACGAAGTCGCATCGGCCGTCTCGCGGTATGGTGCGCCTTCACCATAGGGCACGTTGATGCCCCCATAACGCCGGACACGGATGTTGCATTGTTCGGCATGGCCGACAAAGCCTTCCAGCATACACAGACGTGAGCCGTATTCGCCGATCATCGCTGCGGCCTCATCAGTGACGACCTTCTGATAGCTGTGGGTTTTCATGAATTTGCCGACCCAGAGCCCGCCGGTATAGCGCCCGGCCTTTTTGGTCGGCAGTGTATGGTTGGTACCGATCACCTTGTCGCCGTTGGCCACGTTGGTGCGTGGACCAAGGAACAGCGCACCGTAACAAGTCATGTTTTCCAGGAACCAGTCGTCGCGATCTGTCATGACCTGAACGTGCTCGGACGCGATGTCATCGGCCACTTGAAGCATCTCGTCATAGGTGTCGCAGACGATGACCTCGCCGTATTCCTCCCAACTGACCTTGGCAGTGCCGGCGGTGGGTAGGATCCCGAGGATACGGTCGATCTCGCTCAGTGTCTCTTCGGCCAGTTTGCGCGAGTTGGTGACCAGAACGCAGGGGCTGTTATATCCATGCTCGGCCTGTCCCAGCAAATCGGTCGCACAAAGCTCGGCGTCCGCAGCAGTTTCATCGGCGATGACCATCGTCTCGGTCGGACCCGCGAACAGGTCGATGCCCACCCGGCCAAACAGTTGGCGCTTGGCTTCGGCCACAAAGGCGTTGCCGGGGCCAACCAGCATGTGAACCGGATCAATGGTCTCAGTCCCTATCGCCATGGCACCGACGGCCTGGATCCCGCCCATGACATAGATCTCATGCGCGCCTCCTAGATGCATCGCTGCGATCACGGCCGCATTGGGTTTGCCCTGGAAGGGCGGGGTACACGCTATGATGCGCGGAACACCGGCGACCTTGGCAGTTGCCACTGACATATGCGCCGAAGCCACCATCGGGAATTTGCCACCGGGGACATAGCATCCCACTGACTGAACAGGGATGTTCTTGTGACCAAGGATCACTCCTGGCAGAGTTTCAACCTCGATATCCAGCATCGAGTCGCGTTGTGCCTGCGCAAAGTTCATCACCTGTTTCTGAGCAAACTTGATATCGGCCAATTCGCGCTCGGACAGCGAGTTGATCAACTCGTCGATCTGATCCTGGCTCAGGCGGAAGCTTTCCGGCGAGTAGTTGTCGAACTTCTCTGACAGCTCGCGCACTGCGGTATCGCCGCGGGTTTCGATATCCGCCAGCGTTTCTTCGACAACAGCTCGGGTTTTGGCATCGTCTTCCGCCCGGTCAGCTTCAGGTTTGCCGCGTTTCAGGTATTCAATAGCCATTGTCTCTATCCTCAGTTTTCGGGCCGGGGTGGAGTTTTTTCTCCCCGGTCAAATGCTTCCCAGCCTTCGCCGTTGAACAGATCAACGCCAAGCTGCGCGGCGACGTGGGCGAAATCGACGTTCACCCAGTTGTCAACGATCTTGCCATCGACGACTTTCCAGAAATCCATGTATCGGATCTCGACCCGCTTGCCGGTGGGCGCGATGCCCAGAAACTCGCCCGAGTGGGTTGCCTCCTGGCGGCCAAAGGCCGCAGCCCATTCGCCCATATAAAGCCGGGCCTCATCAATGCAGGTCTTGTCCGAGAACGCCGCCTGAAACGGGCGTTGCCAGTTTTCCTGAAACTCCTTGAGCCCAGTTTTGGTGCCGCAGCCCCGGTTGCCGATCCAGCGAAACCCTTCTGCGAAGAATTCGCCGATATCGTCGATGCGGTGATCGTTCAAACCATCGACCATCCCCTCGATCACGGCGCGGGTCTCGTCGGTTTTTCTCATGTCCGTGTCACGTGTCAGCACGGCCTGTTCGGGGCGGGAGCCCTTCATGTGTCTTTTCCTTTTATGGATACCAAGGGGTTTTCTGTCTGGACGGGGACGGTTGGTCGGCCGTCAGAAAATCCCTTGGCATCCGGTTGAGCGCCGGGTGGCGCGCAATGGCGTTATGTCTGGCGGAACAGCTCATCGGGTCTGTTCAGAAATTTGGGCAAAAAGGTCGTAACCCAGTTGCAACAGCAGATGTGGAATATCGAGCATGCACCAGTTCTCGATGATCTTGCCGTCTGCGCAGCGCCACCAGTCGCAGTCACGCATAAAAACGCGCTTTCCCGTTGGCTCCAGGCCCAGGAAGGATTTGACGTGGACGCCGGTGATCTGCGGCCAGCCGCACAGGAATGCATAGTCGCCATCCCCGGCCTTGCAATTCGAGCCGACCCCGGTGACGCCTGCGTCCCTGCCGTCACCCCAGCCTTCGAACGTGTCCTCGAAGGGGGATTGGAAATCGGCGAAGGCATCGACCGTGGCATAGGATCCCAGCCCGCCGGGACCGTACCACACCATTCGGTCATCCCAATAAGGCCGCCAGCTTTGGTCCTCGGTCGTCAGCTGTACTAGCATGTCCTCGACCAGATCTGCTGTGGCGCGTGACTGCGCTGGGTCTGATGGCCCAATGACGATGCCGTCATGAGTTGCCGGACCCGGCACGACACCTTCATAGCCCTGCAGTTCCAGCGGCCAGAGGCCAAGCGCGATGATCAACTCGGCAAAGCCGAGGAAGACATAGGATTCGACGATCTTGCCATCTTCCATTCGGTGGAATTCACCAAATCGCAGAAATGCCAGTTTGCCGCTGGGTGGAATACCACAAAGCGGTCGCTTGAAATGACCGTGGAAATACCCGGTCGAGGTGACCCACTCGCTTCCCAGGTATTCGCCACCTGTAACCACATAGTTCTGACGGGTGAGCCCCTCGAACGCCTCTGAAATCGGTAAGATGACAGAGCTGACGTAGCCGTTGCCATCGGGGGCTGCATTGATCGGATGGCTCGCTTCGGTAGTGGCCGTTGCGGCGAAAATCTCGCTGGCGGCCGTCTCCATGGTCTCGCCGAGGCCCTTATCAAAGCTTTCGAGAAACTGACGATAAAGCTGTTTGTTTTCAAACGTGGTTCCGGTAGCAATACCCATCGCTGGGCGATTTGCGCGCTTGTTCATGGCGCTTTCCTTTTTAGGACGTTTTCCTATTCGCTGTGGCGGTGTGCAGGCACGAGGACCCGCGCGCATCATGGCAAATGGAATTCGTCCCGGCCGTCGGGCCCGGCGCGCAGCCAAGTTCAGGCTGGCTGCGTGCGCATGGGCAGATACGGACTGAGGATGAGTGCGCCCCATTTATGTCAGCCTTTCACAGCCCCGGCGGTCAGGCCGCCGACGATCTGGCGCTGGAAGAACATCACCAGTATGAACAGTGGAACAGTGGCTGAAACCACGGCTGCAACAGCGAACATCACGTTGCCCTCGGTTTGCGTTGTACCGAGGAATGCGGCAATGGCAGGCACCATAGTACGGTTGCTTTCAGACAGCAGCATCGCCCCCACGGCAAAGTCGTTATAGGCCAGAAGGAACGAGAACAGCCCGGTCGTGATGACGCCTGGCCACATCACCGGAATGATCACACGTCGGAAAGCCTGAAACTGGTTGCATCCGTCGACCTTGGCACTTTCATCCAACTCGCTCGGGATGTTCTTGAAGAAGGAATGCAACATCCAAAGAGTGAACGGCTGGTTGATCGCCACAAGCACGATAATGGTGGTTGGAAGAATTCCCCAAACATTCCATTCAAAGAAGGGTAACAGATAACCTGAGACCAGAGTGATTGGCGGCATTGCACGGAAAATCAACGCTGTGATCAAAAGCCAGAATGTGTAGTTGTAAGTAGACCGCGAAAGGGCATAGCCCCCTAAAGTCCCGATAGTCAGTGAGATGGTAACAACAAAGAAACAGACGATCCCGGTGTTCAGAACATTGCGCCAGAACTCTTCCTGAATCCAAGCACCCTCATATCCGGTGGTGGTGAACGGCGAGCCATAAACCGCTTCGGTTCGGGCACCAGTCAGGGCATTGGTCCAGTCAGCGATCGAGAAGAAATCCAGTTCGACCTTGAACGAGCCCCAAACCGTCCAGAGGAACGGAAAGGCGGCCAGGATAAACCATAGGAGCACAAACAGGGATGAGGCGATCCGAAGGCTTGTAGGCATTCTTTGCGCGCGGCTGGCCATATTATCTTGCTCCTTTGAAATCGCGCCAGGTGCGGACAAGCACGGGCGACAGAAGAATTGCGACCCCGAAAATCGTCATCACAGAGGTAGCAGCAGCGGAAGACAGTTGCCGAGTCTCGCCACCGAGATCGTAGAAGATGAAGGTGCTGAGTGATTGCGCATGCGCTTGTGCACTGAAGCCGATGATAGGTTCAAACACCTTGAAATTGTCCATCAACTGGATCAGTGCTACAAATGTGACCAGGGGCATGAGATGGGGAACAACCACGAATTTGACCTGCTGCCAGCGCGTCGCCCCGTCTATCTGGGCGGCCTCAATCTGGTCTTGGGGCAAGGTTTGCAGGCCAGCATAGAACACGACAAAGGCAAAAGGCGCAGCGTGCCAAACACCATAGACCATCAGCGCTACCCACATCAGCCCTGTTGATGCTTTCAGGCTGAAATCCGGATCTCCAGCAAGATATACGAGGGCGTTGCCGATCACCCCGCGACTGTCAATCATCCAAAACAGTATGAGCGAGCCGATCAGCGGGGTCACGATCATGGGCAGAAGAGAGAAAAAGATCATCAGACCTTTGAGTTGCCTGTGCAGGGAGTTTACTGCCAGCGCAATCACCAGCCCCAAAATAATTGTGAGCGGTGTCACGACAGCAACGAAGGTCAGCGTGAATGCCATCGCCCGGTAAAAGGGCAAATTGCCGAGTTCCGAGAAAAAGCCGCCCCATGTTTCATTCGCGGCCCAGATTTGACCAATTTCCTGTATCGCCAGATGGCCTCGGTTAAAGTAAATGTCCAATCCCACAAACCGGCCCAGAGGTTGCTCGGCGCGAAGCGCCGCGGTGGCCTCTTGATCAACAGTGGTCTCAGTTGTGCATCCGATAAGCGGGGTGCAGTTTTCGACCTCTAACAGAACAGCCGGATGGGGTGCGAAGATCGATTGAGTCACCACCGAGACAATTGGCATTGCAATGAACAGAAGCATCGCGAGTCCTGTGGGCAGGAAGAACCAAAGGAATGTCTTATGGCGCATGTTGCAATCCTCGTGTCAGTGGGATTGCGCGGGCGGTTATCAAAGGCACCCGCGCAATAGGCTTCTTATTGCAGATAGCCTTGCTCGATGGCGGCGGCACGATAGGCGGCTTCTACATCAGCCAACGCTTGTTCCGCGCTTTCCTTGCCCTGCATGAAATCAGCAAGTTCGTTGCCAAGTGCGCTGTGCATGAGCCCCATGTACGGTAGCATCGGATAGGGTGGTGTGCCCATTTTGGCCGCAGCAAACACACCCTCGGCATCTTTTCCCGGCTGGTAGCCTTCAATCAGCCAGACCGCCAACGGCGTGGTTTCATCGTTCAGCATGTCAGGACGGATGCCATGTTTCATTGCAATGAATGTGGCCTCGGCCTCTTCATCTGAGATGTTCTTTCCGACAGTCCAACCGTCCCACCACAGGGTCGTTGCAGGGATATCTCCGCCACCAACTGTCAGCGGCGCGCCAATCGCATGGCCGTCGATTACCTCCTGCAACACACCTTCGGTGGTGGTTTGCTGCGATGCGCGCGAACCCCACATATTCATGATTGCAACGTTGCCAGCACGGTATTCGGCATTGGTGGCGTTGGAGTCATGAGTCAGGAAGTCGGGGTTCATGTATTCCGACAAAGCCTTCATCATATTCAGGGCGTTGACACCGGCCTCAGAATTCACGTTGGGTTCGGCCGTACCGGGTTTAAAATGGCTGCCGCCATAACCAAGGAACATATTGTTGAATTCCTGCGCCAGGTTCCAACCCGATGCATAGGCTCCACCAACCGGGTTTTGCATAATACCCTGCGCACGAATGGCCTCGGCCACCTCGAGCATTTCCTCATAGGTAGTCGGGACTTCCACACCGGCTTGCTCAAGGATATCCTTGCGGTACATCAGATGCTGCGCGTTCGCCATGAAGGCGATAGCCATGATGTTGTCGCCAATCTTGATCAGCTGCCCAGGCTGCAGGTCCTGACCATACTTTTCCACCAGATCATTGAGCGGACGAATAACGTCTTCGTTCATCAGTGCCACAACCGAACTATTGGCGATGATTGCGGTCGTGTATTCCGACGGATTGCCCGACAGGCCAGCCACGTTGATGGTCTGGTGCTCGGATGTCAGGTTGGATTCTACCGACGCCCCGGTGCATTCCTTCGCTCCGGCTGCGACGGCCTGGATGGCCGCAAATTCATTGCCGACTATGTTGACACGTGCGCCGATTTCGCAGGCATATCCCGCGCTTGCGGCAAAGGCGGCTACCGAGCCGGCCAATGCAATTTTCTTCAGAAACATCAATATTCCTCCCTAGATGGATGGTGCATCTTCGAAGTCTGCACCCAGATTACCCCGTCCCAACGGGTGTTGTTTGCGGTTCTCAGCCTTCCAGGCGAGCCCCGGTTTTCGCATCAAACAGATGGCAGTGATCAGTATGGATATGAATCGAGACCTGATCGTCGATTTCGGCCCGATAGGTTTTGTCGGCCTTGACCGAGACCAGCGCACCACCGATCCGAACCGAAACCATGGTGCTGTCGCCCAACAGCTCTTGCGTATAGATCGGCGCGTTGATCTCGCCGCCACTTTCCACAACATTTGCGTCCTCGGCGCGAAACCCCAGCGTGATAGGACCGTCCGGCGCGTTCAACCCGTGCACCTCTGTGCTTTGGGCGCGGAACACGCCACCCTGAACCTCGCCATCGACAAGGTTCATTGCCGGGTTGCCGATGAAGCTGGCCACAAATGTATTTGCAGGTTCATCGTAAATATCGGTTGGGGAGCCAACCTGCTGAACCACACCTTGTTTCATGATCACCACCCGATCAGCCAAGGTCATTGCCTCGATCTGGTCGTGGGTCACATAGATCGTGGTGACCGCCAATTCGTGGCTCAGGTTCTTGATCTGCGCGCGGGTGGAAACGCGCAGTTTTGCGTCAAGGTTGGATAGTGGCTCGTCCATCAGGAACACGTTGGGCTCGCGCACAATGGCACGAGCCAGGGCAACCCTCTGACGCTGACCGCCAGACAGTTCCGCCGGTTTGCGGTGCAGGAAGTCATCTAGCTCGACCATCGCCGAAGCGCGCCGCACTTTTTCGTCATGGGTAGCAGGGTCAATACCGCGAACTTTCAGCGGGAAGCGAATGTTCTCATATACATTCATATTCGGATAGAGCGCGTATGACTGGAACACCATCGCGACATCGCGGTCTTTGGGCTCCATGTCATTTACTCGGGCACCATCGATCAGGATATCGCCCTCAGACGCGTCCTCGAGACCAGCAATCATGCGCATTGTCGTGGTCTTTCCGCAACCTGACGGCCCAAGAAGTACCAGAAATTCCTTGTCGGCTATTGTCAGGTCAAAATTGTCAACTCCAACAAACGATCCCCAACGCTTTCCAACATTGCGAAGTTGAATTTCGGCCATTCTGTCCTCCCTGCTGCACGCATCGTGCATACGCTTGCAAAACCATAGACAACAAAAGAAACATCTGGCAAGCTTTTTTTGCATGCGTGTGCAAACGTCGACTTTATCTTCTTCGCAATTCGCCCCATGACAGCGACTAAAGAACTGAAAGAAAGTAATAATGTCCTATGAAATCCAAAAAGCGATCATCTTGGATTACTACTCGGCGCTCAGCAGCGTAAAAGAATCGGATATCGCCAACACGTTGTCTGAGTTCTGCGCAGAAGACTACCTCTGGCGCGGTTTCCACCCGTTTGATGAGCTTCGGGGCACCCATGACGTAGCGCAGGCATTCTGGCGTCCCCTGAAGCAAAGCCTAGGGAATATACAGCGCCGGATGGACGTGTTCATGGCCGGAAAAAACGAGATGGACGGATTCACCTCGGTCTGGGTTGTTTCAATGGGGCACCTTATGGGCCTGTTCGACAATGCGTGGCTGGGCATCGACCCCACAGGCAAGATGGCGTTTTTGCGCTATTGTGAGTTCAACAGGATCAAGAATGGCAAGATCGCCGAGACGGCGATGTATTTCGACATCCCGCATTTCATGATGCAAGTCGGGTTGCAGCCCTTCCCGCCCCAAACCGCAGCCCACCTGGTTCAACCCGGACCGATGACGCATGACGGGTTGATGTTCAACCCGCAGCCTGCCGAAGAAGGCGAGAAAACTCTCGGCACGATCAATGCTATGATTTCCGATCTCGGCCAATGGAACAGCGGCCTGAGCCTTGTGGAAGAATTGCGCCAGACATGGAGCGAAGACATGATCTGGTGGGGACCCGCCGGGATCGGCGCGACCTATACGATTGAGCGTTATGCAAAGCAGCACTCAGGCCCGTTCCGCACATCCTTAACGGACCGTTCGAAGACCAAGCACATTTGCCGCTTGGCTGAGGGTCACTATGGTGGCTTTTTCGGCTGGCCGAATTTCACGGCGCGGCCCACCGGCGGGTTCATGGGTATGCCCGCCACCGACAAGGCCGGTGAATTCCGCGTGATCGACATCTATCGTCGCGAGGGTGGCAAGCTGGCCGAGAACTGGGTTTTCATCGATCTGCTGCATTTCTGGAAACAACAGGGTGTCGATATATTGGGGCGCATGGCGAAAGTACCGCGAACATGACCGGCTGGATCGACGCCCATCACCACCTTTGGGACCTTGAAGCCGTGAACTACCCCTGGCTGATGGCGCGCGGGGAGGAAAGGTTCTTTGGCGACCCGACGCCGATTCAACGGAATTACCTGCTGCGCGAGTTCCGGTCCGAAGCCGCGCCCTGCGGAGTCGGTGCCTCGATCCATATCCAGGTGGGAGCCAAAAACGGTCTGGACGAAGCCCGGTGGGTTCAAGCTGTCGCCGATACCAATCCAGACTGGCCAATGGCGCAGGTTGTGTTCTGTGACCTGACCTCGGCTGACCTACCCGCCCAGCTTGATACGCTTCAGGCCCTTCCAACTGTACGCGGTGTGCGCCAGATCGTCGGGCGCGCACCCGGAGAGGACGCGCAGACGGGCACAAATTCTCTGCTGGATGATCCGCGATTTCTGGACGGACTGAAGGAGGCTGGACAGCGCGATCTCAGCTTTGATCTGCAACTCATTCCCGAATTGATCGGAAAAACTACCCGATTTCTTGCGCAAGCCTCTAATACACGAGTCGCTCTATGCCATGCCGGATCACCACATGACCGTACCCGCGCGGGCCTAAAAAGCTGGGCTAAAAGACTGCACGCGCTGTCCGATCTGCCGCATGTCTCGTGCAAACTCTCAGGCCTGGGCATGTTCGATCACAACTGGACGCCTGACAGCATTCGCCCGATCGTGGAGATTTGTCTTGAACAATTCGGACCCAAGAGGGTCATGTTTGGTTCGAATTTCCCGGTCGACAAGCTCTATGGCAATTATGCATCGCTGGTACAGGCTTACCGTGATTTGGTGCCGGATGAAGCACAATCGGCGGTTTTCAGAGAAACCGCCGCACACTTCTATGATCTCGAGGTGCCCTGAGAGGGTTGTGTCGCGAATTTTGACCGAGGTCGACGAAATCGCGTGCCCTGGAGCTTGTTGCTTTCAAATCAATCGCGAGCAGGTTTCAGAATGGTTTCTTTGAAAGGCTGCCACTTCCCGAAGGATGTGGTTTTAGACGCTGTGTTTTTCTATTTGCGCTACACTGTTTCCTATCGCGACCTTGAGGAAATCATGGCTGAAAGGGGCGTTTCCGTCGATCACGCTACGTTGAATAGATGGGTTGTAAAATATTCGCCGATGATCGCTGCGCGGGCGCAATCGAAAAAGCGTCCAACACAGAAATCTTGGAGAATGGACGAAACCTACCTCCGTGTGCGCGGTAAGTGGGTGTATCTCTATCGGGCCGTCGACAAAGCAGGGAACACCCTTGATTTTATGCTGTCTGAGCGAAGAAACGGTCCCGCAGCAACCAGGTTCTTTGCCAAAGCGCTGTCATCAAACGGAATCCCAGACAAAGTCGTCATCGATAAGAGCGGAGCCAACGCAGCCGGCATTCGAGAAGTGAACAGGATTCTGAAGCGGTTTGGTTGCCAAGCCAGGGTGCAGACAATCAGGTCCAAATTTTTGAACAACATGATCGAGCAGGATCATCGGTTCATAAAACGGCGTGTTCGACACATGTGTGGGTTCAAATCATTCGCATCCGCGTCCGCTACGCTGGATGGTATCGAGGTCTCCAACATGATCCGGAAGAAGCAATTCTCCAGCGCAGCCACCTCTGGCTTTCGGGTGTTTGCTGAGATCGCAGGATAAGTGTGCCTGGTAAGACGCTTACTCTGAGTGTTCCAAAAATTTGCAACACAACCCGTTGGCGCTGGATCTGACTTTGCCCCTGTCTTCCGTCACCAATGACCAGCAAAATAACTCTTGTCCCGCTATTTCATTTGCCGCTCTCAAAGGTTCGATGACCGAAGTCAAGCAGGCCATCGGAAATCCGTCGAACAACTGGAATCTAATCTCGCTACATTTTTCTACCAGCATGATTATTTTACTATCAGGAATAATGGGTGCTATGATAGCCCGAATTGGATTGGCTGAAACGGCGCAGCTGCTTGCACCGTTGGTTCAGACAAGTGTAGCAAGACATTGAAGGCGAAACATTGAAAAAACGCGACACAGAAATGGTGGGAAATCTGACTCAGGATCCGCATTCCGTTCGAACGAGCGAACGTGAAAAGGTGCTCGAAGTAGCGATCGGCCGCGAGGTCCGAGCCTTTCGCAAACAGCAAAACATCACCGTCGCTGAACTGGCCCAACTGACAGGATTGTCGATCGGCATGTTGTCGAAGATCGAAAACGGCAACACGTCACCTTCTCTGACAACCCTGCAATTGCTGGCGGATGCGCTCTCGGTTCCTCTGACTAGCTTTTTCCGTCAGTTTGAAGAACGCCGCGAGGCGGTTCATACGAAAGCTGGTGAAGGGGTCGAACTGGAGCGCGAGGGAACTCGCGCCAACCATCAGTACAACCTGCTTGGGCATATCGGCGCCAATGGATCAGGTGTAATCGTGGAACCTTACCTGATCACACTGACTGCTGAATCCGATGTGTTCCCAACGTTCCAACATGGCGGAATTGAGACGATTTACATGCTTGAAGGCGAGGTAGACTATCGCCACGGGGACCAGATTTATCCCCTGAAGCCCGGCGATACCCTGTTCTTTGACGCCGACGCACCCCACGGCCCGGAACGGTTGGTCAATCTGCCGGCACGCTATCTTTCAGTGATCAGCTATCCGCAGACAAACTGATCGGCTTGCGCAGCAGGAAATCTGTGGGTCTGTCATACCCCTCATGGCTGCCCGTGCTGACAATCGTGAACCCAAGCCTGGAAAATATGCGATGGTTTTCAGTGAGCTCCACGCGCGTTTGCAGTTCCAGCGCGGGCAGGCCAAGCTGCGCTGCGCGGATTGCAGCATGATCCACCAAGGACCGGCAAATACCCTGTCCTCGCAATCCGTCCTTCACTGCCAGCTTTCCAAGGTACAAGCTGTCGGGCTTGGGCGTTAGAAACATGCAGGCGAAAAGCGGTCGGCCGATGGCCCAGATTTCTCCGCCACTTTGACAATGCGCAAGCATTCCGTCCACGTTCAGACGATGGATGGACGACGGAGGGTCGATCCGAGCATCCATGTACCGAAAGGACTCGCGCAGCAGCGCCAGAGCGTCATACAGAGCGAAGTCATCGCTCGGGATGAGCCACGGTGTTCTGTCTGGATCAGTCATAACAGCCAAGACACCTGACATTGCCGGTTTACTTTGACAAGGGGGGTTCCGTTTCCAGATCCGGCCAGATCCCGGGCGAGGTGGGCAACCCGTCGTCGAACTGGCTGAGATAGTCCAGCATCAGCGGCCGGTTGTCGATGAACCCTTTGTAGGTTGCCAGTTCCACTGGCAGATCACGAACAACACGATGCAGGCGACGACCCCATTTCGGTACAGTCATCAGATCCTGAAAACTACACAGATAACAGCGGATTGGGAATAACAGCGCGTTTGAACGCGGTAGTCGGAAGAATGTCTGCAACTCGACCCGAAGATGTTGTTTTTGGCCAATATTCTCCGGTGTCAGTGTGGTTTTCTGAATACCCCATTTATGGTAGTTCTCCGGGCTGGTATCCAAAAGCGGGTTGACCGTCATGGTCCAGTTCAGGCGGCGTGCGGGTGCGCCCTGCTGAATACTCAGCAAGAATTTCAGCGCACGCTGAAAGATACCCATCTCGTGGGCCAGTGGTACCGGGGCGTGCCATTCGAAAAAGTTCATGCCAATGTCGAAATCCAGGCTCCAGTCGGCCTGGGTGGTCACCATTCCGGCATCCATCCACAGCATGTCGTCACGTTGATCAAGCACCGCATAGTCACCCTGGGCCTGACGGGTGATATATTCCATCGGCCCGCAGGGCAGGGTGGTTTCATCCATGAAGGTAAAGCTGTGATCAATCCCCAATGGTTTGTTGATCCAGCGCCACTGGTTGCCGTTGCGGTGCAGTTCAAACAGATCCGGGTAATCCTCGGACTTGCAAACCATAATCAGTTCCAGAATGTCCCAACCCGCCAATGTCATGTGTGGCAAAGACTGGCAACGCAGCGGGTCCTGATCCAGAACGATGGCGCGGTCTTTCATTTCCGAAACATAATGTTCGTCCACATCGAACCGCTTTTCATAGACTGACCCTTCGGGCCCGCCGCGATGCTGTTCCATGTTGACCGAATACATGTAGCTGTCTTCGTGGAACGGAAACGGAAAGCGTTTTATCGCCCAGTCCGAGTTATGAAACGTATAATCGTCGCGGAAGGACTCGTCGTTGAATTGAATGGTCATGTTGGGCCTCCTCTCAGCGGTCCAGCACGAGGGACTTGCCCTCGAAACGCGATACACAGGGCATGATTTTCTTGCCCGCTGCCTTTTCCTCATCGGTCAGCCAGTGGTCGCGGTGAACGAAATTGCCATCATGATCCAGCACAACTGTTTCGCATTGGCCACAGGCCCCGCCGCGGCACAGATACGGAGCATCCACCCCTTCACGTTCGATCGCCTCCAGCAGGCTTTCATTCTCGCCCACATGAATAACCTTATCCGATGTGGCCAACCGCACTTCGAACGGTTTGCCGGGTCGAGGTGCCAGAAACTCTTCGTAATGGACGCAATCCTCGGGCCAGCCCTCGGCAGCAGCGGTGTTGCGCACCCAATCAATCATGCCCTTGGGACCGCAGACATAAACATGCGTTCCCAAGGGTTGCCCGCTCAGCAGGTTTTTCAGATCAATCTGCTGGTTTTGGTCGTCGTAATACAGATGGGTTTCATTCGGATGCCTGTCTGTCAGTTGCTCGGCATAAGACGCCAATGCCGTGTTGCGGCACGCGTAATGCAGTTCCCAGTGCCCGTGCAGCAGTTCGAGTTGCTTGATCTGCGCCAGAAAGGGCGTGATGCCAATGCCACCGGCCAGAAACAGGTGCTTGCGGGCGCGCAAGTCAAGCGAGAACAGGTTGACCGGGTAGCTGATGGTCATTTCATCACCCAGCTTGACCTGACGGTGCATGAACAAAGAACCGCCCCTGCCTTCATCATCACGGCGGACCGAGATCGTATAGGATGACTGATCAAACGGGTCGGACATCAGGGAATAAGGATTAAGCCGTGTGATACCGCCATCCTTCATTTCGACAACGGTATGCGCCCCGCCGGAAAATGTTGGCAACTGACCGCCGTCGATGCGTTCGAACCGGAACCGCGTCACCAGTTCATTCAGCGGGGTGATTTCGGTCACTTTGACCTGAATTTTCTCGGCACCGCTCATTCGTAAATCCCTTTCGGCTCGGGCACGTTGCCATGATCTTCGGCGTCGACGCGGACACCCTGATAGGCGGCAAGCCGGCGGGAGTAGTGATCGCGCACGAACAGATTCAGCCCGCAATGCGAGCAGACAAATGGATCAACCTCGACATCTTCGGTGATGCCTTTGCAGTGCACACATTGCATCCGGCGTGCAACTGAACCGCGATGCTCGGTCTGTATTGCCGTGTGTGGCAGGCCGACTGCTGTCACCTCGTTCATGGCCTGGCCCATCATGCCCTCAGTACCGCTCAGATAGACCTGCAGTCCCATATGCGCGTCCTCCAGTACGCGGCGGATGCGTTGCAGCGCGGCCGCATAGGAAGGTCCTTCGTAGAACTGCGCGGGGTTCAGCGCCTGCAACCTTTCCGAGTAGTCCGTCCCTTTGGGGATATAGATCAGGTGCGTTTTGGCCATCAGATCAGGCGTCGCGACGTCAAGAATGGCTTCGGCGCCTTCGGCTTCGGCAATCATGAGATGATGGTCGCCCTTGCGAGCCTCCAGCGTGCCCCAGATCGGTCGGCTTGTGATTGACTTGGGAAATTCGAACTTTGACATTGTACCCTCAAATAGGAAAAGGGCGCCACGGTATGCCCGTCGCGCCCCCTGAAACTCAGCCCTTTGCGGTTCTGATCGATTTATCCTGATCGTAGAATGGCATCTCTTCCGCAGTCGCCGCTATTTCCGTTCCATCTCCGTTGCGCACCGTCAGCTTGGTGCCTGGCGACGCGCAGGCAACCGGCATCCGCGCAATACCCACATTGTGCCCGTTGATTTCGGAATACATGCCAAAGGTGACAACACCCACCTTTTCGCCGTTTTGCAGCAGGTCCGCGCCTTCGTTCGCTGGTGTCGTGCCATCCAACTTGACGCCATAGATCTTGAACCGTTCCTTGCCTTCCGAGGCATAATGGTTCTCGGCGCCGATAAAGCCGGTCTTTCCGGGCGAGACAGTGAAATCCAGACCTAGTTCCCACAGCGTATCGCCACATGTCTCACCATCGAACGGATAGGTTTCCGAATTATCGCCCGGATAGAACAGCAGGTAGCTTTCGGTGCGCAGCAGATCGAGTGTCGAGAACTGGACTGGTACGATGCCCATGTCCTTGCCGTCAGCCAGAATGCTGTCCCACAGATGCACAGCATGTTTGGCCTGACAGAAAATCTCGTACCCACGCTCACCGGTATACCCGGTCCGCGAAACCATCACCGGGCACCCATAAAGCTTGGTCTGCATGATGCCGAAATAAGCCAGGTCACGAATGCCGGGGATATGCTTTGCCAGGAAATCAACGGCGACCGGCCCTTGCAGCGACATATCGTGCATGTCGTCGTCAAAAATGACCGAGCAGTTCTTGCCTGCCGCCACGGATGTCAGCTGCTCCATACCTGTTCCGGTGCCATGCACCACCAACCACGTGTTCACCGACAGACGATAGATGATGCAGTCATCAACAAACTTGCCTTCAGCATTCAGGATCGAGGCATAGGTCGATCGGCCCGGCATGATCTTTTCCACGTTACGAGTGGTAACACGGTCAATCACGTAAGCGGCATCCTCGCCAACCACATGAACCTTTTTCAGACCGGACACATCCATAAGACCAGCTTTGGTGCGGATGGCTTCGTAGTCCGCTTTGGCACGTTCAGGGCTGTGGTCATAGAACCAAGCGGTCCCCATTCCGTTCCAGTCCTCAAGCTCGCCGCCGATCTCGGCATGGCGCTGCGCAAGGGCCGACGTCCTCCAAAGAATGGCCATGGTTCAGGTCTCCCGTTGATCGTTTTTGTTGGCCACATTGAGGCCGATGTTGGATTGAAAATCAACACCTGAGTGCAGAATTTTTTCCTGTTGGGAATATTTGCCTGCAATTTTTGCACCCTGGAAACATCCCTGAGAGCGAAATTTGTTAATTATTTATCATATGCTTAGGTCCGTTTTTGATGCATCAAAGCGCAAGTCACGGACAGGCCTAAAAGGTGTTTGCCCCACATATCTATTGACAGGTCGCAAATGAAAATGTCCTCTGAGTAGATAAATATTCCCAGCAGGAAATTCTGCGCGGGCGGACCTCCTGCTGCAACAACAGGGAGACTACGAAGTGGATGGTAATCTAAACGCACTCACAACGGTCTTTACCGAGTTTTATTACTGGGTAACGGTCGTCTTCATGTTCCTCATCCATGTGGGCTTTTGCATGTACGAGGTCGGCGCCAGCCGAGCGCGTAACCACATGCACACATTGATGAAAAACATCATGATCATCCCGCTGGTGACGGTCACGTTCTTCTTCTTCGGATGGTGGATCTATTGGGCCTTTCCGAACTTTCCGTTCTGGGGCGGTCTGGATGCAGAAGCGGGTGCCGCGAATCTGCCTTGGGCCAACACAATGGCCACCAACCTTGGCGACAGAATCACAGGGGTCTTCTGGGCCGCATTCCTGCTGTTTTCGTGGACCGCGGCCTCGATCGTTTCCGGCTCGGTGATCGAGCGGATCAGATCTTCGGCCCTTTGGGTACATGCGGTGCTGATCGGGTCGGTCTTTTGGATCATCGATGCCGCATGGGGTTGGCACTATGCCGGCTGGATGGTGCGTGTTCTGGGGTATCATGATGCCTATGCATCCGGCGTTATTCACGCGATCGCCGGGGGGTATGCGCTTGGTGTGATCATGGTTCTGGGTCCACGCCTTGGCAAGTTTGCTAAGGACGGAACTCCTCGGGATATTCCACCTCACAATCCGTGGATGCTGACGATCGGGATTTTCCTGATCTACACCGGTTTCTGGGGTTTCTACGCTGCCTGCAACGTTCCGGTGATCTCTCCCGAGGCGATTGACGGGCAGATCACTGGTGTGACCTGGACCGCAACAAACATCTATCTGGCTCCGACGACTCTCTCGGCGATCACCTTCAATTTCCTGATGTCTCTGTCTGGTGGATTGATGGCGGCGTATGTGGTTTCAAAAGGCGATGCCTTCTGGACGTTCTCTGGCGGGCTGGCCGGTGTTATCACCGCATCCGCAGGGAATGACCTGTACCACCCGATCCAGGCGATGATCATCGGCGCGATCGGTGTCGTGATTGTCTACAAGCTGCACTACTGGGTCGAACGCCGGTTCAAGCTGGATGATGCTGTCGGGGCGGTTGCAGTGCACGGGTACTCAGGTGTCATTGGCCTCATCATTGCTGGGTTTGTCCTGTGGGGTGTCCCGTCTTCGCCTTACGAAGGATATGCGACGATCAATCCGGTCGGACAGGTCACCGGTGCAGTCATAATGTTCTTTGTGCTGGGTTTCATGCCCGGTTGGATCGTGGCCAAGTTGCAAGCTGCTGCCGGTGTTCTTCGCATACCGGAAGAGGTTGAGCTTCAGGGCCTCGATTACGCCGAACACCATGCCTACGAAGATGCCAAAGCAGCGATCATCGCGGCTGACAAAGAAGAGCTGGCCGCCCGCGGCGCAGCCGCGAAATAGAGGAGAAGGTTATGTCTACAATCGGATATACAAGTTGGGCCGTTGATCTTGCCGAAGTCGGCCCGGTTTATCCCTTCCAGGGGTACGAAATTCTGATGGTCATCATCGGCGTCGTCTTCTGGATCGGCTGGCACCGTATCCAATTTGTCCGCGAGGGCGAGCATCTTGAAAAAGCCCGCCACGCAGGAGACGAAGACAGAGTAAAAGCACAGCTGGATCGTTATTGATCCGGTTTTGAGAACCGGCAATGGGCGCAAGATCAATGAATGCGCCCATTGCCTGACAGGAAAAAAACTTTCCTACCGTTATTGATATCCTGCAGAATAATTGGTACCGTCGAATCATAACGAAACACACAAGGAGATCTGCCAGCCATGTGCGGAATTGTTGGATTATTCCTCAAAGATCAGTCCCTTGCTCCTCAACTGGGCAATATGCTGACAGACATGCTGATCACGATGACAGATCGTGGCCCCGACAGTGCCGGTATTGCGATTTATGGCGCAGAATCGGCGGGTAAAACCAAGATTACGGTTCAGTCCCCCAACCCCGAAACCGATTTTGTCGACCTTGCGGACGAGTTGGGCAAAAGCCTGGGCACATCCGTTGGTCAAAGAAACAACGACACACATGCCGTTTTGGAAGTTCCTGCCGGTCAGTTCGAAGCTGCACGCGCCGTGCTGGCCGAAATCCGCCCGTCGGTCCGGGTGATGAGCCGTGGCGACAGCCTTGAAATCTACAAGGAAGTCGGCCTGCCGAAGGATGTTGCCGAGCGTTTTGACCTCAGCGGAATGAGCGGCACGCACGGCATCGGACACACCCGCATGGCGACGGAATCTGCGGTGACCACAATGGGTGCCCACCCGTTCAATACAGGGTCCGACCAATGTCTGGTCCATAACGGGTCGCTTTCCAACCACAACTCGTTGCGCCGCAAGCTGCGCCGCGCGGGTGTAACGATCCAGACAGAGAACGACACCGAAGTTGGCGCAGCCTACCTGACCTGGAAGATGATGAATGGTGCCACCTTGGGCGAGGCTCTGGAATCCAGCATTGATGATCTGGACGGTTTCTTCACTTTTGTCGTGGGAACCAAGGACGGCTTTGGCGTCGTGCGTGATCCGATCGCGTGCAAACCAGCCGTGATGGCTGAAACCGATCAGTATGTGGCTTTTGGCAGCGAGTATCGCGCCCTGGTGAACCTGCCCGGCATCGAAGATGCCCGAGTTTGGGAACCTGAACCGTCCACCGTTTATTTCTGGTCGCACAACGACAGCCCTACAACCCACGAAAAGGCCGCCTGATATGCAGACCTATGATCTAGAGGCAGACGGGCTGCGCGGATTGAACTCTTGCTTGCAGGCACAAAATTCTGAGACCAACCAGACCCGTTGGGAAATTGTAAATCCCAAGGGCAGCCATGCAATTGCCGTTGGGCTGGATGCGCCGATCGAAGTGACGGTCAAGGGATCGACCGGGTATTACTGCGCGGGGATGAACCAGCAGGCAACTATCAAGGTAGAAGGGTCCGTCGGGCCGGGTGTTGCAGAGAACATGATGTCCGGTCAGGTCATCGTCGATGGTGACGCCAGCCAATATGCCGGCGCGACCGGCCATGGCGGATTGCTGGTGATCAAGGGCAATGCAAGCTCGCGCTGCGGCATTTCGATGAAAGGCATCGACATCGTCGTGCACGGCAATATCGGCCACATGTCCGCCTTCATGGCGCAAGCCGGAAACCTGGTGGTCTGCGGAAACGCAGGCGATGCGCTGGGTGATTCACTCTACGAGGCGCGGCTGTTCGTGCGTGGCTCGGTCAAAAGTCTTGGTGCCGATTGTATCGAGAAGGAAATGCGTCCCGAACATCTGGAGATACTGAAAGACCTGCTGGACCGGGCGGGCTGTGATGCCAAACCGGAAGAGTTCAAACGCTACGGCTCGGCACGGCAGCTGTACAATTTCGACATCGACAACGCCGCCGCATACTGAGGAAGAAGGGTATGAAAGATATGGACGATCAGATCCCCCGAACCCTGCCGATCCAGTCGGCGACGTTCTCCAACCCCATCAATGCCGAGATCCGACGCGCAGCCGCGACAGGCATCTATGATATTCGCGGAGGTGGAGCAAAGCGCAGGGTCCCTCATTTCGACGATTTGCTGTTTTTGGGCGCATCCATCTCGCGCTATCCGCTGGAAGGATATCGCGAACGCTGCGATACCTCGGTAACGCTAGGCACACGTTTTGCGAAAAAGCCGATCAAACTGGACATTCCGATCACCATCGCGGGTATGAGTTTCGGCGCGTTGTCTGGTCCCGCCAAAGAGGCTCTGGGCCGTGGCGCATCTGCTGCGGGCACGTCGACCACAACCGGTGATGGCGGCATGACCCCGGAAGAACGGGGTCATTCATCCAAGCTAGTCTACCAGTATCTGCCCTCGCGCTACGGCATGAACCCGAATGATTTGCGTAAGGCGGATGCGATTGAAGTCGTGGTCGGGCAAGGCGCTAAACCCGGCGGTGGCGGGATGCTTCTGGGTCAGAAGATCAGCGACCGTGTGGCCGAAATGCGGACCCTGCCCAAAGGCATCGACCAGCGTTCGGCCTGTCGCCATCCGGACTGGACCGGGCCGGACGATCTGGAGATCAAGATCCTTGAGTTGCGCGAAATCACCGGTTGGCAGGTGCCGATCTATGTCAAGGTCGGCGCGACGCGCCCCTATTATGATACTGCACTGGCGGTAAAGGCCGGGGCTGATGTCGTGGTCATGGACGGGATGCAGGGTGGCACAGCCGCCACGCAGGATGTGTTCATCGAACATGTTGGCTTGCCCACACTGGCCTGTATCCGCCCCGCCGTGCAGGCGTTGCAGGATCTAGGTGTGCATCGTGAAGTTCAGTTGGTCATTTCGGGTGGCATACGAACAGGTGCAGATGTGGCCAAAGCATTGGCGCTTGGGGCCGATGCGGTCGCCATTGGCACCGCCGCTCTGGTGGCCCTTGGCGACAACGATCCCAAATGGGAATCCGAGTATCAGAAACTGGGCACGACCACAGGGGCCTATGATGACTGGCACGAAGGGCGCGACCCCGCTGGCATCACAACGCAGGACCCAGAGCTTGCCGCGCGCTTGAACCCCGTCGAAGCGGGTCGCAGGCTGCGCAACTACCTGAAGGTCATGACGTTAGAGGCGCAGACCATTGCGCGCGCCTGCGGTCACAACCACCTGCACAACCTCGAGCCGGAGGACCTGTGTGCCCTGACCATGGAGGCCGCCGCGATGGCGCGGGTGCCCTTAGCGGGAACCAGTTGGTACCCGGGCAAGGAAGGGTTCTGAACATATGCGACGCGGCCTCCTGAATGGGGGCCGCGTTCTTGCTTTGAAAATCAAAAAATCAACAGGGAAAGGAAAGCAATCGTGACGACAGATCTCGCAGCTTTCGCAAAAGAAAAAGACGTCAAGTATTTCATGATCTCGTTCACCGACCTGTTCGGTGGGCAGCGGGCCAAGCTGGTGCCCGCGCAGGCGATTGCCGAGATGCAGGAAGACGGCGCAGGATTTGCCGGGTTTGCCACCTGGCTGGATATGACCCCCGCGCATCCTGACATGCTGGCGGTGCCGGACCCGTCATCAGTGATCCAACTACCATGGAAGCCCGAGGTCGCCTGGGTTGCAGGTAACTGCGTGATGGAAGGCAAGGATGTTGCCCAGGCCCCGCGCAATGTTCTGCGCCGCCTGATTGGCGAAGCCGCCGAGATGGGAATGCATGTCAAAACCGGCATCGAGGCTGAATTCTTCCTGCTCACCCCAGATGGCGAGCAGATCAGCGATCCGTTCGATACGGCTGAGAAGCCCTGTTATGACCAGCAGGCGGTGATGCGCCGCTATGACGTGGTGCGCGAGATCTGCGATTACATGCTCGATCTCGGCTGGGGGCCGTACCAGAACGACCACGAGGACGCCAACGGCCAGTTCGAGATGAACTGGGAATTTGACGATGTTCTGCGCACCGCCGACAAGCATTCGTTCTTCAAGTTCATGACCAAATCTGTGGCCGAGAAGCACGGGTTCCGCGCCACCTTCATGCCCAAGCCTGTCGAAGGGCTGACCGGTAATGGCTGCCATGCTCATATCTCGGTCTGGGATGCACCCGGAGCGGACGCCAAAACCAACGTCTTCGCCGGCGAAGGCGACGGTCCGACCGGCGAGGTGGGACTTGGCGAACAGGGCAAGTATTTCCTGGGCGGGATCATGAAACATGCCAGCGCGCTGGCGGCGATCACCAACCCGACGGTGAACAGCTATAAGCGTATCAACGCACCGCGCACCATGTCGGGCGCGACCTGGGCCCCCAATACCGTGACCTGGACCGGCAACAACCGCACCCACATGGTCCGAGTGCCCGGCCCGGGCCGGTTCGAACTGCGCCTGGCCGATGGCGCAACCAATCCCTATCTGCTACAGGCGGTCATCATCGCCGCAGGTCTGTCCGGCATCCGCTCCAAGGCCGATCCGGGGCGTCGCTGGGACATTGACATGTATGCCGAAGGCCACACTGTCACCGACGCCCCCAAACTACCGCTGAACATGCTTGATGGGTTGCGAGAATATGACAATGATACCGAGTTGAAAGCCATGATGGGTCAGGAATTCTCAAGCGCGTTTCTGAAGATGAAGCATCAGGAGTGGAACTCGTTCGTCAGCCATTTCTCTCGCTGGGAAAAGGACCACACGCTCGATATCTAAGAAACTTTGGGGCTGCAGACCACTGCCGCCCCAATGCTGACGCTCGGATGGAGGCCCGTGCCTAATGAATGTTCTGATTCTCCAGCATTCGTCGGGCGAAAACCCCGGAGCGTTTCTGGAGCACATTTCATCATGCGGTGATACGGCCAAAGTCGCCCATCTGTATGATGGCCAACCAATCCCGCAACTCGACGATTTTGATTTGCTTCTGGTTCTGGGCGGCCCGATGGACGTCTGGGAAACCGAGGCGCACCCGTGGCTCGTGCCCGAAAAACAAGCGATCAGGACCTGGATTCAAGACATCAAACGTCCTTACTTTGGGATATGTCTAGGCCACCAACTTCTGGTTGATGCGTTAGGAGGAAAATGTGCATCTATGCAGAAGCCTGAGATCGGTGTGCTTTCCATCAATCTGACTGACAACACGCGCAGTGATCCCCTATTCGAGCCCCTACCCGATCAATTCCGGGTGCTACAATGGCATGGGGTTGAGGCCATTGACCTACCGCCCAACTCATTGGTTCTGGCGCGATCTGATGCTTGCGCTGTACAGGCTTTGCGGGTCTCAGATCGCGCTTGGGGCGTGCAGTTTCACCCCGAACTTGTTCAGGGCACGATCCAATCGTGGATGACCGATCCGGCTAATCATCAATGCGCTGTGGATTGGCTTGGATGCGCAGATGCGGTGCAGGAGATGGTCTCTGACAGAGATCATATTGCCGAGGAACAATTCAAGATCACGTCCAGCATCTACGCCAGACTGCGACAGATCTGATCAGCCATGAACCTCGAGGTTCTTTCCGCTGTCGGCTTCGACTCTCCAGTCAGGGACATCGTTGACCAGCATCAACGCGGCACGGCGCAGAGTTTTGCGCATTTTGTCCACCACCGGACCGTTCATTCCGCAATCCGCCAACGCCGCGTCAAACGTATCCAGCCAAAGCTCGGCATCAGCCTCGCGTATCGGCACATGCGCATGAATTTCTCGCAGGTCCATATGACCAAATCGCTCACGATAATAGGCCCGACCGCCCAGGAACCCGCTCAGAAATTCAAACTGTGCCTGTCTCGTATGAGACAACCCGTGTCCGCGAAAATGCAACCTGTGCAATGAATGTACGGCCGGATCCGTCTCCATGCGGTCGTAGAACCGTTCGACCAGAGCCCGAAGCCGATCTTCACCGCCGATTTGATCCAATGCAGATGACATACGTCTCTTTCCCGAGTGGTAGTCGTCAATAAATATTGCATACTAGGAAAATAAGTTTATCACCAGTGACATGTTGGCGCGGTTGATATCGCAAGATGGGCACGTAATGTGTGGGCATGACCAGATACATGAGGCGACCGGATGACCGCCCTTGTACTGGGTCTGCTGGCCGCATTATGTTGGGGCTTTCACGATCTTGCCGTGCGATATGTCAGTCAGTCCGTGAGCGTCATCGCCGCGTTGATGGCCGTGCTGGTTGCCGGGGCCGTGCTTCAGTTCGGACTCGTGGCGATTTGGTCCGGGTTTGCCCCCATGCCCATCGAGGCAGTGTCCTATGCGGTTGCGTCGGGCGGATTTTACCTGCTGGCTGGCCTCAGCATGTATGCTGCGTTTCAGCGCGGGCCTGTACGTCTGGTCGCCCCGCTTGTCGCCAGCTATCCCGTGTTGTCGGTCACAATTGCAATTTGGCGCGGCTCCGAAGTCAGCATATGGCATTGGCTGGCGATCATTGCCATTGGTGTCGGCGTGTCCATTGTCTCAGCACGATCCCAGGATGACAGTGCGAAATATCCTGCAGCCGGGCCGACAATTGCCTTCTCCATTCTTGCTGCAACCGGGTTTGCTGCGACATTCGCTTTGGGACAGTTTGCAGCCGAACTGGGCAATGAATTCACCGTTTCTCTGATCGCTCGACTAACCGCGATCCCTGCACTGGCTGTAATCGCCCTTGCATCCCGCAAATCGCTTTGGCCAGCCACGCGGGCCCTACCCCTCTTGTGCCTGATGGGCGCGCTCGACGCGGTGGCACTTCTGTGCGTGGTGTCCGCCGGAGGATTGCCAAACGCCCAATACGCGTCCGTTGCCGCATCGATCTTCGGATTGTTGACGGTTGTATTGGCCTGGGCAATCCTGCGAGAGAGAATGTCAACATCGCAATGGCTTGGATGCATCATTGCATTTTCTGGGATTGGTTATCTCGCGATCTAAGCATCTTTTAGCCCCATCGCAATTCCATGGGACTGATGCGCCGTAGTCGCACTGTTCAGTAAGCAATCAATTTCGCCTGGCCGGACTGGTCTGGGGTGATGCCATGCGCCCGGGCGAATGAGGTCTTTGTACCCCTGCAACTCACCGCGCAATCTTAGAACATCGATATGCGTCGGCGCGTCAGGCAGTAACAAGACGGCATAGACATCCGCCGCTTCGTTCAATTTCTTGACCTGAGTTTGGCACTTTTCATGCGACATATCCTTGCCCCAGAATTGCTGATCCAACGCCATGCCGGTTTGTGCCGTGCAGGCTACCAACGCGCGGGCGCGCGTGGCATTCGACGCTGAATGACCAATGGACACGATCACCATACGCGCGGCACGGCCCGCAAAACGCCAATAATGTTGCGCGTTGGTACAGGCAGTTAGGCTGCCGCCGGTTTGAGAGGCGGCAGGGAGGCTCACGCGGTCAGGCCTTCTGGTTCGGGGAGTTTGTTTGCGCGGCAGCAGGCGGTGAGGGTGTTGGCCAGCAGGCAGGCGATGGTCATGGGGCCGACGCCGCCGGGGACCGGGGTGATGGCGCCGGCGCGTTCGGCGGCGCTGGCATAGTCGACGTCGCCGACCAGCTTGGTCTTGCCATCGCGTTCGATGCGGTTGATGCCCACGTCGATCACGGTGGCGCCTTCCTTGATCCAGTCGCCAGGCACCATTTCGGGGCGG
>NZ_JBQFYX010000016.1:0-65442 GCF_056541885.1 Ruegeria sp. AF7 | reverse complement strand
AACAGGGAAACCTCGACCAACTCATGCAGAAAAACGGCCCCTTCAAAAACCTCTTCGACCAACAGTTCAATAAACACAAACAAAAACAAAATGTCGCAGAATAATGTGGGGAGGGTTGGAGAACTGAGCGCAAAGCTCTTTTCAGGCCAAAACCTCGTGATTGCCACGTGCCGTTGAACAGAGGGCTTCCACGATCCTTGCAATATGCGCATGTTTGACGCACATATCATGTGATGATAAAATGGCGCAGTTCAGAGGGTAGTCAAATGAATGCTCCATCTCGCAAACCGACAAATCTATCACTGGATGGCGATATGCTGTCCGAGGCGCGGGATCTGAAGATCAACCTGTCCCGCGCAGCCGAAGACGGCATTCGGGCCGCAGTCGCCAGCGCAAAAGCCGAACGCTGGAAAGCCGAAAATAAGGCCGCACTTGAGAGTTCCAACGCGTATGTCGAGCGTAATGGCTTACCACTGGACGCCTACCGACAGTTCTGATGCCAAAATACGACGTGTTCCCCAACCCGTCAGGTGACGGGTATCTTCTGGACATCCAGAGCGATCTGCTGAGCGGGTTGAACACACGCGTCGTCGTGCCCCTGCTTCCCGAAGCGGCCGCGCCGATCCCAGCCACCCGGCTCAACCCCGTCTTTGATATCCAGGGCAAACCGTTTGTAATGGCAACCCAATTCATGGCTGCTGTTCCGGTGGGCATTCTAAAATCGCCGGTCGACAACCTTGATGATCACTTCGCGCAGATCACCGCCGGCGTCGACATGCTAATGCAGGGATTCTGACAAGCTTCTGGCCCTTGGAGAACCAAGGACCAGGAACAAATATGACAATGAAGATCAGTCGTACAGCACTGCCGCGATCTTTGGATCGTCGATGTTGGATGCGTCGTAGTAGTAGAACCCGGTATCAATCAGGGCAGGAACTTCTTCGCCCTTCATCGCGGCCACGGCAGCCTTGACGGTTTCATACCCGATGCCCACGGGATTCTGAGTGATTGCACCCGCCATCAGCCCGCTTTTGATCGCATCTTTCTGGGCCTTGCCGCTGTCATACCCGATGATGACCAGCCCCTCGGTCCCCAGTTCCTGCACCCCATTCACCACTCCGATGGCCGAGCCCTCGTTGGTGCCGAAGATGCCATTCAGATCGGGATTCGCCGTCAGGATCGCTTTGGTCACCTCGGTCGACTTCAGGTGGTCACCCTGACCGTATTGAACCGTGACAACTTCGATGTCCGGGTATTTTTCGGCAATGCGATTGACGAAGCCGTCGCGCCGGTCGATGCCTGTGCGGCTGGTCTGGTCATGCGCAACAACGGCCACTTTGCCTTTGCCGCCGATCATCTCGGCCATCTTGTCCGCAGCCAGCGCAGCCGCGGCCTGATTGTCTGTTGTTGCCGTAGAAACCGGAATGTCGCTGTCAACTCCACTGTCAAAGGCAATGATCGGAATGCCCTTTTCATCAGCTTGCTTCAACAGAGGAATAGCGGCCTGGCTGTCCAGAGCGGCAAAACCGATGGCCTTGGGGTTATTGGCCAGGGCTGCCGCCAGCATGTCGATCTGACGATCCACCATGGTTTCGTTGTCCGGGCCTTCAAAGGTGATCGTGACACCGTATTCCTCGGCGGCCTGTTCCGCACCGGACTTTACCGCCTGCCAGAACTGGTGCTGAAACCCTTTGGACACCAGCGGAATATATATGTCTTCCGCTGATGACATAGTTGCAGGTATCGAAAGGCTGGCCGCACTCAGGGCCCCCAAAATGAAACGACGTGTTAGCATGTCTTCTCCTCCAGTTGGTCTTCGTTTCTGATTTTTGTGACTGTTCAACCTGTCTTCTTGCGCCGCGCCATATCGGCGTAAACGGCCAGAATGATGATCGCGCCGGTGACAACGGTCTGCCATTCCTGCGCGACGGACAGCACCCGCAAACCATTGGTCAGAACCGCCATGATCAGGGCACCGATCAGGGTTCCAAGGATTGTACCACGCCCACCGGAGAGGGACGTACCCCCGATCACGACGGCAGCGATGGCTTCCAGCTCATAGCCAAGCCCCAGCGCGGGCTGCGCCGAGTTCAGGCGCGACGCGATCAGAATTCCACCGATACCGCAGATCCCACCTGCCAGAGCGTAAATACGCATCTTCCAAAGATCGGTATTCACCCCCGATAGGCGCACCGCCTCTTCGTTTGATCCCAGCGCAAAGGTGTATCTGCCCAGAACCGTGCGCCCCAGAATGTACGAAGCTGCAATGGCAACAAGGAAAAGGATCAGCACGCCATTGGGGATCGGCAATGCGGGAAAAACCTCTCCGATCAGCGACCCGCGCGAAATCTGGTCAAAGCCCGGCGTGTCATTGAAGTAGATGGGCCGCGTGCCCGAGATCACCAGCGACAACCCTTTTAGGATCAGCATCATACCCAGCGTGGCAATGAAGGGCGGGATTTTCATCTTGGCGACAAAGGTACCCGAACACAGCCCGCAGAACGCACCCGCTGCAATCGCTGCCGCAACCCCCAACAACAGCGGCATACCGAGATAGGTCAGCACGACACCGGCGATGACCGCACAGAATGTCATCAGAGTTCCCACGGACAGGTCGATCCCGCCGGTAATGATGACCAGCGTTGCAGCAACCGCCAGCACCCCATTGACAGATGTCGCCTGCAAAATGGCGATCATGTTCGAGGTTTGCATGAAATTCGGCGACGCGATTGAAAACCCGATCAGCAAGGCAATCAAGCTGGCGAAGGCCAGCAGCTTTTGATAGGCGCCGCTTTCGGAGAGACCCGCCAGCGGGGTTTTCTTTTCGATATCCGTTGCTGAGGTCATTACGCTGTTCCTGTTATCTGCATCGCCGCCGCCCGCTGCGTCGCCAGATGCATGATGTCTTCCTGAGTGGTGGCTTTGCCGCCCGGCAAAATGCCGGTCAGCCGGCCTTCACACATCACGGCAATGCGATGGCTTAGGCGCATGATCTCGGGCAGTTCCGACGAAATCACGATGATCGTCTTGCCTTGACCGGCCAGTTCTTCCAGCAGCTTGTAGATTTCGGATTTTGCGCCCACGTCGATACCGCGCGTGGGCTCATCGAAAATCAGGATATCGCAATCCCGCAGCAGCCATTTGGCAATGACAACTTTCTGCTGATTGCCGCCGGACAGCAGGCGTACCTCCTGCGTGTCCGAAGGCGTGCGAATGCCCAGCTGCGTGATGTAACCCTTGGCCGTCGTGCTGATTTCACCATCGTTCAGAACACCGACACGTCCGGTGAACATATCCATCGACGCCAGTGCAACATTGTCGCGAACGCTCATCCCGGTGGCCAGGCCGAAATGCTTGCGATCCTCGGAAAGATAGCCAATGCCCGCCTTGACGGCATCGGATGGCGTGCGGATCGAGACCACCTGCCCATGCACCCGGATTTCTCCGCTATCCTTCGGATCCGCCCCGAAGATTGCCCGCGCAACTTCGGTACGTCCGGCACCC
Organism: Ruegeria sp. AF7; assembly: GCF_056541885.1. Lineage (NCBI taxonomy): Bacteria > Pseudomonadati > Pseudomonadota > Alphaproteobacteria > Rhodobacterales > Roseobacteraceae > Ruegeria > Ruegeria sp. AF7. Next base: position 61,938 of record NZ_JBQFYX010000016.1, on the reverse strand, counting down.
ATCAACCCGGCAAAGCCCAATATCTCACCCTTCAGCACCGAGAAGCTGACATCGCGGATTTCGTGACCCCGACACAGCCCGGTCACTTCCAGCGAAACTTCCGCATCGCTCAGATCGGGGGGAACCAGCGGCTCTTCCTTGACTTCGCGACCTACCATCATCGCGATAATCTGGCTGATCGGCGTTGCTGCCGCGTCAACGGTGCCAACGTATTCTCCGTCGCGCATCACCGTAACCCGGTCAGCAATCTGCTTCAGCTCATCCATTTTGTGGCTGATATAGACAATGCCCACGCCTTCAGCCTTCAGACGGCGGATGATCACGAACAGCTCGGCAATTTCAGCATCGTTCAGGGCCGCGGTCGGTTCATCCATGATCAGAACCCTGGACCGGTAAGAAAGGGCCTTGGCGATCTCGACCATCTGTTGTTTCGCAATGGTCAGACTGCCGACCTGCGCCTTGGGGTCGAGGTTTAGGTTCATGGACGCAAAAATCTCGGCCGTCTGTACATTCAACGCAGCATCGTTCAGTCGGCCAAACCGTTTGCGAGGTTCGCGGCCGATAAAAATATTCTGTGCCACTGTCAGATCATTCATCAGGCTCAGTTCCTGATGGATGATGCCGATACCCAAAGCCTGCGCCTCTCGTGGCGTGGTTGGGTTTGCATCACGCCCTTCGATTTGCAATGTGCCGCCGTCGCGCTGATAAATCCCCGAGAGGATTTTCATCAGCGTGCTTTTGCCCGCGCCGTTCTCGCCCATCAGCGCGTGAACTTCGCCGGGCACCAGATCGAACTGCACGGATTTCAGCGCATGGACTCCGGGAAAGTGTTTCTCGATCCCCGACATGTCGACCAGTTTTGTCATTTATCCTCCCAAACACCCCTCTCCCCAAGGGGTGGTGCGGCCTACATCACCGCGCCGACTTGCCAGGGCACAAATTCGACCCCACCAAAGCCAAGTTCTTCGCTTTTTGTTTGTTCACCCGATGCGACGCGGATCAGCATTTCGAACAGCTCTTCGCCTTTTGCCTCAATGCTCACACCGTCTGTGACGATATCCCCACAGTTCAGATCCATGTCTTCCGACATCCGGGCATACATTTCGGAGTTGGTTGCAAGCTTGATGCAGGGTGTTGGTTGATATCCCGAAACCGAGCCCCGCCCGGTGGTGAACACGATCAGGTTCGCGCCTGACGCCACCTGCCCCGTGACCGAGCATGGATCAAAACCGGGGCTGTCCATGAAAACAAAGCCGGTCCTGTCGATTTTCTCGCCAAACTTGTAAACACCGCGTAAGGGCGCGGTGCCGCCCTTGGCGACAGCGCCAAGCGATTTCTCGAGAATGGTCGTCAACCCGCCGCGCTTGTTGCCGGGGCTTGGGTTATTGTTCATCTCGCCGCCGTTGCGCTGAGTATACCCCTCCCACCAGCGTATGCGTTCGATCAGCTTTTCCCCGACTTCAAAGGTCTCGGCCCGCCGGGTTAAAAGATGTTCCGCGCCGTAGATTTCCGAGGTTTCGGACAGGATCGTCGTCCCGCCATGCCGCACCAGCAAATCCGAGGCATAACCCAAAGCGGGATTGGCGGTGATCCCGGAATACCCATCCGACCCGCCGCATTGCATTCCAACCGTTATCGCACTGATCGGCGCAGGTTTGCGTTCGGCCTTGTCCGCGAGGTCGGCAATCCCGCGCAGCTCGTTCAATCCACGTTCAATGGTACGGCGTGTGCCGCCCTCACTCTGTATGGTCATATAACGCAGCACGCCATCAGGACGGATCGGACGACCCCCAACCAGATCGGCCACCTGCATCACCTCGCACCCCAAACCGATCAGCAGGATACCAGCGAAATTCGGGTGCTGGGCATATCCCGCCAACGTCCGGAACAGTGTGGCATAGCCTTCATCTTTTCCGGACATGCCACACCCTGTGCCATGAACGATCGGGACAATGCCATCCACATTCGGGTACGCGTCCAACAAGCCCCGTTTCTCGGCGGCTTCGGCTATGAACCGCGCCACGGAGCCTGAGCAATTCACCGTTGTCAAAATGCCGATGTAGTTGCGCGTACCGACCCTGCCATCGGCGCGGTGGAAACCCTGGAAGATACGGTCGCCTGAAATCTCGGGCAGTAGCGTGTTCGCGCTTGCATATGCGTAGTCCTGCTGATGCGCCCCCATACCCAGATTATGGACATGAACATGCTCGCCCATGGCGATATCCGCTGTGGCCTGACCTATGATCTGTCCGTAGCGGATCACATTCTCACCTGCCGCAATCGGGACGGTGGCGATCTTGTGCCCGCGTGCGATTTCCGTGGGAAGCTGCAGCGATAGCCCGTCCGGTTGTGCGCCGGCCTTCAGGTCGCGCAACGCGATGATCACGTTGTCATCCGGGTTCAACCGGATTGTGTCACGGGCCGGGCCGCCTGGGGTTTTGTTCTTGGAAACTGGGTGCATGGAATCCCCGCTTGTTCGCCACAGAGCTACGGGGATAATCTGCTATTGTCAACTAGCATGTTAGCATGATAGTTCTGATTTATGAACCACCCATATGACATTGACGCCACCCGCCTGCCCGACATTTCAACATTTGAGGGGTCGCTCGCGCAGCGCGTTTACCAATCCATCAAACAGGCGATCCTGGCATTGGATTTCCCCCCCGGCGCTAACCTTCGCAAGGCGCCGATCTGCGCGCAGTTGGGTGTGTCCCGCGCACCTGTCGCGGACGCCATAACCAGGCTTGCCGCCGAAGGGCTGGTGGATGTGGTGCCGCAATCGGGTACACGCGTGTCCTATTTCTCGATGGATGAAATTCGCGAAGGGGCCTTTCTGCGAGAGGCCCTGGAGCTGGCAACAGTGGCCAAGGTAGCGCGTGACCTGACCGAAGATCAGCGCAAAAAGCTGAGCCGCAATGTGCGCCTGCAAGAGCTGTTGATCGAAGATGAAGACATTGCCGGGTTCTATCACGCAGATGAGGAATTCCACGCCCTGTTGATGGCATTCACCGGGATGCTTCGCCTCCCGGACGTGGCACAGACCGTGTCGTTACAGGTCAGCCGCGCGCGGATGTTGCTGTTGCCGACACCCGGCCGCATCGCGGAAACACTGGCCGAACACCGGGCGATATTCGACGCCATCAGCGCCCATGACGAACGTGCGGCACAAGACGCCATGCGCCATCACCTTGGGCAACTGATGCCTCGGATCGAACGGCTGCAACAGGAAAGACCGCAACTGTTCAATTTAAACCCCCAAAACACCCGAGAGGCAGGATGACCGTTTCGCAAACCGCCCTTCTGAACAACAGGACGTCCCGGCCTGTACCGCTGACCCGTATGGGGTTTGGCGGCGCGCCCTTGGGCAATCTTTATCGCAAAGTCTCGGAAGCTGATGCGCAGGCTGCTTTGCAATCCGCATTTGACTCGGGCATCCGGTTTTTTGACACCGCGCCGCAATACGGGTTGGGGCGGTCCGAGTATCGCTTTGGCGAAGCGATCAGGCGGTTTGGGCGTGAGAACATCCAGCTATCAACCAAAATCGGTCGTCTGCTGCTGGATTGCGAACCACATGAGGTGACGCCCGAAGCGTTTGTGGACGTTCCGCAGAAACGCATTGTGTTCGATTATACCTATGACGGCATCATGCGGTCATATGAGGCAAGCCGAGACCGGATCGGTGTTGCCAATGCAGACATACTTCTGGTGCATGACGTCTGCGCTTTCAGTCAGGGCAGTCAGGAAATGTCAGACGCCAAAGTGCGCGAGTTGTTCGATGGCGGCGGCTACAAAGCGCTGGTTGAACTGCGCGATGCTGGTGAAATCGTCGCGATTGGCGCGGGCGTAAACGAATGGCAGGTTTGCGAAAAACTGCTGGGCCTTGGCGATTTCGACGGGTTCCTGCTGGCAGGTCGGTATACGCTTTTGGAGCAGGAAGCCTTGAACAGTTTTCTGCCGCTTTGCGAAAAGCGTGATGTGGGTATCATTCTCGGCGGGCCGTATAACTCGGGCATCCTCGCTACCGGAGCGGTGCCAGGGGCCAAGTATAACTATTCCGATGCGCCTGAGGATATTCTTGAACGGGTGCGCAGGATCGAAGCCGTCTGTGCGGCCCATGACACACCGTTGATCGCAGCCGCGCTGCAATTTGTTCTGGGACATCCCGCCGTGAAAACGGTTGTTCCGGGCGCTGTCAATGCGGCCGAGGTTCAAGCCAATGTCGCCCTAATGGAACGGACCATCCCCGCCCAGCTTTGGTCAGACCTGCGGACCGAAGGCCTGATCCGGCCAGATGCCCCCTTGCCAGAGGAATCTGTCAATGTTGCGTAACCTCGACCCGCTTTTGTCACCTGAGTTGCTGTATGCCCTGCGTGCCATGGGCCATGGCGATGACATCGTTATTGCAGATGCCAATTTCCCGGGCTCAAGCCTTGGGCCTGACTGTATCCGTGCGGATGGTTCAACGGCAAGCGACCTGCTTGGCGCCGTTTTGTCTGTCATGCCGCTGGATACATTCGTGCCCGACCCCGCGCTGACCATGCAGGTTGTCGGTGATCCCGAAGCCGTGCCCAAGGCCGTCGCAGATTTCCAAAAGATCATCGACGCGCAGGCTGACAACCCCGCACAAATTCAGGGTCTGGATCGGTTCGCCTTCTACCAACGCGCGGCATCAGCATTTGCCATCATTCAGACCGGCGAGCGCAGGCTGTACGGCAACATCATCCTGAAGAAAGGCGTGATCGCATGAAGATCGACGCCCATCAGCATTTTTGGGCACTGGCGCGTGGTGACTATGGGTGGCTGACACCGGACTTGAGTCAGATTTACCGGGACTTCGGGCCAGATGATCTTGCGCCATTGTTGCAAGCACAGGGCATCGACGGGACAATTCTGGTTCAGGCAGCGCCGACCGTCGCCGAAACGGAGTACCTGCTGTCCCTGGCGGACAAGACACCCTTTATCAAAGGTGTGGTTGGCTGGGTCGATTTTGACACTCCGGATGTGAGCGCACAAATCGCCAAGCTTACCGCTCATCCCGCTTTGGTTGGTCTACGGCCAATGATTCAGGATATCGCTGATCCGAACTGGATGCTCGGCACGGCATTGACGCCTGCCTTTGAGGCCATCCAATCTAACGATCTGACTTTTGATGCCCTCACCCTGCCCCAGCACCTGGGGCCGTTGCGCCAACTTCTGGCGCGGCACCCGGACATGCGGGTTGTGATTGACCATGGCTCGAAACCTCTGATCCGTGACGGCGTGCTTGGCGGATGGGCCGAAGACATGGCCGCCATCGCGCGAGACACCAACGCGTTCTGCAAATTGTCCGGTCTCGTCACCGAAGCTGCGTCTGACTGGACGGTTCGGGACCTGTACCCCTATGTGGATCACCTACTGAACACGTTCGGGCCATCGCGGTTGATCTGGGGCAGCGACTGGCCGGTCTGCACATTGGCAGGCAGCTATGAACGCTGGATAGATGCAACCGATGAACTGCTAAGCGAACTTTCCACCAATGACCGTGCGGCCATCCTTGGAGGGAATGCGGCCAAGGCTTATCACGTCAGGATTTGACGGTGCTGCACCGACCCCAAATACGCACTGCTTTGCGCCCGCTGATCCTGCCCAATCTTTTCCCTGAGGCGCGAACAACAAGGCAGTTATCCCCAACACACCACCCGGCTTCGGGAAAATCATGAGGACTAGAATGACATCGCATCAGCCTTCTGACCGACTAAAAGGCAAAACCGCATTCATCAGCGCGGCTGGACAGGGTATCGGACGTGCCACGGCCGAACTGTTCGCAGCCGAAGGCGCGCATGTCTTTGCCAGCGACATCAACGAAACCACTTTGGCCGAGCTTTCGGAGATCGACAGGATCTCTCCGATCCTTCTCGATGTGACAGACGCGCATGCCGTGAAACGTGCCGTGGCTGAATTGCCACCGCTGGATATCCTGTTCAATTGCGCGGGTTACGTGGCAAACGGCACCATTCTTGAGTGCGAAGAGGACGACTGGGATTTCAGTTTCGATCTTAATGTGAAGGCCATGTATCGCCTGATCCGTCTGACCCTGCCCGCGATGTTAAGAAACGGCGGAGGATCGATCATTAATATGTCCTCGGTCGCCTCGTCGATGAAGGGCGTTCCAAACCGATTTGTATATTGCGCATCAAAGGCTGCCGTAATTGGCCTGACCAAGTCGATCGCCGCCGATTTTGTTACCCAAGGCATCCGGTGCAATGCCATCTGCCCCGGCACCGTCGACAGCCCCAGCCTGCACGAGCGTTTGAGGGCGACGGGCGACTACGAAAAAGCGATGACGGATTTCATCGCCCGCCAGCCAATGGGGCGCATCGGGACCGCGGACGAGATTGCCGATCTGGCGCTCTACCTTGCGAGTGACAGCAGCGCATTTACCACTGGTCAGCCCTTTGCCATTGATGGCGGATGGGCGATTTAAGCTGAAAGGGATCAAAATATGAAACTACTGCGGTTTGGCGCCTTTGGTGCCGAAAAGCCCGGGCTGCTGCACGACGATGGCACAATTCGCGACCTGTCAGGCGTCATCGACGATATATCGGGTGATGTTCTGAGCGACGAAGGGTTGGCGCGACTGCGCACGCTGGATCCACAGGATTTGCCGATTGTTGAAGGCAACACCCGTTTAGGGGCGTGTGTCGGCCATGTGGGCAAGTTCATTTGCATCGGCCTGAACTATGCCGACCACGCGGCAGAAAGCGGTATGGAATTGCCGCAGGAACCTGTGATCTTTTTCAAGGCGACATCGGCCATTATCGGGCCAAACGACACGGTGGAAATCCCGCGCGGGTCCGTCAAGACCGACTGGGAGGTCGAATTGGGCGTGGTGATCGGCAAGGAAGCGAAATACATCTCCGAGGCCGAAGCAATGGATCACGTCGCAGGTTATTGTGTGGTCAATGACCTGTCAGAACGTGATTTTCAGCTTCACCGCTCGGGGCAGTGGGTCAAGGGCAAGTCGGCAGACACATTCGGCCCCATTGGTCCATGGCTGGTGACGCGGGACGAGATAGCAGATCCACAGAATCTACCGATGTATCTTGAGGTCAACGGCCACCGTTATCAGGACGGCTCGACCCGGACGATGCATTTCGGGGTGGCAACTGTGATCTCACACCTGTCGCAATTCATGTCCCTGCAACCGGGCGATGTGATCTCGACCGGAACTCCGCCGGGGGTGGGCATGGGGCAAAACCCGCAAGTCTATCTGAAACCCGGCGACACGATGGAGCTGGGCATCGAAGGTCTGGGCATTCAAAAACAGAATGTGATCGCGGGATAATCGGGCGCTACCAGATGTCTGCCCAAACACAAAATCAGGCGAGGTTTCCCTCGCCTGAAAATTTTTGACTTAGGCTACCAGATCGAACCGGTCGTTGTTCATGACCTTTGTCCAGGCCGCCACGAAGTCGCGCACGAACTTCTGGGCATTATCGTCCTGGGCATAGACCTCGGCGTAGCCACGCAGGATCGAGTTCGAGCCGAAAACCAGATCCGCGCTGGTTGCGGTGAACCTGACCTCACCCGAGGCACGATCACGCAGCTCATATGTGCCACCGTCAACCGGGTGCCAGCTAAGCGACATATCCGTCAGGTTGACGAAGAAGTCGGTGGTCAACTGACCCACGCGATCCGTGAAGACCCCGTGCGCCGATCCGCCGTGATTGGCACCCAGCACACGCAGGCCACCAACCAGAACCGTCATTTCAGCTGCGGTCAGACCCAGCAGTTGCGCACGGTCCAGCATCATCGCCTCGGGTGATACCGCGTATTCCTTCAGCTGCCAGTTTCTGAACCCGTCCGCCAGCGGCTCCAGCACCGAGAAGCTGTCCGCATCGGTCTGCTCATCTGTTGCGTCGCCGCGACCAGCCGAGAACGGAACCGTCATGTCAAAGCCTGCGGCTTTGATCGACTGTTCCAGACCGACGTTACCCGCCAGAACGATTACGTCGGCGATCGAGGCACCGGTTTCCGCTGCAATCGGCTCCAGAACGCCCAGCACTTTCGCCAGACGCTCGGGCTCGTTCCCTGCCCAGTCTTTCTGAGGTGCCAGACGGATACGCGCACCGTTTGCGCCGCCGCGTTTGTCCGAGCCACGGAAGGTACGGGCGCTGTCCCATGCGGTGGTGATCATCTCGACCGCGGTCAGACCACTGTCGGCGATCTTTGCCTTGACGGCATCGACGTCATACCCGGTCGAACCGGCAGGGATCGGGTCCTGCCAGATCAGCTCTTCTGTCGGGACGTCTGGGCCATAGTAATTGACGCGTGGCCCCATGTCGCGGTGGGTCAGCTTGAACCACGCGCGGGCAAAGGTGTCAGCAAAGTAATCCGGGTCGGCCATGAACTTCTGACAGATCGCGTTGTATGTCGGATCGATCTTCATTGCCATGTCCGCATCGGTCATCATCGGCATACGGCGAATAGAAGGATCGGTCGGGTCGACCGGCTTTTCATCTTCCGGCATGTCGATAGGCTGCCACTGATGGGCACCCGCGGGCGATTTTCCCAATTCCCACTCATATCCGAACAGGTAATCGAAAAAGCCCATGTCGAATTTGGTCGGGTTTTTCGTCCACGCACCCTCGATACCAGACGTGAATGCGTTGGTTGCCTTGCCGTTCTGATCGGGGTTTTCCCATCCCAGACCCTGACCGGAGACCGGGCAGGCTTCGGGTTCGGCGCCGATATGATCGCCCGCCATCGCGCCATGCGCTTTGCCGACCGTGTGACCACCACAGGTCAACGCGGCGGTTTCCTCGTCGTTCATTGCCATGCGGGCAAAGGTTTCACGGATGTGCAGCGCTGTTTTCGCCGGGTCCGGGTTACCGTTCACGCCTTCGGGGTTCACATAAATCAGGCCCATATGCACCGCACCCAGAGGGTTTTCCAGCGTGCCGGGGGTTTCCAAATCGCCATAACGGTTCTCGGACGGTGCCAGCCACTGATTTTCAGAACCCCAGTAAACATCTTTTTCGGGGCCCCAGATGTCTTCGCGACCAAAGCCAAAGCCAAAGGTCTTCAGACCCATGGATTCATAGGCCACCGTCCCTGACAGAACAATCAGGTCTGCCCAGGACAGCGCATTGCCGTATTTCTTTTTCACCGGCCACAGCAGACGGCGGGCTTTATCCAGGCTTGCATTGTCCGGCCAGGAGTTCAGCGGCGCGAACCGGATGTTGCCCGAACCAGCGCCGCCGCGACCATCCCCCAAGCGGTACGACCCGGCAGAGTGCCACGCCAGACGGATCATCAGGCCGCCATAGTGGCCCCAATCGGCTGGCCACCAGTCCTGACTGTCGGTCAGCAACGCTTCGACGTCAGCACGAACAGCATTGAAATCCAGCCCTTTGACCGCTTCGCGGTGGTTGTAATCCGCGTCCATCGGGTTGGTGCGGGTGTCGTGCTGGCTCAGAATGTCCAGGTTCAGCGCATCCGGCCACCATTTGGTGACAGAGTTGCCTGTGCCCGTGTTCCCGCCATGCAAGACTGGGCAGCCGCCGGATTGATGATTGTGGGGATTACCGTCCATTGTAAATCTCCTGAGTATTTACTGAGGGGTTCAGATGTCTTGACTCGTACCCCACAGTTTCGATAATTGGAAATTTGTAATTACTATCATTGCGATTAGTTTTTCCTATGAAGTTACTCACACTTAAACACCTGCGCTACTTTGAAGCGCTTGCCACCCACCGCCATTTCGGCAAAGCCGCGGCGGCCAGCGCGATTTCGCAACCCGCGCTTTCCATACAAATCAAAGAGCTGGAGGCCATCATGGGTGGCCCCTTGGTCGAACGCGCAGCGCGCGAGACGCGCCTGACCGCGCTTGGCGAAGATGTCCTAAAACATGGCCGCGAAATCCTGACGCGGGTCGAAGATTTGGGGAATCTTGTGCAATCTTCCGCTGGTCCCTTGTCGGGTCGCATCAGAATCGGGGTCATCCCCACGGTCGCGCCTTACTTGCTGCCATCAATCATCAAGGCACTGTCGCAACGATTCCCACAGCTGACGATCGAGCCCAAAGAGACCATCACCCAAACCCTGATCGGCGAAATATTGGAGTCCAGGCTGGATTTTGCTGTTGTCGCTTTGCCTGTCTCGGAGCCCAGCCTTCGGGAATTTTCGTTGTTCAACGAAGACTTTCTGCTGGTTCGCCCGGCGCGGGACGCTGGATTGCCAATGCCAAGTTCGTCACAGCTCAGAACGATGCGGCTGCTGTTGCTGGAAGAAGGGCATTGTTTCAGGGATCAGGCGCTTTCCTTCTGTTCGATCCGCAACATCGAACCGCAGCACATTATGGAGGGCAGTTCTCTGTCCACACTGGTGCAGATGGTCGGGGCCGGCATCGGTGTGACACTGATACCGGAAATGGCGGTGGGGCTGGAAACACGGTCTGCGGACGTGTCCATCGCCCGCTTTCAGGACACTCCACCAACCCGGACCATCGGCCTGATCTGGCGAAAGACTAACCCGCTAGGTGAAAACCTCCTGAAAATCGGTGCAATTATTCGCAAAACCGCCGAGGAAAACGCGGGAGGTCTAGGGCACGCTGACCCGGAACCAAACGGCTGATCACAATCCGCTTTGGTGATTTGCGCAGCAATTACCCGGAAAACACATCATAAGCCTTCAAAGCTTTGGCGCTGTAAGCATAAGACGGCCCGCCGCCCATATAGGTCGCCATCGCCAAGGCCTCGCACATCTCGTCTCGGGTTGCACCCAGCCGGACAAGGGAACGCACGTGAAACCCTATGCAGCTGTCGCAGCGGGTCGCAATGGCGATGCCAAGGGCCATGAATTCCTTGGTCTTCTCACTTAATACGCCATTGGTCTTGGCGGCCTTGCCCATTATGCCAAAACCGCGAACGGTTTCGGGCACTTCCTTTGAAAAGGTTCCGATATTGGCCTCGGTCTCGGCCATGAAAGCTTTCCAGTCCATATCCATTCTCCTTATCCGCGCTCGTCCGCGCCCATACGACGCTCCAGCCAGCGCACACCCGCACTGATGATCAGAACCAGGATCAGGTATTCAAAGACCAGCAGGGTATATATTTCCAGCGGGCGGTATTCCGTGACCACCAGCTCATTCGCGCGCCGGGTCAGTTCCTGCATCCCGATGACGCTGGCGAATGCGCTCATCTTGACGATGTAGATGAACTGGTTTGCCAAGGGCGGCAGAATGCGCCGGATTGCCTGCGGCAGGATCACATAACGCATGGTCTGCACATAGTTCAGCCCGATGGTCTGCGCCGCTTCGCTTTGACCACGCGCGATGGATTGAATGCCTGCGCGGTAAATCTCGGCAGTGAAGGCGCTGTCAGAAATCGCCAATGTGATGATCGCACCCCAAAAAGGATCGATGGGGACATTCATGCCCATCGACTTGAACACGATGGGCAAGCCATAAAAGACCCAGAACAGCATCGGCAGCAGGGGAATGGCGCGAATAAATTCAACGTAAACACGGTTAACCAGCCGCCAGCCGCGTTTCTCGGACAATCCCGGCAGGGCCACCAACAATCCGATGATGATCGACACCGCCGCAGCGATTAGTGAAATCTGAATCGTTGCCCCCATCCCCGAGATCAGAAATTTCACATTGATCCAGCCCGATGCTGTGGTCGGGTCGATCACATACCAACCCCAGGTCTGGGAAGACGAACAGCCTGCCAGCAGCAGCAAAGGTACAATTAGTAGAAGTTTTTTCATCGGCCCCTCTCAGTGCTGCAGTATCTGAGACAGGAATTTGCGACAGCGGTCAGACTGAGGATTGGTGAAGAAATGCTCCGGCTTGCCTTCTTCGACGATTTCACCAGCATCCATGAAGATCATCTTGTCAGCCACTTTGCGGGCAAACCCCATCTCGTGGGTCACGACCACCATGGTCATGCCCTCATTCGCCAGTTCAACCATAACTTCCAACACTTCCGAGATCATCTCGGGGTCCAGCGCCGACGTGGGTTCATCGAACAACAGCGCGCGCGGTTCCATGCACAAGGATCGTGCAATCGCCACACGTTGCTGCTGACCTCCGGACAACTGCATGGGCTTTTTGTCCGCCTGATCGGGGATATGAACACGATCCAGATAACGGCGCGCTTTTTCCTCCGCGTCCTTCCGGCTCAGGCCGCGCGCTTTGATCGGACCCAAAGTCAGGTTTTCCAAAACGGTCAAATGCGGAAACAGATTGAATTGCTGGAAAACCATCCCGACATCGGACCGGATGGTTGCCGTTGACTTAGCGTCATCCGCCAGGTCAACCCCATCTATCCGAATGATCCCTTTCTGGTGTTTTTCCAACCGGTTGATACATCGAACGACGGTGGACTTGCCTGACCCCGAAGGCCCGCAAATCACCACCTTTTCGCCGCTGCTGACCGTCAGGCTAATGTCCTTGAGAACGTGAAACGTGTCATACCACTTATTCACGCCCACAAGTTCGATTGCGGCGCCTGCCATAAGCTGAACTGCCCCCGTTTTTGCCCCATAGTAATATTTTCTTGAGGTTATCTTTCCCTTTGGACTGAAATCAATGAGGATTGCAATCACAAGGTCGTAACGCCACCAACGGGAGATACCTATGAGCGTTTTTTGGAAAGCCGCGGCGGTTGCCGTGTTGGGGCTTGTATTGTCCGGTTCCGCACAGGCGCAATCTGCGCTGAACGAGGTGCTGGATTCCGGCGTTCTCAAGGTTGGGACCACAGGTGACTGGAACCCGATGACACTGCGCGACCCGGCAACCAACAGTTACAAAGGGTACGACATCGACATCATGAAAGCATTGGCCGCCGATCTTGGAGTTGAGGTCGAATTTGTCCCCACCGACTGGAAAACACTGGTGAATGGTGTGGTCGCGGGCAAGTACCACCTGACCGGGTCGGCATCGATTTCGCCACCGCGCATGAAAGTTGCGGGTTTTTCCGACAGCTATATCTCGGTGGAGCTCTTCCCCTACACCACCAAGGACAAGGTCGACAAATTCGACGGGTATGACTCGATCAACCAGACCGGTGTGAAAGTCGCGACGACTTTGGGCACCACATTCGAAAAACGGGTCCGCGAATGGTTCCCGAACGCCGAGATCAAGGTGGTCGAGGCCCCGGCCCGCGGGTATCAGGAAGTAATCGCCGGTCGTGCTGATGTATTCATAACGTCGAACATCGAGGGCTCGACCCTTGAAGAGAAGTTTCCTGTTATCCGCGTGAAAAACGCCGGCCCCCGATCACCTTCGCCGATTGCGATGATCCTGCCACAAGGCGATCAGATCTGGATCAACTATGTGAACAACTGGATCGAAGTGAAAAAAGCGGAAGGTTTTTTTGAAGCAAACCGCGAGAAATGGGGGCTCTGACGCCTTCAAGGACGTGCGGACTTCCTGACGCCCGGTCCTATGGCCCGGGCGTTTTCGTCTGCCATCTGGTTCTTCAGAAAAGAGGATGCAGACACGCGACCTGATGGGTTTCGTCATCCAATTCAGGCAATGTTTGCCTGCACTGGTCCGTCGCAAGCCAGCATCGTTGCGCAAAAGCGCACCCTTTCGGGATATTCATCGGTGACGGCAATTCGCCTTCCAGCTTGATCCGCTCTTTCCGGGCATCCGGGTCGGCACGGGGCGTCGTGGACAGCAACGCCTTGGAGTACGGATGTCGGGGTGCCGCGAACAGCTGCTCTTTCGGGCCTTTTTCAACCGCGCGCCCCAAATACATGACAATCACGTCATCGGCGAAATGCCGGACAACCGACAAGTCATGTGAAATGAACAGGTAGGCCAGGTTCAGCCGTTCCTGAAGATCGACCAGCAGGTTCAGGATCTGCGATTGAATCGAAACATCCAGCGCCGAGACAGGTTCATCCAGAACCAGCACCTTGGGATCCAGCATAAGCGCTCGCGCAATGGCGATCCGCTGGCGCTGCCCACCCGAGAACATATGCGGATAGCGGTCATAATGTTCCGGGCGCAGACCCACCATCTCGATCATCTTGCGAGCGTGCTTTTCGCGATCGGCGGCTGTCATCTGTGGCCGGTTGATAATCAGCGGTTCCTGCAGGATCTGCCCGATGCGCTGACGCGGATTCAACGAGCTATAGGGGTCTTGAAAGACGATCTGTACCGTCTCTCGCATCTTGCTCCATTGCGAAGGGGTAATATCGACCCCGTTGATCGTCAGGCTGCCCGAGGTAGGTTCTTCGATCATTGTAATCAGTCTGGCCAGCGTAGACTTGCCACAGCCTGACTCTCCGACAATGGCCAGTGTTTTTCCTGGCAGCAGGTCGAAATCCACCCCCGACAGAGCCTTTACGGTAGCGGGTTTGGACAGCAACCCACCTTTGACCGTGTAAAACCGGGCCAGGTCTTTGGCCTGAACGATAGGTGTGGTCATACCAGCTCTCCGGCGGCAATCTTTTCAACATGGTGACAGCGCGCCTTGCCAAACGCCTCGGCATGAGGTCTCGGCGGGGTTTGTGCGCAGGTCGCATCGGCAAAGCGGCACCTTGGGCTGAAAAGGCATCCTTTTGGACGGTCGAATTGCCCCGGGACAACACCTGAAATCGTCGGCAGAATCTTGGACGTCGCCCGCTCCGGCAAAGCACTTAGCAGGGCCGTGGTATAGGGATGGCGGGGGGTTCGGAACAAATCCCTGACAGGCTGTTCTTCAACCTTTTGCCCAGCATATTGCACCTGAACCCGCTCGGCGGTTTCCGCAACGACACCCATGTCATGGGTGATCAGAACAAGACCCATGTCATGCTCATCACGCAACCGGATCAACAGGTCCAGAATCTGCGCCTGAATGGTCACGTCCAGCGCGGTGGTCGGTTCATCTGCAATCAGCAGCTTGGGCTTGCAGGCAATGGCCATCGCGATCACAACCCGTTGGTTCATACCCCCTGACATCTGATGCGGAAAAGTATTCAGGCGGCTTTCAGGCGCGGGAATGCCAACCTGATCGAACAATTCGACCGCACGCTCATGACGCTCTTTTCGGTTCAGGCCAAGGTGGATGCGCAATGCCTCTTTGATCTGGAACCCGACAGTAAAACAGGGGTTCAGCGAAGACATCGGCTCCTGAAAGATCATCGCCATGTCCTTGCCTATGATCTTGCGCCGTTCACGGGCCGAGATACCGGACAGGTCGCGGCCTTCAAAGCTCATCTCATCGGCGGTGATCGTGGCGGTCCAGGGCAGCAAGCCCATCAGTGCCAGCATCGACACAGACTTGCCCGAACCGCTTTCGCCAACGATGGCCAGCAATTCGCCTTTGTCGACCGACAGATCGACACCGTCCACGGCGCGGAAACTGCCCGAAGATGTGGCGAACTCGACAGTCAGATTACGGATCTGCAAAAGGCTCATGCGATCAGCTCCGTTTCAGTTTCGGGTCCAGCGCATCGCGCAACCCGTCGCCCATTAGGTTGATGGCAAGCACGGTGACCAGAATTGCGAGACCGGGGAAGGTGACAACCCACCATGCGCGCAGGATGAACTCGCGCGCTTCAGCCAGCATGGTGCCCCATTCCGGCGTGGGGGGCTGCGCGCCCATGCCCAGAAACCCAAGGGCCGCCGCGTCCAGAATGGCAGTGGAAAAAGACAGGGCCGCCTGAACGATGATTGGCGCCAGGCAATTGGGCAACACCGTGATGAACATCAGCCGCGACTTGCCCGCACCAGCCACACGGGCCGAGGTTACATAGTCTTTCTGCCGTTCCGCCAGAACCGACGCGCGGGTCAGGCGCACGTAATGCGGTTGAAACACGATGGCGATGGCGATCATCGCGTTGGTCAGTGATGGGCCCAGAATGGCGACCAGAACAAGGGCTAGCAGCAAAGACGGGAAAGCCAGGACGATGTCCATCACCCGCATGATCAATGTATCAACCCATTTGGGCGCAAAACCCGACAGAAGGCCGACCATTACGCCACCCGTTACGGCAACACAGACCACAACGATCCCCACAAAGAAGGAATAGCGTGAACCCATGATCAGCCGCGACAGCATATCCCTGCCCAAAGGATCGGTACCCAACGGAAAGGCCCAGCTTCCGCCTTCCTGCCAGGCAGGGGGTTGCAGGATATGGTCCCGGAACTGTTCGGTCGGATCATAGGGGGCCAGCAAAGGGGCAAAGGCCGCACAGAACACAAAACCTGCAAAGACCCACAACCCAATCACGGCACCGCGGTTTTCGCTGAAGTAATACCAGAACTCTCGCAGTGCGCTGGGACGATTTTCAGTTACGGGCTGGGTCGACGAAAGCTCGGACATCATCGTCTCCGGATTTTTGGGTTGATGATGCCGTACAGGACATCGACCAGCAGGTTCACCAGCATCACGATCACCGCGATCATCAGCAAACCCCCTTGCACCACCGGGTAATCCCTGCGGAAAATACTGTCGACCATCCACTTGCCGATGCCCGGCCAGCTGAAGATGGTTTCAGTAAGAATTGCCCCCGCCAGCAACGTACCAACCGACAACCCGATCACCGTGACAACCGGTATCAGCGCGTTACGTAGCGCATGCAGCCCGTTTACCCGGGTCGGCGACAACCCTTTGGCACGCGCGGTGCGGATATAATCCTCGCCCAGAACCTCCAGCATCGCCGACCGGGTCTGACGCGCGATCACGGCCAGCGGAATAGTACCTAGCACAATCGTCGGAAGGATCAGATGACGAACGGCCGACCCGAATGCGCCTTCCTGTCCGGACAAAAGACTGTCGATCAGCATAAAGCCAGTGACACTTGGGAAGTAATAAAGCAGGTCGATCCGGCCGGACACCGGTGTCCAGCCAAGATTGCCCGAAAACACGATGATCAGCAGCAGCGCCCACCAGAAGATGGGCATCGAATATCCGACCAATGCCGAAGACATCAGTGCCCTGTCAAAAAACTTCCCCCGGTTCACCGCCGCAATCACACCGGCAGGCAGACCCAATGCGATGGCGAAGATCATGGCGCAGAGCGAAAGTTCCATTGTCGCGGGGAACAGCGAAAAGAACTCCTCCCAGACCGGTTTTTTTGTGACAAAGCTTTCGCCGAGATCGCCCTGCAAAACTCCGGCAAGGTATTCCCAGTATTGCTGCAACACCGGTTTGTCGAAACCCAGCTTTTCCACCATTTCCTGGTAGCGTTCTTCAGTCATGCCGCGCTCGCCGGCCATGACGATGATCGGATCACCCGGCAGCACCCGGATAAACATGAATGAAATCAACGTCACGCCCAGAAAGGTCGGGACGAACAGGCCAATGCGGGTGAGTAAGTAACCAAACATCAGCGACCTATGATTGTAAGCTCTTTGGGGAAATGGGTCAGCGACCGGCAGCCATCCTCAGTGACAAGCACATCATCTTCGATGCGAACGCCAAAACTTTCGAGCGCATACAGACCTGGTTCATTCGTCCAGACCATACCCGGCAGGATTTTCTGATGATTCCCACGCATGATATAAGGTGCCTCATGCACATCCCGACCCAACCCGTGACCCGTTTTGGTGCGAATACGATCCGCAAATGGCGAGGCCTCGAGCACGCTTATGACCGCATCGTCGATGTCATGGGCCGTTACACCCGGGCGGCAGGCTTCGAACCCGGCTTTGTTGGCGCGCAGAACGGCATCGTAGACTTCCCTGCCCTCGTCCGACACGTCCTGAACAAAGAAGGTTCGCGTGATGTCGGCGGCAAAACCATCTTTGCGGGCACCGAAATCGAACAGTAACGCGTCGCCTGTCCTGATCTGGTAGTCGTTGCGCGCTTTCCCATGCGGCCGTGCCGAATTGTCGCCAGCCGCCACGATGGGCGAAAACGCCAGTGACTCGGCCCCTTCTGCAAACAGTGCCTGTATCAAGGCCTGTTCGACCTGTTTTTCGGTCTGGCCGACACGCACATCTGCAATCACACGCTCCAACGCACGTTCCGAGATATCGATGGCCGCCTGCATCGCGGCAATGTCTTCATCGGTCTTGATGCTGCGCAGGCCCGAGATTTCGCGTTCACCGTCGACGATCCTCAAATCCGGCAAAGCACGGGTAAACGCGGCAGAGACAAAAACCCGCATCACCTGACCTTCCACCGCCAGCGAGCGGATCGGCATATGCGCGGCCAATGCGGTAAACGCATCGTCATAACCGGTCTGATCGCGCCAATCGAAAACAGCGCCCTCGAACCCGACAAGATCCCATGAGGCCAGTTCCAGATTGGGCACAATCGCCGCGGCCTGTCCCTCAGCCGGGACAACGACCACGAAGGGCCGTTCGTGGCTCATGAAAGATTTTCCCAAAGCGCGTGTGAAATTCGGGCCAGGTACAAGAGCTACTGCGTCGACTGACAGGTCCCGCGCCAGTTGACGATATTCGGACAGATCCGGCATTCAGGCCGACCTCCTCAATAAAAAAGCCGGAGCTGCCAAACAGGCAGCTCCGGTGAGTGAGTGGTGCCTTACTCGACGCTCACACCATAGAAGATGTGGCCGCCCAGCGGGTGCACTTTGTAGCCTTGCACCTTGTTGCTCATCGGCATGAATACAACCGAGTGAGCAATGGTTGCCCATGGGGCCTGCTCTTTGAACACGACCTGCGCTTCTTCATACAGCTTGGTCCGCTCTGCCTGATCGGTGCTTTGCTTGGCTTTCAGGATCAGATCCTCGAACGGCTGGTGGCACCATTGAGCACGGTTCGATGCCTCGACCCCGTCACAGCCCAGCAGAACGGCCAGGAAGTTGTCCGGATCGCCGTTATCACCGGTCCAGCCCAGCAAAACAGCTCCATCGCGGTTCAGTTCTTTCGAGCGTGACAGGTATTCGCCCCATTCGTACGAGACGATTTCGACGCCCACACCAACCTTGGCAAAATCAGCCTGGATCAGCTCGGCCATGCGGCGGGCATTGGGGTTGTAGGGGCGCTGAACCGGCATCGCCCAGATCTTCATCGACAGGTCTGTGACACCTTCGGCATCAAGCATAGCCTTGGCCGCTTCGGGATCGTATGGATCGTCCACGATAGCGTCGTTATAGCTCCACATGGTTGGCGGGATCGGGTTCTTGGCAGCCTGGCCTGAACCCTGGAAAACCACGTCGATGATCGCCTGCTTGTCGATCGCCATGTTCAACGCTTTGCGAACCTTGGGGTTGTCGAACGGCGCCATCGTGGTGTTGTAAGCCAGATACCCGACGTTCAGCCCTTCCTGCTCCATCATGTTGATGTCTGCATCATCCTTCATCGCCTGAATGTCAGCCGGGTTCGGGTAAGGCATCACATGGCATTCGCCAGCTTTCAGCTTCTGGTAACGAACAGACGCGTCCGGCGTAATGGCAAAGATCAGGTTTTCGACCTGCGCCGGTTCTTTCCAATAATCGCCATTGGCCGCATAGCGGATCACCGCGTCTTTCTGGTAGGCCACGAACGAGAAAGGCCCGGTCCCGATGGGTGCAGTATTCAGTTTTTCAGGCGTTCCGGCAGCCATCATAGCATCGCCATATTCGGCTGACATGATCGATGCAAAATCCATCGCCATGTTCGCAACAAAGGGTGCCTCTGGCTTGGACAGGGTGAACTTCACCGTGTAGTCATCAATCTTTTCGATAGAAGAGACCAGATCCGGCATCCCCATACCCTGGAAGTATTCCCACGTGCCGCCAGACACTTGGTTATAGGGGTGGTTCTCGTCCTTTTGGCGCATGAAGGAAAAGATTACGTCATCAGCGTTGAAGTCGCGGGTCGGGGTGAATTCGTCATTCGAATGGAATTTGACACCCTGGCGCAGCTTGAACGTGTATTCCAGGCCATCATCACTGGCCTCGACACTTTCAGCCAGACCGGGGATCACATTGGTTGTACCGGTTTCGAATTCAAGCAACCGGTTGTAAATAGGATGCGACGAGGCATCAAAGGTAGTTCCTGCGGTAAACAGTGCAGGGTCAAACCCCTCGGGTGAACCTTCGGAACAATACACCAGGGTATTTGCCTGTGCCACGGCACCCGACAGGGCTATTGCCGTGGTTGCGGCCAGAAGATTGAGTTTCATGATTTTCTCCCAGAAATGGACTTGGCAAGACAATCGCAGGGCTCTTTGTCGTCAGAGCGTTCAGTGACAATACAGGTCGTTGCGATATCCCTGACAAATGTATCCAAAATACAAAACCTGTTGTCAACCGGCTCTGTCACTGACTTTCGTGAAAGATGCCTGTTGCCAGGGTGTGTCTTGAACCTGAAAGCGCCCTGCCCCAAGGAAATCACGAAGGGCAACACTTACATTCCACTGGGCCCGGCAGTTTGGCCACAGATATTGACTGTCATTGACCCGAAGTCATTCAGGTAAGAAAGGATATCTAACTTTGACTGTTAGCTGATGAAGCATCCTTGCGCATATCGCGAATGCAATCGTAGCCCAGCCAGAATAAGACTGTCAGTGCTACCAGAAATACGTAGGGAAGCAGCGAGATATGCATAACCAACACGCCATAGAACATGGCGGCGTACGCAGCGATTTGGACTATCACCAACAAACCCCACGCAACCATTCCCCAAAGATTGCGCGCTTTCCTCTGACCGGCCGAGTTGCGCAGGCTTTGACACTCTGCCTCGTTCACCACAGGGGACGCGGCACGCGTTGAATTGAGAATGCCGTTGGTGTCGAGCGCGCTGGATCGACATGCATCGAAACAAGGGGCCGCCTCTCGACAGGTGGGCGCAGTGTGTAGCATTGATTGAGTCCTTGGACATCTGGGGTTTGGCAGCGAGCCTTCACTGTGCCCCAAGACACCGACCCTCTGCACCATGCCGCGCGCGAGATCAGGTGCCACCGTTGCCGTCTTGCAATCATATCCAGCGGAGAAATGCCGATCCTCGCTCAGGCGCAGCATAAAACCGCACAAATAGTCGATTGGCCCGCGAAAACCGCGATCAGATGAGGTCTGAAGAACTTTCTCATGACCCTCGGTGGCTCATGACTTTTGGCGCGGTTTCGGAAGCGCACTAACCACCGAACAGGGACTTCGCATGCTTCCAGCGCTCTATTCTACTGCGTCCTTCGATGCTGAGGGCGAATACCCTGTACGCGTACCATGATCTCCTCGTTAGATAACCCAATAACTTCTAATAGGGGTTTCGGTTCAGGTATCGCTTACAAGTTCATTTGTGTACAAATTGGTAAGATTGCGCTCAAGTACGTGTCATATCCAGCCTCCGAGGATGCCATGCCGATTGAACACGCCCCCTTCAGCCAAGCGGAATATGACCGCAGGATCGCCAAGACCCGAAGCGCTATGGAAAAAGCGGGGTTAGAGCTACTGTTTGTCACCGACCCTTCGAACCAGGCTTGGCTGACTGGCTATGATGGTTGGTCCTTTTACGTGCATCAGGGCGTATTGCTCGGCATGGAAGGTGAGCCGATTTGGTGGGGACGCCAGATGGATGCATTGGGTGGGTTGCGCACATGCTGGATGTCCAGGGACAACATTCGCGGCTATGCAGACCACTACGTTCAATCAACCATACGCCATCCCATGCAGGATCTGGCTGGCCACATTCGCGCGCTTGGGCTGGACGCGACCCGTATCGGCGTTGAGATGGAGAACTATTACTATTCCGCAAAGGCACACGAGGTTTTAGGCAAGGAATTGCCCGAAGCAACGCTGGTGGATGCGACGGCACTGGTTAACTGGCAGCGCCTGATCAAGTCGGAAGAAGAGGTTGTTTTTATTCGCAAGGCGGCCCGGATTTCAGAAAAAGTTATCCAAACGGCCATTGATCGCGCCGCAGTGGGCGTGCGCAAGAACAACCTTGTCGCAGATATCTTTCACGCCGGGATTACCGGGGTTGAGGATGATTGGGGGGATTACCCGGCTATTGTCCCTTTGACACCTTCGGGGCTGGATGCCACTGCCGCGCACCTGACATGGAATGGCGCACCGATGAAGAAGGGTGAAGCAACATTTTTCGAACTGTCCGGCTGCTATCGGCGCTATCACGCTCCGCTTTGCCGCACGGTATTTCTTGGCACTCCGCCGCCAGAAATGCGGGACGCGGAACGCGCACAGATCGAAGGGATAGCGGCGGGTCTAGAGGCTGCCCGGGCTGGCAAACGGACCAGCGACATTGCAAACGCTTTTCTAAAGGTTCTTGCCCGTCACGGACTCGAACGTGAGGGGCGCATGGGATACCCTATCGGTCTGAGCTATCCGCCAGATTGGGGCGAACGGACAGCGTCGATCCGTGCCGAAGACGAGACCATTCTGCAACCGGGCATGGTTTTCCATTTCATGCCTGCGCTGTGGATGGACAGCTGGGGGCTTGAGACCACGGAAACCATTCTTATTACTGAAAACGGCCCCGCCGAAGCCCTGTGCAATATCGAGCGAAAGCTCTTTGTGAAAGACTAAGCTTGAGCATCCTCGAAGACGCCAAGACCCTGCTGGGCGAACTGATCAGCTTCCCTACGGTTTCGTCAGACAGCAACCTGGACATGATCAAGCACCTCGCGGACCGGTTGAGCGATTGCGGTGCAGCGGTGGAAATATGGCATGACGAAACCGGCACCAAAGCCAATCTTTTTGCCACGTTGGGCCCCAAGCGCGACGGTGGTGTCGTTCTGTCAGGCCATTCCGATGTAGTGCCTGTCGCCGATCAGGACTGGTCCTCGGACCCGTTCGTGATGGATGAGCGGGACGGCAAGTGGTTTGGGCGCGGAACCTGCGATATGAAAGGGTTTATCGCGGCGGCAGTCGTCATGGCCCCGTACTACGCAAAGCTGGCCCTTCAGCGCCCGGTGCATTTTGCCTTTACCTATGATGAAGAAATCGGCTGTTTTGGCGCGCAGGCTTTGGCCAAAACCCTGCGGGAGAAAGCGATCAAACCCGCTGTGGTCATCATCGGCGAGCCCACCTCGATGCGCATCATCGAAGGCCACAAGGGCTGCTATGAATATACAGCACATTTTACCGGGTTCGAAGGCCATGGCTCGGCCCCCGAGCGCGGCGTTAACGCTGTCGAATACGCAGTGCAATACGTGTCGAAACTGCTGGCGCTGAAGGCTGATTTGCAAGGGCGAGCACCGGAAAACAGCCCGTTCGACCCGCCATGGACAACAATAAATACCGGTTCGCTGGTGGGCGGGGTGGCCCATAATGTGATCCCCGGTAAGGCGCGGGTCGATTGGGAGATGCGACCAGTGCAAAAGGCGGATGCGGATTACGTCAAAGACGAACTGCACCGGTTTTGCGCGCAAACCCTGATCCCGGCAATGCAGACTGTTCATCCCGATGCCGGTATCAAGACCGAAGTAATCGGTGAGGTCGACGGGCTGGAGCCAATGGACGACAACGAAGCGCGTGACCTTGTGATGGAACTGACAGGGGCAAATGGCGCCGACGTTGTACCTTTCGGCACCGAGGCCGGGATATTCCAGCAGTTGGGGATGAGCGTCGTTGTCTGCGGCCCCGGATCAATCGATCAAGCGCATAAACCCGATGAATACGTCTCGGTCGACCAAATGGCCCAATGCCTTGATATGCTTGGGCGATTATCTTCGAAGCTGGAATAGATGATGACCTCGGCCCGCGCGGTATCGATATTCTGGTTGGGTGCACCGGTTCTGTTCGTGTTGTTCTGGGCGGGTGGCTACAGCTTTGCCAAGCTGGGGCTGCCCTATGTGGAACCGATGACCATGCTTGCGATCCGTTATGGTCTGGCTGTTCTGTGTCTTCTGCCGCTGCTGGCGGTGTTCCGCCCTGCCCTGCCGCGTGATCCGGCGCACTGGGCCGCGATGGCGGCAAGTGGGTTTCTTATTCAGTGTGTTTACTTCGGTCTGGCCTACCAGGCGATGAAACAGGGGTTGGGTGCCGGCACCACTGCCATCGTGATGGCCTTGCAACCCGCACTTGTCGCCGCCTTCTCTCCGTTGGTCGGAGAAGCGCGTGGACGGCCCGTGATGTGGGTCGGCCTGGCGCTGGGTTTTGCGGGGGTTGCAATCAGCGTCTTTGACAAGACCAGCGCAGTGCCTCTTTCCGCCGGGCTGCTTGCGGTTAGTGCATTGGTCGGCCTGACCGCCGCCACTTTGCTGGAAAAACGTCACGGGCGGCGCAGCGACCCAGTGTTGGGTGGTGCTGTTCAATATGTGATCGGATTTGCCGTGCTGCTTCCCATCGCAATGGCGACCGAAACAATGGAAGTCACCTGGCATCCAAACCTGATCCTTTCCCTTGCGTATCTGGTCATCGCCAATTCCCTGATCTCGATCAGCCTCTATGTCGCACTTGTTCAGCGCGGCGACGCGACCCGCGTGTCCACATTGCTTTACCTTGTCACACCTTTGGCAATAGCACTGGCCTGGATGATCCTGGGCGAGCCGGTCACCTGGCGCATCGCCTTTGGTTTCGCTCTCTGCCTCGCAGGCGTATATATCGTGCGGAAATCCAAAGATTGACGCCTATGGCAGTTTTCGATCGGACAACCGGAAATTCAAAGCCTGCGACCAGTTCTATAATGGAAACCACCTGAACCGAGATCACATCCGTCAGGAAAGCGCATTCAGATAGCTTTTGATCGTCGTCCGGCATCCGTGCTGCCAAATCCGTGGCAACCAGCGTATGAAGGCTTCTGCGAACTGGGCTTCACGACCAGTACTTCCGTACAGGTTTGCTGCCTCAAGCCACTTTTCGGGCTGTTCCCTGGCGGCAAGGGCCGCACTCTGCAAATCGCTCCAGATGGGATCATTGGGCGCAATCTCTGATCCATCCTCACGCAGACCGGCGCACATCCGGCACCAGAAAGCTTCAACCAGCGCCAGCCCAGTGACAGATGTACCCGAGGCCAGAGCATCGCGAATGGACGGAAGCAGGAAACCGGGGTGGCGCGCAGACCCATCAAAGGCCACGCGTCGCGTGGTATCGTGAATAGCCGTATTCGAAAATCTGCGTTTAACCAGATCCAGATACTGTTCCGGTGTCATCCCAGGAACCGCACTGGCATGAGGAAGAATTTCTTCGGTCTGGACTTTCAGGAAGAATGCCGAAATTTCCCGGTCGTTCATGCAGTCCGAGATTGTGGGGATGTTCAGAACCTCGCCCACATTCGCCAGAATCTGGTGCCCGCCGTTCAGAATGCGCAGTTTCAGTGTTTCATATGCGTGTACGTCCTTGGTGATCGTAACGCCGACATTCTCCAACATTGGCCGCCCGGCGCAGAAATCATCCTCAATCACCCATTGGCGGAAATTCTCGTGTGACACCGGAACGCAGTCTTCAATTCCTAGGGCTCGAGCCTGCGACCGAACTTGATCAGAGGTGGCGGGAACAATGCAATCCACCATTGAATTCGGAAACGCCCCGTTCTGATCGATCCAATCCGCAAGATCAGGGTCCGTAAGGCGCGCCAGTTCAACAACGCAATTGCGCAGGATGGTACCGTTGCCCTGAAGGTTGTCACAGCTTAATGCCGTAAAGGGCAGATGTCCGGCAGAACGGCGATTGCCAAGTGCTGCCACTATGGCACCAAAGACCGTGCGAGGCTGTTGCGGGTTTTGCACGTCGTGTCGAATATCATCGTGGTCCACGTCGAAAGCACCCGACTTGGCATCCAGAAAATAGCCACCTTCCGTGACGGTAAGGGACACGATCCGAATGGCGGGATCGGACATCTTCCGGATCAGAGGCGCATTTCCGGGTTCAATGGGCAGATAGTCCATCAACGGGCCGATGACTTCGGCGGAAACACCGGACGGGTCAAGCTCAATCAAAGTTGTCAGACAGTCCTGCCGGATCAGCTTTTCACGCATGTCCGCGTCATATGCCCGAACGCCCGCCCCGATGATCGCCCAGTCGAGGGCCAACCCTTTTTGCATCAGCCTGTGGATGTACCATGCCTGATGCGCACGGTGAAAATTCCCAAGTCCGATATGAACAATCCCAGGTGCCAAATCTTCTCGCCGGTATCCGGGTTTCTTGATATCTGCCGGAAGCGCCCCAAGGTGGTCGAGGCGCAGCTCTACCGGTGTTATGTCCGCCAAAGGGGTCATCAGCTCATCCAGTTTCCGCCGTCGACATTGTAAGTCTGGGCTACGATGTATTCCGCTTCATCAGACGCCAGAAACACAGCCATCCCGGTCAAATCCTCGGCCCGTCCCATACGGCCGAACGGTACCGCTGATGCAACTTCGCGCTTCTTCTGTCCGGGTTTTTTGTTTTCGTACTTCGCAAAGAAGGCGTCCACACCGTCCCAATGCTCTCCATCCACAACACCGGGTGCGATCGCATTCACATTTATCCCGTGGGCGATCAGATTGAGCCCCGCAGACTGCGTCAAAGAGATTACGGCGGCCTTGCTGGCGCAGTAAACGGCGACCAGAGGTTCGCCACGCCGACCGGCCTGTGAGGCCAGATTGATGATCCGGCCTTTGACATTGGCGTCGATCATGTGTCGCGCAACGGCCTGCAGTGTAAACAGGGTGCCAGAGACATTGATATCGAAGACATGCTGGTAATCGGCGCGATCGATTTCGGTGATGGGCGCCGCTGAGAAAACGGCGGCATTGTTGATCAGAATATCAATCTGACCGAATTGATCCACGGTGCATGCAACAGCATGGTCGATGCTGTCCAGATCAGCGACATTCATTTCGACCGCTATTGCAGCGTCACCAATTTCCGAGGCTGCGGATTGCGCCCGCGCGATGTCAATGTCGGCAATGGCCACACGCGCGCCTTCGGCGACGTAAGCTTTTGCAAAGGCCAGCCCGATTCCGCGCGCAGCCCCAGTGATGAGCGCGGTTTTTCCGTCCAGTCGCTTCATTCGATCCGTAGCCCTTGGGCGTCAAAGCGATGAAGCACGTCGGCACGTGGTGTCAGGTAGATGCGGTCGCCATGCCGAAATCCAACCTCTCCGTCCGCGCGCACCGTGATTGTTTCCGCCAGACCGGTTTCATGTATGTGGAAAAACGTATCTGATCCAAGATGTTCGGACACGCCGACGACACCGCTCCAGGTTCCTTCGTTCTCGGACACTGCAATATGTTCGGGGCGGATACCGATTGTATGTGCGCCGTGTTTTGCAGCCTCTTCGCCTTCGATAAAGTTCATCTTGGGCGAACCGATGAACCCGGCGACAAAAAGGTTTCGCGGCGTTCGATATAGGTCCAGCGGGCTTCCGACCTGCTCGATCACACCAGCCTGAAGCACGACGATCTTGTCGGCCATCGTCATCGCTTCGACCTGATCATGGGTCACATAGATCATGGTTGTCGCCAACCGCTCGTGCAACTCGCTGATCTCCAAACGCATGCCAACGCGCAGCGCGGCGTCCAGGTTGGACAGCGGCTCATCGAACAGAAACGCTGCGGGTTCGCGGACAATGGCACGCCCGATGGCCACACGCTGGCGCTGGCCACCAGACAGTTGGCCGGGGCGGCGATCCAGATAGTCGGTCAGGTTCAGAACCTGCGCGGCCCCTTCCACACGTTTGTCGATTTCGGCCTGATCCAGTTTTGCCATCCGCAAGGGAAAGGCGATGTTCTTGCGAACGGACATGTGCGGGTACAAGGCATAAGACTGGAAAACCATCGCCAGACCGCGTTTTGCAGGTGGTACGTTTGTTGCATCGGCCCCATCAATGTCGATGGAGCCAGAGGTGATGTCCTCCAACCCCGCAATCAGGCGCAGCAAAGTGGACTTACCGCAACCCGATGGCCCGACGAACACCGTGAACTCTCCGTCTTCGATGGTCAGATCCAGTGGCGGGATAACCTGCACGTCGCCAAAGCTTTTGGTCACGGACTTGAGTTGAATACGTCCCATGAGAAGTTTTCCTTATTTCACAGCGCCAAAAGTCAGGCCGCGGACAAGTTGTTTCTGGCTAAACCAGCCAAGGATCAGGATCGGTGCAATGGCCATTGTCGAAGCCGCGCTGAGCTTGGCAAAGAACAGGCCCTCGGGGCTGGAATAGCTGGCGATAAATGCGGTCAGCGGGGCCGCGTCAACGGCTGTCAGGTTGAGGGTCCAGAATGCCTCGTTCCAGGCAAGAATGAAGTTCAGCAAAACAGTCGAAGCGATGCCCGGTACAGCCATGGGTGTCAGGATGTGCAGGATTTCCTCTTTCAGCGTTGCCCCGTCCATCCGCGCAGCTTCAAGAATTTCACCGGGAATTTCGCGAAAGTAGGTGTAGAGCATCCAGACGATGATCGGCAAGTTGATCAGCATCAACACGACAACCAGTCCACCTCGTGTATCAAGCAGCCCCAGACGGATGAACAGCAGGTAGATCGGGTAAAGGACACCGACTGCCGGCAACATCTTGGTAGAGAGCATCCAAAGCAGAATGTCCTTTGTACGTTTCGAAGGAACAAACGCCATTGCCCATGCTGCCGGTACGGCAATGATCACACCCAACAGGGTTGACCCGCCTGCGATGATGACCGAGTTCCAAAGGAAACGCATGTAGTTCGAGCGTTCCTGCACGACAGCATAGTTCTCGAGCGTCCAGTCGAAGTTCAGGAACAGTGGCGGGCTTGCGATGGCCTGTGCTTCGGTTTTGAAGCTGGTCAGGATGGTCCAGAGGATCGGGAAAAAGATCAGCAGACCGACGGCCCAGGCCAGGGCAGTGTTCAGCGACTTGCGTTGGATTGTAACGGTGCGGGCCATGGTTTTACCTCTTCACGCGTCCAGGTTCTTGCCGACGATGCGCATCAGGAAGACCGCAACGATATTGGCGAGAATGATCGCATAGACACCTCCGGCTGATCCGAGACCGACATTCTGGCTTTCCAAAACGCGCTGGAAGATCAGGTAGGTGAGTGTACGGGTGCCGAACGCGCCACCTGTGGTGACGAAAATCTCGGCAAAGATCGAAAGCAGAAAGATTGTCTGGATCAGGATTACGATTGTGATTGCACGGCTCAGGTGCGGCAGAATGATGTGGTAGAACCGCTTGAGCGGAGGTGCGCCATCCATTTCAGCAGCTTCCAGTTGCTCACTGTCCAGCGACTGGATTGCGGTCAAAAGGATCAGTGTCGCAAATGGCAACCATTGCCACGACACGATCATGATAATCGAGGTCATTGAAGCTTCGGACAACCACGAGACCGGTTCAGCCCCGAAAAAGCGCCACAGATGGGCCAGCAACCCGTTGACCGGGTCCATGAACATGTTTTTCCAGACCAGAGCTGACACAGTCGGCATAACAAAGAATGGTGCAATAACGAGGATGCGCACCACCCCCTGGCCCCACATCGGTTGATCTAAAAGCATCGCCAGCAGGATGCCCAGTAGGACCGTAATCGCCAACACGCCGATAACAATGACAAGCGTTGCCTGTACCGCAGGCCAAAACGAACTGGACGAAACAAATCGGATATAGTTGTCGAAACCCACCCATCCGAGATCTCCGCCCCGCAAGGGAAGGTATTTCTTGAAGGAAAAATACAGGGTCATCGTCAGCGGCACGAGCATCCAGCCAAGCAGCAGCACCACTGCGGGTGCCATCATCAGGCGTGCAACTGATCTGGAATGTTGAGTTGCCATTGTGCAAGACCTCTCTGTTCAGGCGTAAGGCAGCCTGCGAGAAAAACACGAATTGTGGAAGTGGGAGCGGGGGACAAAACGTCTGCCCCCCGCTGGGAAGGTTGCCTCAGTACCCTGCGGCTTCCATCTCTTCTGCTGTGAAGGCCTGCGCTTTGGCAAGCGCCTCATCCACTGTTTGCTGCCCGGCATAAACGGCCGAGAATTCCTGGCTTACCTGTGTGGCAATCCCTGCAAATTCCGGAATGGCCACGAACTGGACACCGGTATAGGGTGTCGGCTGCACACAGCAATTCTGCGGGTCAGCCATCAGGATCGATTCCAGAGTCATTTTTGCAAATGGGACTTCCTTGTAGTTGTCATTCTCATAAAGCGAGGTCCGCGCGCCCGGAGGCACATTGGCCCAACCTTCGTTTTCAGCCACCAGCTCGATGTAGTCTTTCGAGGTTGCCCATTCGATGAACTGCTTGGCCGCATCTTCCTGCTGAGTTCCCGCCGGGATCGCCAGCGCCCAAGCCCAAAGCCAATTGGCGCGCTTGTCGACACCTTCCGAATTTGGTGCAAGTGCGAAGCCAACCTTGTCAGCTACGGTTGAGTCGTCCGGATTTGTCACAAAAGACGCGGCGACGGTGGCGTCAATCCACATGCCGCACTTGCCTTGCTGGAACAAAGACAGGTTCTCGTTGAAACCGTTTGTTGCATAGCCAGCCGGGCCGGATTCACTCATCATGTCGACGAAGAACGTCAGCGCCTCTTTCCACTCGGGCTGATCGAACTGCGGCTTCCAGTTTTCATCGAACCAGCGCGCACCGAAAGAATTGCCGGTTACGGTGATAAAGGCACCACCTTCACCCCAGCCCGCCTTGCCACGCAGGCAGATGCCGTTGATGTCGTTGTCGCGATCGGTCATTGCAGCCGCAGCTTCACGGATGAATTGCCATGTGGGTGCTTCGGGCATTTCCAGACCGGCCTTTTCCATCAGGTCGGTGCGGTACATGATCATCGAGCTTTCGCCATAAAACGGCGCAGCATAAAGCGTGCCATCATGGCTCAACCCGCCTGCCATCGCAGGCAGCAGATCGCCAACATCATATTCATCGGACAAACCGTCCAGCGGTACCAGCCAGCCGTTCGCACCCCAGATCGGGGTTTCGTACATGCCGATGGTCATGATGTCGAACTGACCGCCATTGGTGGTGATGTCGGTCGTGACGCGCTGACGCAAAACGTTTTCTTCCAACGTCACCCATTCAACATCAATGCCGGTCGCATTGGTAAAGTTGTCTGTGTAGCCCTGCATTCGGATCATGTCGCCATTGTTGACGGTCGCGATCGTGATGGTTTCCGCTTGGGCTGCTGCCGTAGCGACGAAAGTCAACGCAGTCGCCGCACGAAGTGCGTTCTTCAAATACATCCCTGTCCTCCCTGAGCTTGGATGCTGTACAGAGACCCTAGTTTATAAATTGTCGCGGCGTCAATAATAACTTTACGCGCGTTAAGTTTTAATTCACGCAGATTCTCTTAAGACAAGCCGTGCCGGAAACAGAGTTTCCGTCCGATCATCAAATTTTCCCCCGCTTTCAATGAGTTCAAACAAGGTGTCCACACTGCATCCTGCCACGTTGTCATAATCATGCGCAGCTGTTGTCAGCGATGGGCACGTAAATTTTGCAAAAGGGTGGTCGTCATTTGATGCGACACGGAGTGAGCATTCTTCCGTTCGCCCAACCCGAATCCCCTGCTCATAACAGGCAGCCAGAAATCCGATCGCAAGGCGGTCATTGCTGCACAAAACCGAATTCGTCCTGAGAGCGCCTTTCTCCAACACCCTCAAAGCACCTTGATGCCCGATCTCTTCAAACGCCCAGCCTTCACCATCGATTTTAATGACATGGGGCTCGAACCCCAGACGTTCCATTACCTCGATATATGCCTTGCGTCGCTTGTTGGCGTTTGGGTTTGCTGGCGTGCGCATTTCAAAGAAAGACGGAGGTTCACCCGTCCGGGTCATGTATTCCACGGTTTGGGACACAAAACTGAAATTGTCCGATCCAATAAATGCGGCGCCCAACCCTTCAAGGTTGCTGTCAAACAGAACAGTAGGCACCTCGGCGCAAAACTTCTCGATGTGAGCGCGGTCCGAGGCACGCCCTAATGGGGCAAACAGCACGCCCGCCGGTTTCAGAGAGCGCAAACTATCGAGAATTTCATTCTCCAGCTTCTGTTCACCATGCGAGCTGAAAAGAGATGGACGATACCCGGCAGCAATACAGCTCTGCTCAAGGTATCTGGCCATCTCGGCAAAAAAAGGATCGGCTAGATAGGGAACAACGATGCCGATATTCTTGGTCAGCTTTCGGTTCTGGTTCACCGCGTAGATGTTGGGGCGGTAATCGAACTTTTCCAAAGCTTCTTCGATACGCGCCCGCGTAGAGGAACGAACGCTTTCCGGGTCGTGGAAATATTTGGAAACCGTTGGCCGAGAAATCCCGCTCAGGGCCGCGAATTCCTCCATATTTCTTATTTTTGCCATACCTACCCGCTTGCGGAACTCTTTTGCTTTGACCTTACATTTTCTTTACGCGCGCCAATAAATCAATAGGCAGCCGTATCCGCGCGAATGGCCAGATGCGTGGCACCAACGGCGAACAGGCGAAAACCTCCTGATCAAGTCGCGACGTTTTGGGTTTACGCCCAATATGCCGACCCCAAGCGCAGCCATCTTGGTCGTCAGGTCTGTTCAGGCTCATTTTGCTTCTTAGCAGTACCTGCTGCGACATCCTTGTAGTCGCCCTGAACACCGTAAGAAGCGAAACCGGATAGCGTTTCGGAAATCTGTTCATCGGTCAGGATCACCGGACCAAGGGCCAGGGAAAGGTAATACTGCCGGGCTATGGTTTCCAGTTCGACCGCGCGCCACATGGCCTTGTCCAAATCCTCACCCATGGCAATGGACCCATGATTGCCAAGCAGACAGGCGGTTCGGTCTTGCATCGCTTCAATCGCCAGCTCGGACAGCTCGGGCGTTCCAAAGCGCGCATAGGGTGCGCAGCGGACATTAGTACCACCGAAGGCCGCAACCATGTAATGCGCTGCCGGAATTTCCTTGTGTGCAATCGCCAGCGCCGTGCAATAGGTCGGATGTGCATGGACCACCGCGCCCATATCGGGGCGGGTTTTGAGAATGTCGAAGTGGAACCGCCATTCGGTCGAAGGTTTGAGCGAGCCATCCCAGGTCCCATACTCTCCATCAAATGGCATTGAGACGATCATCTCGGGGTTCAGCTTGTCATAGGGCGTCGCCGAGGGTGTGATCAGCATCCGGTTCTCGTATCGGGCCGAGATATTGCCCGATGTGCCTTGGCTAAGCCCGCTGGAATTCAGAAAAAGGCATTTCTCGATAATCGCCTCACGGACTCTGCGTTCCTTGTCATCCATCTTGTGCTCCTGTCCTCGCGCCACCCCGGCAGAATGGACCAGCCTTAGTTATCAGAGGTCGCACCATCAGGCGACAAGCCCAACCTTGCAATTGCATTGTCCAAAGCCAACCCGAAAACCTGCGCCTGAGGTGACAGGACCTGGTCTGGCCGACGCATCAGCCCAACGGGTCCGCGCGTTATCGACGTATCAAACGGCAACGCTACAAGGTGGCCATCGCTGATTTCATTGGCAACCACCCCCGCCGAGATGATCCAGATCGCATCGGTCTGCCGGGTATACACCCGCCCGAAAGCACCCGAGACAGTTTCCAAACGATCTTCGATTTCACCAATCCCATGCGCGATCATGAGGCGATCCACCAAGGGCCGAATTGCCGATCCTTCAGGCGGGTAAAGCACTTGCCACTCGGTAATCCGCCTGAGATCGGGGGCTTTCAGCAGCGGGTGATCCGCGCGCACGACAAAGACGACCTTCTCCTCGTAAAGCTGGGTAAAGGAAATGCCCTGCATGGTTTCAGGGCGACCCAAACGCCCGATAACAAGCTCCAGGTCGCCCAGACGAAGACGCTCCATCAAATGGCCATGTGGACCGTCGAAAACGCTCAGTCGGGCATTGCCCGCAAGTTCGGAAAAATCGGTGGCAACGGCTGGCATCAAACGGGCCGCAACCGAAGGCAGCACCCCGACCCGAAGACTGGCCCTGCCGCGCGCTTCGATCTGCTCCACACCAGAAAAGCCCTGCTGCAAAGCGGCCAGCGACATTTCGGCGAAATGCAGAAACACTTCGCCCTGCCGCGTCAGAGAAACACCGGACCGGTTACGGGACAACAGCACAGTGCCCAGAATATCCTCAAGCTCCTTAAGCGTCTTGGATATCGCCGGTTGCGTGAGAAACAGCTTCTCTGCCGCAACTTTCAGGCTTTTCTCGCGACATATCTCAATAAAACATTGAATATGCCTAACTTTGATGCGGCGATCTATCATTACTTTCCAATTATAGCAACTAAGTCCAAGTAGAACTCATTTTACATATCGAGAAATGACGTTCAATTATTAGACACGCGAAATCAGGAGAGCCAACATGCGCGTTCAGGTCGCGATCATCGGCGGTGGACCTTCAGGTCTTTTGCTCAGCCAGTTGTTGCACCGCAACGGCATAGACACCATCGTGTTAGAGCGCAAAACCAGGGAATATGTTCTGGGCCGCATTCGCGCTGGCATTCTGGAAACCGGTTTTGTGGAGCTGATGCGCGAAGCCGGTGTAGCAGATCGGATGGACAAGGAGTGTTTTGTCCATGACGGCACAGTGATCTCATATGGCGATATCGAATTCGGTATCGACTTTAAAGAGCTGACCGGCAGCCACGTGGTTGTTTACGGACAAACGGAAGTAACCCGCGACCTGTATGATGCACGCGATGCGATGGGCGGCAAGATTGCTTTTAACGTCGATGATGTTCAGATTCATGGGGCTGACAGCGATGCACCTTGTGTGACGTATCAAGCGGATGGGACCGGACACCGGATTGATTGCGATTTTGTCGCCGGGTGCGACGGGTTCCATGGGGTGTCGCGTCAAACCATCCCGCTGACCGTGCGCCGGGAATATGAGAAGGTCTATCCGTTTGGCTGGCTGGGCGTTTTGTCCGAAACACCCCCGGTCCATGACGAACTGATCTATGCCGGATCGGAACGCGGTTTTGCGCTTTGTTCAATGCGCAATGAGAACCTTAGCCGGTACTACATTCAATGCTCGCTGTCCGACAGTGCCGATGACTGGACTGATCAAGCCTTCTGGCAGGAGCTGAAACGCAGGATCCCCGCGCAATATGCTGAGACGCTGATTACCGGGCCATCGGTCGAAAAATCAATTGCGGCGCTGCGGTCTTTTGTGACCGAACCAATGCGCTGGGGCCGTTTGTTCCTGTGTGGGGATGCCGCGCATATCGTGCCCCCCACCGGGGCCAAGGGGCTTAACACGGCGGCAAGCGACATCCACTATCTGCACAACGCACTGCTGCAATTCTATGAAGACCACGACAGCGAAGGCATCGACCGCTATTCCGAAAAAGCGCTGGCCCGGATCTGGAAGGCCGAGCGGTTCAGTTGGTCCACGACCAATCTGTTGCACCGTTTTCCGGAACAGAACGGCTTTGACCTGAAAATGCAAAAGGCTGACATTGATTTCCTGCGCGAAAACAAAGAGGCCCAATCAGTGTTTGCACAAAACTACGTCGGGCTGCCCTACTGATGCAGATTGCGGCGCTGGATAACATTCACCTGCATTGGCGTGAGGATGGCGATCCAGATGGCACGCCTGTGGTGTTTGCCAACTCGCTGGGAACTGACCTGCGCCTTTGGGACAGGGTTTTGCCCTTGCTTCCCAAGGGGCTGCGCCTGATCCGGTTCGATCTGCGTGGTCACGGCCTGTCGGAATGCCCTCAGGCGCTTTACAGCTTGGCTGAGCTGACAGATGACGCCGAGGCGTTGCTTGACCATATCGGGGTTCGCGACACGGTGTTTGTCGGCCTGTCGATTGGCGGCATGATCGGTCAGGTGCTGGCTTCGCGCCGACCAGACCTGATCCGCGCCCTTGTTCTGTCCAACACCGCCGCAAAAATGGGGACGGCCCAGATGTGGCGTGACCGGATGGGCGCAATCCGATCGTCCGGCATCGAGCCTGTGGCAGACGCAATTCTGGACCGTTGGTTTGCGGCGGGTTTCAGGGCAACCGATAACGTGCTGCTTTGGCGCAACATGCTGGTGCGTACCCCTGATTCTGGGTACCTGGGATGTTGCAACGCCATTGCAAATGCTGATCTTGAATCCATGACCCGGACGCTGCGATTGCCGGTTCTGGCCATCGCGGGATCAGATGACCGCGCCTGCCCGCCCGAACTGGTCCGGCAGACCTGTGCTATGATCCCCGGAGCGCACTATGTCGAGATACCCAACACCGGGCACCTGCCATGCGTGGAAGCCCCCGCCACCTATGCTGAACACTTGTCCGCCTTCCTGATGGAGAACCGCAATGAGTGACAAATACGAGTCCGGTATGCGAGTGCGCCGCAGAATTCTGGGCGACGCCCATGTGGATCGCGCCGAAGACGCCAAGTCTGATCTGGACGGTCCATTTCAGACGCTTATCACCGAAGGCGCGTGGGGCACCGTCTGGGCCTCGGACGGGATCAGTGACCGAGAAAGATCCATGCTGACGCTGGCTTTGCTTGCTGCGTTGGGAAATTTCGAAGAAATCCCGATGCATATCCGCGCCACAGTCCGTACCGGCGCCAGCAAGCAGGATGTACTTGAAGCGTTTCAGCACGTCGCAATTTACGCGGGCGTGCCACGCGCCAATCAGGCCCTCAAACTGGCAAAACTGACCTATGATCAAATGGAACAGGACTGAATGGGAAACGCGCAGAAACCCGAGTCAGACAAAAAGGAAGTGTGATCCGACAATGTTGAAACAAGGTGATTTCTACCAGCGTGACCGCGAGTGGCACCCACCTGCGCTGACACCCGACTACAAGACCAGCGTGACCCGTTCACCGCAATATTCGCTGATCTCGCTGCAAAACTCAATCAGTGAGGTCACCGGCCCGGTTTTTGGCGACAACGATGTTGACCCTCTGGATAACGACCTGATCTCGAACTATGCGCAACCCGGAAAAAGCCCGATTGGCGAGCGTATCATTCTACACGGCAGGGTGCTGGATGAAAACGGACGCGCGGTGCCAAACACGTTGGTGGAGATCTGGCAGGCGAATGCAGGTGGGCGCTATCGTCACAAGAAAGATACCTATCTGGCACCGATCGATCCCAATTTCGGTGGTTGCGGCCGCACCCTGACAGATGAAAACGGGTATTATTTCTTCCGCACCGTAAAACCCGGGGCCTACCCCTGGCGCAATTGGGTGAACAGCTGGCGTCCCGCCCATATCCACATGTCGATATTCGGAACAGGTTTTGCGCAACGCCTGATCACACAATGCTATTTCGAAGGCGACCCGCTGATCGACAGGTGTCCGATCGTGAAAACTATTCCTGACGCCGATGCGATCAGCCGCCTGATTTCGCGGCTCGACATGAATTCAACGATCCCACTGGATACCATCGCCTATAAATTCGACGTGGTTTTGCGCGGTCGGCGCTCGACCCTGTTTGAAAACCGTCTGGAGGGGAACTGAAGATGCAACAGCTTAATTATCTGAAGGAAACCCCCTCGCAAACAGCTGGGCCTTACGTCCATATCGGCCTGGCACCCGGGGCCGCCGGATTCGAAATCTACAGGCAGGAATTGGGCTGGGACATAGCCGGACCAAATGCCGAGGGTGAGCGTATTCGGGTCGAAGGGCTGGTCGTGGACGGGGCAGGATCGCCCATCAAGGATGTTTTGCTTGAGGCTTGGCAGGCAAATGCCAGGGGCGTCTATGCCCATCCTGAGGGCGGCGGCGATGTCGAAGACGGCTTTCGCGGCTGGGGACGCGTCATCACCAACTTTGAAACCGGCGAATGGGCGTTCGACACAGTCAAACCCGGTCCGACACCGGGACGAAACGTGGGCCAGCAAGCGCCTCATATCAACCTTTGGGTTGTTGCCCGGGGTATCAATGTCGGCCTGAATACGCGTATCTATTTCGAGGACGAGGCAGAGGCCAATAGCAAGGACCCGGTCCTTAATCTCATCGAATGGGAACGCCGCCGCGCAACGCTGCTGGCCAAACGGACCAATCGGGACGGTCAAGTTGTCTATCGCTTCGATATCAAGATACAAGGCGAAGATGAGACCGTCTTTTTTGATATCTGACTACTTGGTGCTGTCTTTCCAAGGCAGCACTTAATTCAGGAAATCACCATGACCAAACCCTGCATCATCTGCGTGGCTATCACCGGTTCCCTGCCCACCAAGAAGAACAACCCCGCGGTGCCGATCTCGGTTGCGGAACAGGTCGAAAGCACGCAAGAGGCGTTCGAGGCCGGGGCCAGCATCGTCCACGCCCATGTTCGCAACGATGATCAGACGCCCTGCAGCGACCCCGAAAAATTCGCTCTCCTGAAAGAGGGTTTGCAAAAACACTGCCCCGGAATGATCATCCAGTTTTCCACCGGTGGGCGGTCAGGCGCCGGCCAGGCCAGGGGCGGAATGCTGCCCCTGTCACCTGACATGGCGTCGCTGTCGGTTGGATCGAACAACTTTCCCACCCGGGTTTATGAAAATCCACCCGATCTGGTGGACTGGCTGTCAGCCGAGATGAGAAAATACGAAGTCACACCCGAGATCGAGGCGTTTGACCTGTCCCACATCCTGCAAGCGATCAGATTGCACAAGGAAGGCAAGCTTTATGGCAAGCTGTATGTTCAGTTTGTCATGGGTGTCAAAAACGCGATGCCGGTCGACAGGGCCGTATTCGACTTTTACGTGAAGTCCATGCAGGATCGCGCACCGGATGCTGAATGGTGTGCGGCCGGGATCGGTCCAAATCAGGTTGTGGTAAATGAATGGGCCATTGCTGCGGGTGGGCACACGCGAACAGGTCTGGAAGACAATGTCCGGCTGGACCGGAACACGCTTGCGCCTTCGAATGCTGCGCTGGTCAATCGCGTGATCGAGCTATGCGCCAAGCACGAACGTCCGGTCGCAACATGGCAACAGGCCCGCGAAATTTTGGCTCTTTGAGCGCAGGGAGGAATGGCGCCATGACGATTGATATCCGCCCTCTTCAGTTCAAAGGCCACAAATAGGATGGAACAGCTTTCCACTCATCCCTGGCTCAGCGGGCTGTTTGAGGACCCACAGACCTCAGAGATGCTGGGTACAGAGGCTCAGCTGCGACACATGCTGTCCGTCGAGGCCGCATATTCTGAGGCTTTGGCAGCCGTCGGCTCCGTACCAGCAGAGGTGGCGGATACCGCGGCAAAACTTATCCGACAACACCGTCCCGACATGCAGGCGCTGCGCGACGGGACGGCATTGGATGGCGTGGTGGTGCCCGCGCTGGTGCGGTCGCTCAAAGCGGCATTGCCTGATCATTGCCACGTGGCGCTGCATAAGGGGATGACGTCGCAGGATGTTGTCGACACCGCTCTGGTCTTGTCAATCAAGGACATTCTGGAGTTGTTTTCAGCCCGTCTTTCAGACCTGACGGATGCGCTTGTGGCGCTGGAACAGGCACACGGCGAATGCGTGATGATGGGGCGAACCCGAATGCAGGCGGCATTGCAGATTACAGTTGCCACGCGCCTGCAAAACTGGCGGTTGCCATTGGCCGATCACCAGAAACGCCTGACCGAATTGCAGCCCAGATTGCTTGTGCTGCAACTTGGCGGCGCCGTTGGAGACCGCGCCGGGATGCACGGATCCGGACAGGCAATCGCGGATCATATGGCCCATAGGCTTGGCCTGATCAGTTGCGATGCAAACTGGCATACCCGCCGGGACAATCTTGCAGAATTTGCCTCATGGCTGTCATTGATAACGGGCGCGCTGGGAAAGATCGGTCAGGACGTGTCGCTCATGGCTCAGCAGGGGGTGGACGAGGTTTCGCTGACAGGTGGCGGCGGATCTTCGGCGATGCCTCATAAGCGCAACCCGGTCCGCGCGGAATTGCTGGTCGCTCTGGCCCGTTTCAACACCACCCAACTGTCGGGAATGCATCAGGCACTGGTGCACGAGCAGGAAAGATCCGGTGCCGCCTGGACGCTGGAATGGATGATCCTGCCCCAGATGATCCTGGCAACGGGACAGGCTCTGACCAACTGCCATACATTACTGCAACAGATTGACCGGATCGGCCCGGTGGAGTGACAGCACTATCCTTTTGAGTATTGGAGAGTTTGAGCACTGTGTTGTCCCTGCGACTTAACCATCAACCCATGCGGCAAACGGCCAGTACATTCGGCCGGGTTGAAAGCGGATCAGTCTCACCATCGCTTGCCACGCTCCAGTCACTGTCTACCGCTTTGGAAGTCCCTCTGATGGCCCTCTTCGTCCTTACCGATGTAACGGCAGATGTGCATCATGTTTAGGCAGGCGAAGGATTGCCTTCGCGACGCATCACAAAGAGTTACACGCATGGCGACCGTTTGCTGGGCAAGCACGGTGGGCTGGCGGCATGCTTCAATCAGCAATGTCACGATTGCCCGCGACCAATCCAAATCGCTGCCAAGATACCAACGCAAAGGATTGGACTTCCTGTACGTGATCCGGGGCGAAGCCGTGCATCAATGCAGAGCTGATGATTTTGTTCTGGGGGTCAGCGACACTTTGAGCTTCGATGCAATGCTGGCGCATGATTTCACCGAGATATTGTCCGAAGAAGTTGAGGTCATCACCGTGAGGTGACGCCCTCAGAAACGCGCGAAGAACGATCGTTCCAACACAAGGTCAAAGAAACCAACACCTCATGGAGGTCACGTTCAAACAAGTTGAGGCATTTCGAGCGGTGGTTTCGACTGGGACGGTGACCGAAGCCGCTGCTATGCTTGGAATATCGCCGCCAGAAGACCCTGACCATGAACACCCTGTATCACAGGTCCAACGGGCCGCTGCACTTGCTGATCGACAGCACCGGGATCAAGGTCGAAGGTGAAGGCGAGTGGCACGCCCGCAAGCATTGTGGCCCCAAACGGCGGGTCTGGCGCAAGATTCGCCTTGGGATCAAAGAGGAAACCCTGAAAATCCGAGCGGTCGGGATCACCGGGCGTCACGGCAGATGGTGCCTACGGTACGCGCGAGTACCTCGATGAGATTGCAGATAGCGGTACCCATGCCGTCATCCCACCCCGCAAGAACGCGAAGCCCTGGAAGACGATTACTTTTGGAGCCGTGGCCCGCAACAAAGCCCTGCACGTCAAATACCTCGGCCGCGCCCTGTGGCGACGATAGAGTGGATACCATCGTGGGAGCCGCGTCGGGGCGAAGATGCACTGTGTGAAACTGCTGGGCCAACGGCTCATGGCGAGGCATGTCGACCGTCAGGTCGCCGAGATCCAGGACCGCATCGCCGTCCTGAACGGCTACACCGCGCTCGGCATCCCGGCCACGGAGTCTGTGGGATACGTCTGTCCGGGGAAGGGCCAAAACGCGTCCATCATCTGGTTTATGCAACAGGGCCAGACTGACAGGCAGTCTAATGACTTAGCCGACATAGTCAGTCCGAATTATCTATGGCAGATAAAATGTAGTCGCCTGTTGATCTGCATCTTTTTTCACATTTTTTTGCAAAGACGACGGCCTGCTGTCTATAGAGCGCAGTAACAAAAGGTCTTTCAGCTTCTGAAATACATTCGGTACCATGAAAGACCCCGCTCTGTTGATATTGAGTTTCTGAAATTCCGCCAGTTTGGTCTGTTTCAGTTGCGCCAATGTCCGAATTGAAGTTTCTGCCTTTCTCCGTCGCTTTGTCGGCGTTTGAGGGCTAAGTGCATTTGGATATTACAACGCCATCGGCCAAACCCAAAATCCGTTGTACGCCGAGCACCATCGAACTCGTATTCGCAAACCGTACTTTGGAACCTTCGATGCTGTCCCGGCTAGCCCCGTTTCACAACAGCTGAGACTGACTGTTCCGACGCGTCAACTCTCGGCCTTGATCGCAGCAACCACAATGTCGATTGCGTGGTCCAGATCCGTTTGTGAGATGGTCAGCGGCGGCGACAGTGTCAGAACGCATCCCTGACTGATCTTATAGCTCAAACCGGCCTCCAGACAGGCGTAGTAAATCCGTTCGGCACGCGCATTGCCCGGTATCTTTTCAACGCGATCATCAACGATTTCGACCCCGAACATCAAACCCCTACCCCGGATGTCTCCGACGGTGGGTACGTTCTGAAGTTCGTCCATCAGACGACCAATTGCGTGCTCACCCAGCATGGCCGACCGATGAACCAACCCCTCATCTTCGATGATCTGAAGTGTTGTCAAAGCGGCCTGCGCGGTGACCGGGTTCTTTTCGTGTGTGTAATGACCAATGGCAAAATCCCCGCAGACATCCAATTGTTTGCGGGCAACACAAGCGGCAATGGGCAGGATACCACCGCCAAGCGCTTTTCCAAGCGTCACAATGTCGGGAATGATCTCGTCATGTTCAAAGGCGAACATCCTGCCGGTTTTGCCAAGGCCGGTCGGGATTTCATCCATGATCAAAAGCGCGCCGTGACGATTGCACGCCTCGCGCACGGATTTCCAAAACCCCGGCGGTGGTACATAGGGCACCGCGCGCATCGGTTCGGCTATGACTGCGGCCACATCTCCTTCACGCTCCAGAACATATTCGACCATTTTCGCGCAGGCCAACCCGCAGGTTTCCGGTCCCGCGTGATTGTATGGGCAACGGTAGCAGGCGAAGGGCGCGACATGTTCAGTGCCCGACAAGAGGGGACCCGCGATATGACTGCGGAACGTCGCCTCGCCACCGACGCTTGCGGCGCCGAAGCCCGCACCGTGGAAGGCATCCCAGAAGCTGATTGTTTTGAACCGACCGGTCGCGGCACGCGCGATTTTGAGGGCAACCTCGTTGGCGTCAGAGCCGCCAGTGGTAAAGAGCATCTTCCCCAGATCGCCAGGCACGATATCTGCCAGTTTTTCTGCCAAATCCACTGCCGGGTCATTGGTAAAGCGGCGGGGTGCAAAAGGAAGATCATCAAGTTGCGCTTTGATGGCGGCTATCAGACGCGGGTGCCCATAGCCTATGTGGTGCACCGAGTTGCCATGGAAATCCATGTACCGGCGACCCTCCATATCCTCGATCCAGATCCCCTCGGCCTTTGCAATAGTGCTGACGCAGGGTGATGACAGAGATTGATGCAGGAACACATCCGCATCGCGTTTGAGCAGAGGTGCCGACTTCGGCCCCGTGGACTTTCGCAACCATGCCTTGCGCGCTTCGGATGTGTTTGATTCCCCTTCCGTGTGGACAATCTGTGGCATGTCCGCTCCTCATTTCTGTCATCAAAAGATGCGGGCCCCAAAAGGCCCGCCAGTATCAGGGAGGATTTGAAGCGTCCTTCCCGTCTGTGGGGAAAGGACACAAGGTTTAGTTGGGCCAGGGCAGCGAATAGGTTTTGACGTTGGTGAAGAACTTCATCGCCTCGATAACGCCCTCTTTCACCCCGTTTCCGCTGTCCTTGATGCCGCCAAAGGGTGACATCTCAATGCGGTAACCCGGCTGTTCCCAGATGTTGCAGGTGCCGACATTCAACCCGTTGATAAAGGCGATGGCCCTGTTCAGGTCATTGGTGCATACCCCCGAAGACAGGCCGAACTCGGTCGAATTCGAGATCGCCATCACCTCTTCGTCGTTGTCTGGCACGCGCACGATCGGCACGATAGGACCGAAAGTTTCTTCCATCACCAGCTCGCTGTCATGGGGAACCTTGTCGACAACGATAGGCGGCAGCAATGCGCCCTGACGGCCCGGGTGATACAAGATTTCTGCACCCTCTTTCTCAGCCTGCAGAACGCGGTTCTCGAATATCTCCGCGGCTTTGTCGTGGATCACACACCCCAGCTCGGTTTCGGGGTCTTGCGGATCGCCGAATTTGATCTTCTTGGCCTTCTCCAGAACCAGCGGCACAAACTTGTCGGCCACACTTTCCTGCACGAGGATGCGCTTGACTGCCGTACACCGCTGACCGGAGTTTCCGGTCGCACCCGCCACTGCAATTGTTGCGGCTTTGTCCAAATCCGCATCGCTGAGGTCATTCAGAACGATCAGAGGATCGTTACCCCCAAGTTCCAGCGCCTGCCGCTTGTAGACGCCTTTCTCAGCGATCAACTTGCCCACCGGCACACCCCCGGTGAAGGTGATGATGTCGATATGTTCATTGGTGATCATCTCATCGCCAATGTCAGCCGGCCAGCCGGTCACCACTTGGAACATCTCATGCGGCAGGCCTGCTTCATAAAGTATGTCGGCCAATGTCAGCGCAGTCAGCGGCGTCAGTTCCGTGGGCTTGCAAACCATGCAATTATTGGTCGCAATCGACGGCGCGATTTTGTGGCTAACCATATTCAAAGGGTGATTGAACGGGGTGATCGCACTGATTGCTTTCACCGGCTCTCGGGTGGTGAAAATCTTGCGGGCTTTGCCATTGTGGGTCAGATCGCAGGAAAAGATCTCGCCATCGTCCTTTAGCGCCTCAGCCGCCGCAAACTGATAAACATCCTGTGCGCGTTTGGTTTCGTAGATCGCATGCTGGTGGCAGATGCCCAGCTCCAACGTCAGCCATTTCGCAAGGTAATCGCGTTTCTCGCCGATCAGCTCGCCTGCGCGCTGCAAAATCTGGCTGCGCTCGTACCGGGTCAGTTTAGGTTTGTAATTCGCCGCGATTTCGAATGCCCTGCGTGCGTGTTCTGCGGTGCCAGCGGGAACATGGCCCACGACCTCGTTGGTGTACGGGTAAAGAACAGGAATGGTTTCATCGGT
Source organism: Ruegeria sp. AF7 (assembly GCF_056541885.1). NCBI lineage: Bacteria > Pseudomonadati > Pseudomonadota > Alphaproteobacteria > Rhodobacterales > Roseobacteraceae > Ruegeria > Ruegeria sp. AF7. The sequence continues at coordinate 17,531 of NZ_JBQFYX010000016.1, read as the reverse complement.
AAAGACGATTTCGCCACCGATCCGCATTCCTTCGTTACGTACTTCGATTTTCGACATGGTCTGGTCTTTCATGGCTTACTGTGCCGCCGCTGTAGTTGCGTAGAAAAAGGCATCAAAGTTGCGCAGCACGGGTTGGTTTGGCAGGTCGATGACACGGTTCACGATGAAGGGAACTTCTTGTTCCGTCAAACCACCATGGCTGCGCAGGGGCTCTTTGAGCGCTGCCAGATCGTGGCGATGCTCGGACGTTCCGATGCAAATGTTTTCGCCAGAAACCATCACAATGTCGCCAATCCGATCACCGGGCAATTCGAACCGTTCAATGGCCTGAGCCTTGGTCAGCACATGGGTGATCCCTTCGGTCGCCTTGAGTTTGGCAATGATGTCACTCTGATCCGCGCCATCCGGCAGGTAAGCGGTCGCGAACGAACCCAGTGCACCATGATGCACGACATAGGGGTCAGTGATCGGAAGGATGACCCGCGCCGCATCCTTGCCCAGCCATTCGTCCATCAGGTCCTGCACATAGATGACCGAAGGGGATCCATCTGCCAGGTGCTTAGGCTTCATGCCATGATCAGCCGTCACCACGATGGCGGCCCCCAATGCGTCCAACTCGCCCAGATAGCGGTCGAACATGGCGTAGAAATCAAGTGCGCCCTTTTGATCGGGTGCAAACTTGTGCTGGATATAGTCGGTAGTCGACAAATACATGACGTCGGGCTTGAACTCTTTCAGCAGCTTGACGCCAGCAGCAAAAACGAATTCCGACAGCTCGGCCGAGTATACCTCGGGCACGTCCATGCCCAACCATTTGCTGGCATTGTCGATGCCATGTTCCTCAAGCGTCGTTTCGCCCGAACGCTCAGAAGAGAATGCAACCGCCCTGCCCTCGTCAAACTTCAGCCCGGCACCAAGCAGCGCGCGAAGCTTGTCCTTGGCGGTTACCATCGCCACGCGGAAACCTGCATCATAGAACTGTGAGAAGATGGTCGGCGCGCGCAGGAAGCGGACATCGTTCATCATAACCTCTACACCGGTGTCGGGATCAATAAGGTAGTTGCCGCAGATTCCATGCACGATCGGCGGACGCCCGGTGGCAATCGAAAGATTGTTGGGGTTGGTGAACGACGGAATAACAGAATGCGCCAGACGGTCTGTACCTTCCTCCCGCATCCGTTTGAGGTTGGGCATCAGCCCTTTCGCAATCGCCACGTCGAGGTATTCAGGTTCACATCCATCAAGGCAGATGGCAATTGCGGGCACCTTCGGCGTTGGGTAGACGCGCTCATTTGCTTCGACAGGGGTTTGAATGGTCATCTGTGTTTTCCTTGATTTTTATGCGGCCAACTTGGCGCGTTCTTCCAGTGCCCGGAGAGGAGGCGCAGCGCTTGTCACGCCCATTTCTTCCAGAGATTCTTTTGCAGCGATCACAACTTTACGCATGACATCTTCGTCCATCTGGCCGATGCAACCGACGCGGAAACTGTCGACGACAGTCAGCTTGCCCGGGTAGATAATGAACCCTTTTTCTTTCATCCGGTTATAGAACTGATCAAAAACGAAATTCTCATCAGCCGGGCAGAAGAAGGTGACGATGATCGGGCTCAACCAACGATTATCCAGCAGCGTCTCGAAACCCAGTTCCCGCATGCCCGCAACCATGACGTCCCGGTTGCGGGTATAGCGGGCACCGCGACCTGCAACACCGCCTTCGGCAGTGTGCGCCCGAAGTGCCTCGATGAAAGCCGCAACCACATGCGTCGGCGGGGTAAACCGCCACTGTCCCGTTTTGTTCATATGCGCCCACTGCGCATACACATCCAGAGACAGCGAATGACTGTTACCTTTTGCGGCTTCCAGCTCGGATTTGCGCGCCACGATGAACCCAAAGCCCGGAACGCCCTCGATGCATTTGTTCGCCGAAGACACCATCGCCTCGTATCGAATTTCAGTGGGTTTGAGCTCAATCGCTCCAAATGCGGACATCGAGTCGATCAAAAGCTTGCGCCCGGCGGCATATGTGACCTCTGAAATCTCCTCGACCGGGTTCAGGATGCCCGAGCTGGTTTCGCAATGAATGGCGACGACATGCGTGATGTCCGGGTCATCCGCGAGAATGCGCGCCACCTCGTCACCCCTCGGAGGCAGGTAATCGCCCTTGTCCAATACGACATGATCACGACCCAGATACTGCAACGTCTGGGCCGAACGCTGCCCATAAGCACCATTGGCCAATACCAGCGCCTTTCCGTCCCGCGGAATAAAGGATGCCAGCATCGCTTCGACAGAAAACGATCCGCTGCCCTGCATCGGCACACAATCAAATTCGTCAGCGCCCTCGCCAAGCAGATTCAGCAGGCTTGATCGCACCTCCCGCGTCATGGCGCGGAAATCGTCATCCCAGCTTCCCCAATCGCGTAACATGGCCTCTTTAACCGCGTAGGACGTTGTCAAAGGACCGGGTGTCAGAAGGTAGGGTTCGCCAAGGCGCGGTTGCTCAATTTTGGGTATGGATGGCGTCATTACCAGGCTCCAGAACAGCGTTTTCAGGAACACATTTGCAGTAACGGTTGCTATATGTGAAATTGCAATTATCAATCCATTAATAAGCGCAGCCTATGCATTCATATCCAGGAAACCGTTATGCGACACAGCCAGTTGAAAGCTTTTCATTACGTGGCCAAACATGGTGGATTTTCCCGTGCAGCTGAGGCTTTGTATCTGACCCAGCCAGCGATTTCCGAACAGGTTCGAAAACTGGAACAGGATCACGACCTGTTGTTGTTCCAGCGTGAACGAAAACGCGTGAACTTAACGCCCGAAGGCGAACAGCTTTACCGATTCACGAAACAGTATTTCGAGATCGAAGATCAGATTGAGGATTATCTCTCTGAAACCAAAGCCGCGATTGATGGAGAATTAAGGATCATTGCCGATTCAGCGCATCACATGACGTCTTTTCTAGGTTCGTTCCAAAAGAAATACCCAAAAATCACGATCACCGTACGATCCGGCAACACCGAAGAAATCCTGGAGGAGCTTCGGTCTTACAATGCGGAAATCGGTGTTGTAGGCAGCCTGTCTCCTGGCAAGGACATGGACGTATTGAATCTGGGGTCCACTGAGATTGTGGCCTTTGCTGCCCAGGGCGTGCTTTTGGCATCCAAACCAACCTTATCCCTGGAAGAGTTGGCCGAATTGCCCCTGATTTTCAGAGAGCACGGGTCAAAAACACGCGAGAAACTAGAGGATGCAGCCGAGAAACACGGCATCAGATTAAACCCGGCAATCGTTGCAGAAGGCCGAGAGGCCGTTCGCGAGCTTGTTGCCTCGGGTGCGGGTATCGGTTTTGTATCTCAGGCGGAATACGGGCACGATGATCGATTGCAGCAAATCAAATTGAAGGGTGTGAACTTGCAAATGGGTGAAAGCATGATCTCACTTTCCCAGCGTCGCGACGTCAAGATCATACGGGCGTTTATGGACTTTGCTGAGCGGGTGCTTAAGGAGAAAGAAACCCCCGCTGATATGTGACCTGCGGGGCTTTGAGTTTTGTAGGGCTTACCTGCTGCGCCAGGCCTGTGTGCGGGCCAGAATGCCTTTTGACGCAATCAGGTGGACGATCCGGGCGGCTGCGTTGGTGTAGAAGATCATCATGCCCATCGCAGCTGCGGGTGCGATGTCCCCGGCATCATCCATGTTCAGCACCGCGATGGACGCGAGTGTGGTTTTGGGTGAGTAGAGGAACACAACCGCCGATACAGTCGTCATCGCGTTGACGAACAGATAGATTGAGATGTCCAGCACCGCAGGCAGGCAGACCGGCACCGTGACACGGGCAAACAGCTTCATTGTTGGCTGTTTGAGAGAGGCTGACACTGACTCGAACTCTTTATCCATCTGCTTGAGAGCGGTGACCGCCGTCAGGTGCGATACGGTATAGAAATGCGTCACCGTGCAAATCACCAGAATCGCCATGGTGCCGTAGATCGCATTGAACGGATTGGACGGGTTGTTGAAGAAGAAGATATACGACAGCCCCAGAACCATGCCCGGGATGGCCATCGGCAGCATGGCGAACATCTGAAAGATCGACCGCCCGGTTTTGAAGCCGTTCGATTTTTCCACCAGGTACGCCCCGAAGAAGACAACCGTCGTGCCGATCACCGCCGTCAGGAAAGCCAGTTTGATCGAGTTGAAATACGATCCCCAGCCGCCGCCATCCATCTTGTCGAACTGGTAATTCTTGAGGCTCAGGCTCAGATCGTAGGGCCAGAACTTGATCAACGCCGCAAACTGACACACGGCCAGAAGACCAACAATGAACAGGCCGATCAAACTGCAGTAGATCAGGAATATGCGATCAGTCTTTGGGTTTGGTGTTGCCTGATATGGAACCGAGCGCGCAGACAGCAGCGCCACCTGCTTGGACTGAACCATCCGGTCGATGGCAAAAGCCAGAATTGCGGGGATGACCAGAACCACCGAGACCACGGCGCCCATCTCAAAGTTCTGCTGGCCGATCACCTGTTTGTAGATATCCACGGCAAGCACGTTGAACTGGCCGCCGATCACCTTTGGCAGGCCAAAATCGGTGATCACCAGATTGAACACGACAAAGGCTGCGGAAATCAGGCCATAGCGCGCGCCGGGTATGGTAACGGTCCAGAATGTCCGCCAGGGGGTTGAGCGCAAGCTGACAGCGGCCTCGTACAACCGCGCATCCGATATCGCGAGCGCGGTCGATATGATCAGGAACGCGTGTGGAAAGGTAAAGAAGACCGATCCGATCACGATGCCTATGGGGCCATAGATACTGGCGCCGAATAGCAACTCCTTGATCATCCCCTGGTTACCGAACAGGTAGACCAGCGCGATGCCCGGCAGCAGCGAGGGAACCAGAATCGGCGCCATCGCAATCAGGCGAAAGGCCCCCTTGAACCGCATGCAGCTTCGGTTCAGCGCATAGGCAAACCAGAACGCCAGCGTCACCGTAACGATTGTGCTGACAACCGAAATCCAAAGGGAATTCTTGATCGAGTTGAACAGGGCCGGGGTTGAGAAGTAGTTGATGAAGTTTCCCAGACCCCGCGCTTGAACCGGTCGCATCTGCACTCGGCGGAACGTGTTGGAATCAAGCTCGACCCAATCGGTGCCTTCGTTCAAAGTCGACCCGACCAGAAAGCGCCCGACCTCCGTCGTGTTCCGCATCTGGTACATGACCGGGCTGCGAAAGCTGAAATCCGGAAAGAACCCGGTCACCGGCAAACGCCCGTCCGAGCCAGTTGTCAGATCGGTGTCGGAATACACCCCCAATTGCCTGTTCAGTTCGTCAGCCGTCAGGATCGTTCCGTCAAACACACCCGCTTCATCACTGACCTGAAACTCATACTGGGACAGCTCGACCCGGTAGGTCGAGAAGGACTTGGAAAGCATCGTGTAAAGCGGCAGCGCCAGTGTCACGATCAGATAGAGCGCGATCACCATCATGCTTCCGCGCATCAGGATGTCATCGCGGCTGAGCCTGGGCCTGATATCCGGCCCGACAGGCAATGTGTCGTGATTGGTCGACATCGTGCTCATGCCGCAGCCCCCGGAAGGTCAAACGCCATCAGGCGGTTCTCGGGAAGCTCGATCACCATGCTGCACCCCTCTTCCAGCTCAAGACGACGCACGGCGTTGATCGAAAAATCCGCGATCAGTTCAGAAGATCCGAACCGCTCGTTGTTCAGGCGGCAGCGCCAGAACGAGCCCAGAAACTCCATTTCATCAAGCGTGACCTCGATGCAGTTCCGATTGCCGCCCGTGTCAAGATAACCAGCTTCATGAGGGATGATGTCTTCGGGACGAATGGCTGCGATGACCGGAGTGCCATCATTGAACGTGTGGCTGAGGCAGGCAAAGGTCTTTTCCCCGACGCTCAACCGCCCGCCTTTGGTGACCTGAGATCGGATCTGGTTCATTTCACCGATAAAGTCGGCCACGAACAGGTTGGCCGGTTCGCGGTAGATCTCCGTGGGCGATCCAACTTGTTCAATCACCCCGTGGTTCATCACCACGATGCGGTCGGCCATGGCCAGCGCTTCTTCCTGATCGTGCGTCACCATCACGGTGGTCACACCCAGTTTGCGCTGCAATTCCTTGATCTCATGCCGCAGGTGAACGCGCACCTTGGCGTCCAGCGCCGACAGGGGTTCGTCCAGCAGCAGCAAACCGGGATTGGTTGCAATGGCGCGGGCCAGCGCAATCCTCTGCTGCTGGCCCCCGGACAATTGTGCCGGGTATTTCCTGCCCTGATCCGGCAGACCAACAAGGTTCAACAGCTCGCTCACCCGAACTGCGATATCCGACTTGCTGCGGCCCGTGTTTTCAAGGCCAAATGCGATGTTCTTTTCGATCGTCAGGTTCGGGAACAGCGCATAGGACTGAAACACAATCCCGAAATCGCGCTCGGACGGGGGCAGGTTGGAGACGTCCTTGCCATCCTGCATAACCGTACCCTTGGTCTGCAGATCCAGCCCGGCAATCGCCCGCAACAAGGTGGTCTTGCCGCAGCCGGACGGGCCAAGGAAACAAATGAATTCACCTTCTTTGATTTCAAGAGAGATGTCCTTGAGTGCCAGAAAGCTGCCGAACGCTTTCCACAAATTCTGGATGCTGAGATACAGTTCACCGGGTGGTGTTTTCTGAAGCACGGGAGAGGTCCTCACATCTGCACCTCGGGCACGACCGATCCTGGCCGGTGCGCGCCGGGTGAGTTGGTTGTGTTGGTGGGAACAAGAGAGTGGCGGGCAGGAGCGGCACAAAAGCCCCTCCTGCCAATGGAATTATTTCGCTTCAGACTTTCCGTCATAGCGAGACTGCCATTCCTTCAGGATTGCCGCGCGATTGTTGGCGGCATACTCGAAATCATTGTTGATCATCGCATCCAGAAGACCTTCTGGGAAGTGTTCAACCGGTTTTGCAACGCCGGGATACGCCACGACCGCATAGCCGGTATTGTACATCTCGTTGGCCTCTTTGGTGACGGTGAAGTCCACCAGCTTCTGCGCGGCTTCCAGATTTGCGGTACCGGCCACAATCGCGGTTGCTTCCATGTCCCAGCCGACGCCTTCCGAAGGCACAATGATCTCCAGCGGTGCACCATCAGCTTTGGACTTCGCCCCACGGAACGCAAAAGAAATACCAATCGGGATCTCGCCCGCCGCCGCCAGTTTGCAAGGCTTCGAGCCGGAATGGGTGTAGCGCGCAATATTCTCGTGCAGCGCATCCATGTATTCCCAGCCACCTTCTTCGCCAAACATTTGAAGCCAGCTGGACACATCAAGGAACCCCGTGCCCGAGGAATTCGGGTTCGGCATGATCACCTGATCCTTGTACATCGGATCAGTCAGGTCCTTCCACGAAGTGGGCGGCTTCAGCCCGGCCTTTTCCGCCTCAACCGTGTTGTAGCAAACCGAGGCAACCCAGGCGTCCATGCCAACCCAGGCAGGCGGGTTGTCACCATCGACGAATTTCGCATCCAGCTTGTCTACGCCAACCGGGGCATAAGGCTCCAGCATCCCTTCGGATTTCAACAGCAGAAGAGAGGTCGCTGCCAAACCCCATATGACATCCGCCTGAGGGTTGTCCCGCTCGGCCAGCAGTTTCGCCGTGATAATCCCGGTCGAGTCACGAACCCAGTTGATCTTGATATCCGGGTTACTCTGATTGAACGTCTCGGCATATCGTGCCAGATCCTCCGCCTCAACGGCGGTGTAAACTGTCAATTCTGTTTCCGATGCCGCTACCGTCGCGGTCAGTGCGCCGACGGCCAAAGCTGCGAGAAATGATGTGGTGTGTTTCATTGTTTTCCTCTGTTGGTGAATTGTTCGACAGGTTCGCCATTCTTGTGCGGCGTTACATTCACATTTTAGCATTGGCATTTTGACAGAATAAGGTGTCAAGAAAAATCGATTATACCTTCAAAACCATAAGCCAGCCCTATGGATCAATTTGACTGTGAATTTCAAAGAGACCAGACAAGGTTTTGCGGGGGAGCGTGAGCAGAAGCGTGAATGGGCAAGACTGGTTCCGCCACAAACATCCCGGAAGACCACTATATCCCAAGTGTTCGGAGCTGAACGCGATTTACGCCTACTTGATGTAGTTGCCGAATAAATCAGATGACTCAATTCTGAACCGATGGCCCTGACTTTTTTGTCAGGACCAACAATTGCGATCGCCATAGGAAAAAGTAACGTGCAAAGCCTTCAGAATCTAAGAGATAGGCATGACATTCCGCCATCCAGTTTTGCACATTCGGTGTTGTTGATTTCTACGACCTCGTAGCCGTTTTTCCGCAACATTTCTACTGTACGTGGGAACCCAGCCGGGGCCAGCACAAGCTCGTTGAACCGGATCGAGTTCGCCGCTGCTTCCTCACCTTCGGCTACGTGCAAAACGCGGTACCCTTCGAAACATCCTGAATCGTCCAGACGCTTGGTTGAAAGGATGGTTTCCCCATCCAACAGAGAACAATCCGTTTTGAAATGCAGTACACCCGGCGGTGTGAACACTTCACGCACGGTGTGGCCCCATTTCGAAACGATGTCGGTCAGTTCGGCAACACCAGCCGCGTCAGTGCGATCCGAACGCCCAACTAGGATTTCGCGGCCAGTGACCAGGATATCCCCACCTTCGATATGGCCCGGTCCTTTGATACGGTGCACGTCGTCGTAAACCGAGCGAATAGTTGGTTCCATCTCGGCCACTTCCCCCATGCGGCTGGGTGCCCCTGGACGCATCATAACGGCGCCCTGCGGCAGACAAAGGGTTGTATCCTCGACAAACACTGCATCCGGGAACGTATCCAGCGGTGACAGTTCAATCACCTCGGCACCGGTGCTCTTCAGCGTTGCTACATAGTGTGCGTGTGCCGCCAGCATCCCGTCCAAATCTGGTGTACCGATATCTTCTGCACGCAAACCCATGGTGATGGTTGCAGCCGGGCGGCGCGTAATCGCCCGCGTAAACTGAAAAGTCGGGTCAGTCATTTCCGTTCTCGCTTTTTATGAGGAGTGTGATTGATTAGGTGCGCGGATTTCAACAAGTCGTGGGCCTTCATGGCACTGCGCAGCAGTCAAAGCTTGCGCCACCTCTGCTGCATCCGGCCCGATCCGCCAGAACGGCATCCCGCAGGAGCGGGCCACGCCTTCAAAGTCAGGCGGTGTTGGTTCGCACCCAAGAACGGTCACCCCGACAGCTTGCATCGAGGTCGCAATTTCCTGATAGCCGTGATTGTTCCATATAACGAAAGTAATCGGCAGGTTTTCATCAACTGCGGTCATCAACTCGGGCAGGCTGAACTGTGCCCCACCATCGCCAGAGATACAGAGCACAGATGCATTCGGCGCTGCCAGCGACGCTCCGATCGCTGCGGGTATGCCGTATCCAAGTGCGCCAAACCCGGTCGACGCATTGAACCAACCACCAGGACGATCATGGTCATAGTAGAGATTGCCCGCGTAGATCGGATAAGTGGAATCGCCTACCATGATCGCGTCTGGAACGGCCCTACGCATCGCAACGAGAATGTCGTGAAGCGCGCGCATATCCGCACCGATTTCCTCAAAAGCACCGCGGCGTGCCGCTTTGGCACGTCGTGCGCCGTTCAAGGATGCGGTCGCAGGACCCAAAGCTTCCAATATCGCAGCGGCTACAACGCCTGCATCGCCAACAATTGCGACTTCGGCTTCGTGGCGACGCATTTGGTCGGGGCAGAGGTCGACCCGGATCAGGGACGACATACTGACGATGTTTCCGGTTGCGTACATGTCAAAGTCCGTTTGCCCCAGTTCAGTTCCCAGCGCCAGTATCGCGTCTGATCCTTCAATCAAATCGCGTACAGCCTGAAGACTTGGGCTTGCCGGCACACTGAGTGGATGACCATACATCAGCCCGCGCGCATTTACGGTCTGCACGACCGGCGCATCCAAACGTTCCGCCAGCAAACGTATTGCCGCGCTTTCCCGACGCGCACCGCCACCGACCAACAGCACCGGAGCCTTGGCTGCGGCCAATCGGCTGACAGCTTTGTCAATTAGCGCCATGTCTTCTGGTTTTTCGGTCAGAGATCCGGGCGCTACCGTTGTTTCAACATACTGATCCCCAGCAATATCCAAGGGAATTTCGATATGCGTCGGCCCCGGGCGTCCCGATTGGAACGGTCGAAAGACCCGATCCATGGCCGGAAGCAAATCATCCGAGCCCTCAACGCGCTCGGACCGCAACGCGACTGTCCGCGCCATCGCCCTCTGATCCGGCAACTCGTGTAAGTGTCCTAAACCTTTACCAAGGCTGGACAGCGTATTCACCCCAGAGACCACAAGCATCGGAACACTATCTGCCCTGGCCTGCCCCATCGCAGTAAGTGTATTTGTCAAACCTGGACCAGTGATAACAAATGCAACGCCGGGCTTGCCGGACACCCTGGCATACCCGTCCGCCATAAACCCCGCGCCCTGTTCGTGCCGGGGGGTGACGTGGCGGATACCAGAGGATGCAAGCCCCCGATACAGTTCGACCGTATGTACGCCAGGAATACCAAAGACAGTATCTACGTTGCGCGCAACCAGTTGGGACACCAACGCCTCACCAATGCTTGTCATGCGTTCTCCAACTGCAACTGGTTCGCGTGATTGATGATCCGGTCACAAGCCGCAGCAAAGTCCGCGTCATCCACCGTCAGTGCGATACGCACCCAGTCATCCACTGTGCCGCCAAACGATGTGCCCGGCATTACAGCCACTTTGCCATGTTCCAGCAGGTGAAATGCGTAATCGTTGCCGTTCAGTCCGGTCGCCGAAACGTCGATCATCGCGAACATGCCGGCCTGAGGACGATGAACACGCAGCCGCGTTTCAGTCGACAACCTGTCCTGCAAGATGCGCGCGCGATTGGCAAAGCGTTGCGCCATCCCGGCCGCGACATCCGATCCCTCGCGAATGGCCATTTCGGTCATGTCCGCGATGAAGGGTTGATTGCCGAAAAGCATGGTCTCAGACAGAGGCAAAAGGCGTTCTGCAAATGTCTCGGGGCCGATACACCATCCGCTGCGGAATCCAGGGGCGGCATGCGATTTTGATATGGATGACACCACAATGACCCGATCAGACAACTCTGGAAGGGACAGGGGCGAAACAAATTCGTTTCCGTCGAAAATCAACTCTTCATAGACTTCATCTGAAATGATCCAGAGATCATGATCGATGGCCAGCTGCCCGATAGCATTCAGATCTGCCTTAGTTAGGATCGAACCCGTCGGGTTGTGTGGCGTTGTGAGCAATATGGCAGAGGTTTTCGGGGTGATGCGAGCGGCGATGTCATCGGCAGCAATCCGAAAGCCATTCTCCGGTCGCAGAGGAACAGGCACGACGTCTGCCCCACTGGCGCGGATTACACCTTGATAGGTCGCATACATCGGATCACCTACCAGCACTTCACAACCGGTTTCCGCAACACCCATTAGTACGGCATAAAGCGCAGTTTGGGTCCCTGGGAAACACAACACTTGCAAATCGGAAATCGCCCGGCCGGACCTATCGGAGTAGCGCTCTGCCAATGCTGCACGCAGCCCGGCTTCACCGCGTCCACTCGAGTAGGTCGTTCGACCCTGATGCAGGGCGTTCACAGCCGCGTCCACAAGTCTGGTAGGTGCTGGAACGTCAGGCTCACCGATCGTCAATTCGATGATGTCCTGCCCTTCTGCAACACGGCGCTGAGCTGTGAGATGCACTTCCCACTTTGCGCCACCCAACCCGGACAGGCGTTCGGTTATCGCTGTTTCTTTCATCTTCAATCCTACTCAATAACCGTTAAGTCCAAACCGATGATTGATCCGACTGAGTCGAGCCCAATCTCGGGCAATTCGCCCGCTTTGAAAGCGCTTGGCAGGGCGCCACCTTCCATCCACAGTCCGTCGATCACCGCGTTGCAAGCGATGGCCATTCGTCTTAGGTGGCTGCTTTTTGGGGGCATACCCGCCTCTTGCAGAGCATCTGAAATATGCGCCTCTAGCCGATCACGGAAATCACGGTAAGTCTGCTCGTGGATCTCCTGCATTTTGGTATCTTTGCGCGTTTTATTCAGAAACCCCGCCCACAGACAAACCCAGTCCGGGTCGACCACGGGATGGGTCAACCCGGTCACTACAAACGTCGCCAGCCGTGATCTGGCGGAGTCATTTGGTTCAGCACTCTGCGCGGCAGTCATGGCGGTCATTCGCCGCATATGATAGTCGTAAGCTGCTGTAATCAGGTCTTCTTTCGAAGAAAAATGATGCCGGATCAGACCCTGAGTCACATTCGCCCGATCAGCAATCGCCCGAACGGTTGCCCCTTGCAAACCCTGCTCGGCAATCAAAGACAACGTAGCCTCAATCAACGACTCTTTACGCTGCTCTGCTGGTTCGCGCCTAAATTTTGTTACGTGATCCGGCATTATTCTTTCCAGATATTACAATTATACAGTTGCATAATTGTGGGGAATCGCTAAAGCTGCAAGGAAAAAATGGTGGATAGGGATGGAAACAACAAATGAACGTTGACCCCGAGACCAAGCCGGATGAGGCCATTCGGGTCATTGACTTGCACAAGTCTTTTGGCTCGCTTGAGGTTCTCAAGGGCGTTTCGCTCACTGCCCATCAGGGTGATGTCGTCGCCATCATCGGAGGCAGCGGTTCCGGAAAATCCACGTTCCTTCGTTGCATCAACTTCCTTGAAACGCCTAGCTCTGGCGAGATCGTTGTAAACGGTGAAACGATCGCGATGCGCCCTGACGGGTTGCCCAAAGACCGGCGTCAGCTTGAGCGTATCCGCACGCGGCTGGCGATGGTATTCCAGGCCTTCAACCTCTGGACTCATCGCACCTTGTTGGAAAACGTCATCGAAGTGCCCGTTCACGTTTTGAAAGTGCCGCGTGACCAGGCAATCAAACGGGCGCATCAACTGCTGGAGCGCGTGGGTTTGGGCGACAAGGCCGACACCTTCCCTTCGTTCCTTTCAGGTGGTCAGCAGCAACGTGCAGCGATTGCGCGCGCGCTGGCGGTCGATCCCAGTGTGATGTTGTTTGACGAACCCACCAGCGCGCTGGATCCCGAACTGGTCGGCGAGGTATTGACCGTCATTCGGGATCTCGCCGCCGAGGGCCGGACCATGCTGATAGTGACCCATGAGATGAAGTTTGCGCGTGAGGTTGCGACCCACGTTGTGTATCTTTTCGAAGGAAAAATCGAGGAACAGGGGCCACCTGACGAGCTTTTTGATAATCCTAAATCCGCTCGGCTGAAGCAATTCCTGAAATCAGTCGGCTGAGTAAACAAAATCATGACAGGGAGACTAAAATGATAAAAAGAAACCTAATTGCAGCAGGTGTGGCTGCGACAATGCTCAGCGCCGGAACGGCCAGTGCAGAAGAAGTAAAAATCGGGATTGCCGCCGAACCCTACCCCCCATTTGCCTCACTCGATTCCTCGGGCACCTGGGTCGGCTGGGAAATCGAGGTGATTGACGCGGTTTGTTCCGCGGCCGAGCTTGACTGCGTGATCACACCGGTTGCCTGGGACGGCATCATCCCGTCGCTGACCGGTCAGCAAATCGACGCTCTGATGGCGTCGATGTCGATCACCGAAGAGCGCCTGAAAACCATCGATTTCAGCGATCCCTACTACAACACACCGGCAGTGATCGTCGCCGACAAGTCGATGGACATCGAACCAACGCCGGAATCTCTGGCTGGCAAGATCATCGGCGTGCAGGCATCAACCATCCACCAGGCCTATGCGAACGAACACTTCAAAGATGCCGTAGAAATCCGAGTATACCAAACCCAGGACGAGGCCAATCAGGACTTGTTCGCCGGTCGGATCGACGCAATTCAAGCGGACAGCATTGCCATGGCTGACTTTGTCGCAACCGACACCGGTGCCTGCTGCGAAATCAAGGGCCCGGTTGCGAACGACGTGGCAATTCTGGGCCGTGGCGTCGGCGCTGGTGTTCGCAAGGGTGACGACGCGCTGCGTGAAAAACTGAATGCGGGAATCGCGGCAATTCTTGCCGACGGTACGCATGAGGAAATTACCTCGCGCTATTTCACGACCAGCATCTACAGCGAATAAGCTTCGTCGTGGAAGCGCTCCTCGAAAGCCTGGGGCTTGCCCAAAGCTTGGAGCTGCTGTCCCTAACCCCTCCGGGTTGGGGCGGTAATCTCCTGCGTGGCCTCGTTCACTCGTTGCAGATCGCACTTGGCGCGTTCGGTTTCGGACTGATCATCGGGCTTTTCGGGGCCTATGGGAAACTATATGGCGGACCGGTCACCCGCGACCTTCTCGCCATATACACAACCGTGATGCGCGCCGTACCTGAACTGGTGCTTATCCTGATCCTCTACTATGTAGGGACCGACCTGATCAATCAGGCCGCACAGGCAATGGGTTATGGCCGGGTTGAAATCAGCGGCGTTGTAGCTGGTATCTGGGTATTGGGCATTGTGCAGGGGGCTTATGCGACCGAAGTGTTGCGTGGGGCTATCCAGGCGGTACCCTCAGGGCAGATTGAGGCGGCGCGATCCTTTGGTATGCCGCCATTCATGCTTATGCGGCGTGTCACGATCCCCGCGATGATGTCCTTTGCCACACCGGGGCTGGCCAATCTTTGGCTGATCGCCACCAAAGACACTGCTTTGCTTGCCATCGTTGGTTTCAGCGAACTAACGCTGGAAACACGCCAGGCTGCTGCAAGCACGCGCGCATATTTCACGTTCTTCCTTGCTGCCGGTGCGCTTTATTTGATCGTCACCCTGTGTTCCGGCGTCGTGTTTGGCCGGATCGAGAAATGGGCCCGCCGCGGGCAACCTTCGTTGAAGGGAGCAAGCCGATGATGAACTGGCGGGCACTCATGCAACCGCACCGGATCGTGCTGATGGCCCTGTTTGCGGCGTTCGTAATCTGGTGCGCTCTCTCGTTACGATGGGATTGGATTCCGACCTATGCACCGCTGGCACTGGAAGGTTTGTGGAGAACCATCTGGCTGCTTGTCGTCACCACAGCGCTCGGGTTTCTACTGGCGATCCCGCTTGGCCTCGCGCAGGCGATTGGGCCCTGGTATCTGTCGGTCCCGGCGCGCGTGTTTTGCACCATCATTCGAGGCACGCCGATCCTCTTACAAATTTGGCTTTTGTACTACGGGCTTGGATCACTCTTCCCTCAAGTCCCGTGGATACGCGGCAGCGAACTGTGGCCCTATCTAAGGCAGGCCTGGCCCTATGCAGTTTTGGCTCTTACCCTATCTTACGCAGGCTATGAGGGCGAGATCATGCGCGGCGCATTCGCCAGTGTAAAAAAAGGCCAGCTTGAAGCGGCGCAGTCCTTTGGCATGCCGCGCTTTACGATGTTTCGCAGGATCTGGCTTCCTCAAGCTATTCGCAGTGTATTGCCGACGCTCGGTGGCGAGACCATCCTGCAGCTAAAGGCAACCCCGCTGGTCGCGACCATTACCGTGGTTGAAATTTACGCCGTGTCTTCCAGAGTTCGAGCGGATACGTTCGTGGTATACGAGCCGCTTTTGCTGTTGGCGCTAATTTACCTGATCATCGCGGGCCTCATTTCTCTGCTGTTCCGGCACATAGAGTTGCAGGTGCCCGCGCGGTAACCAGCCTCAAAAACAGTGAACCGAAACTTGCTGCATTCAGAATAAGTGCAGACACAAACAACGCAACCTGCTGAGAGCGCAGCGCGAATTTTGTAACTGGGTTTTACCTCCTGGTTCAGGTGCGAAGCCTCAGCCTGAACGAAAATGCTGCGCCAGAAAATCAATCAACGCGCGCACCCGGGCCGTCAGGTGACGATTGGGTGGATAGAGCGCATAAAGGCCGAAATTTTCCGTTTCATAGTCCTGAAACAGGCGCTCCAGGGTACCCTCTTCCAGACTGCGGGCAATCACATAGTGCGGGCAACGCGCAATACCCAGCCCGGCAATCGCCATGTTGGCAATCGCCGCCGGGGCATTGGCATGAAACATTCCCGCCACCTTGACCACAATATCCCTTGTCCCGGCTCGAAACCTCCATGCTGTTGCGTCGGCTGGATTTTCGTCAATCAGGCAGTTATGTGTGGCCAGTGCCATCGGATCACCCGGACGCCCCCTTTCCGCCAGATAATCAGGCGACGCGCAGACGATCAGCGGCATATCGGACAGCTTCCGCGCAATCAGGGTCGAATCCCGCAACACCCCGATCCGTATGGCAAGATCGAACCCCTCTTCAACAAGCGCCACGCGCGAGTCCGACAGTTTAAGGTCGATATCGACCTTCGGATGTGCCCGCAGAAACGAAGCCAAAGCCTGAGTCAGGTTGATGCTGCCGAACCCGGTTGGTGCGGTTATTCGGATTGGCCCGGCCAGTGCCGATTGCCGCTCCTGAACAAGGTCTTCCAGCTCGTCGATTTGTTCCACGATCGGGCGGCAGCGTTCAAGGTACGCGATGCCGACGTCTGTCAGCGAAACGCTTCTGGTTGTCCGGTTGAACAGTTGCGCCGATAGCTTGGCCTCCAACTGGGCAACATACTTGCTGACCAGTTTGGTAGACAGGCCCAGCCGCCGCCCCGCGGCAGTGAACGAGCCCTCATGAGCAACCGCCATAAATGCCCGCATCGTGTCAATTGTATCCAACGCAGCGCTCCTTCGTCAGGTTGGTGTTTGGTCAATTATACCCAATTTGTTCATAGTTACTGAATAAAACGCAGGATTATAACTAAAAAAGGTTTTGCCATGTTCTAGCCAGTGACCGCTGACGAGCATTGCCAGCTCGCTCCCAAGAAACTCCTCCGAAAGGAAACAGACATGCCAAACGCCATCCGTATCCACCGTCATCCCTTGTCCGGGCATTCACACCGGGTGGAACTATTCGCCAAGCTTGGCGGCATCAATCACGAGCTGATCGATGTCGACCTGCTGTCTGGCGAACACAAGAAAGAGCCGTTTCTTTCCCTGAACCCTGCCGGACAGGTGCCGGTGATTGAGGACGGTGAAATCGCGATCGCCGACTCCAACTCTATCCTCGTGTACCTTGCGCGGAAATACGCGCCTGATTGGCTGCCGACTGATCCGGTGCGCGAGGCGGAAGTTCAGAAGTTCTTGTCGCTGGCCGCCGGCGACATCGCCCACGGCCCTGCGGCAGCACGATTGATCACCGTTTTTGGCGCTCAACTGGATGCAGAACGTGCCAAGGCCATCGCCAAATCCGCCTTTGACCGGCTTGAGGCGCATTTGAGCGGACGCGACTGGCTGGTCGGAACCAGCCCATCCATCGCTGATGTCGCGATCTACAGCTATACGGCCCATGCGCCTGAGGGAAACGTTTCACTGGATGATTATCCCAATATCCGTGCCCTGCTGGCCCGGGTTGAGGCGTTGCCCGGCTTTGTGGCCATGCAAAGCACCAAGGTTGGCCTCGCTGCCTGACACCAGCGCGCGCCCGGCCCTGAAGGCCGGGCG
>NZ_JBQFYX010000015.1:0-65528 GCF_056541885.1 Ruegeria sp. AF7 | reverse complement strand
CCCCCAGCCGTGGTCTATTGGCTGAGAAAAGAAGAAATCCAAACCGATCAGCAGGAGCAAAAAGTAGCTTAAATTACACCGAAATCTGTCCAAACATTGGGGAGTAGCTCAGGTATGGGCCGGAACCGGTTCGAGTAAATCAGCTATGCTTGCGCAAGGTCCGTTAGACGTGTGGGGTGAGCCATCAAAACCCGACGCAGAAGCGATACTTGTTCCGTTGCTACGCTACGTCGAATCGAACCGAGACCGTCAATCCGGGTGAGCTGTTTGTAGCCATTAAGAGCGCCGAATGATGATCTGCGATAGCCTTCACCAGTGCCAGTCCTAAACCATTCCCAACACTATTTCGTTCGCTTTTAAGCTTATAGAAAGGAACAAAGAGCTTTCCCAGAGTGTTTTCGGGAACGCCGGGACCATCATCAACCACCGAGAGCGTAACGATGCCGTCTTCTTTTTCAATAAGCAGGCGAACTCTGGAATGCTTTGGGCAGTGATCGATAGAGTTCTGCAAAAGGTTTACGCAAAGCTGTTTCAGCATACCTTCATCGCCTTCGATCAGGGAACGCGCTGATTGGTTCTCAACAAAATTCAGGCTTTGACCCTTAGCCTCCGCAAGTGGAATCATCGTTTCGACTGCTTCTCGACCCAGCCTATTCAAATCTAGATAGCTGAACGCTTTTGGACTGTTACCTTCTTCGATACGGTTGATCCGCAAAACAGTTTCAAAGGTCCATTTTAGACGGTCAAGTTCAGACTGAATATTGTTGATCACCTCTAGTGGCTGACCTTCGGATTGAAGCGTGTCTCTCGCTTCCTGAAGCGCGATGTAAGCATGAGTGAGCGGGTTCTTCAAATCATGTGCAATTGATGCAGCCGTCGATCGAGTCGTGGACATCAAAGCTGTCAGGTTGTCGAGATGTCGGTTCATCAACCGGGCAATCCGGTCTATCTGATCGTTGTTCTTACTGACTGAAAGCCTCGCTTTAACATCACCTCTTGAGACTTTGTTTAGCGTCTTCGCCATTTGATCGAGTTTGCGATATGTTCTTATGCTGGAGATGTACCCAACCAACAAAGTGCACACCGTTGCTCCAAATCCGATTGCAACCAAAGACCACGCCAGCGAACGAAGCGTGCTTTTCACAAAGGCAAGATCGCGGCCAACCACAACTACAAATCCACGGTAGGTTTGCACGTTGACACGGTGGATACGTTTTTCCCCACCCAGATCTATACCATCGTCTTCGATTTCTCCCCATCCTCTAAAGGACGGGTATTCGTCGATATTTCCCGCCAGACGCTTCCCCTGGCTGTCGAACAGGCCAATCAAACTGGTGTCGAATGGCAACCAGAGGGTCGCGTCATCAATCGCTTGTACAACATCTGAATCGTTGTCGTTATCGTCCAGAATTTCCTGAATGAAACGCATTTCGTCGATCAACAACGAGTCCATTTCCCGTTGCAAATCGCCACGAATTCTTTCGAACGTTAAAAAAGCCAACGCTGTAACTGAAAGTAGTATTACTACAGCTGCATACAACGCTGTCGTAAACGCTGCTCCAGAGACAATGTTTGAGCGCTTCATTTGTTTTTCATCCGATTATAGTGGCGACCGCATGTGATTTGGCTAACGGCAAACCCTTTCTGGCCAGTCAAGCGAGTGATCCGAGGGTTTTAGCTGAAAAACTAGCGGGAAAATGGGGAATTTAGCTAAATTTGTCGCACCATTGGAGATGCGAGACCAATAAAGCACACGAATGTCAATGCTCTCAACTCCCAGCTCCGTTTGATTGAGCACACCCGAACACTTTCAAAAAACTATGTGCGGTGTTGCTCGCCTGATACGGCGGCCGATGGAGCCTTGATTTCCGAGAACTTGCAGCGCTCCCTTCCGAGGGGGTGGAGGGGAGCGCTGCTTTGACTGAGGGAAGCAAGCGTGCGAGTGAGTGGTCCGTGTCCTCACGGTTCCGGTGGCACCCTTCAGGAGGGTAACGAGTGCTTCCTCAGTCGAGTATTCGGTTTCAGTTCCAACCTTGACGGCATCTTCTGCAACGTTTCCTTGCCATCCGGCTTTCATCAACCTTACGTTTTTGAAAAATAGTGCGATCTTCCCCCTGGATCATTGAGTTTTCGATGTTGTTCACCCACCTTTTGTGCACTGTCCGTGATCTTCGACAGATGTGGCACCGTGCGTGGACAGCTCATAGGTCATGGTTGGGAAATGAAGCGCCAAGGTCCAGACTTCGTCGGTCTTGATGTGGATGAATGTTACTCCGTCCAGCCCGTGTGCGACGGAGGCTACGCCTTCTGTGTTTTGCACAATCAGGCGCGCTTCTGAGCGGTCAGCACCCTGAAAGACCTGGATGATTTCACCATTGGTTTCTGACGTGCATAGGTATTCTGTTTCGTCTGCGATCGCTGCAGACGCAGGCAAAAGTGCCATTAGGAGTATTGTTTTCATCGTCATTGTTTTTCCGTTCAAAAGGTTGGGCTTTCTAGTTTGAGTTGTCCAAGTGGTGGTTCGAATTATGAGTGGACCGTTCTTCCGCATAGGTTCAGGCCGCGACGCGAGGCTTTCCAAAGCTCACACACACCCGCAGGCCCGGTTCATTGTTTTCCGCAGTGACTATTGCGCCGTGGCGTGTGGCAACGGCCTTTACAAGCGACAGGCCAAGCCCATTGCCATCTTCATATTTTGTGCCGTCTGCTCGGAAAAACGCGTCAAAAATCTTGTTGATTTGGGGTTCCGGAACCCCTGGACCGTTATCTGTCACAACCAGCTCAATCACATCGGGCTTGGCTGTCAGGGAAATCCTGATCCAAGAACCGGAAGGGCAATACCGGAGCGAGTTGTTCACAAGATTGACGAGCAGCTGCTTCAGCATGTTTTCGTCGCCTCGGATCAATATCGTGTCGGCGTTGTAGTCCGCCGAGATGTGCTTACCTGCATCGACGGCAACTGGATACAGCGCCTCAGCAACACCCTCAACGAGCGCGCTCAGGTTCACTGTTTTAAAGCTCTTTTGATGCGTTCCTTCCTCAATTTGCGAGACCTTGAGGATCGTGTCGAAAACAACTCTAATGCGCTTTAGGTTGCTCTCTAATTCATTGAGGCCGGATCGCGGGTCGCCACCATACTCAACTTCGCTGTAAACCTGTTGCAAAGCGATAAAACCACTGGTTAATGGTGTCTTTAAATCGCGGGCAACTGTGACCGCAGTAGCATGTGTGCTATTCAGTAAACTCGAAATCCAGTCGAGACGTCGGTTAACCAACTGGAAAATCCGATCGAATTGATCGCCCTTTCCCGAAACCGGAAGACGAATAGAACCATTCGCTTGAACAGGAGGTTCCAGGGCTCGCTCAACCGACTTTAGTTTCCGATAGTTTTGAGAGCTGAAGTAGTAGCCAAGACCTAAAACAGTCATGGTTGTTGCGAGCGTCAGAAGCAATAGCCCTTCCCAAAGTGTTGTCAACGCTTGACTAAGTGATGTCATGCTACGGGCGACTACTGTGCGATACCCAAGATACTCGGACGCATGAAGCATATAGACGGGCGCGGTCCCGCCGAATTGAACAAAATCCGGATCTACCTCGTGCCATCCGTTCGTATCAGGCACTTTCGCGATTGAACTGGCAAGTGCTGAACCGTTTTGGTCAAACAGCGCGATTACGTGAAGTTGGGTTCGATTAGGGTTATTCAAATGTTCGATTGCTCGCTGAACTGCGTCAGCGCCGCCTTCCTGCAATATCTCATGAAGCAAAAGCTCTTCATCGAGGATTTGTTGTTCGAGGTCAGAGCGGAGCTTGTCTTCCAGCGCCAGATAGGCTGCATATCCGAAAACAGCGGTGATGATCCAGACAATCAATGCGGCGAAACAAGCTGGAGCGCTCGAGGCAATGCTAGCGCGGCCCATGAAGGCTGTATCCAACGTTTCGAGACGTGTGCAAAAGCGGCATCTCGAAGGGCTTGTCTATCTTCGACCTCAGACGACTGATGTATGTTTCAATCACGGTCGAACTCGGGTCAAAATTATAGTCCCAAACTTGCTCCAGAAGCATGGTGCGTGTCACCACGCGGCCTGTATTGCGCATCAAAACTTCTAACAACGCAAATTCACGTGGCAACAAATCTATTGTCACATCTTGCCGTTTCACGACTCTGCTGAGTAGGTCCATTGATAGATCGTGGACATGAAGCTCAGTTGTCGAGAAATCGGGCGGTTGTCGCCTGATTATGCTATTTAAACGCGCTAGCAGCTCTGAAAAATGAAAAGGCTTTACTAGGTAGTCATCTGCACCTTCGGTCAAACCTTCTACTCTGTCCTGAACGTCTCCTATCGACGTAAGAAACAGAACCGGGGTCTGTTTTTTCGCGGCCCTAAGTGCTTTGAGAACGGAAAGACCATCCATTCCTGGTAGCATGCGGTCCAGGACTATGGCGTCACATTCATTGTATAGACAATATGACAGGGCATCCCGACCATCTTCATACCACTCCACACTAAAACCGTTTGATCTGAGTCCTGAATTGACAAAGTCGGCGGTTTTTTTGTCGTCTTCTGCGACGAGTATCTTCACTTTAAGCCCTCCGATTTTGCCACTGGACCTGCTTGTTTCAGTTTGGAATGCGCTGTAAGTGAACCCAGCCATAACGTGATGGCTAAGTCCATTTGGCAAATCGTTGCAGACTAGAGACTCAACGTTTCTTCGACGGCTTTCACCTGAAGCCGGGCGAGACCAAGATTGGCAGTTTTCTTGTCTAGTGCGACATACACAAAGATGTTTGGGTTTTTGTCCAACGGGCGGACCAGATGATACTGTTTGCCAAGCGTTATCAGAATGTCTTCGATGGTATCGTTAAGTTTCAGCGCTTCGATTGCCTGAAGTTTGGCGCGGACGACTTCAACATTCGCAGCGCCTGCAGTTTCAAGATCAAATTTTGAGCCACCCTCAGAGCCTAGTACTAGGCCTGTGTCGCTGTCCACGAGGCACGCCCCCAAAAGACCCTTGATTTCGCTTAGTTTAGAAATGTCCAACGACATGTTTAGCTCCTTTTTGGCTTTGGAATTGCTGATCTGACTCGCTCCGGGCGTTTGATGGATTGGACGAGTTTCTTTGTTTGCAGGTGGGATGGTAATGACGTGTTTTTGAACCAGGCCAAACCTTTCGCTAAATCTGGCCAGAACAGACGATGTATCACTATTGGAATTCGACATTTTCTATCCAATTCTCGCTGTGATGGTGGAAGTGGATTGTCGAACTATGTGTCCGCCACTGCGAGCGGCTTGGGTGCGAAGGAAGAGCCGATCAACCAAAGTGTCATCCAACCCAGGGAGAGTGTCCTTCCTATGCTGTACACGACATTCGGGATCTGCCCTGACGTTCAAAACCGGTGCGATTGGTCCCTGAGAGCTCTTGGGGCCTCTGTGCAAAAACCTTAGTGCAGCAATACAGGCAGTGGCCAAGTATAGGGCATTGTTGGCTGAAATGGTCAAAACACCTTCCGGACTCAGAAGGAATGAAGACCACAGATGCCCAAGTTCAGAAAGGACGCCGGCCAAAACTGATAAAAAAACAGAACTTAGCATAGGCCCCTCGCCTCGTTACCAATCAACTAAGCGGTTCGTAAAATACTGGAGGTTTTAACCGGCTTTTCAGAAAGCTTAAATTTTTGTAAGGAATTTGTTTTTTGTCGGTTGAGGGATAGGAACTTAGGTGCAGCGGGCTATTTGACTGATTTTGTGAGCATTTTGACACCGGCAATGGTTTAGAGTTGGATAACCGTGATTCATGATCGTCAACCCTCATTGTTTTGGCAGGATTTGCCGTGGGGGAGAGAATTGTTTGTTACACGGCACCAACCTCTATTTTCGGCAACGCAGCGGCAGCAATTCGATTGCGGTTCCAGAGTCTCCTGTGGGACGCGGACTGTGCATTCGAAGGACTCATTTGTTTGTGCTTGAAGCCAACAACTGCTTCGACAAGTTGTATCGTTGCTTTCTTACCCATGACTGAAAGGTCGGTTTGCGCCACTAGACCACTTGCTGCGAACGGCAGCTTTGTCGGGCCGCATTGCAGCGTCGTGTTTAGTGGGTGAACGACCGGAATGGGCCGGAAACACGATCGTGGTTTCCCGCTTGATCCCATCACCGGCAACAAGAAAGCTTCACTGCGGCCTTTTCTGCCAGCATTCTATTATTACAGTAAGATGGCATCGCTGATCATCGTCGTATTAGATTTTCCGCAAGTATGCCCAAGAGACATACCCCTTTAGTCTACGAGCACGCTCCAATGAAACGCGGCACCAACGTGTGCCACCGGTCTGCTCGCAGCTGTGAACTCGTAGTGCGGTTCCATTTGGAAGACCAACGATCACATTGAACCCTGTTCCAGGTCCGCTGCGCATTTTTAGCATGTCACCGTCTTCGACTCCAAAAACCTCATATGGTCCCAGTGACGCCGCCGCAGCCGGCTCAACGCCCATGACGACCCCTAGGAACAAAGCCGCTAAGGGTGAGAAGAGTGCATTGCGCATCTTG
Organism: Ruegeria sp. AF7; assembly: GCF_056541885.1. Taxonomy (NCBI): domain Bacteria; kingdom Pseudomonadati; phylum Pseudomonadota; class Alphaproteobacteria; order Rhodobacterales; family Roseobacteraceae; genus Ruegeria; species Ruegeria sp. AF7. Next base: position 58,986 of record NZ_JBQFYX010000015.1, on the reverse strand, counting down.
ATGTCCTGCTTGTTGCCTCAACTACAATCGTAGCAATTCGGGTCACCAGAAGGAACAACTCCCAGAAAGAAATGTACGTGATACCACAGTCTAAACCCCTACATATTTTCCAAGTGGTGGGGAACTCTGGCCCAGTTGGGGGCATCTTTCGCAAAACCTTTTTCGATGGGCTGAAGTTGTTTGGTTCATCCAGTGTCCCGGCTGCAATGCTCGTCAATCCGAAGGCTGTCACACCCCACAAGCCTGACCCGCAGGTACCGCAGAAATGCTTGATAACAGGTCGCCCTTCCTTTGAGGTCTTCTCAAAGGTCCGTGGTTTGCCCTTCAGTAGCTGTAGATTTTCTGACTTTATCATGTACCCGGCGTAGCCATCTGTATCGGTCATCGATAGGCAATCTCTGCAAAAACACATGAGTTGCAGTACCGCTTCACCGGTGATCCGGTAGCGCACTTCACCACAGAAGCACCCACCTTCCAATGATTGTGCCATGTTCGTTCATCCCTCTATGTCCACTGGGAAGAGTAGTGAACATCGTATGCGCCCTAATCTGAGGCGGCAACATTTCCACATTGCTTCTGGCTATCTCACGCGGAATTTCATCATCTGACTAAATGCGGCAGTTTCCGGCCGTGAAAAATTCTCTTCTGCGTGAGTACGGTCATTAAAGAGAGAAAACTGTGCGGATGACCGCTCAGTAAATGTAGGTCCGTTCCATTGAGGATCAGAATCCATTCCGACAAATGGATCTTGCAAAGCCATTGGACAGACGTTCTGAATTGACCGACAATCGGATCATGGAGCTGACGGCAACCACACCTGTCCACCTGATCCATGTGGATCCAGACGCCAACATGGCGCGGTTCTATGGGATTGAACTGCAGCCGACGCTGTTTGGCGAAGTGTCCGTCCTTCGCACCTGGGGGCGTATAGGCACAAATGGGCAAGCCATGATGGTGACTTACGAAGGCGAAGGCCAGGCCACTGATGCACTCCAAAAACTCGAAAAGCAAAAGCGCCGCCGAGGGTATGTCCCGGTCGGTGAGTGATTTCGGATTGCAATCTGTTCCATAGCAAATCCCGAGCCTGTCGTCTCGTGACCGGGCTCTAGGTTACAGCCGGCATGCCGGCTTCCACCCAGAACACCCCAGCATGATCTCCCTGAGCCAATAGCCCCTGAACCGTCTCTTGCGAGCCGGGGCAGGGGCTATTGGCTCATGGTCGGCCCATGCCGTGATGATCTGCCCGTTCGGGTGACGATCCCTTTTGCGCTTCCGCAGGATCGAAGATCCTTTGGCCTTTTTCTGTTGGTCAGGCGGGATTTGGACAAGCCAAACGCCCCCCGACGTCAGGGGGAAGGCGCGGCCTCCCCCCTCGGACAAGACAAATAGACAAGACCGGGTCCTCGCGCGTTGCGCTGCGGGCCGCACCACTCTTGTCGATTTGTCCTGTCTCGCCCCTCTCCGCGTTCGCCACGGGGCAGGTTTTAGAGACGACGCCCTTTCAGGGCTCGGCTCAAAACCAGCACCAAAAGGGGATCAACCCCGAAGGTCACACCACAAAAGGACAGACGGTTTTGAATACCGAAACAACGAAAGACATCGAAAATGAAACGAGCCATCAGGCGGCTGAAATAGCGGCCCAGAATGACCTGTTTCGGAAAGCTCTGATCGATCCGACTGCGGCGATTGAGATGCAGTCCAAAGACATTCAGGGGCAGGTGTTTGTCACGCCCGGCGTGTCCGGCGAAGGGGTGGAATTTCAGACTGCGGCTTTGGCTGCAGTGGCATCGGATGACCAGTTTGACGAAGGAAACGATCCCTATGGCGATCACACATTCGGGACGGTGACAGTCAGCGGCCAAAAGCTGTTCTGGAAAATCGATCTTTACGACATGGAGTACACATACGGCTCTGACCGCCCGTTTGATCCCGCAGTAACGCGCCGTGTCCTGACCATCATGTGCCCCAGCGAATACTGAGACCAGCCCTGTCCCAACGGGGCAGGGACTGCATGCGCAACCCGCGCAGGAAAGGAGGTGAGACTATGCCTGCAAAGATCATCGAACAGCGAACACGTGAAGCTGTGGAATTGCTCAAGAAGGGAGGCCTGTCTGCAAACATCGCGCTCCGCTTCTTGAAACAACACGCAGCCGCCTAAGCGGCCCCGCTCTACCCCGGAAGGGGTAGGGCACCCTTAACACGAAGCAAAACACCCAAACAAGGATTTGCCCCATGAGCAAAGTCGAAACATTCACCGCACCGGAAACCATTGAAACCGTCGCCCTGTCCGATCTTTACCTGTCTGATCTGAACCCACGGCAGCAAGTCGCCGAGGAGGGCATCGCCCTGCTGGCTGACAGTCTGATCATGTGCGGCCTGATCCAGAACCTCAGTGGCCTACGCGATGCGGATGGCAAAGTCGCCATTGTCGCCGGTGGCCGCCGCCTGCGGGCTCTGAATATCGCCGTGACCGAGCGTGCTGATCTGGCACAGGTTCCAGTGAAGATAACAGACAACCCGTTTGTGGCCGAACAATGGGCCAATGCGGAAAACACGGCGCGTGAGGAACTGGACCCGGTGGACGAGGTCCGCGCCTATGGCAAGATGTCCGAGAAATCTCTGTCTGTTGCCAAGATCAGCAACGCGTTTGGCGTAACCGAAGCCCATGTGCGCCGTCGCCTAGCACTGGCTGGTCTGCCCGCCGCCGTTCTGGATGCGCTCAAGGCGGGTGAAATCAGCATGGGGCTGGCCAAGGCCATGACCGTTAGCACTGAAGAAGAGAAAATTCTGGACGTGCTGGAACAGGCCAAGGAATGCCGGTGGTTCAGTGAGCATGATGTGAAACAGGCCCTGACGTCGGAAGCTGTCAGAAGCAGCAATCGCAAGGCGGTGTTTGTCGGGCAGGAACCCTATGTTCAAGCAGGTGGCACCGTCACTGCTGATCTCTTTGCCGATGAGACTCTGTTCAATGATGGCGATGTATTGGATCGTCTATTTGCTGAAAAGCTGGCGGCAGAAGCAGAAAAGCTGCGCGAAGCGGAAGGCTGGGACTGGGTGGACACCCATGATGAAAGCTACATTCCCTATGGGTTCTCGGGCACCGCAGGTATGCACCGCCTGGATATGGTGAGCCGGGACTTCACCGAAGAACAGGCCGAGCGGTATGACGAACTAGGCGAACTCTATGAGGCTGAGGCTCTGGGCGCGGAGGGCGAAAAGGAGCTGGCCGCGCTCGAAGACTATGCCGCGCCGTTCTATTCCGACGATCAGCGTAAGCTGTCCGGCGTGTTTGTCTATGTCGGCAACAGTGGCGAAATCAAAACGTCATCGGCCTATGTCGCGGCGGAACATGTGCAGGTCGCTATTGAGGCTGGTGTTCTGGCCCCGATCAAAAGGCCGGAGACCGTAGAGACACCAAAACCCGCCTATTCGCAGAAGTTCATCGACGACATGGTGGCGATCCGGTTGGCAGCTGTTCAAACGGCCCTGCTGGACAAGCCGGATTATGTGCTAAGCCTGTTTGCCTTCTCCACAACCCCAGCCTCCGGTCTGACCAGCACCCTGTTTGGGTTTGGCTATGGTGGTGCCGAGCGAAACACGCCGGAGATAAATGACCAGTTCATCCTCGATCCGCGCCTTGGTGGAGAACGGGATGAGGCCGCAGAGGCAGCCTATGACCAATTCCAGGAGATGGCCGCGAAAGGCAGCGTGGAGGCGTTCAAAGCGTTTCGCGATCTGGGCAAGAAGACACGCAACGGTGAGATCACAGCGTTTCTGGCCCGGCGGTTCCTGACCCAACGCCCGGAGTTCATGGCGGAGATCGAGGCTGAGATTGGCGCTGACATGCGCGCGATCTGGACCCCGTCGGCTGAGAATTGCTTCAAGCGTCTGAAAGGCTGGCAGCTGGATGATCTCTACAAATACCTGCTGGACCTGCATGTCGACACCGACATGTTCAAGGCTTTCGCGAAATCCAAAAAAGGCGCGAAGAACGAGTCGATGCACAAGCTGTTCAACGACGATGAGCATCAGGTGGCACTGGGTGTGTCTGAGGCACAGAAAGCCCGGATCGATGCGTGGGTGCCCGAGTGCTTCTGAAACAATCGGGTAGGGCGCTTTGCGCCCTGCCTTCCAGCGATGTTGTTCTCTGTTAATTCAATGCTTTACGTTTCTTTCGCTTGAAAGGATGTAGCTTGTAGGCTACATTTAGGTATGATAGAAATTCGTAAGACTGCCCTGTTCGATAAATGGCTCAAGGGCTTGAAGGACCAAAGAGCGAGAGCCAGGATTTTGGTTCGCATCACGCGGCTGAGCCTGGGCAATCCCGGTGACGTGAAGCCGGTTGGTGAAGGTGTAAGTGAACTGCGTATTTCTGAGGGTAAGGGGTATCGCGTTTACTACGTGTCGCGCGGTGACGTTTTGATCATTTTGCTCTGCGGGGGAGACAAGTCATCCCAGCAAGCGGACATCAAAACCGCCAAAGCGATGGCAAAAGAGTTGGAGTGAAAAACATGGGTGTCAAAACAACGAAGTTTGAAGCGGCTGACTATCTGGACAGCCCCGAAGCCATTCAAGCCTATCTTGAAGCGGCTTTTGAAACCAGTGACACGGCCCTGATCGCATCAGCTCTTGGTGATGTTGCTAAGGCCAAAGGTATGTCGAGCGTAGCCGACAAATCTGGCCTGTCTCGGGAAAGTCTCTATCGTGCGCTTAGCGAAAACGGCAATCCCGAATTTGGTACCATCCTCAAAGTGCTGAGTGCTGTGGGTGTGACGCTCACCCCGAAATTGCACGTGAGTTAACCGTTTTAGAAGGCAACCCGCCATGTCTATCGATGCAGCTCTTTCAACAGCTGAAAAGACCATTCGCCGCGTTTGGAGATCCGCGCAGATGTTTGTCGGGTTTCATACGGATCAGAAGGGCAAGCCGCGCACGCAGCCAAAGCTCTGGCCGCCGAAGAACGGAAGTGCGTCTATCCATAACGACCCGACCGCGCAGGAAGCGATTGTTGTTGTCAAATCCGCTGACCCTGAGGTTGCACAGGACGTGCAGATCAAGCTGCACCCAAACCGTATCGTGGTGCGCCGCGATGCAGATATGTGGTGGCAGGGCGTGGCCGTGGATGAGCATTCCGTGACGGTTCGAATGGCAGACAACACGATCATCGAAATTCGGCATGACGGATCGGTGAAACGCCGCTCGGCGGAAGATGAAACCCATGTCGAAGCCGATGGCAGTATCTTCAAGTTCACCGAGTTTGCGGAAGCGCATATGACAGGGGACGGCGTTGAAATGACCCGCCGCACTGAGGATCGGATTGCGACGATCACAGCAGATGGTGTTGTCGATCGCGCGCGCAAGCGTTAGCCTGGTTTCAATACCTCGAGACTTTCCTTCGGTTAAACTTGTGGCCCGCTTCGGTGGGCCTCTTTCTTGCGGGAAAGACTGTCAGCAGAGGCTTGCCGAAGTCGCCTCTATTCCCTCCTCATGCCGTTCCAAATCCATGTTGACTGTTCTCGCCAACCTAGCCAATGTCGCGCGTTCGTATCGATGCGTCTGCCTCAGCGCAGATGTGTTGGAGCCGATGCAGACCCACAAGGAAACGCGAGCAACATGACTGATGACTGGAACGACTACGCCGATGGTTGGGACGACAATAGCGACGTCAGATATTACGCGAGTCGCGCTTTTGCCTCGCTCGACGAGCACCTGGACCTTTGTGGAAAGAACTGGAAATCGAAGCGTGTGCTCGACTTTGGATGTGGCACCGGATTGCTGGCGGAGAAAATCGCACTGCATGTGGCGGACGTTGTCGCGGTTGATACCTCGGAGAATATGATTGCGGTCCTGAAAGCAAAGAACCTGCCCAATGTCAGGGCCGTTCATGGAGATATGCTGGCGGGAAATGTTCGGGAGGTGGAGACCGGGGTCTCAGGTTTCGATTTGATCTGCGCTTCTTCCGTTTGTGCTTTTCTCCCAGACTACAGTGGGGCCGTGGCCCTACTGGCGGGATTGCTCAATAAGGGTGGGCAGTTCGTGCAGTGGGATTGGCAGGCGTCAGATGATGACGGCTTTGGATTGACGCTGCAACAAATGAAGACCGCGCTTGAGGCGGCACGGCTTGGCTCCATTCGGGTCGAACAGGTATTCGAAATAAATTCTGATGCGCGGACAATGCCCGTTTTGATGGGAGCGGGAATTTGCATTACGGAATGAATTTGAGTGTGGATACGGGAGCAACCAGTGCGTACGCTTAACCGACCATTGGCAATTTCGAATTGCGTTCAAGACTACTGGATGAACAGGTACCCTTTCCTTGGAAGCTCCGTGCTTCAGTTTGAACGGTGAGCCTGGATCGGGCAATCCTGCTTCTGGCAGCGAAGTTCAAGTTTGAGGGTTAGCGGCGGTTGCTTGGACCGACCCGGCCCCGTCAAATTGTGTCCGGCTGGTTACCTGATCCGCGCAAGCGCGGATCAGGGCCGGACCGTCCGATCTTTGGCTTCCGCCAATTGGAAAGGGCGGCTTGCACCGCTAGTGGTCCTCCATCCTTCAACACCAGGGTCGTACCGGCCTAGAAAGGCCACCCCATTCGGAACTGAGCACGCAGCCTGTGTCGGACCGAGGTGATGTTGCCGCCCAATATCGCATCGCATTGTTCAGATGTCCCGCGCGCACCGATCCCAGAATGCCTTGCCCTTCACCTGGGCTGACAGTTTCAACCTCGTTGCCGGAGATGATCCTCGGCTGCCGTGTTTCTGAAGGGATGAACATAAGCGGGAAGTCGGGGAAGACGCGCGGTGCCCGGTTCGGGCACCGCGCTTCAACAGGGAATTTCCCCTGCGCCTGCGGCGCATTCCGCGCGGATCAAATTCCCTGCTGACGTCCCCTTTTGTGCCCGCCTTTTCCATGTTCATCGAAACACGCCATAGCGAGGATCAAACAATGGCAACTCAAACTCTGAAACTGAACGTCAAGACCGGCGAAAAAGAAGGCAAGGTTTTCTGGGATCGGTGCGGAGTTCTCTTCGTAAACACCGATGAGACCGGCAACATCACCTCGATCCAGGTCCGGCACAGCATGTTCCCCGGCGTCGAAATGGTGGCCTTCCCGAAGCGCACCGATGACGAGCCGGTCACCGAATGACGAGAGGGCAGGGCGGCGCAAGCCGCCCTTTCTTCTGCTCCGGCCAGAGGCCGGACCACATATGCGACACGTGTAGCGCAAGGCCCAACGGCCGGGCAGGGAGGTAACCCACCGCAACGCGGCACCCCTCAACCCCGCCACACCCGCCGCACAAGCGGCGGGAAATGAGCGCGCTGAGGTGCGCGGAAAATGCCATAAAGAACTTGAACGTGCCGGTATGTGACGGGCGCTGTTCGGGCAGCTCACGCTTCGCGTGATTGCCCTGCACCAGTCCACCGGCACCCACGCCTGCTGGTTGGAAAAGGGGCGGGACCCTTTTCCCGGCGTGGAAATTGCCTCCAAGAGCAAAACTGTTCCGAGGGCGATTTGAGAAAATGCGGATTTCTAAAATCACCCCCGGTTTCCTCTTGGAGAGTATGACAGGATAAGGTAGTTGTGTTACAAATCACAAATACAACTAGAGATTGATTGCGATTTGGCCGAGAGCAAAACTTCTGACACCACCGTCTTTTCCGTACGTTTGCCGGTGGATGCCCTGGAGCGTTTGGAAGACGCTGTGGAGGCGCTGGGGTCTAAAAGCCGGAACCAGGTCATCCAGCGTCTGATCTATCGACTGGTTGGGTATCTCGATCCTGACCCCGCTTTAGTGGATCTCTGGCAGAAGCACTTGCGGCAGGTTCAGGGTGGATACACCAACCTCAACCAGCTCGCGAAATCGGCCAAGCGCGGCTCGGTGATCTGGACGGATGATGACCGCCGCGACGTCGAACATCTCCATCGCGCGATCATCCAGCACCGGCAAGACTTGAAGGCGATGATCATTGCCGCCCGTCGAAACCGAGAGCCGGAATCCGCCATTCGCCGGATCTTGCGCGACGACGATTGGACACCTGAAGAATGAATGCCGCTGCCCGTGATCTGACAGCGGGAGACTTGCTGGAGCTTGCGTTCCGCGAGGCTCAGAAAGGTGTCGATCGTACCAAGAAGATCACTCAGCAGCTGCAGACCGCCAAGCGCATGAAGTTCATGATCTCGCGGGCCTCATCCATCAAGGCGCGGCTTGGTGCCGTGGTTGGCAAGCCTGAGGCAGTTGTGAAACACGTCCGCAAAGGCGGCGTGAACAACGCGCATGAGCTGCGCCGCCAGATCAACTATCTGACCGTCAGGGCAGAGGGTGTGTTGGACATCCGAGACAATGGTGTGACCCCGCTCGATGCGGATCAGGTCAGTGATTTGATCGAGACCTGGGCCGAGGATTTCAACGGGAAAACCAACTACGGTTACACCCGTCACATGATCGTTTCGTTTCCCGAAGGCACCTATCCGGACGCCGCGCATGAGGCCGGATTGGAGTTCGCGGATCGCCTATTTGGCAGCGGTGATTTTGGCGACACATGGGACTATCTGACCGTGTTCCACAACGACACTGACAACCCCCATGTCCACATCGTTGTGAACAACCGAGGCGTCGAGCATGGTCAGTGGCTCGCTATGGGCATGACCAGCGAAATGAACATCGACGTTCAGCGCTCTATCCAGGTCGAGGTTGCTGAGGAATACGGAATTGAGCTGACCGCAACGACCCGCCTTGAGCGCGGTTTGCGGCAGGAAGTCGAGACCGATACGTGGAAAGTTCAGGCCGGAATGTCGGTTGTTGAAACCACTCCGGAAGTCGAAGTTACGGCCCCCGACATGGCCGCCGATGTGATGACCCTCTCCATCGCAAGAATGTCGGATCTGTTTGATGAGCGCGCCAACGCCGTCAAAGACCGGATCGAAGAGTACGCCATCATGCTCGTTGAAGGAGAGGAACCTATGGTATCGAGAATGGAACATCTACTGGACCAAGCCCATCATTTTGATGATTACGGTGAGCCGGGAGACCCGTCTTATGTGTCGCCCGAAGTCATGAGTAACTTGCGGCGGCACATCGAATTAGGTGGTTCTGAGGAAACAATCGCACCCGAGCTGAAGGCTCAGGTTGTTGCCCATATCAGCGACGTTCGGGACAACGAACAGAGCCATCCGTATCTGTCTGCCCTCGCTGATATTGTCGATGACAAGGAGTTCCAGGTGTCCGCAGATTATGCCCCGGCAGCACGCCGCTACGAGGTCTATATGCAGGACACCTTGGGCGAGGGGGCCTATGAGGACTTCCAGACTCAGACCAAAGAATTGCTGCAATCCATCGACAAGATGGAAGGGCTGGCCCGTGAGGTTGACGACCCTCATCTGCGTGTCGCAATGGACATTCAGATTGGCGAGCTGAAGGGCGACGTTGCGGATCTGCGCACCAACGATCCGGACCTTCAAGCCTTCATCATCGAGGACCGGCGCTATTCAACGATGATGGGAATGGGCACCGCTGAAATGGATACCCTCGACTATCCAGAGGCCGAACAGTGGGCAGCGATCCGCAAGGAAGTCACCGACACGGCCAGCAGCTACGGCCTCGATGGCGAGGCGTTCGTTGCTCGTTTTGACGATCATCACAACGTCACTTTGGGCACTACAATGGGATGGCGCAGCGACGACACTTCGACCGCCGCAGCCCACTTCCAGGCTCAGGGATTGTCGGACAGCCACGACCGCGCGGAGGCCGTTGTTGACGAACTGCACCAGCTTGCTTCTTCCAGGATCATCGCAATCTCAGAAGAACTCTCAGAGGTTCACGCCCACGCAACACACCCGCTCTTGCAAGGACGCGGTGACGATGACGGACACAGCCTATAAGGACTTCACCCGGCCTGCCTGATGAGCGCGCCAACGCCCCAGGCAGATCCATCACTGAGTTATCCATCAACTCGCAAAGGAAAAACTATGGTTTCGCGTACAGACTATCTATTGAACGAAGTCGAACACTTCGCACCCTATTCCCAATTTGATCAATCCGCCCCGCGCGAGGATCGCGTTTCAGAGCAGACCGACATTATCAAGAAAGAGCAGCAAGCGATGGGCTATGATCGTGCCGCCATCGCTTCAAAGAGCTTCGACATCGAGGACCAGGCCAACCGCCGTGTTGACGAACATACGGCGCAACAAGATCTGGTCGGAGAACTGAAAATCGAGTTAGAAGCAGCGGAGAGGTCAGGGGAGCCGGTAGATCTGAACGATATGCGGGCATTGGTTTCTCAGCACATGACCGATGCTCAGGAATACGATCGGTATCACCCTTACTATTCGTCGCTTGCGGATCTGTTCGGCGACAAAGGTTTTCAGGATTCTGACGACTACCAGTCGCCCGGTGATCGCTATGTTCAGTATATGCAATCCGCTCTGGGTCAGGCCGGTTTCGAGAATTACGAACAGCAGACCAAGGACATTGTGAACTCCATCGAGAACATGGAGGCTCTTGCACGAGAGGTCGAAGATCCGCATCTGCGTGCTGCAATGGACGTGCAGATCGGAGAGCTGAAGGGCGATGTTGCCGAGCTACGCCCATACGACTCCGACCTGCAGGCGTACACTGTTGCTGACGACAGTTACACCACATCCATGAATGCGGCCGAGTTGGACAACCTGGACCCGTCCGACGCCGAAAAATGGCTGGCAGTGCGTGACGACATTGTTGCAACCGCCAACAGCTTCGGACTCGATGGAAACAAGTTCCTGGCTCGCTACAACGATCATGACAGCGTTTCAGTCGGTGCAACGGCGACTTGGCGAGACGCGGACATTTCCACCGCTGCCGCCCACTTTGACAGCCAAGGTGTTCCGGACAGCTACGAGCGCGCCGAGGCCGTTGTCGGTGAGCTGCACCAAGTTTCATCCAGCAAGATTGCAGCCGTTGTGCAAGAGATTGCCCATACCCGCGAACAGGCCACCCACGTCCATGAGTATGATGGACACAGTCTGTAATTGCCGAGCAGAAGGTATTTATTGATGCAACAGGGCTAAATTCAGGCTCGGCGCAAAACAGGGCGGGATGGAATCTTCCGTACAGGATTTTTGGAAAACGACCCATCGCTGCCGTTGACGTGTGCGACCGCAACGCGGGACTTTGCTGCCCATGGAGAAGAAAAGGTCAATGCCCGCTTTGGCATTTTCGTGAGTATTCATCGTGATGGCAAATGATCATGCTCTTGTAGCCATTCATGAACTCTGCGGACCTCTTTCTTTTGGAGCGCGTTGTCGCCTGCAACTAAAAAGAAACTTCGCGGTAACAGCAATCTATAGTCCAGCGGCGAAATCAATGTCCCTTGCTCGATATGTCCACTAGAAAAGCTTTCCGCCACAATGGCCGCCCCGCTGCCGCCTGCAAGGATCTGAAGTGCAATCAGTGTTGAATCCGCTTTGGTCCCATTTATGACCGGCGGCAGCGCCAACCCGTAATGCGCGGCCATGAGTGACCAATCTGGTTCAGATCCGATGATCAAAACCGCATGTCTAGCCAGTGCTTCAAAGCAGAGTTCCGCACCAAATGAAGCCGCGAACTCAGGATGGCAGACTACATGGGCATAGCGGTTGCCCAAATGACAGATGTTCTGTTCCTGCCAGTCTCCATGTCCATATCGGATCTCAAGATCGTAGCTGTCGGTCGCGGACTGATCAGTCCAGACCGCGGTGGTAATATGGATTTCCAAATCCGGGTTGTTGCGATGAAACTCGGACAGGCGGGGGGCGAGGATCAGCGCCGCGTAACTGATCGAACAATGCACTCGTACGATCCGCTTGCGGTCAATATCAAACAACCCGTTTGTTGCGGTCTGCAAATCCGAAAAGGATTTGGCAACCGGTTGAGCATATGCATGCCCCGCATCCGTGAGCACGACGCCGCGCGGCTGCCGGATGAACAGGGGCGTCTTGAGATGCTGTTCCAACAGTTTGATCTGCTGGCTGACGGCAGCTGGTGTTAGGCCTAGCTCATCCGCCGCGGCAGCGAAACTGCTGTTACGTGCAGCCGCATCAAAAGTGCGCAGCCATGAGACTGGGGGCAACTTTGCCACGGGTAATCCTCTGTCTAACCTCCGACACTTGACGTAAGTAAACTATACCCTTTGAGGCAAAAACAATAAATTGAACTAATGCCATTCTTGCCTGCATTCTGTCCTCTGAAATGAGGAGCCAATCTGGCGATGGAGTTCGACTATATCATTATCGGGGCAGGATCTGCCGGCAGCGTTCTGGCCGACAGGCTGAGCAGGAACACATCCCTACGGGTTCTGGTTATTGAGGCAGGTGGGGCCGACAACAACCCCTGGATCAAGGTGCCGCTTGGCTATGCCTTCACTTTTACCAACCCAAGCGTGACCTGGCTGTATTACACGCAGGCAGATCACGGCCTGAACGGCCGCAGCATCTACTGGCCGCGCGGCCGCACTCTTGGCGGTTCCAGTTCGATCAACGCAATGGCCTATGTGCGTGGCCTGCCCCATGACTTTGACGACTGGGAAGCCGCCGGGGCAACGGGCTGGAACTGGGAAACTGCCCGCAAGACATTCGAACGTGTGGAAACCAGTGTGTCCCAGGGTCGTCAGACCGGCGACGGCCCCCTCTTTGTGTCAGATCTCTGTGACAGAATGCATCCCTTTGGGGAGTATTTCCTGAAGGCAGGGCAGGAGCTGGGCTGGCCCGTACACGAGGATATGAATGCCGCAACCGACGAAGGGCTTTCTTACTTCCGCAGCACGGTGCGCGGTGGTCGGCGCTGGTCAGCGGCAGATGCATTTCTGCGCCCAGCGATGAAACGCAGTAATGTGAAACTGGAAAAGAATGCCCTTGTGGAAGGGCTGACCTTTGACGGGCTGCGCGCAACCGGCGTCCGGTATAGCAAGGGGCAGCGGCATGTTGTTGCGACGGCCCGGCGAGAGGTGATCGTCAGCGCTGGGGCCACCAATTCTCCACAGCTGCTGCAGTTGTCTGGTCTCGGCCCGGCGGAGCTGCTGAGATCTCGTGGTATCCCTGTCGTTCAGGATCTTGGCCAGGTGGGACTGGGCCTGCAGGATCATCTGACAATCGGCCACTACTTTGAAGCCACCGAGCAGACGTTGAACACCACCTTGGGCTGGAAAATCGGTCAAGGGCTGGCCGGGTTGCAATATCTGCTGACCCGCAAGGGGCCACTTAGTGTGCCATTGAACAACGTCGGTGGTTTCGTGCGGTCTGGCAGCGACCAGCTCTTTCCCAACATGCAAATCTACTGCAACCCTGCCAAATACGAGATCTCGGGTGGCAAACGCCCCGTGATGAACCGCGACCCCGGTTTTCTGCTCTGCACACAACCTTGTCGACCGACAAGCCGCGGTTCTATTGCCATTACCTCGTCTGATCCCAATGACGCACCGCTGATCCAGCCGAATTCATTGGCAACCGAACAGGATCGCGCCGATGCCGTCCGCGCCGGGCGCCTGTTGCAGCGACTGGCACGGGCGCCGTCGATTGCGCGGGTCGCAAAGGCTCCGGTCGCGCCGGATATCGCGCCGATGGATGACGAAGCGCTGCTGGAGAATTTTCGTGCGCGCGCCACAACCAATTATCATCCTACCTGCACCTGCCGCATGGGCAATGACGCCTCGGATTCTGTCCTGGACGCCCGGCTGCGGGTGCATGGGGTGTCCGGCCTGCGGGTCGTGGATGCCTCGGCCTTTCCCAATATCACCTCCGGCAACACCAATGCGCCGACCATCATGTTGGCGATGCGCGCCGCTGACCTCATTCTCGAAGACGCAGGCTACACCTGCTCCTGAACCAAAGGGCTGATACTATGTATCTGGACAAAATCGAAACTTTCGTTGTTGGCAATCCTCCCCCGCGCCATGGTGGGCACTACTTTATCTTTGTGCGCCTGACCACCGCCTGCGGCATCACAGGTGTTGGTGAAGTCTACAACGCCACCTTCGGGCCTGATCTCTGCGCCGCAATGGCGGTGGATGCCTTTGAACGGCACTTCCAGGGCGAAGATCCGCATCATATCGAAAAGCTTTGGCGCCGCACGTATGGTGCGGGCTACACGATGAGACCGGATGTGACGGTCATGGGGGTTCTGAGCGGGCTGGAAATGGCCTGCTGGGATATCATCGGGAAAGCAGCGGACAAACCTGTTTATGAGCTGCTGGGCGGTAGGGTGCATGAACGTCTGCGCAGCTATACGTATCTGTATCCCACTTCAGGGGATGTTTACCCCGATCCATCAACCCCCAACGTCTATAATGATCCCGATATCGCCGCCGGGGTCGCGCTGGAAGCGGTGGAAAAAGGCTTCACTGCGATCAAATTTGATCCCGCAGGCCCCTATACGATTTATGATGGTCACCAACCCAGCTTGAAGGATCTGGACCGCTGCGAAGCCTTCTGCAGGATCCTACGTGAGGCTGTCGGTAACCGCGCTGACCTTCTATTCGGCACCCACGGTCAATTTACCGTATCCGGTGCCAAACGGATGGCGCGGCGACTGGAGAAATACGACCCCCTCTGGTTCGAGGAACCCACGACACCGGAAAACCCCACTGATATGGCAGAGATCGCCCGGTACACATCGATCCCCGTTTCAACTGGCGAACGCCTGTGTACCAAGCACGAGTTTGCACGTGTTCTTGAAGCGGGCGCTGCCTCTATCCTGCAGATGGATCTGGGGCGTGTCGGTGGTCTATTGGAAGCCAAGAAAATCGCTTCAATGGCCGAAACCCGTCAAGCCCAGATCGCACCGCATCTTTACAGCGGCCCGATTGTTGCGGCTGCAAATATCCAGATTTCTGCCTGCTCGCCAAACTTCCTGATCCAGGAAAGTATCGGCACATTTGACGGACCTTACATGTCCATTGTAAAGGCTGATTTCCGCTGGGAAGACGGGTATGTCATTCCGCCAAGCACACCAGGTCTGGGCATTGAAATCAATGACGAGGCCGTCGTCGCCAACCCATATTCCAGCTCTGAACTGCATCTGGACATGGTCAGAGAGCCGATTTGTGTGTGAAAGAACTGACATTCGTGCATGCCAAAGCACTTGCCAGACCGAGCTCTCTCCAGGTCTTCTCTGCTCTGATCATGAAGGACAGCTATTCCCTTAGCGTAGGATTCTGCCCCGTCCGGCATTCGACCCCGGGCTTGATCAAACTGAGCCCTTTGCCGCGATCATAGCAAATCAGGACATCGGACGCGCCACGCAGAAGTCCTTCTTCTTTGTCGCCTTGCTAGGCACGCCGGTGGCCTTGTTGCTCGCAATTGCCTCTTGCTGGAAACAGAACAAAGCCCGGAATTGGCTGTTCCTGAGTTTTCTTGGATGGCTCGCGATGATGGCAGTGACATTGACGCTCAACGTACCGCTCAACAATGTTCTGGACGGTCTCTCAATCACCTCCGATCAGGAAGGGCTTGCGGACCTTTGGGCTGACTACGCGGTCGATTGGCAGAAATGGAACTGGCTCAGAGTGCTCAGCAGCGGATTATCGCTCGTCTTCGTGTCCCTCGCATTGCGCGCAGCATCTCTGCAGGATTGACGCGTTCGCGGACAGCAGCACAGCTATGAGGACCAGCATACCCCCAATAACTGTGCGGTTATGCGGAATTTCCGATAAAACCAAGAACGCCAGCACCGGTGCTAAAGGAACTTCAAGCGTGCTCAGGAGCGCCGTCTGGCCGGATGGGACGCGCTTTGCTCCTTCTGCCAGGGTGACTGAGGCAATCGCGAAGACCAGACCAAATGCGCTTAGTATCAGTATTTCGGATATCGGAATGCCGAGTGGATCGCCCAGGACAATCGCTACCGGAACAAGCAGCAAAGACGACAAGGCTGCCGGCCCTGCCCCGGGTGTTGACGGGAACCTGCGATAAATCACCATCAGTAAAGCCATGGCAAAGGTCATACCGAGGGCGAGAAGATCACCACGAAGGTTGATCCGCCCCAATGAGCCCGAGACGATGATTGCGACACCCACAAGTGCGAGCAGCGAACCGGTAAGAACGGTTCTGGAGGCTTTTTCACCAATCCAAACCCAGCCCAATAGCGCCGCCAGCATCGGTGCCGCCGCATAAATCAGGGAAACGTTGGCGATCGTGGTCAGCTTGAAAGCGGCTATGAAAGCTGCCGTGCCAAGCGCACCCACAACTGCGACCGCGACCCCGCTGATCCCCATCTTTTGGAAATTGTCCCGAACTTGCCGGCGCTTCCAGACCCACAACACTGTAAAGCCGGCCGAAAACACGCCCCGCCAGAAGATGATATCCCATGGCGCTGCCTGTACACCTTTGGAAAACAGCCCGGCTGTGCTGAAGGTGATTGCAGAAACCACGACCAGCACGACACCATGCTGGTATTGAGAGCGCACTGCAGGCGCCGTCATTCCTTGTGCTTCTCTTCAGCAATAGCCGTCCCATGGATGGACTGCGCATCGGGGCGGTTCCAATACTTATTTGGATTGTCCTTGTCGCCTGCATAGTTGGATCGTGTGCCCCAGCACTCTCCAATGCGTATTGTTGGCTCTTCATGGACATGATTTGCAAAGATGATCGAGAGCGTTTGCTTAAGAAGCTCCTTATCCGGCGCGATGGAAATCGTGATATCCACGTCCGGTACGGACTGGATCGTTTGCTCCGCACCGGCATGTGACCCTTCCAAAGCGCGAAACTGTTGTTCCCCTGCCGCCGACACCTGCAGGCAGCAGTCATAGTGTCCCTGCTTCAGATCCACACCCTTACGTAAAGCTTCGAGCAAAGGCTCCTTACCCTGTACAGGCGTCTGGATCACCAGCACCCATTCCTTCTCCAGAAAGCAGTCTTTCAACTCAGCTTCAGCCAGTTCCATCGCGTGTTTCCCTCACTTTGTTTTCTTGGGTGTAGCAGTTGACGCGAGCGACATGCTTCGGTTAATTCCGAAATATGCATGATGAACCTCCCATGTCGCGCGTGGGCGCTCTGATCGGTTCCCCGGCACGCGCATTGATACTGACAGAGCTTTTTGACGGCCGGGCGCTGACGGCTACCGAACTCGCCAGTGTTGCGAATGTTTCCCCCGCAACAGCGAGCGAACATCTGGGCCTTTTGTTATCCGGTGGGTTAGTTGCACGAGAGAAGAGTGGTCGGCACAATTATTATCGCCTCGCGTCGCCCGAAATCGCAAACGCTCTCGAACAACTGGCCGTGCAAACAGCAAATATCGGCCCTGCGGTGAAATCCATCCGAAAAGCCCGAACGCCGATTCAGAATGCCCGAATGTGCTATGATCACATTGCAGGGCGTCTTGGGGTTTCGATGGCAGATGCTTTGGTGAAAAAAGGTGCCTTGGTCGCCCTGGACACGGATTATGAGCTTACCCCAAAGGGTGAAGCACTTTTTAGGTCCTGGGGTATCAATCCTACTGATCTGAGACGATCAAAGCGCGTTTTCGCTCGGCAATGCCTGGATTGGAGCGAACGCCGTCATCATGTCTCCGGTGCTGTCGGAGCTGCTCTTGCCAACCTCGCCTTCGACAAAGGCTGGATCGCACGAGCCAAAGAACGCCGGGTTCTGATCGTCACCCCGCTCGGGCGTCGAGAGTTGAAGACCCGTCTCGGCATTTCATACGACCAAGACGAAACAACGGCTTAGCTCGAACATTGCATAAGAGTAAGCCGTTTAATTCAATCCCGCAGTTCGAACACGGAATCGATGATGATCGGTAAATTGCCCCGAAGCGAGACGGCACCGAGAACGGAACGTGCGTGCACACCGTTTTCGCCAAAGACATCTGTCATAAGATCGGAGCATCCATCCAGGACCTGGGGATGTCTTTCGAATTCTTCGGTTGCATTCACAAATCCTTGAAGCTTGGCAACTGACTTGACCCGATCGAGAGTTCCCAATTCGAGCTTCACCGCCGCCAGGATATCCAGCCCCGTGACCCTGGCAAACTCGTACCCTTCCTCAACACCAAACTCACGGCCGAGTTTTCCTTTTGGCACTTCTGCTAATCCAGCCATGGGCCCTTTGCCGGATACAAACAACAGGTTCCCGACCCTCGCGCAATTCTTGTAGCTTCCCTGCGGGTCGCTCGCTTCGGGAAGCACAAGTCCAAGTTTTGCAATCCGTTCTTCAATCATTCCGTTGCCTTTCGTGCTGGTGCGATCGTCCTTGATCACGGAGCATTCCTAATATAGATAGACAGGTATGTCTATTGCAATTGACCGCTCTGAAAATCCGCGCGACCGCCTGGTCGAAACAGCCCGCCGTCTATTCTTGCGGCATGGTGTTCCGCATGTCGGCATAAACCGCGTGATAGCGGAAGCGGGTATCGCGCGGATGACCCTCTACAATCACTTTGCGTCCAAAGACGATCTCGTCCTTGCTGTCTTCGAACAGGAAGCTGAAACACGCAGAGCGGCTATCGCCGATACCCAGTCAACACTGGAAGGGCCATTTGAGAAAGTGCTAGCGCTTTTCACTGTGGCACTCGATCTGGCAGGCTTGGATGGTTTTCGGGGCTGCGCCTTTATCAACCTCGCAATCGAAACAGCGGCACCAGACAGCAACCTTCATGCGCTTGCCAGGCGCCACAAGGACTGGATTCGCGGCAATCTCCTATCTCATCTGCCATCGGAGACCTTTTCCGACCCAGAAACCTTGGCAGAGCAGATACTCGTCCTTTGGGACGGCGGCGTGGTGGGCGCTTACGTCAAGCAGTCAGAAGCACCGATCCAGGCGGCACGCGAAGCAGCCCGCAGCCTGATGCGTGGATCAGTCCTTTGACATCTCAGGGACGGACCTGCCCTTGGTGGATCGTTATGGGTCTCGCGCTTGGAGTGGCCGTTTCAAATGGATTTGCCCGTTTTGCTTACGGATTGATCCTGCCAGCGATGCAGGAGGATCAGGACTGGAGCTACGCCGAAGCAGGATGGATCAACACGGCTAATGCGCTCGGCTATCTTGCCGGGGCGCTGCTGACACTGGCCCTCATCAAACGCGTGTCGCCTGGCAAACTCTTCGGTATAGGAATGATCGGCACCACGGCTAGTCTGCTGCTGTCGGGCCTGACGGACAACTACGCGTTGCTTACGCTGTGGCGGATCACGGCTGGCCTCGCAGGCGCGCCGGTATTCATAGCGGGCGGTGCACTGGCTGCCGCCTTGTTTCCTGATCCCAATCGGACAGCTTTGGCCATTGCGCTATACTTCGGTGGTGGCGGCATCGGGATGATCCTGACGGGTGCTGCCCTGCCGACACTTTTTGCGAGCTATGGTCCTGCCGTTTGGCCATCCACATGGATAGGTCTGGGTGTCGCCAGCGCCCTGTTCACCCTTCTGTCGATCTGGGCGGTACGTCGGCTGAACAAGCCGGCGGACAATGCCCTTGCGTCACCAACCTCAGAACCTGCCGGACTGCCAATCGGGCGGATGGGCTTCGCATTGGTCGGCTACGGTCTCTTCGCGACCGGCTATATCGTCTATGTCACGTTTCTTGTGGCCTGGATGCGCAGCATTCCAGCCGGTCCTTTACTGGTGTCAGCCACATGGGTCACGATCGGACTGGGCATAGTTGCCTCGCCCTTCGCATGGCGGAGAGTACTGGCACGGTTCGACAATGGCGTGCCGCTTGCCCTCGCAACCGGAGTGACAGCCGCTGGCACATTGCTGCCTCTGGCGTTGCCGGGGGATATAGCGCTGATCGGATCCGGACTTCTCTTTGGCATCGCTGTCTTTATCGCGCCTGCATCAGTCACGGCATTCTCTCGCCGCAATCTCCCACCAGAGCTACAGGGGCGGGCCATCGCTCTCTTCACAACAGTGTTCGCAGGCGGGCAGACAATCGGACCCGTCGCGGCCGGTGCTCTCGGCGACGTATTTGGTTCAATTGATAGTGGCCTACTAGCTGCGGGTGTGGTGCTCACTGCAGGTGCGGTTGTTGCTTTAGGTCAACGCGCCCTCGGCGACCCATCGGAATAAATGCCCAATGTCAGAACTTGGACATGGACGTTCGTTTTACAGCTTGGCGAAAGTGCTGGAAAAGCCCCACCTTGGATCGATTCCGGTAGTGGGCAGGATCGTATCATAAGAGCGTCGTTGAGCATGACAAAACTTCACCGCACTACATTCCACGCATACCTCCTGTTTTCGCGTTTCACATAGATGGAACGGGCACAGATAAGGCTTGGCATTTGAGACTGCTAACCTGCCGTAGGGCCCACGGTTGCTAAAGGAGCAAGATGCGGGTCAAAGCTGCTGTCCGCTGCCATAATGGCGGCCTTCATCTTCGTCATGCCAATCGGCTTCCTGCAAGCGCTCGACGCCTTTGATGCGCCGTTGCTGGTGCTGGCCGGGATCGGTGTGGGTATCTGTTCGTCAGTGATCCCCTATGTCTGCGATCAGCTCGCGATGGCCCGCCTGCCACGAGCCAGCTTTGCGTTCCTGCTTGCCCTCCTGCCCGCGGCCGCCACCATCATTGGCATGATTGTCCTGCGCCAGATTCCGAGTGCTGTGGATGTCCTCGGCGTGGCCCTCGTCATGGTCGGTGTGGCCGTTCACAAACCCGCACCGATGCCAGGTCCGGTTGACAGAGACCTCCAGTAACGGCCATTCGCGGCACTCTGACGAATGAGCAGGATGGGCTCGTTGCCGTCATCAGAACAACCGCAGCATTTCATTGGAGGGCCCAGATCACGACGATGAAGTCGGCCCAATCCTGCCGTTCGACCTTAGTCCTGAATTCTGCGGTTGCAGCCCGCTTTCCGGACATTCGCCGCAAGCGCGAATTCCGGGCCTCGTCGAACTCACAGATTGCGGACAAAGCCGTCGCTCCCATCGCCCAGTACAATGACGGCAGGCAGCCCAAAGCGGTCTTTGGAACCGACTGCAGTTCCAGAGAGGCTGTAGGAGCAAGACTGACTGTTCGCTCCGTCAACAGCGGACTTCCATCTTGGCAATTTTGTAGGCATCAATGCTTCGGGCTGCTTCGAAGACCTCCAGGCACAGAAACAAATCTTTGAAAAGTATGCGCAGTTTCTCGAAAGCACGCACCGGTTCGAGTGGCATCGCCGAACCAAATCCCGAACTCCGTTATTGAGCGGTATGCAGCTCTATGTCCCTCGTCTTTGAGTTCTCGAGTCTTGCAATGCTTCACACTGCAAGCGTGATAGATTTTGAACGGGTATAGGCGTCGAGGCCTTCCAACCCTTTTTCGCGACCGAAACCGGACTTCCGGTTGCCGCCAAAGGGCAGTTCGATTCCGCCGGCCCAATAATCGTTGACGGTGACCTGCCCCGCATCCACCCGCTGCGCCATGCGCAAGGCAATAGACATGTCGCGGGTGTAGATCCCGGCCGCCAGAGCAAAATCGGTACCATTGGCAAGCGCCAGTGCTTCTTCTTCACTTTCGAAGGTTTGTACGGCAAGAACAGGACCAAAGATTTCCTGGGTCACCGCATCGTCGCTAGCGCAAAGATTGTCGAGGATGGTCGGTTCAAAGAACCAGCCCTTGCCGGTTTCCGGATCAGTTGCGATGTTGCCACCGGTGGCGATTTCCACCCCGCGCGCGCGGGCACGCTCCACGTGGCCCGCAATCTGCGCCAAATGCCGTTCTGAGTTCACCGCACCCATATCAGGATTGCGCAGCCCGTGACCGAAGCGCAGGCCTTGTGCTTTTCTGACCAGCCGCTCCAGCACCTCGGCGTGCAGATCGCGATGGATCACGAGTCGGGAACCAGCCGAGCAAATCTGCCCGGAGTTGGAAAAAATGGCCCACAGCGCGCCCTCCGCCACCGCCTCAGCATCAGCGTCGGCAAAGGCGATCAGCGGCGACTTGCCGCCCAGTTCCAGGGTAAGACCGGTCACATTGGGTGCCACATTCTGCATTACCCCGACACCGGTTGCCACCGAGCCGGTGAAGGTCACATGCCGCACACGGGGATCGGTAACCAGCGGTGCGCCGGCCTCGGTGCCGGTGCCGGTGACCACATTGACCGCGCCCGCAGGCACGCCTGCACGCACCAGAAGCTCAGCGATCATCAGCGCGGTAAAGGGCGTGGTCTCCGCCGGTTTCACAACTGCCGAACATCCCGCCGCCAGAGCCGGCGCAATACCGCGCACAAAGGTCGATGTTGGGTAGTTCCATGGCACGATATGGGCGGTCAGGCCCACCGGCTCGCGCAGGGTGAAGGCGGCGTTGCCGTTGCCGAGGTTGACGCTGCGCCCGTCCAGCTTGTCAGCGGCACCTGCGTAGTATTCGAACAGGCGCGCCGAACCCGCGACATCGCCCTTCGCCTCAGCCAGAGTCTTGCCGCTGTCGAGACTTTCGACCACTGCCAGCCTGTCCGCTTCGGCGCGCATCAGACGCGCCGCCTCGTTCAGAATGGCGCAGCGGCGGGCGGGCGGTGTGTTGCGCCAGACCTCGAAACCCTTGGCGGCGCTGGTCACGGCACGGTCCACATCGGCCGCGGTGCCAGCGGCGAAATCGGAAAAGGCCTCGCCGGTGCCGGCATCAAAGCTTTCCATGCGGTTGCCGCTGTCGGCGGCAACGAACGCGCCATCAATGAAGTGATCGCACGGCAGATCCGGCAGCGTGCCGGTTTCGAAATAGGTGGAAATCATCTGGTCGGAGGTCATCATGTATGCTCGCTGCATTTGTAGGTGGATTTGGCCAGCCACTCGGGGTTGATCTCAACGCCCCAGCCCGGGGCATCGGTCACGACCGCCTGGCCGTCCGTGATTGTGAAAGGATCATCCAGGAACAAGTCACGCTGCCACGGATAGTAGTCGTCGCCCTCGATCGAGAATTCCAGGTAGCGGCCCGGATTGGGCACCGCCCGCAACAGATGCATGGCGAACAGCGTCACCAGCGACAGGTTGGCCGCATGCGGGGTGCAGGGCAGCCCGGCGGCATGGCCCATGCGGGCCACCTCCATGCTGCGCACCATGCCGCCCAGATACAGAATATCGGGCTGGATGATATCCACCGCGCGCATCGCGACGATCCGCTTCCACTGTTGCAGATCCCAGTCCTGCTCGCCGCCGGCCACGTCGATGGACAGCTTGCCGGTGACCTCGGCGGTCTGTTCTAGCTCCCAATAGGGACAGGGCTCCTCGAAGTGCTCGTAGCCGTTGGCCTCCAGCATCCGCCCGACCTCGATCGCGCGGGCGGGACCAAAGCCCGAGTTGCCATCCACCAGCAGCGCCGCATCCGGCCCCATGGCTTTGCGGATGGCGGGGATGATTGCCTCGGTGCGGCCGTCCCATTCGTCCTGGTCCTGGCCGCATTCGGCACCGACACGCACCTTGAAGGCGTCAAAGCCGTAGTCATCGCGCAGGCATTGCATGCGCGCCGCCTCGTCCCCGGGCGTGATGTCACGCCGCATGGAGGAGGCATAGGCCCGCAGCGGCCCTGCCGAGCCGCCCAGAAGCTCGGCCACGGGCTTTTTCGCAGCCTTACCGCGCCAGTCCCAGACCGCAGTATCCAGACCTGCCATGGCCCGGCGCAGATAGGTGCCGGGGAACTTGTGCTCGCGCAGTGGGATCTCAGCGATCACATCCTCCAGCGCGCTCATGCCGCGCCCCAGTGCCCAGGGCGCCACCTGGCGGTGCAGGATCTCGCAGGTCAGGTCGCTGCTGTAGGTGGACACCTGCCCCCAGCCCGTGCTGCCGTCCTCTGCGGTGACCCGCACGAAGCCGACCAGCGGCGTGCAGAAGGTCTCGATCCGGCGGATCCGCGGCCCGGTGTCGTCCCTGCCGCGGGCGTTAGCAACCGGCACCGCGCCGGACATGGAATAAGGCGTGCTCATGCGTCCTCCAGAATGAGATCAGCGGCGCGGTGCGCCAGCATCATGGTCGGGGCATTGGTGTTGCCCGAGGTCAGGTTGGGGAAAACCGAGGCATCGACGACGCGCAGCCCTTGCACCCCATGCACCTTCAGCCTCGGACTGACCACCGAGTCCTGCGTGCCCCGCCCCATGCGGCAGGTGCCGACCGGGTGAAAGACGGTGCCGCAGCGTTCGCGGAAATCGGCCAGGATCCGGTCGTCGTCCATGCGACGCAGATCCGGATCCATCGCCGAGTCCACAAGCCCGTCCAGTGCCGCAGTATTGATCAGCCGCTGGCACAGGCGGCCGCCCGCCACGACCTGTGCGCGATCCTCTTCGGTAGCCAGCGAATTGGGGCGGATCCGGGGCGGAGCCGCTGGGTCGGCAGCGCTAATGTCGATACGGCCGCAGCTGGTGGGGCGGGCCGGCTGAAAGCCGATGATGAAGCCTGGAAACGGGTCGGGTTGCACCACCGTGCGCGTGCCGTTCGGCGTGGTGGTATATGTGACCGGGTTGAAATACAGCTGCTGGTCAGGGTGGACCTGATCCGGGCCGGAGCGGAAATAGCCGCCGCACTGGTTCACTGACAGGGCCAGCGGCCCGCGCCAGGTCAGCGCATATTGCAGCGCCGCGCGCACTTTCCCGGCAAACGGGCGCAGCACGTTGTTCAGCGTTGGCTCAGTGGCGCGGAAGTAATAGTTGATGCCCAGATGATCCTGCAGGTTGCCGCCCACATGCGCCGCATCCAGCAGCGGCGTGATGCCGTGGGATTTTAACAGCTCCGCCGGACCGATACCCGATAGCTGCAGAAGCCGCGGCGAAGTCACGGCACCGGCCGACAGGATGATTTCGCGGCCGGCTCGCAGGGTTTGCCTCCTGCCCTCACGCACCACCTGCAGGGCAGCGGCCCGCGTGCCCTCAAAGATGATCCGCTCGGCCTGCACCCTGGTCATCAGGGTGACGTTGGCCCGCTTCAGCGCGGGCTTCAAAAACGCCCGCGCTGAATGCATCCGGCGGCCGCCGCTGGTGTTGATCCGGTAGGCCGCCGCGCCCTCGCAGGCGTGGCCGTTGATATCCTCGGTGCGCGGCAGCCCCAGTTCCTCGGCCGCGGCAAAAAAGTGCCGGTTCACCGGGTGGATCTGATCCGAGACATCCTGCACATGCAGCGGCCCGGCACCATCGCACCCGCCATCGGTGCCAATGCGGCTCTCCATTGCCTCATAGGTCTGCCGCACAGTCTCCCAGTTCCATCCGTCCGCTCCGGCGGACGCCCAGTCGTCGAAGTCGCGTGGTAGCCCGCGCGCATAGACCAGAGCGTTTATCGCGGCCGACCCGCCCACCACCTTGCCGCGCGGCCAGTAGCCCGAGCGTCCCGCCAGGGCTTCTTCAGGCTCGGTCTGGTATTTCCAGTTTACCTTCGGGTCGAAGAAGGTCTTGCCGTAGCCAAGCGGCAGCGCAATCCAGGGCGACCAGCCTCGCCCGCCGGCCTCCAGCACCAGCACCTTGTGTCGCCCGGAAGCGCTCAGCCGCTCTGCAAGAACGCAGCCCGCAGAACCCGCCCCCACTATGATGTAGTCGAAGTTTTCCATGCCGCCCTCTGCAGTCTGTCGGAGTGTTTTGGCATGAGGCGCTGGCATTCTATAAACAAATAATTATTTGTTATAGATGTGGAAAAGTTTGCAATGTAGACGCTGCTCATGAACGACATGCCTCCCTTGCCCTGGTTGCGCGCTTTTGAGGCTGCCTCGCGAAACGGTAATTTCTCCAGCGCCGGTGAGGAACTCGGGCTTACGCCGGCTGCTGTCAGCCATCAGGTGCGGTCGCTCGAAGAGCATTTGGGCTATCAGTTGTTTTCCCGCAAAAAACGGCCCATGGAGCTGACCACAATGGGGGAGCTTTATCTGCCCTGGGTCATCAAAGCTTTCGAAACTCTTCGGCTGGGTACGCGGGATGTTTTCGGCACTAGGCACATGCGCCCGTTGAGGATCCGTTGCCTGCCGACCTTCGCGCAGCTCTGGCTTTTAAAGCAGTTGCCTGATTTCCGGGTGCGATATCCGGAGGTCAATATGCAATTGCATATGGGTACTTGGGCTAGCGCGATCCAATCAAGCCAACTTGATATCGAAATTCGATTCGGGAACGGGGATTGGCCAGGGCAGCGCGCAACGCTGCTAGGTCGTCCGCCCGTAGTTCCAGTCTGCCACCCAAGCCTGCAGCCAAGTAGCGAAACGCTTGAAGCGTTGCGAGACTCTCCTTTGATCGAGATCATCGGTGTGGCCGACAATTGGCACCAATTTTTCCGTCAGGAGAACCTAGCGCCCCCCGGACATATCCCGGCGCTCAATGTGGATCAGAGCATTGCAGCCCTGGAACTTGCCGCAAATGGGATGGGACATGCGCTGGTGTCAGAGCTTTTCGCAATTCCCTATCTGCAAGACGGGCGTCTGGTGCGCTCTTTGCCCCTCGAAAAACACACAGACCAGGCGATCTATGTCACCTGCCCGGAGGGTCCCGTCAGCTACGGGTGTCAAATGTTTCTGGATTGGATTGTCGAGCAGTCTTCTCCGATGCGCCAAGTGTGACTAAATTCAAAGTGCTTTGCTGCGCAGGACGCAATCGTTTGCCATTTCACGTCTGATTGCACGCATCCAAAGTGCCGAATTGAAAACGGCGACTGCTCACTACGCCCGGTCCCTGGGCATACGATACAAAGTTCATGCTGCTCCCACTACTAACGGCAGCTGTTCATCGCAGCGGCGCTGCCAAAGTCAAAGCTGGATCTGACGAAGGGGTGGGTTTCAAATGACGCTTTATGCTCTACTCTGCCGCTCGTGCCTGGCGCAACATTCGAAACTTGGGCTCTTTTCCCCTCTTCGCCGCGATCTGCACGAACGGCTGCAGTCCGATTTAGACCCCATCAGGTATTTAAGGCCGTCGAGACGAGCGTCTGAATAACCTGGGAAACCGAGCCATGAACTGCAAGGAGCTAATTTGAGGTGGCCTTTCTTGTGCAGTTCAAAATTGCGTGGCTGATCACCGTGTTTTCACACGCGGATTGCTGAAACAGCACCCCCGTCAAGCGGAGGCACTACCTTCTGGCCGTTTGGCTCTCATTTTCTCCATCGCCATATCTTTCGCTGACCGGCTTTTCCGCTTTGCGACCGTGCGCTGTGCATCAAATGCCGCCTGAAGTTCCTGATCTTTTTCCGAAACCTCTCTCTTCGGGGCAGGGGCCGGTTTCGCCTCAGCCAGAGCCTTCGCTGTGTCCTTGGCCTGTTCGTCAGCGAGATCCCGATGTGTGCCTTTAATTTTCGGTACATCACCCCCAAGGAACTGCATGAAATACGGATCTTCGAAGTATCGGATCTTGTTTGCAATCACTGGCATCTTGCCTTCACGGATCAGCACAACCTCATTTTCTGGCAGTCGGCCTACATGTTCCGGACGCAGCAGACGAATGCCTTCTTCTCGCTCTGATATGCTGCCCATTTCCATTTTGCCGAGCGCCCGAGACTTCGACTTGCTCATTACTGTTTTGTCACCGATGGACCTGGACACATGTTCGCGTACCTCTGAATCTTCAGACGCCGCAAACATTTGCGTGCCAGCGTTTGCCAGCATCGCCCGAACGCCTTCATGCCCATAGATGCCCTGCAGGCGCGACAGCGTTTGCGAAATCACCACGAGCCGGCCGCCGAACGATCGCATGGTGTCATAGGCTTCAACGACACGGTCAAGGTGGCCGAGGCGCTGAAACTCATCGAGCAGGATCAGAACCTTGAACGGCTCATCTTCGCCCGGCTCAACGGTTTCGATGGTGTTCACCAGATCGAGGAAGAACAGGCGAATGAGCGTCCGGAACTCTTTGACCTTCTTCCCTGGCACAGAAAAGTAGATCGAGGTGGGGCGCCGACGCAGATCCTCAAAGTTGATGTCATTGCCCTGCGTGGCTCTTGCCACTGACGGGTTACGCCAGAGCTGAAGGCCGGAGTTCAGCATAACCGAAATCGTTGACCGCAGGATTTTGGTCTCTTCGGCTGCAAGATTCAGGAACTCATCTGCAGCTCGCGCATATCCAACTTCTTCAGCCATTTTCTCATAGTCTTTTTGCTTGGTCGTTTTGACCAGGCGCAGGACTTCGGAAATGTATGGCCGCTTTCTTTTGGTCGCCAACATCGCCATTGCGCAAAACATGCCTTCGACGCCACCCATAAAGCCCTGTGCGGACGAGCTGGGCGTGTCGAACATCTGGGTTGCAACCTGAATCACTTCTTCCCACCGCCGGTCCAGATTGTCGGCACGTGCTGCGCGGCGCAGAGGGTTGTAGCTGTGGCTTTTGTCGGGGTTCTCGGGATCGAACACAAAAACCTCATCGCCCATTGCTACCCGACGCGCACCCGTGGTCTGGAAAATCTCGCCCTTGATGTCCAGGACGACGCAAGAACCATTGAAATGCAGGACGTTCGGGATCACAAAGCCGCTGGTTTTGCCCGAACCTGACGGGGCAATGAACATCGCGTGTGGCTTTTGGACACCGGGGCCGGGCTTATAGTAGATCGCGTTCTTGTCCTTTGGCTCACCAAATTTGGCAAACACGATTTCACTATCCAGTTGGCCTTTGAGCTTCAACACCGAAGCATAGCCCTCCTGGACGAGCTGAGGGGCCTTTGCAAAACTCGCGTCACCGTATTTCGTTGAGGGACCACGCAGCGCAGCCGCCACGAATGCAAAGGTCAAAACCCCCACCGCGATCACCGCCACCAGACCCATGATCTGCTGCGTCTCCGCAGGCTGTGCCATGAACTTCTCTGGGATCGCCCAGATGTCCAGCCCGCGAAAGCCCCTAGTGTTGATGTATTCGAGAGCCAGTCCAACCACCAACACCGCGCACGCCGAAGTGGCGATAAAGCCCATTGTACCGGCGATCACGACCTTCTTGCCTTTGGGGAGCTCCTGAAACTCAGCCATCGGTCAGCTCGCGCCTGAAGAAATGCACGTTTCGATACTCGAATTGCTTCATCTTTGTACTCCTTCAGATAAGTTGTTCAGCAGTCATCAGAGGCGGAAAAATCACGCCGTTGACCTTCCGTTCGTCCCCGATTTTCTTCATGTGAACGATCATGTGTATGGTGGCCCGGATGTCATCGACCACCTCTGACTTTTGGACGGTCGGAGATCCCCGCCGCACCATTTTGCTCATGCGTCCAATGGCATCGACGGGCGAATTTGCGTGCATGGTGCAGACAGATCCATCGTGGCCGGTGTTCACCAGTTCCAGGAACATATTCGCGTCGTCGCCCCGGATTTCACCACAAACGAGCCGGTCAGGCCGGAGGCGAAGCGCCGATTCAAGCAGCTTTGTTGGTGATCGAGGCCCGTTTTCTTCTGAACGATCAGCAAGCAAGCCCACGAAGTTTGGTTGCTCGATGTCCAGTTCTGCCACTTCTTCAATCGTCACGATCCGTTCGCCTGGATCGACGCGCTTCAACATAGCATTCAGAACAGTGGTTTTGCCCGACGATGTACCGCCCGCAATAATCACGTTCCATTTGCTCAGCATCGCAAGGTCGGCCAGTTCGTCAAAGTTCATTGTTCCGGCAGCGAGAGCAGCCCGAGCATTTTCGAGAGCACTGTGATCGTTGCTTTCCGCCAATGCGGCCTCTTTGCTAGCAAAGCTGAAAGCGCCCAGGTCAACGGTTTTCACGCGGAGCAGACGGATCGCCACGGACCCCACGCCGGTTGTCGCAGGTGGAATGACAACCTGCACCCGTGCCTTGCCCTCTTTTGTCGGGACATTTGCCGTTGCAATGGGTTTCTTTTCTCCGAACGTCACGTCGCTGAAACCGGCCACACAACGCCCGATATTCTCTACATCGTCTCTGTTCAGAGTGATGTCTGTCCTGTTCATGTGCGTTGTGCCAATTTCTTCGACCCAGACCGATCCGTCAGGATTCACAGAAATTTCGCTCAGGCTTTCATCGTGCAACAGATGCTCGATCTTGCCTGTAAAGTATTCCAGAAGGCTATTCCCGTTCCGCCCACTCATGTTTTTGTCCTTGGTAGAGCACTTTTGGGAACAGTGGAGGTTGCCTTCGCTGCCTCTCGGCTTTGCCTCGAACGCGAACGCACCCACACAAGATTCATCAATTCCAAAAAGTGTTGAATTTGCTTCAAAAAAGGCCGCTACCGCACTCGATCATGCTGGCAGCGGCCGGAAAGACAGCTGAGGCGATCGGCTCATTGGCTCGCGCTCAGAAGCTATCGAACACAACGTCGCGCTGCAGGATCGCGTTGATACGACTGCCCTGATCGACAAAGATTGTCGGAGTGATGCGCAGGTATTCATCAAGCGCCGCCGCCGTGGCATTTTGCAGGTTAGACCCCACTTGCGTTGCCAGATCAGTGCGAACCGAGTTGTTGCTATCGTTGTCAGACACAAGCGCAACAGGCGCAATCCCGATGATGGACAACAGCGCAGCAGTTCCGAACCGCTTCCCAAAGTGTGTATTCACCCTGCCGGTCGCACCAGTCCGGCCTTGACCGTCCGTACCAGCCGAACCGATCTGAGCGGACAGGCCGTCAGGCGTGATGACACGGCTCCAAACAATCATGATGCGCGTTTGCGCCAATGTTGTATCCGCTCGATACTCGCCATAGAGCTTCGATCCGCGAGGCAAAAGCAAACGCGTGCCGTCCATCGAGTAGACGCCGCGTGTGATCGTTGCCACGACACTACCGGGCAGTTCCGAGCTGACCGCGCCACCGAACACAGCCGACAAAACCGTGCCTTGCGTTAAGGTGCGCGACGGATCGTCAATGGTCGAGGCCCCCACGATAGGGGGATATTCTTCGACCAGATTGTTTTGCCACGTCGTGTTTTGGTTTTCCTGATAGCCGCGCTGTTCTTCGGGCAGGCGGGTGTCATCCGGTTGTACCTGGACTGGCTGCGGGGCAGGGGGATAGGCCTGGAATATCACCGGCTGCGATCCGCTGTTGATCGGTTCGTAGTTTTGCCCGGTGCCATCCTGCGCAAACGCGCTTGAGGCCAACGCGATCAGGGCGAGGGTAAGTGCTGTTCTGTTCATCGTCAGCTCCATCAGTTTCTACGAAGTGGGTTTTCATCGAACACAATGCCGTCCGACTGGTTCTGTCGCTGGCGCATCTTCTTCAGTTCTTCGAGTCTGCGCCGCTCGTCATCGGTCAGACCTTGCGCCTGAAGGTGGCTTACGCTGGCAAGTGCCCGGGCCTCCGCATCTGCGATGGCCTGGGCAAGTTCCGTCTGGAACTTCTTCTCTCGCTCATCATATCTGACCTGAAGGCGTTCATTGGTCAGGTTCAGCGTTGCGATTTCACCGTCTTTTTCTGACAGCGAAACTTTGGCGTCCGTCAGCTCGTCTTGCAGTTCAGAAATCCGACCGTTCTGTTGCTCGATGGTTTTCAAGGCTTGTTTCAGACCTTCGGAATCGACCTGTGGCACGGCTGCTGGTGTCGCTACCGCTATTGTCTCAGGCAAGGCTTCGGGTTCCGGTTCATCGACCTCTGGCCCTCGTGCCGTCAAAAGCCCGTAACGCTCACCACCACTCTGTTGCAGAGCGTCAACGCGAACGCCTGTGTTTGAGCCTTTGTTTTCATCGCCCAAAACGAACCAAGCGAAACCCACGAAAAACGCCCCACCTACGGCAACGACAAAGAGCTTCTTAGGGTCGAACTTCTTCCGGGCACGTTGCGACGGCTGTTCAGCCGCCGCTCGTGCTGCAATTGTCTGATCGCGGTTCATTACTTGCTGCCCCCCGGTTTAACTGTCTGTGAAGTAACGGGCCTACCGCTCACGCTTGCTTGCTGAAACTCGTCGCCATCGTTTCGTACACAGATCGAAGTGTCCTCGATGCGCAGTGTCCAAAGGTCGGAAAGGCCCTGCACCTGAATAATGCCGCGCTCTTTGACTGTGGTGTTCACCATCAGCTCGCGGCCATCAGGCAGGACACGGAAGATACCCGGCAGCTCTGCATCCTGTGGGATCTGCATATAGGTGTGTACGCCATCATCCCAAACGGCGGTGGGCGCAAACTCCGCTTTGCCCGAGCGCGAGTAATTTTGGTTGACGAAGCGGCCTGTTGGCTTCGGCTCGCTGCGAGCAACTGTGCCACGGCGCGTTGTGGTCCCGCCGCTGTTGTTTTTGTTGTAGAACGTGACCCGGAACGGTACTCGCTTACGTTCGGCGGCGCTCTCGGCTGGAACCAGATAGAAGCTGTATGTCCCGCGATTGGTCAGGACGGTCAGGTTTGAATCCGAATTCAGGATTTCCGGCTTGAACGCAATAACGCGACCTTCCTGCAGGCGGGT
The DNA here is from genome assembly GCF_056541885.1 of Ruegeria sp. AF7. NCBI lineage: Bacteria > Pseudomonadati > Pseudomonadota > Alphaproteobacteria > Rhodobacterales > Roseobacteraceae > Ruegeria > Ruegeria sp. AF7. Next base: position 26,804 of record NZ_JBQFYX010000015.1, on the reverse strand, counting down.
GATCTGATAACTTTCAGTGTCGCCCGCACCAATGCTGCGGACGGTTTCGCCCTGCGGAAAGTGAACATAGGTAATCAGGCGTTCACCCACGGGGATGCGATACACTTGGTTCTCGACGTAGTGGAAATGCGTGATGCGGTGATCCGCGTTTTTTCCGTCTGGCGTCGGTGTGATTTCAGAGAGCAGAGGCGCAGAGAATGCCAAAACTGCTGCTGCGGCGGCGGTGAGTGTTTTGAAAAAACTCTGCATCAGATGTCTCCAGTTGCGTCTACGCGGTAGTTGGTGACGACGAAGCCGAATGGGTTTTCCAGAAGCTCATCCATCGATGTCACGATTTTTTCCTCAAACCCGTAGGTCACAGTGACCACGTAGCGGGCTGAGGCCGTTGCTTGGTTTGGCACGATCAGGGACTTGCGGATCTCGACCTGTACCGTCTCATCGTTGACCGGCGAGACGCCCAGAATTTCGGTCTGCACCTTTGTTTTGGGCGTATAGATTTCGTCTGGATGGTTCTCGTTCGACCCGTCCCAAAGTTCGCGGTAGGAGGTTTCGGCAAGTTCATCAGAGCGACGCAGCACCGATTTCAGGCGCTCGTTGTTGTCCTGGACATCATAGGTTTCCCGGTCGCGCACATAATTTGCGACTTCACGGAAGGCCATCGCTTCAGATGGTTCCAGTTCTTCGACCTTTTCAGTCAGCAGCACCGGCAGCTTTGTGTCCGGATCAATGGAGAATGGCACCGCGCGGACTTCCTTCAAAGGAAGGAGCAGCGCCCAGCCAATCATAGAGACCACGCCCATTGCCATTCCGACCATACCGAACACCTGCCATTTGAAGGCATCGCGCCGAGCGCCCAGAAAAAGTTCTTTTTCGTGATCTGTCACGTGTGACATTTGCTCTGTACCTCGATTTATGAAGATTTTTCTCGGGCAGCTCGAATGCTCTGCCGATAACGATCAGCGGCGTAGCTCTGACGAGCCGCCCCATCCTGATTGCGGGCTCTATGTGCAATGTCCCGACGCGCCCGCATCGCGCGCGAGGCACTATCACGAACCCCTGTCCCGTCGCGGGCTGCGGAGGCCATAGCAGCGGCAGTTTTCCCACCGGCCACTGCACCCCTTGCACCGTCGCTTGCAGTGCCCAATGCACTTCTTGCGGCAGCGACGGCACCGGTTGCCACGGCAAGACCCGAGGATGCCGAAACGATTGCACCCGACATTCCCCCAGCGAGCGACGGGATCTGCGTGAGCATCACGATTGACACAATGCAGATCGCCAAAAACCGGCCACTGGCCTCCATGTTGTTCACATCCTCAACAGCGGTCAGTTCGGAGCTGAAAAGGGCCTGAATAAGAGAAACGATGCCTGTCAGAACGACGATGACCATGATCAGGCCAACAGTCGTTTTCGCCCAGGCTGCGAAGATATTGGCTGTCGCCGAACTGAGCAGCGTTGCTATGAAAACTGGCGCTAGACCCAGCAGGACCGCCAGACCGCCTTTTGCGATGAGTGCCATGCCAGTGCCAAAAGCAACGATGACAGCCCCAACAACCCAGAGAATAGCCCCGGTGATGCTCAAGCCCCAGGTTGCGTTTTCAATGGCCTGTTGGCCCATCAAGAAACACTGAAGCGCAATGTCATCGAGTGCTTCCCAGACATTTGTTGTGCCGGTCAATTCTCCGGCAATCGTGTCTGGGAGGCTCGAAATGCCCTGATAAATGGGTTGAAAGAAGCTCCAGCTAGAAGCCATACCAATGATGATCGTCGCCCGAATGATCCAGCCGACATAGCCACCAAACCCGATTTCCCGGATTTGAAGCACACCGTTGATCAGCATTGCCACGAAGATCAGCGCGGCTATTGCCCAGAGGGCGGATGCTAGATCCGCCGCCAGGCTGTTGTATGCTTGCTGCGAGAAGTTATGAAGCGCAGCCTCAATCGAGCTGACGAAATCTTGGATCACGGCCCACAAGCCTCCTCAATTGCAGGGCGCAGAGCTTCCAGACGGGTCCGTTGCTCTTTTTTCAGCGCGGCAAGATTGTCGGACGGTTGGGTCCAAAACTCGTCTTGGTCAGCTCCGACCTTTTGGGCGGCGTCCTCACGGCTCAAACCACCCAGCGGACATTCGGTGCTGAAGGTCTCGCCAGATTTGCGCAGATTGCATTGCTCGATGGTGGCCTCGTGCGCAGCGATGACCTGTTCATTCATGATCACCACCGACCAGTTGGTCACAAGAGGTTGCTTGTCTGCGGATTGGCCCGCTTCGGCCATGCGCGCTTGATCGTCTTTGACGAATTGACGACCGTACTCACGCGCGCCCGAGTACCCAAGGCACTTACGATATTCACCGAACGGCATATCGACCTTGGGTGATGGGCGCAGCTTCACCTGTGCGGATGCAGCCCCCGACATAACGGCGGCGGCTGCAATGGTCAGGATGAGAGTTGAGCGGAGTTTCATTGTGAGGTTCCTCGTACATAGTTGCTGAGTGTCGAAAGATCGGCAGCGGTTGCAGCCAGATCTGTGCCTGAGGCCAGAGCATTAGCCGAGGTTGCGCGCAAGATTTCAATTTCAACTTGCAGGAGTTTCAGGAGAACCGCCGTGTTATAGTCGATTGCATCCTTCAGATCTTCTTGCTGACCGATTTCACCGCGCAGCTTTTCGGCGTCTTCGGAGAGTTTGCCCGCCATGTCATAGCCCTGTTCGCCCAGAGCGGACGCCATCAAGCCAGCGCCACCTCGCTCCGAGAGAATGCGCCGGGCTGGCACGTCTGACGTGCTGAACTCCTTTAGGATGCCATTATTCAGCCCCAGGCTGATTGATCGACGTTCCATCGCCAGCCCCGCAACGCCTGGAAGATCACCGATCGTATCCTCGGTCGCGTCCAGGGCGTAGCCGAGCGTGTCAGCAGCGGTCGCCAGCTTCAAAAAGCTGCGGCTGTTGAACTCGTCCAAGTCTGTCAGTCCAGAAATGGCCTTGAAAGAGTTCTCCAGCATGGCGCGCTGCTGCTCGAGCTTCTCATATTGTTGCATCAGTTGTTCGTATTGGCGTACCATTTCCGCGACTTCGCGGGCCGAATTGGCGGCGTCCTGTGCAATGGCTGTGGCGTCGATGGTCGGAACACCTTGGGCCGGCGCCATGTCGGGTAGGGCGGCCAGAACCGAAACAGCAATGGTTGTCCGCAATTTCTTTGAAATATTCATCAGACAAGCTCCAAGTTTTCAGGGGGGGTCATGCGCTCAAAGTCGCAGGCGCATTTGCTGCGATAGCCCGAATAGGTGCTGGTGCAGGCCGAGACAGCGGCCAGAACTACAAGGGCGATTACAAGGCGGGTTTTCATGTGATTTCCTTCCAGAAGTTGGGGTTTTTTCGCCAGTCAGGATCAGGGAACGATTTTCCGTCTGATCCGCTCAGAACACGAAGAAGCGGGCCGAGCGCGCCGACATCGACATCGAGCCAAACACTCTCATCACCCTTTTTCATGAGCATTACGCGGTCGCCAAAATGCGCTCTCAGCGCGCCAAGCTCTGAATCGTTCAATCCGATTGCCCGGTAATCCGCTTCATTGCCGGATCGAGAGGGGAACAAGAGCTGTGTGCTGGTGTTTTCCAGGATCGACTTGCTTGCCGCTGACGACAGGATGTGATCGGGTATCTGCGTCATCATCATCATCATGACGTTCAGCTTCCGATACGTGGTGTAAGCGTTCTTGAGGATTTCCGCGCCGTAGGGGTTGCCTGCGATCACCCAGGCTTCATCAATCACAAAGACAGTGGGCACTTTCGCGGCACAACGGCGCTCGATCTGGCGCATGACGTAGCTGATCCATGCCAACCGCACCAACTCGTCATCCAGAACCTCAGAAATATCGAACACAAGATGCCGATCGTCAGAGGCAAAAGGATCTGTGCCACCCTCGCCAAACATCCACGACAAACGCCCGTCGCCCGCCCATTCACTCGCGCGCTTGAAGAGGTTCTTACCATCATCAAAGGCTCTGAACCGCTCCACCAGTGAATCGAAGTTCTGCAGTTGCGGCGGCAACGTCGCGTTTGCCTGACACGCCTGGGTAATCTCGTCTTTCTGTTCGGCTGTCAGTTTTTCGTCGTAGCTCATCAAAGCCGTGACCCAATTTGCCAGCCAGCTTTGCCCCGCTTCATCCGTTTCAGTTTGAAATGGGTTCATGCCAGTGGGCTCGCCAACCCGAACGCGCGTGTACTGTGCGCCGAGTGCACGCATGGGGGCTTCCATCGCCCGGTCTTTGTCAAACGCAATGATCCGCGCGCCCTGAGCGACAGCGCATGTCGCCAGCAGCATCGCGATCACAGTTTTACCCGAGCCGTTCGGTCCAAGAACGATCGTATGCCCGGAGGGCAGGTTTTCAGGGTCGTTACTGGTCTTGGGAAGGTGCAGCGATACATCATAGCTGTCCCCGTGTGTCGTCGGGAAAGTCGCCAATGGCCCCGGCCAAGGCAGCTTTTCCGCATCCAAGCCTTTGGGGCGCATGTGGAACGCAACCATATCCGCAAAGTTCTGGTCCGTGATCAGTTCTTCACGGGCGCGGAATGCGAAATTGCCGGGGTGCTGCGCGAAATACACCGCCCTCGCCGACATCGCTTCGCGCTTCACTGTGCCACCCGAAATCTGAATTTCACCGATGATATGTTTTTCGGCGGTTTTCAGATCTTCCTCTCTCCCGAACACGCAGATCGACAGATGGTGCTTGCCGAGTGACATGGTGCCGGAGGCAATGCCGTCCGCCAGAATAGACAAATCCTCTTCGAGAGACTTTGCCTTGTCGCCTGCCGAGCGCATTTGTCCCGACTTGCGGCGTTCCATTTCCTGCGCCTGGGCACGGCTGATCGGCAGGAAGGATTGCGAAATTACGACATCAACCGGCAGGTCCAGACCGTCGAAAATACCGGGGAACGAAGCCATCGGGTAATTCTTCAGGGAATAGACCCGTATGGAGCGTTCCTGATCGTCGCCCGTAACCAGTTTGCCAGTCTTGCCCTGAAACAGCACATCCTCTTGCGGCATGTTGAAGGCGATGGGTTCTGCAATGTTCGTGTGAATGATCGGCTGATACCGACCGTTCAACAGCATTCCATAATAACCGAGCCAACGCCCCTCGCTGAGCTTCAGCCGGCGCACACGGGCCTCGCCCAGCGTGCCCGCCAGTGTTGTGAACACACCGTCGAGCTGTTCGATCATTTCGCGGCGTTCCTCGTCTATCGTTCCAGACGACATGCCGAACATCTGTCTTGCCCGCTCATCCTGCCGCTTTTGGAGAATGGCGCTGATGATGATCTTGCGTTCTTTCAGCTCTGCATCGACGGACGCTGAGCGCATGGCCTGCGCCACTGCACCGGCAAAGCCGGTTGGATCTGTGATGACATGACCAGTCTCAGCCGGGACGGTCAGTCGATGAATGTAGAATGCCACCTCAATGGGTGTTGTGCGCAACACACGCTCAAACCGTTCGGCCAGGAACTCGAACTCGTTTTCGTCCAGCGTGTTTGCGTTGATTCCGGTGATTTCTGCAGCGGCGATAAGGCCACCGTTGCGTGTGGAAATGACCTCATCGTCCACGACATAGCCATACGGCAACATCTGAAAGAGGCTCATTTCATCCTTGCGCCAGCGCGGCTCAATCAACGAGCGGGCGAGGGTCCACATTTCCCGGGCAGCAGGCTTAGGCACTGTAGTAATCTCCCCCATGATGCTGACGGTTTTTGGTACCAGGCGTTTTGGAAAGGGTTACGGACAGGACGCGGAAGAAAGCCGGTTCCCATTCGTAAAAGAGGCGAAGCCCGGTGTAGAAAACAAAACCCGCAATGATTGCTGGCGCTATCCCGAACATGAAGAACGAAAGCATGGTCATCCCGAGGATCACCAGCAGATAGATCACGGGAAGGCCGCCCCATTCAGCAGGGCGGTTCAGGCCGCGAAAGACCGTATTCCGGCGAGGCATCAATCAGGCTCCGATGAAGGTATCAGCGAGACCAATGACGGCACCAACAACGATTGCGACCACCGGGCCTTTCAGTGAACCCCAGCCGAACACATAGGCGAGACAGCCCCAGATGAAGCCGACAGCGGCAAGGCTGACGCCAACGACTTTGGAGTCGGCCAGCGTTTCGTTGATGAAATCGCCAATGGCATCTTGCAGCCAGCCAGCGGAGGCGGGCGCTGCGGTGATGATGAACGCTGTGATCGCGAAAAACGCCATCTGCTGGTAGAAGTGGGTTTTTTTCATGAGGAAGTGCTCACTTTGCTTAGGATGGTCCGCACGTAGTTGCGGGTTTCGGTGAAGGGGGGGACGCCGCCATATTCGACGACGCGGTGAGGCCCGGCGTTGTAGGCGGCAAGCGCCAGCTTCCAGGTTCCGAACGCGCGGTACTGCGTCGCCAAATAGCGGGCACCACCGTCGAGGTTTTCTGCAGGGTTCTTTGGGTTCACGCCCAGGTCTTTCGCCGTTCCGGGCATGAGCTGTGCGAAGCCATAGGCACCCTTGGGCGACAGAGCATCAGCCTGATACCGGCTTTCCTGCCAGACCAGCGCCATGAACAACTCTGCCGGAATGTCATGGCGTTCCGCCGCTGCGTGGATTTCTTTGACGATCCGCTCCTGCGACCAGCCGCCCGAGGATCTGCGAGGCCGCGGTGCCTTGCCCGCAATCTCAATCTTTTTCTGTGGCGTGGCCTTCGGAGCTTCCGGTTTTTCATCGAGAGTGTACTCGCGCATCCGGATTGGACGGACGATGCCATTGACGATTTCTGCCCGCGCACCGTTCAGGAACACGCTGCCATCGGGTTCGTACTCAATGACCTGGGCAAGAGCGGGGTTTGTCGCCGCAAACCACAGCAAGAAAGCCAAAGTGGAGCGACTGAAAAGCGTCCTAAGGAGTTGGTTAACAAATCCGTGATCGGATTTGATTTCGCGTTGTTTTGAAAAGATTGGCTTGGGTAGTTTTGATGGTGCCGCTCCGCTTTGATTGGCGGAGTCGGATAGGTGGTGGGCACAGCCCCATCTGGAGCTCACCACGTTCTCTCTTCGGTGTAGCACCACATGCATCGAAGAGAGTTCCCCGCGGAGAACACCACTCGTTGTTATACAGTTCAGCCAAGTCTTGAAGGCCAAGGCGATACCCTTTCCGTTCTTCCAAATAGGTCAGTAGTTTTTACATAATTACTATTATGGGGTTGAGGTTCCGATCATCTGAACAGCAGGAAATTCGATGCCGGGGCACAGCACTGAGCCCTTCGCGGGCTTCGTAGACAGCCAGCGTTCAGCTTGAATCAATCAGCCTGAAGGTCTGACCAAAGTGTCGGGGATGTCCTGCTCTGCGCTGTGGCCGGTCAGTGCTGTGCGGCCGAAAGCTCAGGCACGTTGTCTGGGTCCGCACCCATTGACTCTGGCGCGGCGCTGTCCAATCTAGGATCGGCATCTAGGGTTACTGTTTTTACCATAGTACAGTTCTCTCTTGATGTTGGAGGAATGCCCGGATGGATTTGGGGCGTTTCTTGTCCTGTCGATTGTTGGCGCAATCGACAGGACGGCTCACTTCTCATTAGTTTCGTTTTTTGGTCATCAAGTCGTTGTTTGATCCTTTCCTTCAGCCGCACCAGGACTGGCGTTTGCCGCCGTGGTATGGTCGGGCGAGACCTTCGGAAATCAGGATGGCCCCGACGTCCTGCCCAGCCACACGCCCAACCGCTAGGAAGCGGTCATGCACGTCCAGATCTGGTTGGATGACCAGCTCTATCTGGTCCGCCGTCTGGATGAGCTCTGTCAGCCTTGCTTTCGCTTCCAATCCCAGAGTCTTTTCCGCACGGCATTGCGGCCGGTAGGTCTCAGGCGTATCGAAGCCAACGAGCCGGTAGCGGTCGTCGCCGTGGTCGATCGTGTCACCATCAATGGCAATCACCTCGGACGCGCTCTGAGTCTTTGTTTGTTTTGATGGTTCAATCCAGACCGCAGCAAAGAACAAGGACGCGAGTGTAGCGCTGAGAAACAAGAGCCGTTTCATGTGCCCTGCCCCAGTATTTTGATGAGCCAGGTTCTCGAACGTGACCGATCAGGTTTTGGATTTCGCGTCCAGGGCCTGAGCTGCTTCGAGACCCTCTGGGGTAATCGACTCGATCGTGTAATCTGATTTGACGCAGAGAATGCGACCGTCGCCAAATTCCTGGTGATGCTTAAAAAGCCCCGGCCAAAGATCGAACTCTCTGGGCTCAGCGCCCGCTCGAGAAATCTTCGACTTGCACAAGGCTCCGACATAGTTCGGCGAGCTGTAAATGCAGTGGTACTTAGGTCGTCCAAGGGAAGCGAGTCCGATAAATTCGTAGCGGCATGTAAAGGGAACCTGATCTTCTTTCAGGCCCCGGACCATCTCGATGGTTACCACAGTGTATTGTCTCTTGTTGTCCGCCATGACGACCCCCTATGGACCGTCTTCTACATCCAAAAGTTGTGGACTAAAACACAATCTACGTCAATATAAGAAAGTACGCCAATATACGATATTGGATTGTCAGAAATATATTGGCCGGATATTGCTTAGGCGATTCGCAAGCAGGAGAGACCATCTTGAAACACTCAAAATCCGGAAATCGAACTCGCGCAAAGGCCCTTGCAATTGCACTCGCTGCACTGCCGGCCACGCAGGCCAGTGCCTATCCAATTGACTGTGCCATATTCCTTTGCCTCGCCGGAGGTTGGCCAGGTTCGCCTGATTGCGTCGCTGCCAAGGCGGAGTTCATTCGGCGCATCACACCCTACCCGGTCGAACCGCCGCTCCAACTCTGGCGTTGTCCAATGAACGCGTCACTCAACTCCTCAGGTCAGGGTCCAATGGAAAGGCTGGAAACAATCAAGCGCAACAGTGCCAGTCCTGTTCCAGAGCTTCCATCTGACAGTGCTTTTGAGCCAAGGGTGGTGGACGTTTCAATTTCTTCGGAAGCTGCCCGAGCCGTCTACGGGCAAAGCAATACGACGTCGCAAGTTACTCCGATCAGCGTCGATCTTTCCTCACCAGATTTCGACGTTGTCAGGTCCATCAGAGTTTGGGATGTGCGCCACTATAGCTATCGCCGTCGTTCGCGAGAGGGCGATTGTGAGCGCTCGCTTGATCTTGTGGTTGGCAGCTATGACGACAACGTAAGCTTTCAATGGTCCGATCACGCTCCCGCGCCAATCCCAGCCTGGCTGCCCCTTGGCAATCGCTGTGTACCTCCCAGCTACTTCCGCGGCGTTGGTGTCGAGTGGACCGACATATTCGGGTTCAGCGATTACGAACTCATTCGATACTGACGTGCCGGCTCGCGGGTGAACACTTTGCTCCTGCAAAGGCCAGTGGACTTGCCAGCGGTATAGGCAACCAGCCCGTTTGGCCTAGAGGACAACCTAGCCCCAGAAACAAAAAAACCCCGCAAGGCGGGGCCTCAGCGGGGATCTTCTTAAGTCACGTTTGATCACCTGATTTATAGGAAGTTCCCTAAAATCTGACAAGCATAAACGCATTCGTGCGAACGGTTTTTCTTTGTCTTTCGCTGAGGTTCGACCCGCCTTGCTTCCTCAATGAGAAGCACACAATGAAACCAATGAACCATACCGAGTGTTCCGCCCCGCGAAGCTGCGACAACAACTCTTACCTTTGCCAGGTGAGGTCGAAACCATGAGCTTCCGGCAAATCTCATCCGCCCGAAATCACCAAAAATGCGCTTCCACGACGGTCTTCCCGAGGGCTGGAACCGTGACAGGTTTCGGCAGCTCTGCGTGAGTTATGCCCAGATCAGAGGCGTATCCGCCCAGTGTATTCGCACTTTTGAGATCATCATCGACATGATCTCACCAAGTGCATTCCGCGACCCGTCCCAAGAACCCTTTTGCTACGCGCGCCAGGAAACTCTCATTGCCGGGCGCGGCGTGACAGATCGGACAATCCACAACCATGAACGCGAACTGGAAGCCATTGGATTGATCGAACGCAGGCTTGGCGCAAATGGGTCGCGATGTAAGCGTAAGGGACTTGGCCTGTTCCTGACCCCCGCCCTGAACCTCATTTCTGAAATGCTCGACGCGGAGGTGCAAAGCAAGGCTGAGAAGAAAGAGCATGATGAGTTGCGCGGTGATCGATCACGGCTTTATCAATATGTGAAACACAGCCTGGCGGTGCTTGCGTCACTCCCCTGCCCGCCTGACGGCGCCAGTGACATGATGGATGAGTTTGGGTCCTGGCCCCGTGCCGACAAACTGAAATACCTGTCGTTGGATGAGCTCAGGGCACATGTTCAGGCAGCTCACGACCTTTGGAAAAGGATCGAAGGGCACGTCGCTAAACGAGGTGAAATTTCGGGTGAACCCGAAGCCAGTTTCGGGTGCCATATACAAGATCAAATTGAAGAAAAAATTCTGTCCTGTAACGCCGGTGGCGAAGTGATAATGCCCTCGGCCAATGCCTCGGACCCAGATTGTTCTGGCTCCGGGCCTAACGGCCCTGCGCATTGCTTAGAAAGCAATCATCCGACGGAAACTGAACCGCACAAGGCCCAAAAACTGCCTCGGGTGAACAATCGCATCCTGTATGAATTGGCATCCCCCGATCTGCGCATGCATATCGATAGTGCTGGAGACGGTGAACAGAATCCCAACCCTACCCTCTGTGCGATCGAGACCGGCGTTTGCTCCCGGCTCTCGGAAATCGGCACCAATATCTCCGGCTGGCATGCAGCTATCGATCGGTTGACCATAATGGGGGCGATACTGGCTGGAGTGATCACGGATGCAAGGCTGAGTGACCCAAAGCTACCGCCGGTGGTTAATCCGGGTGGATATCTCCGGGGCATGGTTAAGGCCGATGAACGAGGTGAACTGAACCTGATTTCCAGTTTCATGGGGCTGCTGGCACGAAGAGCCCGAGAGGAGGAGGACGGGCTTCCGCAGGATCACAAGAACCGGATTTAGCCGTGTCGGATTATGCCCGCCAGCTGCTCAATTTACGCGTCTCATCAGCAAGTTTCCGCTCTGTTTCCGTCTCCGGGACAGAACTGTATTCAAATCTGTGATTGGCTACGGGAATTCCCGAGTAGTTTGTTCAGCTTTAGGTTGCTAAGCGGCCTCGACGGCAACGCGGAACAGAAAGACGATCTATGAAAATTGCGGATATTGGCAATTCTGAACTGGATTTCAGGCAAACAGGCGAAGCGCGCCTCCAGGAAATTTGCTCCAGGTTTGGATTGGAGAATGCGTCCTACGCCCATATCGATAAGCATCAAAACGTTGTCCACGGCTGCACCACGTTTCCAGAGGAGTGGGTCAGGTATTACGTCGACAACAATCTGGTTCTGGCCGATCCCCTCATTCGGTTCGGCGCCACCATGATTGCACCAATCGACTGGGCAGTGTTCGACAGCCAGCAGGAACACGCGCCGCTGTTTGATGCCGCCAGAAAATTTGGAGTGGGTCAGCACGGTCTTTCCATTCCGGTTATCAACCCTTTTGGCGAGCGCGGCGTGTTTACCGTCACGTCCAATGCGCCTCGTACAGAATGGGATGCTATGATCGCGAAAATGCTCCCTGCCCTACGTCATGAAGCACAGGTTCTGCATCTGCTCGCCCTTGATGTCATTGAAACCGTGTTCAACTTTCCGTCGGATTCCCTCTCTGGTGATGAGTTGGATGTGTTGAAGATGCTCGCGTCGGGTTTGATACCGTCTGTCATTGCCAGGCAATTGGGGCACGCTTCCCGAACGGTCGATGCGCTGACTGCTTCGATCACCACCAAGCTCAAAAGCCGGACGATCGAACAGGCGGTTGCGCGGGCAGTCAGTACCGGTTTTCTTAAGTGGAGTGATTTCTTTGCCGACCCGGTGGCCGAACTGGTCAATATGGAAAGTCAGCGGCTTTGCGGTGGGATCGTCCGTTGGGGTGGCAGGTCCCACGAGTTGATCAACTTTGAAGACGGCAGACTGGTTCGAAACACTGATAGTTTTCAGCCGGTCCAGATCACGAAGCTCGCGAGAGAATTCAACTTGAGTGCAAACGAGGTGGTCGAGGAACTTGGGTGTAACCGTGATCAAAGATTGTGGATCAGGTATCTCTGAATTCGGCTAAAACGCACTGCTTCGTCTTTGAAAAGACCGAAGGCGCAATTTTCACATAATTTCGCTTACGCTGCATAATACAGTCGTCGGGTAGATTCACTAGTGAACTCCTTTTCCCAGCACCAGATTCAAAACGAGTTTCTTTCACAGTCGTCTAGTTTCATACCCGCCCTTAGAAGAAATACTTGATGCCAAAGTATGGCCCGTGCTGTTCGACGTCATAGGCGAATTCTCCGGAACTCAGCGTATCGCTATAGTCGACGCTGAAGTAGCGGTATCCAAATGTGAGTGCCGTTTTCTCCCAGGGTTGGTAATCGAATCCGATATTCACACCGACCTGAAGGTCATTCCCACCGGCGCCAAAACCGCCAAGCTCCAAAGAAGCAATTCCGGTCCACTGCTCATTTAGGCGCCACATACCGCGCGCGCCGATTACAGGTTCGATCCAATCCTGATCGCCACCTAAAACAGGTGGATTTCCCGGGCCCGGTGTGGTTATACCGATCTCCTGACGAATAGAGTTGTATCTAACGCCCCCCTGAAGATCGATCGTATAGCGCTGATCATCGGCTCCGTATACAGAGTCTACAATGCGGTAAGCACCCAGAATACCAAACCATTTTTGGCGCACGTCGACATTGAGATCGGAACCCAAAGGGCCAGGCAGCGAGGTATCTTGTTCGATGCCAACATAGTTCGCGTCGACGATTATTCCAAAATCCCCATTCCATGCCTCATACCGTCCGGCCGCTGCGAAATCGAGCACGTCCAGCACGTCACCGAGATCCAGATCCAGGTCAGCGGATTGTCCAGCCACGGTCGATGTCCCTGTGGTTCTTAGGGGTGTGAACAGATAGAACGCTGCACCATGACGCCAGCCGGTTTCGTCCTGATCCGGCGCGGGCAGTGATTGAGCACCGGCAAGTGTCGGCAGCGTAAGAAGGCCGGTCGCAAGCGTGATTGCGCCGAGTAGTGAGAGGTGAGACATAGCTTTGTCCTTGGAGTTCGTGAAACTTAGTAGTTGAATCTGAGGCCGATTCCGGCGCCTTGGTCATAGGGGCGATCAGCGCCAATCCCGATCAGCACATCTGCGTAGAGGGCAATTCCGGGGCTGAGGTTTTTGCCAATTTGAAGCTCAATGGTCGCGGGCCAGGTGTCGTTTTCCCAATCATAGGGAGCCTTGATATCCGCCTTGGCCCAATACCCATCGCCAAACGGCTGAAGCGCAATCAGGCGCATTGCAGTTTGGCTGACATCGGTCGGGCCATTATAGGACGAAAAGTGCTGAACCAGAGGGATTAGCGTCAACCCGGTGTTATTGTTTGCAAAGGCGAAACCGCCGAACGGGGCTATCTGATCAGATCCGGTGCCGATACCTTCATTGGGGTCGCCAAAATCAAGAATCCACTCCAGCCCAAGTGCGGATTTGACGGCCCAGGTGTCATTCAGAGGTTTCTGTGACGGGAAATAGATCAGCTTGAAGCTGGTCTTTTCAAACCCGTTGAACCTCTTCCCGGTCGCATTCGTCGAATTGTAATGGAGCTCATATTTCAATTTCAGATCAGGTCGCAGCATGTATGCGCCATCAATGAATGCATCCTGACGGTCTGCGCCGCCCTCCAGATCAAAATACTGATAGCGAATGTCCGTGTTGTTGACCGCAGCCAATGGGTTAGACGCGTTTTCCTCTGCTCCGGCAGCGATACCCGCCATCATAAACGCGGACGTCAATATTGATTGGATAATGAAATGACTGGCCATCATGTACCTGAAAAGAACTCGTGCGATTGATGAGACGGTGGCTTTTCCACCACCGTCCCAGGTTCGTTATTGCCAGCTAGAAAAGACTTCCCTGGTCAGTTCGCTTTCCGGGCGAAGGTTCTCGATTCCTTCATAGGGAACACCCTTTCCAAGTGGCAGATGCGGGTGTTTGGCAATGGTTTTCTGATGGCGCTTGACCATGTCCTGAAAAGACGCCCCGGACCATAGGGAGTACCCGATAAGCGGATGTTCCTCGCGTGGGTCTCGGTAGACATTGAACACAGGAGCTGCTGCGCCCGGCTGGCCCGGTGCAGGCAGATGCATTTTGAATTCCTGTTTGACCACCGAGCGCAAGACCGGCCCTTCGTACACATAGACGTAGTCGCGACGCGAATTGCCTTCGCCTTCAAGCAGCAGCGCGGTCTGGTCAATCCCGTCAATCACACGGTCACGCGGAATGCGGTCGGTTGCCCCTGCGATCCGGGCAAAGGTAGTGAACAGATCCGAGACATGCACGATATCACCAGCCGCGCTGCCGGGCTCGATTACTCCGGGCCACCGGATAAATGCATCAGTACGCACGCCGCCTTCAAGATGCTGCGTCTTGCCGCCACGGTAAATCAGCTGGTTCAGGCCGGAAGTCCCCTCGTAATGATACATCAGGCCATTGTCGGCCATTATCATGACGATGGTATTGTCTGCCTTTCCGGTTTCATCCAGCTTGGCCAGCACCTCGCCGATCCAACCGTCCAGGATCTGCAACTTGTCGGCATGGAAGCCCCCGTTGCGGGAAACGGCCTCATCAGGATAGGCAAAGTTTAGCGGATAGAGCGGCCAGTACTGCATGAAGAACGGATCGTCCTGCGAAGCCAGCTTCTCCAGCTGTTCCAATGCCTGACGCTGATAGCGCAGGTTCATTTCTTCGTATTTCGCCTGCGTCCATTCCTCGCCCGGTGCCATATCGACTTCGCGGGCAAGACCACCAGCTTCACCTTCAACGCCAGTTACCAGACCGTAGGGTTTGAACCGTTGATCCAACTGAAACTGGTTGGACTGACCCGACGCATGGTAGCCAAGCATGTTGTTGGCGACCATTGCGTCCCGTATCATCAGACTCAGTTGAACTTGCTGGTGCAAAGGAAAGGCCGCCCAGTCAAACCCCTGATTGTGCGGATAGGATTGTTCAATATCGCCCTGATGCCATTTCCCGACATGCGCGGTGTTGTACCCTTCCTCCTTCAGGATTTCGGCAATCGTGACTTCTTCGGCCGCAAGACCTTCACCGACTAGCGCAACCTTGACCTCTTCCACGCCCGCGCGCGCCGGATGACGACCTGTCAACATCGCTGTTCGTGTTGGCGTGCAGGATGGCTCGGTATACATCCTCATCAAGGACATGCCTTCGGTGGCAAAATCGTTGATGTTGGGCGTATCGAAACCGGTGACATAGTTCATCGTCCGGTTGCCCATCTGACCGAAGCTGACATCGTCGATCAGAATGTAGAGAATATTAGGGGGCTTGCCGTCATTGGCGTCACGGATTTCTGCAAGCTTTGCGTCGATTTCCGTATCCTGAGCATCCCATTGATCGCCAAATTGTGCGCGGAGAAACTGGAACTCTCCGTCATGAATGATGGGCGCATCCTGAGCAAAGCTCGCGCCAGCCATCAGCACCATGGCCGAGGCATGTTTAAATATTGATCTCATCGGTATCCCTTCCCCATTTTCGAATTACATCTTACCTGCGCGCCGCAGTGACTGGGCGATTTCATCCCGAAGACCATCCAGGGTTTCGCGGATATCGCAGGCAAACTGGTACGATTGGCTTGCCGGCTCATCATTCATGGAGAGATACTCGTCGCTGAGAAGCTGGTAGTCCCGGCAAATCTCATCGAATACCGTGTCCGCGCGCCGTAAGTCTGCAATTGCGGCTTGGTGGTTCGGAAACAGGGTATCAAGCACGTAACCTTTCAAATTCGACGCTCGTTCGACTAATCAACAGATTCCCCGAATTGTTGGCCGAATTCACTTCTCACAAAAGGTTTATCGGGGCATAATACGGTATAATCAGAGATGTAACTTGCTGAAAAAATGGAATTATCCAAAAGCACATCGACTAGTATTAGTGGTGGTAGAACGCCTGACGCCAAAGATGTGCGGGTCGCGCTTCAGCGACTTGTCGGATCCCAGACATTCGCTGGATCACAGCGACTGCAGGACTTTCTTATCTACGTCGTCGAGGAATCAATCAGCGGTCGAGCCGATGACATCCGTGCCAAAACAATCGCCATGGATGTCTACGGCGCGACCATGTCCGAGATGGCGCGAAGAGAAAATGTGGTGCGGGTGGACGCCGGTCGCCTGCGTCGCAAGCTGGCCGAATATTATGTCGAAGATGGCCGCGATGAAGTCACTGTTTTCGATCTGCCAAAAGGCGGGTACGCACCTGAGATATCGATTAAATCGCCCGGGACGGATCAGCCCGAAATACCTGAGACGGAAACCAAGACTTACACCTGGCCGCGCCCGTTCATTGGGATTGCAGGGGTTTTCCTTATAATCTGTGTTGCTGTGGCAATTGCGTTAATGTCGACAAATCGTGGGGTTCCAGTCAGCCTGCCAGTCGATAGCCTGAGCCAAGATGAGCGCAGCGCGATATTTGATGCATCCCCCATGCGGCTTCAGGCCGTGAACCTGGCCAATTCGGGCCGCGATTTGATCTTTCCGGCCTTGGAGCCCGCGCGACTGAACGGAGCCCTGACGATATTCAAGGGGGCAATCGAAAACGACGACAGCTATTTCGGAGGCCATGCAGGAGCCGCGCAGGTTGCAGCAACGATAGTGCTGGTTACACCGGACGCTGATCCAACCGGCGACTTGCTGCGTTACGCGGACACACAGGCCAGCCGGGCGATTGAATTGGCACCCGAAATGGGGTGGAGCCAATCTGCAAAGGCCTGGGTCGAATTTACCAAGGGTAATTGGCCTGAAGCTATGGAGTTCTCGTACAGGGCGCAGCGGTTGGCACCAAACGACGTGCACGTGCTGGAGTTCGTGTCATTGATCCTGTTGTACTCAGGTGAGTTCGAAAAAGTCGTGGCGATCAGCGAAGACGCACTGTCGAAAATAGATTTGGACCGAGGTTATGTGTTTCAGAACGCGATGGGGTCTGCAAAGTTCCATCTGAAGGATTTCGAAGGTGCCGTTTCCGCCTTTGAGCAGGTGACCCAAAAGGGTGGCCCAGTCGGCCCTGTTTCTGTCGCCTATCTGATGGCGGCTCATCAGATGCTGGGGAACGAAAGTGAAGCTCAAGCTATGTCAGATAAACTCTCGCGTGAATGGCCTGACAGTAGGGTGGATATTTTGTTTCAAAGACTATTTGCGAATCCAGAATACGGGGTGGAACTTGGCGACGCTATGAAACAAGCCAATTGGAAGCCAAAAGTTAATGAATGAAGTTCGTGTCTGGGCTATCGAGGCCATTCCAGTGCGAACTGGCCACAGTAGTTGTTTATTCATGCATCATTCCTTGCCGCGGGGCGGTATTGGCCCCTTCTCCATTGCCGCTGGATTTCGGAGACGGCCCTTTCCGGACGTTCATCGGTTGTGATGGAATGGACATCCCCTGATCTCTCATCTGGTAGGTTTTGGAGATGGAAACCATCAGGAGGTTAGCAAAATGGCGGATTTGGACCTTGTCGGCATCGATCTTGCGAAGAATGTGTTTCAACTTCATGGTTGCAGCTCCACGGGCGAGGTGGTGTTTCGCAAACAACTCAGACGCAACAAGCTTCTATCGTTCATTGCGGAACTGCCAGCGTGCACCATTGCGATGGAGGCTTGCTCCGGGAGCCATTATTGGGGCCGAGAATTTGAAGCACTCGGACACACGGTTCGTTTGATCGCGCCCAAATATGTCAAACCGTTTGTGAAACGCAGCAAGAGTGATTTGATCGACGCTGAAGCCATTTGCGAGGCAGCCCTGCGACCAACTATGCGGTTTGTGCAGGTCCGCAGCGAGGACAATCAGGCTGCAGCCCTGGCTTTCAAAGCGCGGGATCTGTTGGTCCGGCAACGCACGCAGATTATCAATGCCTTGCGCGGCCACCTATCCGAATTCGGATTTGTTGTTGCGAAAGGCCCAACACACGTACGTAAGCTTGTTTCTGCGGTCGAAGACGGGAGCATTGAACTGCCGGAGATGTCCCGCCCTCTCTTGAGCATCTTTGTCGATACGCTTGAAGTTTTGAATGTCCGTATCAGACAGTTGGAGGCGCAAATCGCACAGCGTGCGAGGGAAGATGAAACATGTCAGAGGTTGACCGCGATACCAGGCGTTGGCCCGATTATTGCGACAGCGATTGCTGCACTTGCGCCACCACCTTCGACCTTTAGACGGGGGCGCGATTTTGCGGCATGGGTAGGCTTAACCCCACTCCAGCATTCGACTGGCGGTAAGCAGCGCCTGGGGCGCACGTCAAAGATGGGCAACCGGACGTTGCGGCGCCTCCTCATTATTGGAGCCAGCGCCGTGGTTAGATGGGCCGAGCAAAAAGGAGCCGTCCCGGGATCCTGGCTCGCAAGGATGCTGGAGCGCAAGCCACCCATGTTGGTCAGGGTAGCACTGGCTAACAAAATGGCACGGATTGTCTGGGCGTTGATGGCACATGGCGAAGCATACCGGGATCAATCGTTACACGTTAGAGCCGTGCAAACGATCTGATCCCGGAGGCGTGGGAAGGTCAAACGGAAGGTAAGGCGCAACAGTCGATGAGACCGGGTCGGGAAAACCAGCTTGCGACACAGTGCTTCGAGCACGTGGTTCTGAATTGGACCTGATCTGAGAACTCCATACGGGCCCGCGGCATGTGAAGGCCGCACTATGAGGCCGCATACATGTCAGCACCCGACGACGCGAATTACCGGCCAAAGATTCTTCTTGCCCAAAGGGGGATGTCCATACATGTCGCAAATTTTGAACTGAGATTGACGAGCACTCAGGTTTCGCAGTCTCTTCCTGTCGAATAGTTTTCGAACAGGTTTTAAGTATGATCTCTCTGAAAGGCTGCCACTTTCCCAAGGATGCAGTTCTTTACGCTGTATATTTCTATTTGCGGTACACAGTGTCGTACCGTGATTTGGAAGAGATCATGGCCGAACGCGGCGTGCGGGTGGACCACGCTACTCTCAACAGGTGGGTTGTTAAGTATTCGTCGATGATCGCCGCGAGCGCGCAATCGAAGAAGCGACCAACGCTGAGTTCCTGGCGCATGGACGAAACCTATCTCCGTGTGCGCGGCAAGTGGATGTATCTTTATCGAGCAGTCGACAAAGCAGGAAACACCCTTGATTTCATGCTGTCTGAGCGACGAAATCGTCCAGCAGCAACCAAGTTCTTTGCCAAAGCACTGTCGTCTGTCTGACGTCAGCACCTGTGGGCCTGATTGAGGGATTTGCACAACGGAGGGTTTCTGGCTGACCGACGAGCAGATGGCGCGGCTTCAGCCTTACTTTCCAAAGAGCCATGGCAAGCCGAGAGTTGATGATCGTCGTGTACTGAGCGGGATTATATTCATCAACCGCAATGGGTTACGTTGGTCCGATGCGCCACGTGAATATGGACCACCAAAGACACTGTACAACCGTTGGAAGCGGTGGAGCGATATGGGTGTGTTCGCTCGGATCATGACCGGGCTGGCTGCGGAGGGAACCGATCATAAGACCATCATGATTGACGCTACATACCTCAAAGCGCACCGCACAGCCTCCAGCCTGCGGTTGAAAAAGGGGGGCGCGGCAGGCTGATCGGGCGTACCAAGGGTGGCATGAATACGAAACTGCACGCTGTTGCTGACAGCCTCGGACGCCCCATCCGCTTCTTCATATCCGCGGGCCAGGTCAGCGATTACACGGGCGCCAAGGCTCTGGTGAACAGTCTGCCATCGGCTGACTGGCTGCTGGGAGATCGAGGCTATGACGCAGACTGGTTCCGCGAAGCCCTTAATGACAGGGGAATTAGGCCTTGCATCCCCGGTCGACAATCACGCGACAAGCCTGTCCGATACGACAAGCGCCGCTACAAACGACGCAACCGCATCGAGATCATGTTCGGACGCCTGAAGGATTGGCGGCGCGTCGCCACCCGATATGACAGATGCCCAAAGGTATTCCTTTCGGCCATCGCTCTAGCAACTACCGTGCTGTTCTGGCTGTAAATCAATGAGTCTGGAGCCTTCTGTATCTCGAGTTTGCTAACTTAACCCCCGTCAGCCACCTTTGCCGAGGTTACTGACGGGGCGGTGTATGGCGTCTGAGCCTTGTGGCATGACCACGTTTCCTAGCGAGCCAGCACCGTCTCTCTTCATCGTCTCGAACAGTTGAATGCGGCCGGTCTGGACCGCGGAGCAGAAGGAAGAGGGTATGAACAAAGTATCACACGAACAGATCATCGGCATAGACGTCAGCCGCGATTGGCTTGACGTTCATTGTCTGCCGGACATTCGTAGGTTGCGGCTCCCGAACAGCGATGAGGGCCACGCGCAGCTTGTTGGTCTGGCACAATCAACGCACGCGCTTGTTTGTTTCGAGGCGACTGGAGGGCAGGAATGGCGTCTGTGGACCGCGCTTGTCACTGTGCCCTTAATTACTGGACGCAGAAACATTGCCGTACATTTGACCCGGTTTTGTGCCCTTAATTCTCGGATATCCACAGGCTAACGGCGACTTTTTTCGAGGGTGCGATCCGCACATCGGAGCAACTCCGCACGGTCCGCATTCACACCGAGTTGTTCGATTGCTATTTTCGCCGCTGCCAGAAAATCGGGTTTAGTTGTGTTGTCGGATTTTCGTGCCGGGAACCAGGCCTTCTGAATTTTGCGATCATCTTTCGCCGGGGCTGGCGAACTGCATGAAAAGTGAACGAGTTGATCCAATAAATTGCGTTGACCAGGGAATGCCATGCGTAGCCTATCTCGTGCTGAAGGATCACGACGCATCGCAATAGATACGGCCACCAATGGTCGCGTCATCAATAGGTGAACAGCAGCGAGCATAGCATACCGGTCATGGCGGGATTTGGAGCAGAGCCCCGCGTGACGAAGTTCTGGCGCAAGTACCCGTACAACCTGTAGCGCCAAGTCTAATTGCCGAACAACATGCTGACTTCCGCGCCAATACAGTTGCTCCAACCACGCTGCGCCCTTCAAAGCTCGGACTTCCAACCGTAAGGGAACTTGAAACTCTGCACCTGGCGTCGTGCCGAGAGGTAACAGGCCAGTACCGCAGGAATTGCAGATCATAGACCAAGCATAACGCCAGTGCCGCAGGGAAACTCCAGGCACTTTCCGCGTACATGTCGGACAGTACTGAAAGTCTGAACAGGGCACACATTCGACTGGAAATCCTGCGCGACGCTTGAGCAACATGCTCTGTATGTCACTCGACGGCAGATGAGCCAGAGTACCGAACCGTTCGATATTTGCGCCTCGCAGATCGTGACTGGTCTCCGGCGGCTTATCACCCGAAAACCCGAGATAGCCAAGCAATTCAGGAACAGAGCAATAGTTGGCAGCAGCAAGTCGGCTGACCCAACTTGATAACAATTCGTCTTGTAGCGGTGGTGGACGCCTCGGCAACGGAGAAGGAGGCACTAAAACGCTGGAACTGGCTGTCTTCGGATGTTCCAGCTGTGCTTAGCCCAGATTGGTTGCCAGGCTTGAACAGCCTCATCCGTGATACGCTCCTCGCCTGTCTCGATAGCGTCTATCGCAAGCGCCTTGACCATCGTGAATACCCGCGACGTAACACCGCCAGTCACACCCAGAATGGTCCGAAGCGAATGCACACTGAGGCTGGATCCGCGCTCCAATTTCATCGCGGCGATCAGCGTCTGGATGAGACGAGAGAACTCGATATCGTCCTCCCAGAGAGGCAAGAAATGCTCGTCCAGTCGTCGGGCCAGTTGTTCGTCGCCGCGAATGGCGTCGACCGCTTCATTCACACCAAAGACGACGAGAGATGCACAGAGATCATTGGCGAGGAACCGCAGCATGTTCAGGAAACGCCGTTGCTCACGATAGCTGCCCGCCAGCAAGTTGTGGACTTCGTCGATCATGATCATCTTCAGGTCCATGTCGCGCAAATGGCTGAGGGCGCGCACCTCCAGTTCGGATACGGTATGCCGGCCCCACATGGGCGCGCCGATCGATGCCAGAATGTGCTGATAAAAGCGCCTCTCATCAGGTGCTGGTGGCGCCTGCAGTAATAGGATCGGTGTTCGGGTGACACCAATATCTGCTTCGTATTGGGTTGGGTACAGGCTTTCCATACGCTTAGCGATCATGGTCTTTCCTATCCCTGAACTGCCGTAAACCATGAGGCCCGGCATCCGGGACTGTTTTGGCATCTCCATGAGGGAAGTGAGCCTGTTGAGAACAATATTTGCACGGTCGAATGCGATCCACCGGTCACTGCGGACTAAATCAAGTCTTTCGTTTGTTTCCATGAATGTCATCTATCGGGTAAGTAGGAAGATCCGGATTACTGGTATCGATCGCGAACATCTCGCGGGATGGATCGCGTTTGGCTTTGTCGTTAGGAAGTCGCGCTTGACGTTCTCCCTCCAGCCGCACTGCCAGGGTTTTCTGCTTGGCCGCGTGCGCGATGCGCCTTTGTTCTTCAATAATCTGAAACAGCATCGCCTCCGGGATCGTCCCGCCGTGGCGTTCGTGAAATATCGCACGCGCACGCCGCGACTCCCAAAGCGAAATCCGTGGCCGCGACAGATTCTTGTAGCGCGCTACTATGGTCCGTCCTTCGTCATTTACAGCCCAAATCTGGGACATATCGCGAGGGTCGTACTTGACAGTAACCTTCCCAACGCCACGACCGATCATTGGGCCGAATGCGTCGCTCCAATAGCCGACAGAAAACAGTTTGATCCCGGTTCGAGCGAGCTGTCGATGTTCGGAAGGAAGAAAGCTGATGCGAAACGCCTCGGTATCGACAACCTTTCTGCTTGCGCCATCGCCACCGAGGTCTGCCCAAGCCGCGAGCGGTGCTCTCCCCAATCCGCTGTGACGCGTGTTGTGATAGCGACATATCTCTAAGTGCAGCCAATCCTCGAACTCCTCCAATGTCATTGCCGCATTGTCAGAGCTGTCGTAATCCCCCCTGTTCTTGGGGGATGATTGCGTTGTTCCCGGAAGTACATGAACTGCGCCCATGGTTGTCCCTATCAGACGTTCGATGTGGCCGCCATAATGCGCGCGACCTGGTGGCCTGTACTCGATTGAGATTCCCCAATCTGCACAGGCCGACTGGAAGGCGTCGCTTCGGAAATCCCGTCCGTTGTCAACATGAACGGCTTGCGGAATCCCAGCAGCAGGCCAATACAACTCCTCCAGTATCTCTGGCGCGCGGATCGACTTCGTTCGCACGCAATGGTGCAGACACAAACTGATGGACAAGACGGACGGCGTATCGAAACTCACATACGCACCCAGAACAACGCGGGTCGCGACATCGATTGCGAGAGTCAGCCAAGGTCGCCCCAAAGGCTTACGCTCGAATTGATCGACGAGAATGATGTCAGCCAGAGTGTGATCGATTTGGACTACTTCCAAGGGGCGCTCCACGTCCACGCCCCCTACCCTCGGTTCGAAAGCTTGCCTCGCCGCCTTTGCGCCTTTTCGTTTCCGCATCACTTCGCGTTGATCCATAGCGTCGACACGCGACTTGATCGTACGCCGAGTGGGAGGACGATAGCCTCTCGCTGCGCACTCCGCCCGGATCTCGTTGACGATCCTCAGAAAACTTGGTGGTTCTGGAACGAGGTAGTGTTTACGTAGAACGCGCTCAATTGTGCTTTCTACATCCGGTTCCAAGCGTCGTGAACCATACTTCGGACCGCGTCGTTTAGGGAGTAAGGAGCTCGCGCGCCCATCATTTATCTTGAGGCGACGGTAATAATCCCATGCGGTGCTTCTCGAAACGCCCATCTTCTGGGCCGCTTCCAATAGTAACGGTCCAATATCCTGCCCTGACTCCTCAAGTTCCAGTATCGGACGCAACGCATTGGCCCGTTCAACTGCGAGCGCTCTTTCTTCTGAGTTCTCTACTTCATTAGACAAGATCATCCCCACGCGACTTATCCACAGGACACTCCGTCCGGGAATTAAGGGCACAGTCCGGTAATTAATGATACAGTTTGGAAATTAAAGGCACAATCAAGCACTGATTTTACTCAACTTTCTCAAGCTAACGTCCAGCAATTAAGGGCACAGTGACAGGTGGCCAGGTCGCGGATCAGGGTCTCGTTCGCCTCGGCGGTCTCGAAGTCGAACTCTTCCAGTTCCTTTGCCAGGGGCAGTTTGGCGATAGTCATTTGGTATTTGACAGACCGCGCCTGCTTCTCGCGGATCTCGGCGGTCAGCAGGTCACCGATGATCTGCTGCGGCTCGTGCTGCCGTTTGACGGCGGTCGTCAGAACCTCGTCATAGGCGGCTCTCATTCCGTAGAGCTTTAGCTTTCCCATCGCGTCGATCACGTCTGATCGTTCCATTTGTCCGTCTCCTCAAGCTGTCATATCGGTTGCAGTCGGCAATTGGCTCGCTGGCCAGCTTCAACGCATCTGGCGTCGCAATTGTCAGGGGCGGTGGCGGTTCGCGGTGTCGAGCCAGGATGTTCAGGACAACACCGGCGGAATGAACGTTGTGCGATAACGCCTCGGCGCAGGCCGCCTCTACCGCTTCGATCCCATCTGTCAGCACAGCACTCAGGATATCGACCATCTGCCGATCCCCGCCAGGCTGGCGTTCGAGCTTGCGCCGCACGCGGCGGATCGCAATCGGCAGGTCCCACTCCTTGAACGGTGCACCATTACGCAATGCCCCCGGCTTGCGGGCGAGAACTGGTATGTAATGCAGGGGATCGTAGACTGTGTGGTCGCGCCCGAAGGTACGCTCGTGTTGGCCGACAATCCGTCCATCCTGCCAGCATTCCAGCCGATCAGCATAGGCGCGGATCTCGACAGGTCGGCCGACCGCACGCGCATCGACCGAGTATCTGTTCTTGTCGAAGCGCACGAGGCAGGTCTTGGAGACGGAGGCCGGAACCGCGTGGAATCCATCGAACGGGCCGACATAAGGAACGAGGCTGGGACGCTCCTCTTTGAACACCTCCCAGATGGTCTTGTCGCGCATCTCCGGGTGTTTGTTTGCCTTGGCATAGGCCAGGCACCGGTCCTCCAGCCAAGCATTCAGCTCGGTGTAGGATTTGAACTTTGGGCGCGGCACGAAGAAGCGCCGCCGGATCACGCCCACCTGGTTCTCGACCTGTCCCTTCTCCCAGCCTGAAGCCGGGGTGCAGGCGACCGGATCGACCAGGTAATGACCGCACATCTGCTGGAACCGCCGGTTATAGGCCCGGTCCTTGCCGACAAAGATCGCATCCACCGCAGTCTTCATGTTGTCATAGATGCCCCGCGCACAGGCCCCGCCGAAGAAGGCGAAGGCCTTGTCATGGGCATCAAAGACCATCTCTTGTGTCTCTCTGGGATAGGCCCGCACAAACGGCATCCGGCTGTGGCTCAGGCGGACATGCGCAACCTTCACCGTCACGGTCGCGCCGTCGAGTATGACAATCTCATGGCTCCAGTCGAACTGATAAGCTTCGCCGGGATCGAAGCTGAGCGGCACATAGGCCGCCGCAGACGCTTCCCGCGTTGCCTTCGACCAACGGGCCGCATAGCGCCGCACCGCATCATAGCTGCCATCATAACCGCGGTTGCGCAGGTCCTCGTAAATCCGAACAAGGGTCAGACGTTGGCGTTTCGGTTGCCGGGCGTTCTCGGCCAAGATCTCATCCAGATCGGAACGCCAGGGATCAATCTTGGGGCGGGGCTGCGTGGACCGGTCATAACTGAATTCCGTCGCTCCGGATCGCACCACTTTGCGCACCGTATTCCGCGATACCCGAAGCTCTCGGCTAATCTGCTTGATCGACTTCCTCTGGATGAAATACGCCCGCCTGATCTTCGCAATCGTCTCCACAACCAACATCCCCAAATCGCTCCCTCAAATCTGCGAGGAAGCTAACGAAACCAAATACCAGGGGGGTCAACTTTGGACGCCGATTACCCCAGTACAGGGGTCAATTTTGCATGCCGGTTCACACCTTTTGGCTCTGGATGTAATCGACATTACCCTCGATTTCCCGACAGATTCTCTGTCTGTAGACGAACGAGATGTCTTAAGGATGTTGGCGGCTGGTTTGTCTCCAAAGAGTATCGCCGGAGAAGTTAGCTTTTCGTCCGGCCTTGTCGACATTCTTATGGACTCCATTAGGACCAAGTTCAGGAGCAACACGATCGAGCAAGCCGTCGGACGCGCTGTGGGTGTTGGAACACTTCGGTGGACTGACTTCTTCGCAAATCCGGTGTTAGAAGTCGTCGATCGGGATCAACGTGTTCTACTTGGTGGGATAGTGTATTGGACGCGCAATAACTATGAGATCATTTCTTTTGATCGAGGTCGGAAGGTTCGGGATCTTATTAGTTTTGTACCGGTCGAAGCCGCAAGCTTGTCAGAGCGGTTTCATATTTCTACCGAGGCCATAACTGCCGCGTTTGGCGAAGATGTTGATCGAAAAATTTGGGTTCGAAACCTATGAGTACATTTAGCGGGCTTCGATCAAAATTTCTTCAACCGCTCGGCATTGGAAGTATGGACCTACTTTCGAGCACCGTACTTACTTGCTGGATTGCAGGTCACGGCTACGCGGTGGGAACTCCATCTGGACTTCACTGCGCGCTCTCTTCGATGCAGCGTAAGCGGTGGCTGAAGACCGCTGGGCTTTCAGCTTGACTGCTTAAAGTTCCACGGGAGCAGGTCGTCGATCTGATTTTTTGAGTGTCCGGCAGCGATGGCTTCGAGTGTG
>NZ_JBQFYX010000014.1:0-80383 GCF_056541885.1 Ruegeria sp. AF7 | reverse complement strand
GACCAACAATACGTCCTTTGTTCCAGGCGGGACGAAGCGCACGAATGGCAGGTAAGTTTGGTGTTTCCATGACTGATCCTCCGATCCGCCATGCCCTCCCACAACGACAACTCGACGTTGACCGAGGCAACATATCACAGGATGCTGCGCCGCATTCGAGGTCTGGAACGAGCCCATTTTGTCGGATGCTGCGTCGTGCATGAATGTCTGGCTCCAATGCAAGCAGGATGCGTTGCTCTCCGCAAAAAAGTTGCGAACGGTAGTCTTGGGCTTTCTTTACCAATTGTGAATAGAACATTTCCGGCACGCTTTCGGAGATTCCATGCAACACAGTTTCAGCCACTTCTTAAGGCACGGCGGTGACGGCAAGTACGAGATCGCGCAGCGACACGGTCATCTGATTGGCCGCCGCGTAGGATTATCGCTCAAGTCGACATTTCCTAACTACACAGCTCTACGGGCCGATTTCAGCGAACGCCTCGACCAGGTGATCTCCGAAAACACTCGGATGCTTCTGAACGCGCTGACCCCGCCTGACACAGTGCCAATTGTCTCCGAAGCTGAATTGCGGGATGTATCAGATGCAAAGTCAGAAGCGCTCGACGCCTGGGACGCGCGCCTTGAGAGAATATTCGGCGAATACCAAAACCATCCGCAACGGTTGCGGCCACTGCGCACAGACATGGAAGAACGTCTCGTTCGGGCTTTTGCGGGAGTAATAAATCGGCTTCGGCAGGAAAGCTTGGGGATTCAGCAATACATCTGGCGCTCGCGAGATGATGCCAAGGTGCGCGACAGCCATGCGGCCTATGACGACCGCGTTTTCCGCTGGAACAATCCACCGGAGGGCGGGCATCCCGGCGAGGCACACAATTGCAGGTGCTATGCCGAGCCAGTGCTGCCGGGCGTTCAGAGCAATGTGGTACTCGCTGACTTTGCACCCACGGCAAATGGTGTCCCCGCTCTCGATCTGACGGAGGCGATGCGTGGCTTGCGCGCTCTGACGGGCGTCGGCGCGGCGCTTCTTGCGTCTGATGCGCTGCAAAACTGGACGCAAGCCATGCGTGATAGGCGCGTGGACGATGCTGGCGCGCGACTGGGGGTCGATGTAACAACTGTCGAAGGTCGCCTGGCGGCGACAACCTATGCCCTCGTGCAGGAAGGGATTAGCACCGGCGAGTATCCGGTCCTGCCCAAGACCCCCGAATTCGCACGAATAGGGGCCGAAGCGGCAGCGCTTTATGAGTTGCTAAATCCCGGCACCATTCTTGATACAGGCGTTGGCGGTGATCCCGCGAAACAGCGCGCTTTGCAGGATTTCATCGCAGCCGCCGGGGCAGCGTTCGCGCGCGGTGAACTGCGGCTTCAGGATGGGGAACTGGCGCAAGGCTGGGTCGAAGTCTTTCCTGAGCTTGCGGAGGATGAACGCCGCTTGGGGCAACTGCCGGGCTTCACTCCGGAACGGGTCGAGCAATGGCTTGAAACCTATCCGATTGAAGAGCTTGGCCTGCCGAACCACACCGGATCGCCAATTCCTGATGATCCGACCGACAACATTGTCTCAACGCCGATCCCGGAAGAGGCGGGGCCGAATATTGTCGAAGCCCGACCTGGGGCCACAACGACACCTGGCGGCAACAGAATTCTGCCCCACGGTGGCAAAGGGGGCGGGCGAGAATATATTGGCCTCAAAGGCCACGATGTTGAGCAAATTGACGAGATCATCGCCAATCCTCGTCCAGATCTGAGCGGTATCGTTGAAGGGCGCGGCAGATACAAAGGGCAGGATATGACCCTGTTGACAGGCCAGGATGGCCATTGGGTGCTTCTTGACCCCGATGGTAACGTCTTCGCTGTAAGCAATCGTAATCTGCCGCTTGGGCACAAAGAGAACCAACCGGACGACATCATCCGTCCTCTGGAGGAGCAATGAATACACGGTTTGAAGACCTGATAGAGCAGGCACAAACAGGGGCAGGCACTGAATGGATTTCCGAAGCCGAGCTTCTGGACTTCAACGAATATCTTGCCACACGCGGCTTTGGCATTTCAAGAATGGAGGTCGCACAGGCAGCCGGTGGGACCGTCAAGCGAAATTTCGGCTACGGCATCTTGCCTGCCCCAATCGGCGACGACCCCGAACACTGGCTCAATCATTTCGATCCCCAACGTTCCGCCGCATATGTTCGCGAAACTGTTCAGTTTGCCAAAGAAGACGGCGCCCTGTTCGACTACAAGGTTTGGGCCGAGCAGCCTTAAATCACCGAGAAGCTTGGTCAAAAAAACATACGTTTCTGCCCTGCCAACCCTGAGCCGCCATTGGTGCGATCGCAGAGAAACGAGGCTAAGTCCGCGTTGTGTGAGTTCGAAACAGACCAGATTTTGCGGCTGCAGCGAATGACCGGATTACAGGCAGCGACCGCAGAATGCTAGCAGAGTGCCGAATGTCTCCAATGGGCCTTCAGAACGCCGCGAGAGTATGTTCTAAACCCTTCTCGATATGCGTCTGCAGTGTTTTTGCTGCGCGTCCGACATCACGTTCGAGCGCAGCGTCAAACATCTCCCGGTGTTCCTCCACGGCTTCCTCGCCGCGGTACGTGAGGACCAGCATCTGGTAGCGCAGATACTTGTCGTAAAGCACGGCGTGCAGCGAGAGTAGATTCTTCGAACCACAGGCTTCGATCATGGCGAGATGGAATTCCCAATCGTAGCGTTTCCAGTCTTCCTTTTGGCTGTCATCTCCTTCGAGCATCTTCTGCTCCATCAGGTGGAGCTTGTGATGCGCCGCGACAAGGTTGCCTTCCCAGTCTGTGTCGCCTTTTTCAACCGATAGACGCAAAGCGTGGCATTCGAGCAGCACCCGCAAGTTTGCGACTTCGATCAAGTCCTCTGGGGACACAGGCGTCACAAAAAACCCCCGTTGATCTTGCGCATCGACGAACCCCTCGCTGGCTAGCCTGTTAAGGGTTTCCCGCAAAGTAGACATCGACGCCGAATAGCGTTCGCGTAGTCCATCCAGCTTCAGCTTGGATCCCGGAGCGAGGTCACCGAAGATGATGTCGCGTTTGATGCGCTGGTATGTTGATGCACCTACGACATTGCGAGACTTTGCCATTTGTTTTCATCCGTTGGTTGGTGGGATTTCCGACAAAGTATCTCAAAGCTCACGGCTCTGCAATTCTCCGAATAATATGTTGTAATTTAAAATATCCGATGATATTGATTTCGTGTGGTGATGTTGTGTAGGTTGTCCAAAGCAAAGAGTCGGGCAGTGGAGAGACCTGAACATGTCAAGGAAAACGCAAATCGCTGTTGCAGGATTCGGCCTCGTCGGACGTCGCCATGCAGAGGTTGTGAGGCGCGCGCCGGACCTGACCTTGGCGGCCATTGTCGAGCCCAGCACCGAAGGTCAAGAAGCTGCGGCTGCTTTAGGCGCGCCAGTTTTCGCATCACTCGAGGAGATGCTGCAGACGTCAAAGCCAGATGGCGTGCTGCTCGCTACTCCGACCCCTTTGCACCTGGAGCAAGGCTTGACATGTATCGCCGCTGGCTGCCCGGTTCTGATCGAAAAGCCTGTCGCAGTCACTTCGGAGGAGGCGCGACAGCTCACTGAGGCTGCAGACAAGGCGAGTGTTGCCATGCTCGTGGGTCATCACAGGCGCCATAATGGGATGGTTCAAGCCGCAAAACGAGCACTGACTGAAGGTGCGGTGGGCGATATTCGAGCGGTTCAAGCGACCTGTTGGTTCTACAAACCTGACCACTATTTCGAGGTCGCGCCTTGGCGCACCAAGAAAGGGGCAGGACCCATCTCGGTCAACCTCGTGCACGACGTTGATCTGTTAAGGCACTTCTGTGGAGAGGTTGTATCCGTCCAAGCCATTTCAGTTCCTTCTCGTCGTGGCTTCGAGAACGAAGATCTTGCGACAGCAGTCCTTAAGTTTGCATCAGGTGCTATTGCTACAATTTCGGTTTCTGATAGTATCGTGGCCCCCTGGAGTTGGGAGTTAACGGCCCGCGAGAACCCCGCATACCCGGCTACCTCTGAAAGTTGCTACTTGATCGGTGGGTCAGAAGGTGGATTGTCCTTGCCCGATTTACGGGTTTGGAGACACAACAACGCTCCGAACTGGTGGACGCCGATCTCAGCACAGAATCTGACCTGCAAGATGGAAGATCCTTTAGCAGTTCAGATGGCACATTTCGCTGGCGTGATTGCAGGGCGCGAAGAGCCATTGGTGTCAGGATGGGAGGGTTTGAAGTCCCTCGAAGTTGTTGAAGCCGTGGCGCTTTCATCCGCTTCGGGCCGTGAGATTTCGCTGACCAATGAAGTCGGAGCCAAACCCATCGAGGTCGCCTGTGCATAGTCAAAATATCTGATATTTTGGAAAACATATTGCTAAACTTGAAAAATCGACCATAAACATCGAGACGCCGGTTTCGGCGCAAAACCCAAGGGAGGAACCTCATGTTGAAACTTTCACGCCGCGCCGCACTTGCTTCGGTTGCAGCACTCGGTCTTGTCGCCTCTGCGATTCCTGCAGCGGCTGACGGCCACAAAATCACATTTACGTTGGCGACGTCCGGCTCTGAAACCGACCAGCGTTCGGTCGCCATGGCCGAAGTCTTTGCGCCGATGGTTGCCGACTTTGCCGACTATCAGGCAGGTTATAACGGAACGCTCTTTGCGCAAGGCACCGAACTTGAAGCCATTGCTGGCGGCAACCTGACCATGTCGATCGCTTCTGCACAGGAACTCGCTCAGTTCTTCCCTGAATTCTCAATTTTCGCGACGGGCTATGTCCATCAGGATGCTGCGCATCAGGTGCGGGTTTTCAACGACCCGCTAATGGATCCGTTCAAGCAGACTGTTGAAGACGAGCTTGGTGTCAAACTGTTGTCGGTTATGTATCTGGGCCGTCGTCACGTGAATCTGCGTCAGACCCGCGAAGAAATTGATGTGCAAACACCGGCTGATCTGGAGGGGGTGAACCTTAGGATGCCGGGTACGGATGCATGGCAGTTCCTGGGCTCTGCCTTGGGCGCGTCGCCCACACCGCTCGCATTCTCGGAAGTTTACACGGCGTTGTCGTCGGGCGCGATTGACGGCCAGGATAACCCGCTTCCTACGGTCGTGGACCAAAAGTTCTACGAAGTAACCAAGCAGATCGCGCTCACGTCGCACCTCGTCGATCTGAACTACATCGCTTTCTCGCTCGAGACATGGAACAGCCTTACGCCGGAGCAGCAAGAGACCGTGCAGGCAGCCGCCGATGCAGCCGCTGAGTCTGGCCGTCAGGCGCAGTTGGCCAAGGAAGAGAGCTTGGCCGATTTCATTCGCGAGCAGGGCGTCGAAATCTATGAGCCCAACCTCGCGGCGTTCCGCGAACACGTACAAGCTCAGTACCTTGGCAGCGAAGTTGCAGATTCCTGGCCCGACGGCGTGCTTGAGAAGATCAACGCGCTGGGCAACTAAGCCACATAAACACACGTCGCGGGAGGACGGCAATGAACACACTTTTCAAATGGTTCACCCGCGGCGCAGAATTTATTGCCGCCATGGTATTGGCGGCGATTTTCATCATCTTCCTTTTGGGAATTGTGTTCCGCTACGTCCCCTTTTTGGAACCCATCGGCTGGTCGGTTGTTCTAATTTCGCTCTTGTGGGTTTGGCTGATCTTTTTCGGCGCCTCGTTCATCGTGCGCGAAACTGACCATGTCAATTTTGATGTCCTCTACCTTGCAGTGCCACGTCCCGCGCGCAAAGTGTTGGCCCTATTGACTGCGGTCCTGATGATTGTGGCGATGGTCTATACCTTCCCAGCCGTCTGGGAGACTGTGTTCGCCAACCGGCTGATGGACCTGAAGAAAATTCAGACATTACGCGTGCCGATCACTGGGGACAAAATTGCTATCAAATGGTTGTTTGCGCCCTTTGTGATGATGATGGTTGTCGTCACGCTGCGCTACGTTTGGCGCATTTATACCGTGCTAAAGTACGGACCACCCGCAACGGAATTGGAAGCCATCGCCTCGGTGGATGATGCCAAAGGGGAGGCGTTCAGGTGAGCATGGAACTCCTCTTCGGGATGATCGCCCTCTTTGGCATGGCGGCCATCGGCACACCCGTTGCTTATGCGATCCTGGTCGGCTGCATTGTCTATCTGGGTGTGGCGGGACAGGACGTTGCCATCGCCGGAACGACTATGGTGCAGAGATTATTTGACGGTTTTCTGCTGCTTGCTGTGCCGCTGTTCATCGCCTCAGCAAATATTATGAACGCAGGTTCAATCTCGGACAGACTCTTGCAGTTTTGCATTGCTCTGGTTGGCCGGTTTCGCGGTGGCATGGGGCATGTGAACGTTGTGGCCAGCCTGATCTTCTCCGGCATGTCCGGCTCGGCGGTTGCAGACGCGGCGGGCATTGGCAAGATTATCATCGACATGATGGTGAAGAGCGGTCGTTATACGCGGGGCTATGCGGCCGCGATCACGGCAGCGACGGCAACCATCGGGCCAATCATCCCGCCCTCCATCCCTATGGTTCTCTACGCACTCGTGTCCAACGCCTCGATTGGTGATTTGTTTCTAGCGGGTATCGTGCCGGGCCTTGTCATGGGCATTGTCCTGATGGGTATGAACACGGTGATTTCGCATCGGCGCGGGTTTGGCCAGGAAGATCCGGTCCCATTGCGCGAACTCCCCAGGTTGACAGTGCGCGCAACGCCCGCGCTTCTGATGCCTGTAATTCTTCTGGGCTGTATCTACTCCGGCGTTACAACGCCGACCGAGGCCGCTGCCATTGCTGCGCTGTATGCACTGATCGTCGCGGCAGGCCTTTATCGCGCGATCAAATTCAAAACGCTCTATGAGATCTTTGTAGAGAGCGCGCGCGCGGCGGCCTCCGTTGGCCTTGTGATCGGGGCCTCGATGATCCTGACCTACGTGGTTATTCAGGAAAACGTGCCGCAAGCGATCTCTGACATGTTCGCAGGCGCCGACATCAGCCCGTTGATGTTCATCTTGTTGGTCAACATCCTTGTTCTGTTTCTGGGCTGTATCTTGGACGCGACAGTTATCATTCTCGTCATCATCCCACTTTTTATCCCAACTTGCCGAGAACTAGGCATCGACCTGGTTCATTTCGGCGTGTTGGTCGTGGTCAATTCGATGATCGGGTTGATTACGCCGCCCTACGGCATCTTGCTGTTTGTCATTAACGCAGTGACTGGCATTCCATTGAAGGAAATCATTCGCGAAATCTGGGCGTTTCTTGCGGTTCTGCTGGGCGCCCTTCTGTTGATGATCATGTTCCCGGGAATTGTGCTGTGGCTACCTAGGTTGTTTGGATATGAGGCATGACGCGGCTTTCCATCGCGACAACGAATGTGCCTGGTGACCTATCCGGGAAGCTGGAACAGATCGCTGCCGCTGGCTTCTCTGGTGTCGAGCTTTATGAACCCGATCTGATAGGATTTGCGGGCAGCGCTTCGGAAATTGGCAAGCTGGCCTGCTCTCTGGGATTGGACATAGATGTATTGCAACCGTTTCATGACTTCGAGGGAATGAGCGGTGAAACCCGCAAAACTGCCTTTACGCGTCTAGAGCATAAATTGTCCGTCATGGAGGCGCTCGGCGCGCGGACGCTCCTGATTGGAACCAGCACGCATCCTGACGCATCATCGGACATCACACAAGTCATCGAGGATTTTGGGGAACTGGCGGATCGCGTCGAGGGGGCGGGCTGTCGTGCTGCCCTGATAGCATTACCTTGGGCTCGGCACATCACCACTGAGCTTGAAGCGTTCAAGATTGTTGAGGCGGTGGATAGCCCTGCGCTTGGCTTAGCGCTGAACTCGTTCTTCTCCCTTGCTGGAGGGGAACAGGCCGCACGGTTGCGCGATATTCCCGGGGATCGGGTCTTTCATGTTCAGCTCTCCGACGCACCAGCCCTTGATTTTGACATCACCAGGCTGAAAAGCCATTTCAGCCTGTTGCCGGGGCAGGGTGGGCTGAACTTAGCAAGCTTCGTACGGATCGTAGCGCGGTCGGGCTATCAGGGGCCTTGGTCCATAGCGCGTGTCGGTGCAACCGCGGAAGGCAGTAGGGAGTCTCATGCCCGCGATGCGTTTCGCGCGTTGGTCTCGCTTCTGGATGAAGTTTCGGCCCGCGAGCCTGCACTTGCCCATCCGCTTGATGGCCTTCCGCCACGCGTTACTCCGAAGGGTTTAGAATTCCTTGAGTTTGCCGCTGGCGGTGCAGATCGTGATCGACTTGCGCGCCTTCTGGAAAAAATGTGCTTTCGCAAAGAACGCCAGCATCGGTCGAAGTCCGTCGAACTTTGGCGACAGGGCGCGATTAACATTGTGGTCAACTCCGAAACCAAAGGATTCGCGGCCGAGGCGCGGGCTGAGCATGGACCTTGCGTCTGTGACATGGGCCTGCGCGTTCAAGACGCTGAGCAAACGGTCACTCGGGCCACGGCCCTTGGCGCCCCTGCTTTTTCTCAGCCGGTCGGCAGCGGCGAGTTGGATATTCCGGCGATTAAAGGCGTTGGTGGGTCCGTCGTGCATTTTATTGACGAGAAATCTGATCTTCACCGCGTGTGGGATATCGAATTCGATCCGGTCCCCAAGGAAAGCGCTGCACAGCCGGCTGGCCTTAGGCGTATCGACCATGTCGCGCAAACCATGCGCTATCAAGAAATGCAAAGTTGGTTGACCTACTACCTCTCGACCTTCGAGATGGAGAAGGCTCCGGTCGTTGATGTGGCGGACCCGTCGGGCATCATCCTGAGCCAGGCCATGGCCAGCCCTGAAGGAGAGGTGCGGTTGAACCTCAACGGCGCAGGCGAGCGGCGTACCTTTGCAGGCGCCTTTCTGGCGCAGGGCTTTGGTGCCGGTGTGCAGCATCTGGCGTTTCTGAGCGACGATATCTTCGAGACTTCGGATTTGCTGCGGGCCGCCGAGTTTGAACGACTAACCATGCCCGCAAATTACTACGACGATTTGCGGGTTCGCTTCGACCTCGAAGATGATTTGGTCGCCAGGATGAAGACAGGTGATATCCTTTATGACCGCAATGGACGTGGGGAGTACTTCCAGATCTATTCGGTTCCGATATGGGGCGGGTTTTTCTTCGAAATTGTTGCTCGCAAAGGCGGCTATCAGGGATACGGCGCGCGGAATGCTCCGATCCGACTGGCTGCACAGATGCGCTATCTGAAAGAACTGGAAACAGCATGACTACAGACGCCGACGCGGTGCGCCACTGGTGGCGAACCTCGATCATTGACATGGCACCCGGTCGGATCGCGTTTCGCGGTCGTCCCATCGAGGATTTGATTGGCAACGTCAGCTTTGGTCAGATGATATGGTTGATGACGCGCGGCGATCTGCCGTCGCCGGAACAAGCGGCTTTACTAGAATGCGCTCTGGTTGCTGGCGTTGACCACGGTCCGCAGGCCCCTTCGATTGCTGCTGCGCGAATGGCCGCTACGTGTGGTGTTGGGCTGAACAACGTTATTGCGACAGGCGTCAACATGCTCGGCGATGTCCATGGTGGCGCGGGCGAGCAATGCGCGGCGCTTTATGAGGATATCGCTGCGCGGATGGACTTGGGCCAAGGCGTTGAAGTCGCCACGCGAGACGGCCTAGCCAAGTGGCGGGAAATCTATGGCAAGATCGTTTCAGGCTTTGGCCATCGGTTCCACAAACCCGTCGACCCGCGCGCGCCCCGCCTGATAACGCTGATCCGCAAGGCGGCGGAGGCGGGCACTGTATCGGGCAAGTATGCCGATATCGGTGAAGCCGTGCAGGCCGAGATCGGCCGTGCGCGCGGCACAGAGATTGCCATGAACATAGACGGGGCGACGGCGGTGATCTTCTGCGAATTGGGCTTTCCGCCGCCTTTGTCGCGCGGGTTGTTCTGTCTCAGCCGCTCTGTAGGTGTGCTCGCCCATGGCTGGGAACAAATGCAGCAGGGCGGGCGCAACAAAGGGCCGATGCCGCCCGCGTATCTACCGGAGTATGTACCAATGGGGGACAATGAGTGAGCTTGCGAAAACCTTCCGGGTCGGTCTGATAGGCACCGGTCGCATCAGCGACATCTATCTCAAGAACATCAAGGGGTTTTCCGGAGTTGAGATCACTACCTGCGGCAGTCTGAACATGGACGAAAGCCGCGTCAAAGCGGCGGATTATGCTGTGCCGCGCGTGGCGCCGCCGGAAGCGATCATTGCCGATCCAGAAATCGACGCAGTTTTGAACCTGACCATTCCGGAGGCACATGCGGGTATCAGCATTGCAGCGCTGGAGGCGGGCAAGCACGTCTACTCTGAAAAGCCCTTCGTCACCGATCTGCCGGACGGGCGCCGCATCCTTGATCTCGCCAGATCACGCGGCTTGAAAATCGGCAATGCGCCGGACACGTTTTTTGGGGGGCGGTGGCAGACCTTGCGCAAACTGCTGGACAGCGGTGCCATCGGTGAGCCGCACGGCGTTTCAGCATTTGTGCCGACCAGTGGCGTAGAGCGCCATCATCCCAACCCGGATTTCTATTACGCCAAAGGTGGGGGGCCGCTTCTGGACTTGGGTCCTTATTACCTCGCGGCGATGGTGTTCTGCCTTGGACCAATTGCTCGCGTTGCCGGGCTTGGCCGGAAGCGTGAAGCCTCGCGTTTGATAGAAAACGGCCCGCGCAATGGAGAAATGATGCCGGTCGAGGTCGATACCCACTGCTTAAGCTTGATCGAGTTCGAAAACGGTGTGACTGGGCAGATGATGGTCAGTTTCGACGTGTGGGAAAGCGAAACACCGCGACTGGAGATCTACGGTTCGAAAGGCACACTTTGTATTCCTGATCCCGATCCAGGGGACGGTGCGAACATCTTCC
This sequence comes from Ruegeria sp. AF7, assembly GCF_056541885.1. Taxonomy (NCBI): domain Bacteria; kingdom Pseudomonadati; phylum Pseudomonadota; class Alphaproteobacteria; order Rhodobacterales; family Roseobacteraceae; genus Ruegeria; species Ruegeria sp. AF7. Next base: position 69,491 of record NZ_JBQFYX010000014.1, on the reverse strand, counting down.
AAGGGCCGGTTTGGGTGCGTACTCGTAACACCGCACGCTGGACAATGCGCCCCCGACCCAAGGCGCCCGCGGACTGGCAGGTGGCCGAGAACACCCACGGTTTGAACTTTGATGCGCGCGGTGTTGGGCTCGCAGATTTGGCTGCAGCCGTGCGCGAAGGGCGTGAGCCGCGTGCCAGCGGCGCATTAGGCCTCCACCTTTGCGAGGTGATGGACGGTATGCTGCAAAGCCCCGGCCTGGGGCGCTTTGTCGACATCCAAAGCACCTGCACGCGCCCGCCTATGTTGGCCGAAACAACCGAACCTGGGCTGAATATCGATCTAAGAGCTATGAAATGACCAACGAAACTTTGACCATTGGTGATCCGTTCTTCGCCGTCCGCATTCTCAAGGACGAGGATGGTTTCGCGATCACTGGAAAAACCATTGTACTGAATCTGGCCGACGCGCCCTTGCGCGTGCGTGAGCAAATCATTGGCCCGCTGCAATCCGTAGTTCTAAAAAGTACAGATATCCACGATGTGGTCCATGCGGTTCTGATCGAGGGCTTCGCTGATCACGATGATGAGCAAGCACTGCTTGAGAGTATTCGGCAGGCATGGCCAACGGCGTTTCAATTGCGCGGCGAAGAGCGGTTACGCGGCGTCGAACACTATATGTCGCCCAAAGTTTGGGTCGGTCAGTACGGTTTCACGTTGTACCATTCGGCCTCGGTCCCGCTGAACGTCGGATTGCACCGCGATCACGCTTTTTGTCCGGTGCCAGGGTTCCGCGAAGTACACACTCAGATCATCGGTTTCGGCAAGATGCAGCAATGCCGCGAGAAAGACGTCGACACGCTCTATCTCGAAGAACCAATGGCCCCGGGAGCGACACACCGGCCCATGTATGACGCCGAGGGAAATTACCCATGGCATCAGTTCGAAACCATCACGCCCTCGGTTTTCATGGCCGTCGAAATGCTGCCAGAGGGCGCAGTCCCGCCGGAGGTTTGAGACATGCTTTTGCCAGAACAGATTGACTTTGATGGACCATTTCCAAGACTCTCCCGCCGCCTCCGTCTCGGCGTAGTGGGTGGAGGGCGCATTTCGGGCATGCAGGCAACCGCTGCGCGGATGACCGACCGATGGGAAGTTGTGGCCGGTGCTTTCTCTTCTGACCCCGCTCGCGCCAGAGCCGCGGCAGCGGAGTGGTATTTGCCTGAAGATCGTTGCTACGCCTCGTTCTCACAGATGGCCACTGCTGAAGCAGACCGCGTTGATGGCGTGGACGCGGTGATGATCACCACGCCGAACCATCTTCATTTTGATTGCGCGAAAGCCTTTCTTAAGGCCGGAATTGACGTGCTATGCGACAAACCGTTGACGAATGGGGTGACCGAGGCCGAAGCCCTTGTCGCGTTGGCTGACCAAACGGGCTGTATCTTTGGTGTCTCTTATGTCATGTCGTGCTTTCCGATGATCCGGCAGGCGCGCGAGATCGTGGCAGAGGGTGGTATCGGCAAGATCAACCAGGTCCATGTGGAATTCATGCAGGACTGGTTGACGCCCGAGGACGTGGCGGATGCGCCTCATGTGAAATGGCGGCTTGATCCATCGAAGTCGGGCAAAACAAGCTGTGTTGGTGACATCGGTACACATGCCGCGCATCTGGCGAACTTTGTCAGTCACCTACCTCTGACTGAACTTCGCGCCGAGTTCCATGTCTGCGGCGCGCCGAAACAACTAGAAGACACGTTCTTCGCCTGGACCCGTCACGGCGATGTGCCGGGAACGCTTATTGCCACACGTCTTGCGCCCGGCAATCGCGGCGGCCTACGTCTGCGTATTTTTGGTTCTGAAGGGGGGCTCGAATGGGATCTGGAAGAATGTGACCGACTGAAATTCAATCGTTTTGGAGAACCTGACCGGGTGATCAGCCGGGGCCACGGACACGGGGTTTCTCCCGCCAACGAAAGGCTTGTCCGAACCGCACGGGGTTTTCCGGAAGGAATAATCGAGGCCTGGGGCAATCTCTATACCGAGTTTGCCATGGCCGTGGCTGCGCGGAGGGATGGTCGTGATTTGCCAGTCGGATGGCTTGGTATGCCCCGTGTTGCCCAAGGGGCAGAAGGCGTAAGGTTCATTGATGCGTGTGTGCGGTCGAATGATGCCGGTAGTGCGTGGGTGAAAATCTCGTAAATTGATGATTTACAAAATATCAGATATTTTGTATTTGATGAGAAGATAGAGACTCAGTCGCGGGAGGCCATCCATGTCAGATGCCATGCAAGCCAACAGCGGAGAACCGCTCTATTCCCTTGCGCATCTGACCTTGATCAACTGCACCCCCGCCGAACTGGTCTACATCGCCGCGCGTGCTGGCTACGACGCTGTCAGTCCGCGCTTCATCACCATGAACGTCCCCGGCGAATTCACCCAATCGCCGCTCGACAAAGCACAGGTGCAGGCCACCATGACCGCACTTGGAACCACGGGACTTCAGGTCCTTGATATCGAACTGGCTCGTATCACTGAGGATTGTGATCCACGTGATTTTGAGGCGGCGCTCGAACTCGGTGGCGAGTTAGGCGCGCGTCACATGATTATGTCGGCCTGGACCACGCGGCGGGACGACCGGAATTTTCTTTTGGATGTCTATGCCGAGACCTGCGATCTTGCCGCGCCTTATGGCCTGACCATTGACCTTGAGTTTCCGTCTTTCTCGCGCCTGAGGACGCTGGATGAGGTGCTTGACATTGTACGTGCCGCCGATCGGCCGAACGGCGGCATTCTTGTAGACACGCTTTACCTGCATCTCAGCCGCGTCGATTTGGGCGAGCTTCTGCATGTGCCGCCTGAGTGGCTGCATTTCCTGCACATCTCTGACTGCTTGCCCGGCATTGCTGACACACGCGAGGGCATGATCCAACTGGCCCGTGATGCGCGTCTCTACCCAGGCGAAGGGTGGATCGACTTTGCCGGAATCATCGAACGCTGCCCACCGATGAATTACTCCATCGAACTGCCCAACCAGAGCCGCGTGGCGGAACTTGGTTACGAAGAACACGCCCGCCGGTGCTTAACCCACGCCAAAGCGACCTTTGGTGCCGCCCGTTCCAAACGCCGCGTGGCTGAGCCGCTTGCGGCCTGATCCCGAAACATAGAAACACTGAGAGGAAGCCGTAGTGGCAAGAGAGTTGACAGAAGACGAAAAGATTCTGGCCCATGGCATGTTGGAGCGTGCCCGTGCCGCCCAATCGCAGATTGAAGCGTGGAGCCAAGATCAGCTGGACCGACTGAGCCAGGCTATTGCTTGGTATGCGGGCAATGAGAAGACATTCACGCGACTGGCGGAGCAGGGTGTCGATGAAAGTGGCATCGGCGATCGCAACGGTCGCCCTGCGAAACGCTTTAAGATCCAGATGGTCTTGCGTGATGTCTTGCGCACGCCGTCAACCGGTATTGTCGAAGTGGATGAGGCCAAAGGCTTGGTCAAATATGCCAAGCCGGTGGGTGTCATCGCGTCACTAATCCCAATGACCAACCCTGCAATGACGCCGCCAGTAACTGGTGTATCATCGGCCAATGCGCGCAACGCAGTGATCTTTAGCCCACATCCACGCACAGCGCAGACAACGTGGGAGATGACTGAGGTGATGCGCGCCGCGTGCCGCGCTGTTGGAGCACCAGAGGACCTGTTCCAGGCGGTTCGCAAACCCTCGATCCCGCTCACCCAGTACCTGATGAGCATCTGTGACCTGACGCTGGCAACGGGGGGCAAGCCCATGGTGCACGCAGCATATTCTAGTGGCCGGCCGGCGTACGGTGTAGGTGCAGGCAACTCCTCCATCGTGATCGACGAAACGGCAGACATCGATATCGCGGCGCAAAACACACGCATCTCGAAGACATCCGACTTTGGCTCGGGCTGCTCGGCCGATGGCAACATTATCATCCAGAAAAGCATCTACGACCGGATGGTTGCCGCATTGGAGGCCGAGGGCGGCTATCTGTGTAGCGCTGAGGAGAAAGCGATGCTGGAAAAGGTGATGTGGGACGAAAAGGGCAACCGTACATTCCCAACGATTGCATGCCGTCCACAGCAAACGGCAGACGTAGCGGGTTTCTCGATTCCAGAGGATCGAAAGTTCTTGATGGTGGAAAATCAGGGGCAGATCGGGTCCGAGCACAAGTTCTCGAAGGAAAAGCTCACGACGCTCATGGCGCTTTATCATTTCGAGACCTTTGACGATGCACTCGATACTGTTTCCGCCATCTACAACACCGGCGGCAAAGGTCACTCTTGCGGCATCTATTCGCACAACGATGAGAATATCGACCGGCTGGCGCGTTTGGCGCCGGTTAGCCGAATGATGGTGCGCCAGCCGCAATCCAAAGCGAATGCTGGCGCTTGGACCAACGGCATGCCAATGACCTCGTCACTTGGTTGTGGCGTCTGGGGTGGCAACATCACCAACGAGAACGTCACCATGAAGCACATGATGAACTACACTTGGGTCAGCCGCCCGATCCCTGAAGATCGGCCTTCGGAAGAAGAGCTTTTCGGCGAGTTCTATGGACAGGAGGTCGCGTAATGGACGGAAGCAAACTGGATGGAAAAACCGTCGCGGAACACATCGTCGACTTCCTTCAACGGCGGGAGGTGAAACACGTTTTTGGTCTCTGCGGTCACACGAATATTGCGGTATTGGCGGCCTTGGCGGAAAGCCCAATCGATTTCATCACCGTGCGCCATGAACAGATCGCGAGTCATGCCGCCGATGCCTATGCCCGTGTGCAAGGGCGCGCGTCGGTGGTGCTGTCACACTTGTCTCCCGGTTTGACAAACTGCGCTACCGGCGTTGCCAACGCCGCCCTCGATTGCATCCCGATGGTGGTGATCGCAGGTGATATCCCTACACACTACTACGGTAAGCATCCGCATCAGGAGGTTAACCTGCACGCTGACGCTGCGCAGTGGGAAATCTACCGGCCCTTTGTGAAGCGCGCCTGGCGTGTTGATCGCGCCGACTTAATGGCGGAAATTCTGGAAAAGGCTTTCCACCTCGCGGAAAGTGGCCAGCCAGGCCCCGTGTTGGTGAATGTTCCGATGGATATCTTCAGTGAGGTGATCCCGTCCGGCAGTTTCGACCGGGTCGCGCAAAACACGCGCGCGCTCAAGAAGCCGTCGATCGAAGACGAGACTGCGCGTGAAATCGTTACGGCACTGGCCGAAGCCGAGAACCCCGTCGCCTACGTCGGCGGTGGCATTCTGCTAGCACGAGCCTCGGAGGAGTTGGGCGCGTTTGTCGAGCACATGGGCCTTCCTGTTGCCCATAGTCTGATGGGCAAGGGCGCGTTGCCGGACAACCACCCTCTCGTCATGGGGATGACGGGTTTCTGGGGCACCTCGCTCGTGAATCAGACTTGCCTGAACGCAGATTACCTCTTTGCAATTGGTACTCGTTTCAAAGAGGCTGATTGTTCGAGCTGGTACCCTGGTTATACGTTCAACATCGGCGCAGACGGCAACGACACAAAAGTCATTCACATTGACATCGAGCCGCAAGAGATCGGGCGCAACTACCCGACCGAGATCGGTGTGGTGGCGGACGCGAAGGCAGCGCTGCGTGTCCTGACCCGCGTCGCCAAAGAGATGTACCCTGAAGGATTTGCTCGGGAGACGAAGAAGGCAGAGATTGCCGCGTTCCGCGAGAGCTTCAAAGCGTCGAATGCCGAAATGCAGACATCAAACGCATTCCCAATGATGCCTGAACGCATTCTCTCGGATACCCGCATGGCGCTGCCCGAAGACGCGATCATCACTACCGACGTTGGCTGGAACAAGAACGGCGTCGGTCAGCAGTTCGACATTCTGACGCCGGGTTCCATCCTCACGCCGGGAGGCTTTGCCACGATGGGCTTCGGCCCTCCGGGTGCGATCGGAGCCAAATTAGCCGCGCCGGATAGGGTTGTCCTTAGCCTTGTTGGTGATGGCGGTTTTGGGCAGAATCCGTCGATGTTGGCCACGGCAGTTGAACTGAACCTCGGCATCATCTGGCTGGTGATGAACAACAACGCGTTCGGCACTATCGCGGGCCTTCAGAAAGCGCACTATGGCTTGACCTACGGCACGACCTTTCCCGGCTCGCCTGATGCGCCGACCAACGGTCCGGGCTATGCGGAAATTGCGCAGGCCTATGGGGCAGAGGGGGTGCGGGTAACTTCTGCCGAGGACTTGCTGCCTGCGCTGGAGGCCGCCATTGCCTCTGGCCGCCCCACGGTTCTCGACGTGCCGATGATCAACAACCCGACGCCGACGACCGGGCATTGGAACATTCTGGACATCTATTCACCGGATAAGGATGTTTCTCACGTGTCCACTTGACGGCGTGAAAAAGGAGCGCCGGACGGTAGCGCGTATGACAAAGGAGGGCAGCTTGAAGAAATTCGGTATCTCTGCGGCCCTCCTGGCGCGTTTTCGTGCCGCCCCATGTGCTCGATTAAGCCACTTTCCGTTCGAATGCGACCGGGCTTTTCCATCCCAGTGCTGAGTGCCTTCGGCGTAGTCGTCCAGCAGCCATCAGGTTCTTTGCCAAAGCACCATCGTAAAACGGAATCCCAATCAAAATCGTCATAGACAAGAGTGGTGCAAATGCAGCCGGTATTCGAGAAGTTAACAGGATTCTGATGCGGTTCGGGTGCTCTGCCAAAGTACAGACGATCAGGTCCAAATACCAAAACAACTTGATCGAGCAGGATCACAGATTCATCAAACGACGCGTGCGGCACATGTGCGGGTTCAAGTCGTTCAAATCCGCCTCGGCTACTCTGGACGGCATCGAGGTCGCCAACACGATCCGCAAGCAGCAAAGCCTCAGCAATACGACGTCGGGCTTTCGGCTATTTGCCGAGATCTCAGGATAGGTGTGTCCACCAGGTCGCTGGTGCTGGCCGTTCCAAATGTTTGCGACACATCAGGTTCACGAGTACCAGCGATCAAACAATTTGCGCCAGAAATCTGCGGCCCTAAAAAAACAGGCTGGTCACGGGGTTCACCTGAAAATAAGGTGATCAGACAGCTTACTCGGGAGAGATGCCCAATATGACTCCATTTGCGATCGCCGGCGTTCAGATGCACGTCGCAGCGCTTCATTCGAACGTCGAGGCGATGCGCCACCGTATTGAAATTCTGATGGCCCGGTTCCCGTGGACTCAAATGGTTCTGTTTTCCGAACTTGCGCCCTATGGGCCATTGGACCGGTTTGCACAGCCTTTTCCGAATGACGCAATATTGCAGTTTCAGGAGGATGCGCGCCGCTTTGGTATTTGGCTGATCCCCGGGTCGATGTTCGAAAAGACCGAAGATGGGCGTATTCTGAACACGTCTGTCGTCATCAATCCCGACGGTGAAATTGTCGCCAAATATTCAAAGATGTTTCCCTTCCGCCCGTATGAGGCCGGGATTTCGGCAGGGACTGATTTCTGTGTTTTTGATGTGCCGAATGTCGGGCGCTTTGGCCTTTCCATCTGCTATGACATTTGGTTTCCGGAAACGACACGGCAACTAACCAGCCAAGGTGTTGAGGTTCTTCTTCACCCGGTCTTGACCGGGACCACTGACCGCGAAGCGGAACTGGCCATTGCAAGGGCGACGGCGGCGCAGTTTCAGTGTTACGTTTTTGACGTGAATGGTCTGGGGGCCGGTGGTGTCGGTCGTTCGCTGGTGGTCGATCCGTCCGCAACGGTGTTGCATCAGTCCGCCGGGCAGGAAGACATGTTCCCGATCGAAATCGATCTGGATCAGGTGCGACGTCAACGAGAAACTGGTCTTAAGGGACTTGGGCAGGTTCTCAAGAGCTTCCGTGATCGAGACGCAGACTTCACGGTTTATGATCGCACAAGTGGTGCCGATGCTTACCTGAACACGCTCGGGCCGCTGGAAATTCCCCGGCAGGGCTCGGATCGCGGATTGCTGGCATCCGACCCCAGAACTTCGATTGAAGAAGCGGAAAGAGATTTGCTGACGCCGCCTAACCTGTCTGTCTTACACGGAAAGACAGGTTCGGATTAAACGGATCAGGAGGCGGCGCTGATCCGGACGCGACAGAAAGGAGGCAGGTATTGAACTTGCACTCGCAGAAGAAGAAGTTGCCGTCCCTACGAGATTATTACAGCGCCACGCAACTTCGCGCTGATCGATGGAGCGCCTTACGAGAGGCTGCTGAAGGCCTCGCCCTGCATGGCCGGGAAAAGCGCCAGAGCCAGAAGCTGATGGCGACAGCAGAGCATTTATTTGATGTTCTGGAACCGATCGAACTTTATTGGGCTTTCCCTGGAATCCACGCCTTCGAGCATCTGCGGCGTCTTCTGCAAAATGGTAATGTCCAGGACCTGTCGATTTGCGTTCGTCGTATCGCACGCGCGCTGACCTCGGGCGCGTACAGGCGGCGGTCGATTCCGCTGTCTTCAGATGAAATAGACAATGAGGACTACGAAGACGAAGCCTCGCTGACACCGGAAGCCCGCGCGTTGGGACGGCCCTATTTCGAGGTGCTGATCGTAGACGATGTCACTGAACATCAGGAAAGGTTCCTGCGGCAAAACCTGCTGCGCATGCGTCGGCTGGAAGATTCGTTCATTTATGAACCGGTCATTGTTCCGTCTCTGGAGGACGCCCTGATCGGGGTTCTGTTCAACTACAACGTTCAGGCCGTCGTGATCCGGCCGGGCTTGTCGCTTAAGTCGAAGATCGATCTTCCGATCCTGAACCAATACCTGACGCGTGTCAGCGAAGACGAGGATGTTGACGGCCTCGACCCGCATGAATACGGACCGGAGGCCTGTCGGCTTATCGAGAAGATCCGACCCGAACTGGACGCGTATCTTGTCACAGACCGTTCAGCCGAAGATATTGCCGGGCTGGACCTGGGCCGCTGCCGACGGGTCTTTTACAATCAGGAAGACTTTCAGGAACTGCACCTCAATATCCTTCGCGGCGTCGATCGCAGATTCAGAACCCCGTTTTTCTCGGCCCTGAAAGAATATTCGAAGCAGCCAACCGGTGTTTTCCACGCCATGCCGATCAGCCGTGGCAAATCGATCAGCCGCTCGCACTGGATTCAGGACATGGGGGCATTCTACGGGTCGAACATCTTTCTGGCCGAAACATCCGCGACGTCGGGCGGACTGGACAGCCTGCTTGAACCGCGCGGCCCGATCAAGGAAGCGCAAGACATGGCCGCCCGCGCTTTTGGGGCGAAACACACGTTCTTTGCCACCAACGGTACGTCAACGTGCAACAAGATCGTTGTTCAGTCGGTCGTTCGACCCGGCGACATCGTTCTGGTCGACCGGGATTGCCACAAATCGCATCATTACGGCATGGTTCTGGCCGGAGCGAGCGTGGTGTATATGGACAGCTATCCGCTGCACGAACATTCGATGTACGGCGCCGTACCGCTGAAAGAAATCAAGCACACCCTGTTGAAGTTGAAAGATGCCGGAAAGCTGGATCGCGTCCGGATGGTGCTGTTGACCAACTGCACCTTCGACGGGGTTGTCTATAACGTTCAGCGCGTCATGGAAGAGTGTCTGGCCATCAAGAAGGACCTGATCTTTCTGTGGGACGAAGCCTGGTTCGGTTTTGCGCGGTTTGACCCGACCTACCGCCAGCGCACCGCCATGGGGGTGGCCAACGTATTGCGGCAAACGCTGCGCACGCCGGAATCGGCCAGGGCCTGGGCGGCCCAGCAGGAAAAGCTTGAGGGTGCGGGCCACGAAGAGTTGCTCGGGACCCGGCTGATTCCGCCACCCGATGCCCGTGTCCGCGTCTATGCAACGCAATCGACCCACAAGACCCTGACGTCATTGCGACAGGGGTCGATGATCCACGTCAACGATCAGGATTTCAAAGGCGAGGTGGAGCAAGCTTTCCACGAGGCCTACATGACCCACACTTCGACTTCACCGAACTATCAGATCATCGCTTCGCTGGACGTGGGGCGCCGACAGGTCGAACTGGAAGGGTTCGAATTTGTGCAAAAGCAGATCGAGACAGCCATGTCGATCCGGCGCGCCATCTCGGACCATCCGGTTTTGCAGAAGTATTTCAAGGTAGTGACCGCTGGTGAAATGATCCCGGAACAGTTTCGGGAGAGCGGTGTCGAAGCTTACTATGATCCCGATCATGGTTGGGTCGAAAAGTGGACGATGTGGAGCCAGGACGAATTTGTACTGGACCCGACACGCATAACGCTGGCCGTGGGTGGAACAGGCTGGGACGGCGACACGTTCAAGACCAAGATCCTGATGGACAAATACGGCATCCAGATCAACAAGACGTCGCGGAACACCGTGCTGTTCATGACCAATATCGGGACAACCCGATCCTCGGTCGCTTACCTGATCGAAGTGTTGGTCGAAATTGCCAATGACCTGGACGAGCTTCTGGACGATGCCTCGAAGATGGAACGCAGGTCATTTGAGAACCGGGTCCAGGCTTTGGTCGAAGACGTGCCGCCGTTGCCGGATTTCAGCCGGTTCCACGATGCTTTCAGGGATGGATCAGATACGCCCGAAGGCGATATCCGAACCGCGTTTTTTCTCGCTTATGACGAGGACAACTGTGACTATATTCCGACCGATGACAAGCTGATGGCGCGGCTTGAAACGGGTGAGGAGCTTGTTTCGTCCAGCTTCATCATTCCCTATCCGCCAGGCTTTCCGATTCTGGTGCCTGGTCAGGTCATCAGTCCGGAAATCCTGTCATTCATGCGGGCGCTGGACGTCAGTGAAATTCACGGTTTCCGCGAAGACCTGGGTCTGCGCGTGTTTACACAAGAAGCCTTGGAGTCCGTCAAAAAATAAAATTCAGGGGAGAGGTTAAATGCCCAAGAAGGTACTCAAGAACATATCGGAGATCCGCCGTTACTTTCACACGAATTCGGACCCGATATACTTTGTCTCGGCGACCAATTTCAACCTGCTCGGTCTGGATGAATGGGTCAAGAATTTCAAGTACATCTGCTACATGGATTGCTTTGACGGACGCCATCCCAACGTTCTGGTTCCTTCCGAACTTCCCCATGACGAGTTTCAGTCGATCGAAGACATCAACAACTATCTGCTTCAGCACAAGGAAGTTGTCGATTACGTCAAGGCGCGCGGCGGCAAGCCGAAATTTGTTTTCCTGATGTTCGACGAAAAGACGGAAAAACTGGTCAAGGAACTGGGCGGCGAAGTTTGGTTCCCCAAGGCGAAGCTGCGCACCAAGATGGACAACAAGATCGAAACGGTCCGGGTTGGAAACAAGGCGGGTGTCCCGTCGGTTCCCAATACGCTGTCCAAGGTCGATAGCTACGATCAATTGAAGAAGGTCTGCAAGAAAGCGGGGCTTGGCGATGATCTTGTTCTGCAAAGCGCGTTTGGAGATTCGGGCCACACTACCTTTTTCATCAAGTCCGAGGCCGACTTCCGCAAACACGAACATGAGATCGTGGGCCAGGGCGAAATCAAAATCATGAAACGCATCGACTGCCGGGGTTCGGCGATCGAAGCCTGCGCCACGTCCGAAGGCACGATTGTCGGGCCACTGATGACGGAACTTGTCGGGTTCAAGGAACTGACCCCCTATCGCGGAGGCTGGTGCGGAAACGAAATTTTCTCGACCGCGTTCCCACCGAAGACACGCGAGAAAGCGCGGGAACTGACTTTCAAATTTGGCGAACAACTTCGCAAGGAAGGATATCGCGGCTATTTCGAACTGGATTTCCTGATCGACAAAAAGACCGGGGACATCTGGTTGGGCGAGCTCAATCCCCGGATCACGGGGGCGTCCTCAATGACCAACCACGCGGCTTTCGCGCATGCTGATGCGCCGTTGTTCCTGTTTCACCTGTTGGAATTCTCGAAAAAACCGTTCAACCTAGGTGTCGAAGAGCTGAACGCACGCTGGGCCGATCCCGACATGATCGATTCCTGGTCGCAAATGGTGATCAAGCACACCGAGGACACAGTCGATATCATCACCAATGCCCCAGAATCCGGGATCTACAAGATGTTGCCAGACGGGCAGGTGGTATTCGACCGGTTCGATTATCACCGGCGTGCAGTTGAAAGCGAAGACGAAGCGTTCTTTTTGAGGATATCGAATGTTGGCGACTACCGGTACGAAGGGGCCGATCTGGGCATTCTCGTCACACGGGGCCGGTCGATGACCAAGGGTTTTCAGCTTACGGCAAAGTCGAAGCATTGGATCAATGGCATCAAGAACGCATTCTCGGCACGTCCGCTGCCATCGGCTCAGGCATTTGAGGATCCGGCCTTTAAGATTATGTAGAGTGCATGAAGCTAACCTTTCGCGCCGTAGAAGAAAAGAAACCCGGACAGAAACTGTCCGGGATTTTCTCCGAATATCGAAATGCCTATCTTAAATGGTGGGCAAGCGAAGGGTTGTCATCACGCCCGACATATTCCGAGTGCCGTCATGCCCTGAAAACATATATGCCGGAAATGCTCGAGCCCTATGACATGCTGTGTGCCGCCTTTGGCGCCGGCGATCTGGAGGCGCGGTTCCTGAGCTTCTTTTGCCCGCCGCGCTATCTGGCCGGGTGCAGCCAGGCGATTTGGCAGGGGCCAGAACCGTTGATGGTGCGGAACTACGACTACAACCCTTCGGCCTTTGATGGAATTTTCCTGAAGACCGATTGGAACGGGCGTCAGGTTATGGGCACTTCGGATGGCTTGTTTGGATTGCTAGATGGCATGAATGATGCTGGGTTAACCGTTTCCCTAACATTCGGTGGCCGCCGCGCAGTCGGCGAAGGCTTTGGGGTTCCCCTGATCCTGCGATACCTTTTGCAGACCTGTTCGACGCTGGAAGAGGCGAAGGAGGTTCTGCTACGGGTTCCGTGCCACATGAGCTACAACGTTACGGTCCTGAACCGGGACCGGCAGTTCTTTACAGCGTTTCTTGCACCGGACCGGCCGACGCTTTTTACCCATGCTGCTGTTTCCACCAACCATCAGGAGCGCGTGGAATGGAAAAGCCATGCACGCCTCACCGCCACGGTCGAGCGTGAGCGTTTCCTTCTGCATCGCCTGACTTTGCACCCAGAGACGAAAGAGATTTTTGTCGGATCTTTCCTGAAACCGCCGCTGTACTCGCTGGCTTTCGATCAGGGTTTCGGAACCCTTTACACGGCAGCCTACCACCCCCACGATCTGACAGCCGAACTGCTATGGCCGGGGCGGAGATGGAAAAAGAGCTTTGGTCAATTTCAAACGGACAGTCTGCAGGTCATTTACCCACGGGATCAGGCCTGAAACTTGGCGGATCGCACAGGGCGGGCTGTTCAAGTAAGGTACATTTTTATGTACCCTAATTAATCAGAATCTTGTCTGAAATTGTCCTGCAAAATCAACGGTGTTATGCACGTCATTGTCTGACGTCAGCGCAAATGGGACAGTTTAAGTCGAATTGATAAGGGGGGGGGGTTGGCTCATCATAACCGCCAAGGAGCGGAGATGAGAAAGAAACCCGGAACCAAGCAAAGCGCCAAGATGCCGGTCCCTGATTGTCCGGGCGACGGTCTCGATCAGAATGCCTTCAGTCGCATAAGTGGCGAAGCCGGTTTTCAGGGATAGAACAGATCGAACCAACCCTGTCGAGGCCATAGCGGCGTTCACAATTTTGGCCCCGGCATAATGGTCTAGCAGCTCGACGACATGCGAAACCTCGCGAGTTGTCACCATGTTGCGTCGCGTCATTTTGTCGGAAAATGTCCGGTGACACAACCGAACGAAGGAAGGCACAATCGTGCTTAGTGCGCGGTTGCCATAGACGATCAGTTTCGGACACTGCGAGGATGGCCGGATAAATTGCATTCCAATCACTCAAGGGTGGAACCATGCAATCCGTCTCTACCAACCGCGCACCGAAATTCTTGAAGGGGACTGGACTTTTCGAGCGATCCGACCTGCAGACTGAACCAAGAAGGGGTTTGAGATGAAGAAAAGAGCAATCACGGCGGCGGGAGTCGCAATCCTCTGGGCAAGCACTGCATGCGCACAAGGATATGTAGGTGATGTTGCCGTTGACGCGGAAAATGTGACACTGGGCGCGCAGCACTATTCGCCTTTTCTCGACCAGTCCTATCCAAACCGCGTCTTCTTCGGCGATACGCACCTGCACACGTCCTATTCGACCGATGCCGGTATGCTCGGCAACTCTCTCGGACCGGATGAGGCCTTTCGCTTTGCCCGAGGCGAGAAAGTCCGGGCATCGCTTGGGGATTACGCGCAGCTTGTTCGCCCCCTAGATTTTCTTGTCGTGGCAGACCATGCAGAGAACCTCGGCCTCGCACCAATGATCGAGGAGTCGAACCCGGGTTTGCTCGCTATCCCGTGGGGTCGCAAAATCCATGATCGCGTCAAGGGGGGCGACCCGTTCGGCGCCTACGTGATGTGGGGAACCGAGATGGGGGCTGGCAATGACCCGTTGGACGATGACGACCTGACCCGCTCCATCTGGAACCAGATCGTGGTTACTGCCGAACGCTATAACCAGCCCGGCATTTTCACTGCACTGCACGGGTTTGAGTGGACATCCAGCCCGGACATGAACAACCTGCATCGCATCGTGATGTTCCGCGACGATGCCGACAAGGTCGAAGACCTGGTCCCATTCTCGAACTACGACAGCGTCGATCCTGAAGATCTCTGGGACTGGATGGAGCTATACGAGGCGGATACCGGTGGCCGCGTCATGGCCTTTGCACACAACGGCAATCTATCGAACGGCTTGATGTTTGACGACATGCGGATGAACGGCGCGCCGATCGACCTCGACTATGCCGAGCGCCGCATGCGCTGGGAACCGCTCTATGAAGTGACCCAAATCAAGGGCGATGGAGAGACGCACCCGATGCTGAGCCCGAATGACGAGTTCGCGGACTACTACAACTGGGACCGGGGCAATTTTGGCAATGAGCTCAAGACACCCGAGATGCTGCCACGTGAGTATGCGCGGCAAGCCTTGGCGCGCGGCCTCAAATTCGAAGAGGAAATCGGAGCCAATCCGTTCAAGTTTGGCATGATCGGATCGACAGACAGCCACACATCGCTTGCCACCACGCGCGAGGACAACTACTTCGGAAAGGCAACCCTGGGCGAACCCGGATCAGGTCACGAGCGCTATGATGAGAATGTCGTGCAACCCGATTTTTTGGGTGAGGCGGTCACCGTAAAGCACTATGAAACACTGGCCTCCGGCCTCACTGCTGCCTGGACGCGGGAGAACACGCGCGAGGCGATCTGGGACGCCTTCAAACGCAAGGAAGTCTACGCCACGACCGGGCCGCGCATGACTGTACGTGTCTTCGCCGGCTGGGATTTCACCGCCGATGAAGTACATCGCCCGGATTTCGCCAAGACCGGCTATGCGCGCGGCGTGCCCATGGGTGCCGACCTGTTTGCCGGTCCTGAGGGCGCTGTGCCAACCTTCATGATCCGCGCCTTGCGTGACCCGGATGGTGCCAACCTCGACCGCATTCAGATCGTAAAAGGTTGGGTGAACGCGGAGGGTGAGCCGCAAACAAAGGTGTTTAATGTCGCCTGGTCAGGCGTGCGTACTCTGGACGCAGACGGCAAACTCGGACAGGTCGGCAGAACGGTTGACGGCGCCGACTACACGAACACCATCGGCGCAGCGGCACTGGGCAGTTATTGGGAAGATGCGGACTTTGATCCTATGCAGCGCGCATACTACTACGTTCGTGTTCTGGAGATTCCGACGCCGTCATGGCTCGCCTATGACGAAGCATTCTACGGCCCGCTCAATCTACCTGAAGACGCGGTAATGGTGCAACAGGACCGCGCCTATACTTCGCCCATTTGGTACACTCCCACGCGGTGACATGATGTGACATGGCGATAATAGCAGCGGGACAACTCCGCAGAATGATGTCATTGCGGTCGTTCGGGAAGACTGTCTCGATGACCTCAAAGACGAGTTTGTCGAGGAACTCGAAGAAACTTGCGACAACGATGGTGGCAAATTGCTCGCGGGGGCAATTGACGACGCGGCAAGAGAGACAATCGAGGAATACAAATAGTCAACGTGGTGGCTTCGCTTGAACCTTCCGACGTCCGCTGCAAGCGAGTAAGACTGAGTTGGGCTCGAAACTGTCATGTGGTGGCGCCGCATTGATCCACGCCAGAGTTGACGAGCCAACATTGAGGATGGTCCTCTCCGGACGCTGAGTGTGCGTTTCAATGCTGCATCGCAGCTTCCCGGAAGCAGACATTGACGAGTGGTAGCGATACCCTCGCCCCAGACCACTTTGGTGTCTGCGAGGATGACGGCGACAAAATCCTCGGTTTCGTCGTCAATCTGAACAGGCGCATTTGCCTGCGGAGGTGCTACCTGACCTCCGCCACTCAGAAACGGTGTGATATCAACGCCAAAAAGCAGGCCGATCACGAGGACGACTATCAATCCGGCACCGCCCATTCCGGCACGAGACACCCCACGGGTTGCTTGTGCGACGTCCTTTCCAGTGCATGTGGTCTCCGTCTTATCCGGGCGTTTCAAAACCAATTTCTGACGGTTCCCCGGTCTACGAGGTTTGAACGGGGAACCGATCCGGACTTCCAAAGCCTGAGGCAGTGACAACCGTTACATCAGAACGGTATCGGGTGTCACTTCGCCACCACTCAAAATGCGCTCAGTGTTTTGGAGCACCCGAATTCCTCAACCTTCGATACCTGCGGTATCGCGTGCTGTTTCGGCCGGTGTGCATCTGTTGGTACTAATCCCGATAGTCGCTTGCTGGACCTGACGCTTCGCGGCTTTTTCCGGTGTGCAATCCGGATCTGCCACGTCGCAGCCGGCGAGAGCGACTACAGCGACCATCATCACGCCTCCAAATGTTTTCATCACTGTCCCTTATCCTTCCTTCTTTTGCTCAAAATCCAGCCAGCCGTTCGGCCAGCCAAAAAACAGCTATGCAGCCGATTGGGTATCCAAGGATCTGGCGTGAGGGGCCAGTCGCCAAGGACCATCCCCAAATCACCTGAGCAATTTTCCGCAGTACCAGGAACACACTCAGGACGGCGAAGATGAAGGCCAATTGCCCCGACTCGACCCCAAGGTTGAACGCCAGCAAGGCCGCTGGAATATCCTGTTCGGGTAAGCCGATATCGGCAAGTGCCCCGGCAAATCCCAGTCCATGCAGCAGGCCAAATCCAAAGGAAATCACCCATGGGAAACGGCTGGCCAGTGTCTCTGGCTTTTCACCCGATCGCAAAACTTCGGTCGCAAGAAAGACAATCGACAGGGCGATGACCGCTTCGACCGGTGGGCCCGGAACGTTCAGTACGCCAAATGTCGCCAGACCAAGCGTGATCGAATGCGCGACGGTAAAGGCGGTAACCGCCCAAATCAGTTGACGCAGGTTGCGGATCAATACCAGCAGGGCGAATACAAAAAGCAAGTGGTCCCAGCCCTCCAGAATGTGCTCGAACCCCAGAACACCGTATTGCCACAGAGTTTGGAGCAAACCCTGCTGCGCCGGCAATGTCACCGAAGGCGCGTCCGGGGTAAGGCGGAAGGTCGCCATGTGCTCCATGTCGAGGTAGCCTACACGCAACAACACATCCGTGCGTTGGGCACCCAGCTTGTCGATCCTAATCGTGTTTCCACGCAGATCTCCGGCACAGGACATACGCCAGACCTGCGTCCAGGCGCGACCGTCAAAGATCGGCGCGTCAAAGGTGGGTGCGGTACAGGTATCCGGAAGCGCAACGTCGATATCCATCGGAGTGCCCCGAACATCAGGCTTACGCCAGAAGACATGCCAGTCGCTGTCCGTTTCCTGCGAGATCTCAAGATATCCCGGTTCCAGCGCATGGGCGATCGCCATGGCAGGGGATAGAAGCACTACCAGCAGCGCGATCAAAGGCAGACGGTGCTTCATGACTCACCTGCGGGCCTGTCCGTCTCTCCGATTTCCTGAATCACATAGGTGGATCGCAGATTTTCCAGGAATATCTCTGTCGCGCGTTCGGCTTGTTTCTCGCGCCAATGCGCCAAAACGCGATCGCGGACTACGCCAAAAGGAGGCAAAACCGCGTCCCGCCTGTTGTCGATCCGAACCATGTGCCGCCCGAAGGACGATTGAACAGGTCCACTCCATTCACTCAGCGGCAATGGTTGCAGCTGGTCAAAGAAGCCAGTTCCGAAATCGCCATCGACAGATGAGCGCACACTCAGATCAAACTCTGTAGGAAGCAATGATGCCTGACCCAGTTGGCGGTGATCTTCCCCCGCATCCAAACGCGACCTTGTTTGTTCGACAAACGTGTCGCTGGGGTTCTGTCCAAGGAAAACAACGCTGGCCGCAACCCGCGCGGGATTCGTAAACACCTCAGCATTGTCCGACAGGTAAGTTTGCAGCACCTCATCTTCTGGTCGCGCCGCGCTCGCTTCGGACGCGAGAAGGAAGTTCATCTTCTGCACAAGCCGATTCCGGATGATCTCATCATTGCCATCCAGACCCAGTGCGAGGGCCTCCCGCACCAGAACCTCGCGATTCAGCCAATCTTCCTTGAGATTAAATATCTCATCTTCGGTTGGAGGACGCCGCCAGGTGTTACTAAACTGACTGGCCAGAAGATCAATCTGCCGCTGATCAACAAGGATCACCCGCGCATCAGGCTCAGCACTCCACTCCGCAGGCTGCGCCAGCTTGAACCAACCAAAGATCGCAACACTGAGAACAGCAAAGTGTACAAAAGGCTCCCTGACAATCTTGCCTATAAGGCTCCGCCCAACCGGCAAAGGCGCTTTCAAAGGCGGAGAGTTTGTGGCTTTCCCCTGTGTCGTCATCGTCCTCCCTTTCATGAATTCAACCGCCCTTGAGAACCATTAGTTTCAGTGTAAAGCTGGCCGTGTCCGTGGCTGAGATCGCGTAGTACTATTTGAACTCCAGCGCATCGAGCAATTTAATCGATGCTCTCGGGACACTTGCAGTTGATTGCAGAGACACTCAAGTTTACTGCACTTGTATCGTAAGCAGATAACAAAAAGTTCTGCCAAACCTTTTCCTACTTTACGGATGAGCCTTCTAGTTGCGAATGCGCATTTATTAAAGCGCAGCGACAAACACTTTTCGTACTCTGTCACTAGAAGGTAAGCACCATTTAGAAAGTGACGGCGAGGTTCAACCACAGCGTGTCAGATTCAAACCTGCGTTTTGCTTCGAACTCGGTGAAATACTTCAACTGAAAACTCACATCCTGACCAAACAAGTTTGCTCCGTGTCGACCGCCAACGCCTGTTAACGTGCGTCAGTCGGCCGCCTCTAGCGCACGGTCTTGCCTGGGTGCTCTTCCGAACTTACGCGAGTATTCCCGTGAGAACTGCGCGGAGCTTTCATAGCCTACAGCGAATGCTACTTCGGAGATCTTGGCACGGCTCGTCCGCAGGTCGTCTCTGGCCTTCAACAAGCGCAGGTCCTTTTGGTATTGGAGCGGTGAAGTGCCGGTCACGGCTTTGAACTGCTCGAAAAACGCGGAATTGCTCATCCCGATCCTCGCGGCTAGATCCCCGACGGTGATGGATTCCGACAGGTTTGCCTGTATTTCCCGCGTCGCAAGAAAAATACGGCTGGCCGCGCTTTCATGCCAGAGAAGTCTTTGCAGGATCTGCGCGTGTCGCCCGATCAGAAGCCGTGCATGGATTTCGCGGGATGTGATCGGTGCCAACAGTTGCCTCGCCTCCTCGTCCTCGCACTGAAGGAAATAGCGGTGAAGCGCGTCTGTCAGATCTGGATCGGTGTCACACAAGCAGATCGAGAATGGATCGGAAGACGGCGCGTTCAACACGGGTCGCACAGCGGGGGACAATGACCTGAGAAGGTCGAGATCAAGTGGAAAGACCAAAGCCGTGTAGGGGGTCTCGCGCGACGCCTCTGTAATCCGCGAAATAACTGGGAGTGTATGGCTCACGATGAGGGATTGTCCGGAGCCCACCGTTAGTTTTCGGGTGCTGGACCCCACCTGCTTTGCGCCTTGCAGGATCAGACAAAGAAGAGGTCGATAAACGGTCGCATTCAGGTCGGTCGTTGCGTGATGCCGCAGGAGGTGGGTGCCGCTCTGCGTATGATGAAATGCGCCTTCAGCGACGCCTGCTTGATCAAGCAGCGCTGAAATGCGTGATAACAGTTTTTCGTTCTTCACGTCGTTGGCCTCCCAAAGGTCGCCTATCAATAGCATCATCACACAATATGGCATAACAAATACACGCATATCTGGAGGATCAGGCAAGAATTTTGGCCAATCGGAAAAGATTGAAGCGGTTGATGCGACTAACGTGATCAAGGCATAACAAAGGAGACCGACATGTAAAAGGTCATGATCACCGGCATCGCCGGCGGGTTTGGAAAGCCGACGGCCCTCGCACTTCTCGAAAGGGGCTATCAGGTTGCAGGAAGTGTCCGAACCCGCGAGGGAAAGAACGCCGGTACAGTTGCCGCACTTGAGGCGGCTGGGGCATCCATTGTCGAAATGGATGCAACAGACGCGACCAGTTCTGAGCGGGCGATCGCAGATGCGATCACACATCTAGGTGGCCTCGACGTCTTGTTCAACAATGCCGGGATTGGCTCCTACGGCATTCAGGAATTAATGTCGCCCGACGACATGGCACACGTTTTCGACGTGAACGTCTTGGGTGTCCAGCGCGTCATGCGCGCGGCGCTGCCACATATGCGGGCGCGGGGGCAGGGGACGGTTCTCTACACCTCCAGTCTGATCGGCCGGATCGCGACGCCTTTCTACGGGACCTATTCCGCCTCGAAATGGGCGCTGGAAGCTATTGTCGAATGCTATCGGACAGAGTTGTCAGGCTTCGGGATTGAGTCCTGCATCATCGAACCCGGCGCCATGCCCACGGCCTTTTTCGATGGCATGGTTGCGCCCAACGACTCGGACCGCGAGGCGCAATATGGAGAGTTTGCAGCTGTCCCGGCAATGTCTGCCGCCGGATTGGCCCAGATGCTTGAAGCAACACCCGATCAACGCCCGGAGCGGATTGCGGAGGCGGTCGTCGCTCTACTGGACAAGCCCTTCGGGCAGAAACCATTCCGCACTGTTGTCGATTACGTTGGCGTTGGCCCGCAGATCGAACGTTACAACAATGTGCTGCACGATGTGACGCGCAACGTCATGACCAGCTTCGGAATCGAAGATATGTTGAAACTCAACGCCTGACGGAGACTTTCCATGAAAACTATTCTGATCACCGGCGCCTCCTCGGGCATAGGAGAGGCCACCGCGAGACATTTCCAAGCCAATGGGTGGAGCGTTGTCGCAACCATGCGCAACCCCGACAACGCGGGTGATCTGGCTGGTTTGGAAAACGTCCATGTGGCGCAGCTTGATGTGACTGACCCGAGTTCGATCGCCGAAGCTGTTGCCGCTGGTATCGACCGGTTCGGGAGGATCGACGTGTTGCTCAACAATGCGGGCTATGGTGCCTATGGCGCGCTGGAGGCCTTTTCGATGGAACGCATCCGGCGGCAGTTCGACACCAATGTAATTGGCTTGATGGAGGTCACAAAGGCCGTGCTACCGCATATGCGAGCGAACCGCACGGGCACGATCATCAACATCTCGTCCATTGGCGGTCAGATCACCTTCCCGCTTGGCACGCTCTATCACGGTACGAAGTTTGCGGTCGAAGGTCTGTCGGAAGCGCTCCATTACGAGCTTGAACCGCTTGGTATCCATGTCCGTATTGTCGAACCTGGAATGATCAAGACCAACTTTGGTGGAAGCTCGTTTGACTTCGCCATGGACGAAGACCTTGCGGACTACGCGCCGATGGCAGAAGCCATGGGGCGGGTCTTTGGAACATTGGCGTCCAACTCGTCAGAGCCCGAAACCGTTGCAGAGGTTATCTGGGACGCGGCCAATGAAACCGGTCACCGCCTCCGTTACCGGGCAGGTTCGGATGCAGTGAAATTGTTGGACAATCGCAAGGCACAGGACGATGCGACATTCATCGGAGGGATCAAACAGCTGATGAAGGCGTAAGGACTTACGGAATCACAGCGACAGCAACCCGCTTTCGGGCAGCTGCGCTGCGGCATCGCTTGTAACGACGAAAGCCCGGATTGGGCCGTCCGTGAAGACGGCCCGGTACGGTTAGATTTCAATCGCCTCAGCAATCGCTCTCGTCGCTTGATCATCTACTGGCTTTGAGTCCTGAGAAATACAGTTGCTAGAAAACTGGAAATAGCTTGAATTGCAGCGCCCATATCATTGTCAGTCGCGAATTCCTCGGGCTTATGGCTGAGCCCATCTTTGCATCGGACGAACAGCATGGCAGTCTGGCAGAGATAGGCCTTAGCCGATGTGTCATGGGTGGCGCCAGACGGAAGGCGTGTCGCGGTCTGGCCGATCGTGGCAATGGCAGCCTCCAAATCGTCAACCATTTTGCTATCGCACGGCACGGCGGGCTGTTCGTAGGTTCGCTCCATTGAAAACTCCACGTGGCGCAGCCCCGAAATCCTGTCACCTGCCGACCGCGCCAATCTTGCGAAATTGTCTCGAACGGTGTCGTCCAGAGCCCGGATTTCAAGGGTCAGTTCCACGTCCCTCGGGATGGCGTTTACCACGTTGGGATGCAGGGACAACGCGCCAACGGTTGCACGCAGATTGGTTATCTTCAACGCCGCGATATGGATTGCAGAGATGAAGTCAGAGGCCGCCACCAGCGCATCGCGGCGGCTGTCCATGGGCACTGTCCCAGCATGGCCCGTGTCACCGGTAAATGTGACTGTGTTTCGTTCAATCCCGCAAATTCCTGTGACGACCCCGAGTGCGGCATCCGCCGCCTGCAGAACCGGGCCCTGCTCGATGTGGATTTCCAGATATCCCAGTGTGGTGGCAGGATCGCGCGCGAGAGCCTCAACTCCGTCCGGATCGCCACCAAAGTCGGCAAGTGCGCGGCGCAGAGACACTCCATCGTTATCCTTCATGGCCAGAACAGCCGGGTCAAACGTGCCGGCCAAAGCGCGCGGCCCCATCAGAGCGGTCGGGAAGCGGACGCCTTCCTCGTCGGCAAAGGCGAGGACTTCGACAGAAAAGGGCAGTTCGACTCCGTTTGCCACAAGTTTCTCAAGTGCGAGACATCCCAGCACAACCCCCATGATCCCGTCGTATCGCCCACCATTCTTCACAGAATCCTGGTGTGAACCGATCAGGAACGTTGGAGCCCCCAATGGCCCTTCCCTGCGACCGATGAGTGTGCCAGCGGCGTCCATGTGGACCTTCAGACCGGCCTGTGTCATCCATGACTGAATAACACCTAATGCAGCCTTGTGCTCGGGCGTAAACGGAAACCGTGTGACTCCGGTTTCATCGACACTGCATTTTGCTATTTCCGACAGACGGTCCTGAGCGCACTGTCCCCAGTTCATCACTTTCCTCATTTATCATGATAAATTATCCTCTACACATAGGGCGCCTAGGTGTATATGATTTTATCATGATAAAATTTGAGGTGCAGAATGGACGGCAGCGGGACCCCATCGACCAAGCCAAGACGATCGCGACCAGTTCTGGTTGCCGATGAAATCAAACAATGGGTGGTGGAGCGCGATCTGAAGGCGGGTGACAAGCTGCCAAATGAAGGTGAGATGATCGAGCAGTTCGGCGTGTCGAAAGGGACAGTTCGCGAAGCGCTGCGCATTCTTGAGGCTCAGGGCCTGATCGTGACCAAGACCGGTCCCGGTGGCGGCAGCATCGTAGGTCAGGTCTCGACCGAACGCGCCCGGTCCCTGTTGGCCAATTTTTTCTACTTTCAAGACCTGTCTGTCGCCGACATCTATCAGATGCGAAAGGTCCTGGAACCTGAGCTGGCGGCCAGCCTGGCAGGCCATCTAAGCGAGAACCAGTTGGAGGAGTTGCACGACCTAGCGCTGCGCCACCCCGAACCGGCAACATCGGCCGAAGAAGAGAAAGTGCAGCACATCACCTCTCTAGACTTTCATGCCCGGCTGTCGGATTTCGCGGGCAATCGGCTGCTTGGCTTTGTCATTGGGTTTATGGCGCAGGCGCTGACCGACTTGACAGTCTATCGCAGGCTCTATGATCCGCCGAACGTGGAACTTTGGCGTAAAGGGCGAGCGCATCAATTGCAACTGGTTGAGGCGTTGCGGCAAGGCGAGCCGGAACGAGCCCGCAGCATCATGTATTCGCACATGCAGATCGCCGAAGAGTTGATGAGCGTTCAGGAAGCCCATCTGTTGCGTCGCTTTCTCGGAGAATAAAGTGGTCCTGACAGAGCGCATTCTGCAAGATATCCATGATGAGATTTTTCGTCTGGACGATTGGGGAACACCTGCCCAATACATCCCGGAACTAGCCTGTATTCCACCTCGCCAATTGGCGATAAGTGTTTGCTTGGCAAATGGCGACTGCCTGAATGCGGGGGCCTCGGATCGCCCCTTCTCAATACAAAGTGTGTCCAAGGTTTTTTCCCTCGCGGCGACGCTGGGGCGGTTTGGTGACCAACTCTGGAGCCGTGTCGGGCGCGAGCCATCGGGCACGTCATTTGACTCCGTGGTCCTGTTGGAACGAGAGAATGGTCGCCCGCGTAATCCCTTCGTGAACGCGGGGGCCATTGTCACTACTGATGTCCTTCTTGCTGGGCGGCAGCCCAAACAGGCCCTCGCCGAGGTCCTTGGACTGATCCGTGCGATGGCGGAAACCGACGATATCCACATCAACGACAAGGTCGCAGCATCGGAAAGATTGACGGGTGCGCGGAACAAGGCGTTGGCACATTACTTGCAATCACATGGCAATCTGCAAAATGAACCAGACCTGACCCTTGGCACCTATTTTCATCAATGTGCAATCGAGATGACCACGCGGCAGCTTGCTCTTGCCGGAAGATCGCTTGCCCGCCTTCGGGCCGGCCCAAACGTGATTTCTCCGCGACATGCCCGACGCATCAATGCGCTCATGATGACATGTGGTCACTATGATGGGTCAGGCGAGTTTGCCTATCAGGTCGGGCTGCCTGGCAAGAGCGGGGTCGGTGGTGGCATACTGGTGATTGCACCGAGGGTCGCTTCGATTGCAATCTGGTCACCGGGGCTAAACCACTATGGAAACTCACATGCTGGCACCCGCGCCGCAGCGATGCTGGCCCAGACAACGGGTTGGTCGGTCTTCTAAGGCCAAATGTTACTGCGGGGCGCAGACTTTGTTCTCGAGCACCGGGACTTCGGCAAGCCAATCAAAGTATGGTGATGTTCGGGTCCTGAGATAGAGCTTTTCAAGGTCCGCTATCGGATCGTCACTGTAATCGATGCGCAGGTCTAATGGTGGGCGATCGGGCGCAAGGACCAACATGGCCGCAGATAACAGCCCGCGGCTGTCGCCGCCCGCCAGCCGGGCAGTATTCAAAACTTGGAGCATTTTCCGATCCGGCCCATCCGTGCAGGTTTGCGCTGCTGTCACCATCGCCGCAAGAACCTCAGGTCCCTCGAGCATGTTTCCTGCAACCGCTAACCTTTGTTTCGTTAAGTGACCGGCATACGGCACGCTGTTCGCTCCAGTGAACCCGTGAGTTGCGCCGCTGCGATCCAGGGCAATCAGTTGCCTATGCCCCTTCCCGGGATCATCTGACGTCACCGCCTCGACAGCATTACGGGCGGTCTGGCCGCGGTACATCGCGCGCACTGCATCGTCTCGCCAAAAGGTGCTGGGGGCGGTGCCCTGTGATGCCACAAGGCCCGATTCGATATCACCCCGCAGGACCCAGCCACCCACGCAGAGACTTCCCGTTGCGGCGGCAGCGGCAAAAACGCCTGTTTTATTGTCGAAAGACAGAATCGAGAAGGTCATTCTACTGCCCTAACACATTTTTCTTGAATTTATCATGATAATTTGCATGAATGCAATTCATCATAATAAATAACAGGGAGACACCTCATGAAACTGCTGAAACTGTCCCGCAGGGCAATGCTGGCTGCAGGTGCAGCCACGGCACTTGCTCTCTCTCCACTTTTGGCCCAGGCACAGACGCCCGAAGATGTTCTGATCGTTGGGCAGATTGCTGAACCCAAGGCGCTTGACCCTGCGGCCGTAACCGCTGTTAACGACTTCCGAATTTTGATGAACGTCTATGACGGACTGGTCCGCTACAAGGACGGGACGCTTGAAGTTGAGCCTTCGCTGGCAAATTCCTGGGACATCAGTGAGGACGGAACAGTCTACACCTTCTCCCTGCGGGACGACGTGACGTTCCACGACGGAAGCGCCTTCAACGCTGATGCGGTCAAGTTCAGCTTTGACCGGATGCTGGATGAAAACCATCCCTATCACAACACTGGCCCCTTCCCGCTGTCCTTCTTCTTCTCGGCTGTAGAGAACGTTGAGGTTGTGGATGACCTAACTGTGCGCTTCACGCTGAACGCGCCCTATGCACCATTCCTGTCCAACCTGGCTTATCCCACCGGGCTGATCGTTTCGCCCGCTGCGGTGGAGCAGCACGGGGCTGAGTTTGGGCGCAACCCGTCCGGCACCGGGGCATTCAAATTCGCTGAATGGCGGTCCAACGAGGCCGTGGTCATCGAAGCCAACGCCGATTACTGGGACGGTGCACCGGAGTTGCAGGCCGTTGTGTTTCGCCCAATCACGGACGCAAACACCCGCACCGCCGAGATGCTGGCAGGCGGTATCGACCTGATGGTCGAGGTTCCCCCGGTCGCGCTGAGCGAATTTCAAGGCGATACCTACACCATTCATGAACAGGCTGGTCCACACGTCTGGTTCCTCATCTTGAACGCCAAAGAAGGTCCGTTTGCTGACGTGCGTGTCCGCCAAGCGGCAAACTATGCCATCAACAAGGAAGCCATCGTCAACGACGTTCTGGAAGGTACGGCAGCTGTCGCTGCCGGTCCGACACCGCCGGCATTCGCCTGGGCCTATAACGAAAGCCTGGAGCCTTACCCCTACGACCCCGACAAGGCGCGCGAACTGCTTGCCGAAGCAGGTGCCGAAGGCGCTGAGCTGACTTTTTACGTCACCGAGGGCGGTTCCGGGATGCTTGATCCCGTGGCGATGGGTACCGCGATCCAAGCCGATCTCCAGTCCGTTGGCCTGACCGTCAACATCGAGACCTATGAATGGAACACCTTCCTTGGCGAAGTGAACCCGGGCCTTGAAGGCAAGGCAGACATGGCCGAAATGGCCTGGATGACCAACGACCCGGACACGCTCCCTTTCCTCGCGCTGCGCACAGCTGCATGGCCGGATCAGGGCGGGTTCAACTCGGGCTACTACTCCAACCCGAAGGTTGACGAACTGTTGGAAGCCGCCCGCGCTGCAACCGATCAGGCAGAACGCGCGCGTCTCTATCAGGAGATGCAGGTCATCGTGCAGGAAGACGCGCCTTGGGTCTTCGTTGCCAACTGGAAGCAGAATGCGGTTACCTCCGACCGTGTCGAAAACTTCTCGCTCCAGCCGTCGTTCTTCCTGCTGCTGGATGACGTGGTCAAGAACTAGAACGACACGTGCAGCCGTGTGCATGGTGCGGCTGCACAATTCCGGGTGGGGGCAATGACAGGGTACATACTC
The DNA here is from genome assembly GCF_056541885.1 of Ruegeria sp. AF7. NCBI lineage: Bacteria > Pseudomonadati > Pseudomonadota > Alphaproteobacteria > Rhodobacterales > Roseobacteraceae > Ruegeria > Ruegeria sp. AF7. The sequence continues at coordinate 41,854 of NZ_JBQFYX010000014.1, read as the reverse complement.
AAAAGACTGGTTTCCGCGATTCCGGTTCTGTTCGGGATATCGATTATTGTCTTTGTCATCATGGCGATGATCCCCGGCGATCCGGCCACTGCGATTCTGGGGTCCTATGCAACCCCCGAAAACGTAGAAAAGCTCAACCGCGACCTTGGCTTGGACAAGCCGATGGTGCAGCGATATTTCATCTGGCTCGGGAACATGCTTCAGGGTGATTTTGGGCGCAGTTTCTCTCTCAACCGTGCCGTTCTGGACGAGGTGCTTGACCGTTTCGGGGCGACTTTGGTCCTTGCGGGTACGGCATTTGTCCTGTGCTCGCTCCTTGGTGTCGCGGCCGGGGTCGTATCCGCCGCCCGGCAATACGGTCTGGCTGACAAGGCCATCACCTTTGCGGTTCTTCTGGGAATTTCCATTCCATCCTTTTTCCTTGGCATGATGATGATCCTCATCTTTGCGGTGAAACTGCGCTGGTTTCCGGTGTCCGGCATGTGGCCCATCTATGGCGCGCGGGACCTGTCGGCGCTGATCAGCCACCTGACCTTACCCGCGCTGGCGCTGGCGGTGGTGGCAACCGGGGTCATTGCACGCCTGTCGCGCTCTGCCATGCTCGAGGTGCTGCGTCAGGATTTTATCCGTACCGCCCGCGCCAAGGGCGTTCATGAGCGTTCGGTTGTCTGGCGCCATGCCCTGCGCGCGGCCATGGTCAGCATCATTCCGGTCTTGGGGGTGCAGGCCGGGTTTGTTCTGTCAGGTGCGGTCTATATCGAGATGGTGTTCCAGTGGCCTGGCGTCGGGCGCATGCTGGTCGATGCCATCCTGAAACGGGACATCCTGCTGGTGCAGGGCGGCGTCGTCTTTGTCGCGGCCTGCTACGTCATGTTCAATATCGCGGTCGACGTCGCGCAAAGCCTGCTCGACCCAAGGATCAAGACATGAAGAACTTCCTTATGCTTCTGGCGCGCAACCGGCTGGCGCTTGGCGGGTTGGTCGTGATGGGCCTGGTGGTTCTTCTGGCCTTGGTGACGCCGCTTCTGCCGTTAGCGGATCCGGATGTGACCGATACAGCAAACCGGTTCAAGCGGCCATTTTCAGAGGGTGCCCTGCTGGGAACCGATCACCTTGGGCGCGATCTTCTCAGTCGTCTGCTCTGGGGCACACGCCTGTCGCTGGCCGTGGGATTTGCGGCGGCAATCATCGCGGCGACCCTGGGCGCGGCCATCGGCATCATCGCTGGCTACTACGGTGGGCGCACGGACAACATCATCATGCGCGGCGTCGATATGCTGATGGCTTTTCCCTACATTCTTTTGGCACTTGCGATTGTCGCGGCTCTCGGGCCAGGTCTTATGAACGCGCTGATCGCAGTGGCTGCCGTCAACATCCCCTTCTTTGCCCGTAACATCCGGGGCATCACAGTTGGCATTGCCCATAAGGAATTCGTCGACGCGGCACGGTTATCGGGCATGACGGATGCCCGCATCATCCTGACCGAAGTGCTTCCGAACGTGATCCCAGTGATCGTGATCGCCATGTCGACAACCATCGGATGGATGATCCTGGAGACCGCCGGGCTCAGCTTTCTCGGGCTGGGATCGCAGCCGCCGCAGGCCGATCTGGGTTCGATGCTGGGCGAAGCTCGCTCGGCCTTGATCACCAATCCGCATACCTCGATCGTACCGGGCGCAATGATCCTGATCATCGTCATGGCGATCAACCTTTTGGGCGACGGGGTGCGCGATGCACTGGACCCTCGGCTGAAATCCGGTGCGCTCTCACGCCCGATGCCGGCCACCATGGTCCAGCGCGCCGGTCCGGTTCCTTCCTCAGAAGGCGACACATTGCTGGCGCTACGCGGACTGAAGACCCAGTTCCACGTCGAGGACCGTGTTTACAAGGCCGTTGGCGGTGTCGACCTACAGGTCAACCCAGGTAAATGCCTTGGGGTGATTGGTGAAAGCGGTTCCGGAAAATCGGTGACGGCGCTCAGCATCATGGGTTTGGTGGCTTCACCTCCGGGCGTTATCACGGGTGGCGCAGTTCACTACAAGGGTGAGGATCTGATCGGTGCACCCTATGAAAAACTGCGATCACTTAGGGGAGACCGGATCGCCTATATCTTCCAAGATCCGCTGGCCACGTTGCACCCCCTTTACACGGTCAGTGACCAGCTGATCGAGGCCGTACGAGCGCATCACCTTTTTGACAGGAAAAAGGCCCGTGCCCATGCTATTGAGCTGCTGACATCGGTCCGCATTCCCAATGCCGAACAGCGCGTTGACAGCTACCCGCACGAAATGTCGGGTGGAATGCGACAGCGCGTGGGGATCGCTTTGGCGCTGGCCAACGATCCGGAGGTTATCATCGCGGATGAACCGACCACGGCCTTGGATGTGACCGTGCAGGCGCAGATCCTGTCCTTGCTCGATGACCTGCGGCGCGAACGGGGATTGGCCATCATTTTCATCACGCATGACTTTGGTGTGGTCGCACAGCTATGTGACCGGGTCGCGGTGATGTATGCGGGCCGAATTGTCGAAGAGGGCCCGACAAAGACCATCCTTGATGCCCCGGCCCACCCCTATACCGCGCGCCTTATGGCCTGCGTACCTGAACTTGGGCAGGGCCGACGCGAGTTGGCTGCCATACCCGGCCTCCCGCCAGTGGTAGACAGACTGCCCGAGGGTTGCGCCTTTGCGGATCGATGCCATAAGGCGGGCGATACTTGTCGGCAGGGGAACATAGAACTGGTCCGGCATGGTGCCGAGAGCTTGGTCCGTTGCGTTGCTCCGGAAACGCCACCGCAGGAGGCATGCTGATGATCACCGCTCTCAAACTGACCGAACTCAGCAAGGTCTTCCCCGTCGGCAAGCGCATGTTTGGCCCACCACGGGCGCTGGTGCGTGCTGTTCAACCGCTGTCGCTGACCGTTGAAGAGGGCGAAACACTTGGGATCGTTGGTGAATCCGGCTGTGGAAAATCCACCCTCGCGCGAATGCTTGTTGGTCTCCTGCCCCCCAGCACCGGAACAATTGAAATCAATGGGGAGCCGCTCGACAATGCCGACCCGGCCTTGTTTGGCCGCAAGATCCAGTATGTGTTTCAGGACCCGATCAGCAGCCTCAACCCGCGTAAAACCATCCGGCAGATCATGGAAGCGCCGCTTAAGCATTTGCACGATATGCCCGCGGCTGCCCGCGCGGACCGCATACGGGAGATTTTTGCCGCGGTGAACCTGCGCGAAGAGTTTCTGGATCGCTATCCGCATGAGTTTTCAGGCGGGCAAGCACAGCGGATCGGGATCGCGCGAGCCTTGGCGGCAGAAGCGCGTATCCTCGTTCTCGATGAACCCGTTTCGGCACTGGATGTGTCAGTGCAGGCGCAGGTTCTGAACCTGCTTGCCGACTTGAAGGAGCAGTTTGGGTTGACCTATCTGTTCATCAGCCATGATCTTGCTGTCGTCGAAGCTGTCAGTGATCGGGTCGCGGTGCTGTATTTTGGCTCAGTGGTTGAGGTGGGTCCAGCCGATGAGGTTTTTGCCTATCCCAAACATCCGTACACTAAACTTCTGACTGACAGTGCGCCGGTGGTTGGGCGTCCGTTGACTGCACCAGAGGGACGTGAAACCGAATTGCCCGATCCGCTAAACCCGCCGCAGGGATGTGCATTCCGCGCGCGCTGCGCATACGCCAGTGATCAATGTGGGAGTGAGGCGCCACGTCTTGAGAAACGGTCGGATGGTGTGGGGGTAGCGTGCCACCACCCGATTGCCTACGCATCTTAGATAACAAGTGTGTCGGAACCTCTATTGGATGTGTCTCAAACTTTTGGAACGACCATAGGCAGTCAACTACTGGACACACCTATCCTGCGATCTCGGCAAACATCCGAAAGCCCGAGGTCGTAGCGCTGGGGAGTTGATGTTTTTGGATCATGTTGGCCACCTCAATGCTATCCAATGTGGCTGAGGCGGATTCGAAGGCTTACATCCACACATATGCCGAACACGCCGTTTTATGACCTGATGATCATGTTGTTCCGATACTTGGACCTGATTGTCTGTACTTTGGCGGGGCATCCAAACCACCTCAGAATTCAGTTCAATTTTCGAGTACCTGCCGCATTAGCGCCGCTTTTATCGATGACGATCTTACTCGGAATTGCATCTGTCGACAGCGCTTTGGTAACAAACCTAGCTACTGCCGGGCGGTTCATTCGCTCAGACAGGAAAAAATCAAAGGTGTTTCCTGCCATTTCGACTGCATGATAAAGATACTCCCATTTGCCGCGAACCCGTATGAAGGTCTCAACCATTCTCCAGGATTTTTGTGTTGGACGTTTCTTCGATTGCGCTTGCGCGGCTACCAAGGGTGAAAATCTAACAACTCATCTGTTGAGAATAGCGTGGTCAGCCTTCACACCGTGTTCAGTCATGATCTCTTCCAAGTCACGATAAGAAACCGTGTAACGCAGATAGAAGTACACAGCGTATAGAACCGCATCCTTGGGGATGTGGTAGCCTTTCAATGAGATCATATTGAAAACTGTTCGAGATCTAATCGATGGGAACAACCGTCAGATCACGCATGTTCGACAATTGGGTCGCATACTTTGCGAAACAGCCATTGGACACGCGTTTTGCCCAAACATGTTTCGGCTTTGGCGGTCACTTGCGACTGACGATACAGCCCTTGTTCCATGCAGGCGAAAAGCGCGGATAGCAGGCAGGTTTGATGTTTCCATGACTGATCCTCCGATCCGCCACGCCCTCCCACAACGACAACCCGACATTGACAGGGGGCTTTTTCATGACTGAATGCGGCTCTCGCAAGTGCATTGGCAATGCTGCCAAAATACCGGCGAGAGATCACTGGCTGTACACCACTTCGCCTTGGCGAACCGTCATCGTCACGCTTAGGTCCAGCAGGTTCTCTGAATCTGCAATAGGATTGTCCGACAGCACTGCAAGATCAGCGACCTTGCCCGGTTCGATCGATCCGCGACGGTCCTCTTGAAAAACCTGCCAGGCGGCGTCGATTGTTTGTGCCCTCAAGGCGGAGAGGACGCTAATTCTCTGATCTTCGCCCAAAACCTGGCCACTCGAGGTGGTTCGGTTTACGGCGCAATGCGCCAGATGCAGCGGTCTTGTGGGCGTGACAGAGGCGTCGTTGTGGAGGGTGTATCGGACACCGAAACGCTCTGCCGATGCGGCCGGAGATAGTCGACTGGCGCGTTCTGGTCCCAGGAATGTGCTGCGGTGCCGGTCGCCCCAGAAATGAATGTGGGCGGAAAAGAAGCTGACCGTCACGCCAAGTTCCGCCATGCGTTCCAATTGATCGTCGCGCAAGGTCTGACCGTGAATGATTGTGTGACGGTGATCAGGGCGCGGGTTGTGTTCCAAAGCGGCGGCCACGGCATCTAAAAACATGTCCGCCCCAGCATCGCCGTTGCAGTGGCAATGTATCTGGTGGCCGAGATCGTGCAGTTTTCTAACTTCGCGGCGGTGATCCTTTTCTGCAACATAGGGCATGCCGCGGGGATATTGCCGGTTGATGGGCTGATGATAAGGCCGCGAAAGATAGGCTGTTTGAAGCTGGAAGGCGCCATCGGTGAAGAGCTTGCGCGGTCCAAGGGTTAAATGCGGGTTGCCCGGCCAATCGAGCGTCTCCATCAGTCCCGGCTCCAATTCTCCGATGGGCAACAGCATCAAGTCGATACCGGGATCCGTATCGGGCCCGAGCGACGCGAAATGTTCTAACAACTCGCGTGATGCCCATGCGTTCTGCGCGTAAGTCACACCATGGCTCAGGTATTCGTTGCGGCAGGCTGCAAACCCTTCCCAGAACCTTTTGCGATCGATCAGGAAATCTGTGTCGCCCATCTCGCCCATGGCGGAAAGCCCCTCGATGAGGCCTGTGAGTTCACCATCCTCGGTACGCCCAAAGCGCCCACCCAAAGGGTCAGGCGTATCGCGGCAAATGCCCCTCCGGGCAAGGGCTACAGTGTTTGCCACGCCGTTGTGGCCAGAAGCGTGCAGCACCCAGACCGGGTGATCTGTCGACACGCCGTCCAGTTCTGCCAGTGTGGGCATCCTACCTTCGGCTATTGCCGTGTTGTCAAAAAGGACCCCCATGACCCATTCACCCTTGGGTATTGCGGCGGCCTTGGCGTGCAAACGCCCCAGCGCCATGGCCATATCGGCGCAATCACCGCGCGGGGGTGCCGCAAGATCGACCCGAAACAATGCGATAAACCCCGGATCGGGAAAGTGCCCGTGTGGGTCTATGAACGCTGGGACAAGGGTCTGACCTTGCAGGTCGTGTAGCCGTGTTCCTAGGGGCATCTGCGCCCGCAGGACGGCTTCGGTGCCGACGGCATTGATCGTTTCGCCCAAGGTCAGCACCGCCTCTGGCTGCGTGTTGGTCGCATCCATCGTTAGGATTGTGCCATTGAAGTAAAGCGTCGCCTCCATCGGAATCATGTCAGGTTAGAGGTGCAAGGCAGCGAAGGCCGTGCCCTCCTGAAACTTCCCAATTTGGTGACTGGGTGCAGAAATCTTGGGCAAAAGGACAACGTTCGCGGAACTCACAGCCGGATGGACGATTGAGCAGGCTGGGCGGCTCGCCCTTCAGCGCGATCCGCTCGAGCCGTGCGTCAGGATCGGGTTCGGGGTTCGCGCTGAGAAGGCAGCGGGTGTAGGGGTGGCGCGGATTGTCGAAGATCGCCTCGGTCGTGCCTTCCTCGACCAGCCGTCCCAGATACATGATCCCCATACGGTCGGCGACATGACGCACGACGCTGAGGTTGTGGGTGATGATCACCATTGCCAGACCCAGCCGCTCGCGCAGATCATTAAGCAGGTTCAGAAGTTCGCCCTGCACGGACACATCCAATCCAGCCGTCGGCTCGTCGGCTAGGATCAGCTTCGGTTCCAAGGCAAGGGCCCGTGCGACGCCAACCCGGCGCGCCTGACCACCGGATAGTTGATACGGATACCGGTTCGCGAAGTGTGCAGGCAGGTTGACCATTTCAAGCAGGCGTTTGGCCTCGGCCTGCTGGTCGCGGTCTTTCATGCCCTGAATCCGGTAGGGTTCGGTGATCAGGTTTCCGATCGTCAAGCGCGGGGACAGGCTGCCGACTGGGTCCTGAAACATCATGGCGATATCCTTGCGCAAGGGCCGTAGGGACCGCTCCGGCAGGCCGCGAATTTCCCGGCCGTTGAATTTGACCGAACCTTCCTGCGCCGGGGCCAGCCCGGCGATCGCGCGGATGACCGTGGTTTTGCCCGAGCCGCTTTCACCGACCAGCGCATAGGTCTCACCCGGGGCCACGTCAAAGCTGACGCCGGCAAGAACATTAACCGGGCCGTAGCTGGTCTGCAGGTTATCGACAGACAGTAGGCTCATGCCGTGACCTCCTCTTGGTTTAGCCAGCAGGCAGCAAGATGACCTTCACCCAGTCGTTCCAGCGCGGGCACGTCAGTAGCGCACTGTGGCATTGCCTGATCGCAACGATCGCGGAAAATGCAGCCGCCAGGTAGATTGGCAAGATCGGGGACTTCACCCGGAATAGTAGGCAACACACGAGCACGGGTTTTGATGTGGCCCGGGTCGCATTCAATCAGACGACGGGTGTAGGGGTGCTTCGGGTTGTGGAATATCTCGCGTACATCGCCGCTTTCGACAACCGCGCCTGCGTACATCACCACCACGCGATCGCAAAGTTCTGCGATCACGCCCAGATGGTGCGAGATGAAAAGGATAGCACAATGCATCTCACGCTGAAGTTCCTGCAAGCGTTCGATGATCTGCACTTCAAGCGTGGCATCTAGCGCCGTCGTCGGCTCATCCGCAATCAGCAGGTCGGGTTCCGACATCAGTGCCATGGCAATGGCGATCCGTTGGCGCATACCTCCGGAAAATTCGTGCGGGAACTGGTTAAGCCGTGCCTCCGGGTCGGGAATTCCAACAGCACCCAGCATTTGCGCGGCCTTCGCGCGCTTCTCGGCCTTGCCCATGGACGACCGATGTTGAATATCCACCATTTGCTGACCCACCGACAGAACCGGATTGTGCGTCTGCATCGGGTCTTGGAACACGATGGATATATCGTCGCCACGCAGGTCGCGCATCTGGCGCTCGTTGGCTTGCAAGAGGTCCTGCCCCTTGAATCGCACCGCGCCCTGACGGAACCGCGTATTGGGAGCGGTCAGCCGCAGGATCGAGGATATCAGCGTGGATTTCCCGCAACCCGACTCGCCGACGATGCCCACGATTTCGCCCTTGCGGACATCGAAAGTGATATCTCGCAGGGCCTTGAGGTCGCCACGCTCAGTTTCGTAATCCACGCTGAGGTGGTCGATTTCCAACAGTGTCTCGATCATCGGTTCTTCCTCAGTTTGGGGTCGACCACGTCACGTAGGGACTCGCCTAGGAAAGTGAAGCCAAGGGTTGCGATGATGATCGGCAGGCCGCCTCCGACGACCAGCCAGGGCGTTTGACGGATCAGTGCGTAGCCGTCTTTCAACAGCGCCCCCCAACTGGGAGTCGGTGGCTTAACGCCAAGGCCGAGAAACGACAATCCGGCCTCAAGCGCGATCACCGTGGGGATGTCCATCGCGGCCAGAACCGCCAGTACACCAATGATGTTCGGCAGCATGTGCACACCCAGAATGCGCGATATACTGGCCCCCATTGAGCGTTCGGCCAGGATGAACTCGGAGTTGCGCAGGGTCAGCGTCTGGGTCCGTGCGACCCGGCCATAGGTCGGGATCGAGGTTGCCATTACCACAAAGACCACCGTTTGCAGGCTGGGGCCGACCAGTGCGACAACAGCGAGCGCGAACATTACGGTCGGGAAGGACCGGATGGTGTCAAAAAGCAGCATAAGCAGATTGTCGAGCCATTTGGGCCCGTAACCTGCGATCATGCCCAGGGTAAGGCCGATCACCATGGCGCCGAAGACAGCTGGCAGGGCGACTTTGAGGGCCACTTGCCCGCCCATGATCACGCGGCTGAAAGTATCGCGGCCCAACTGATCTGTACCCAGCCAATGGCTGGCCGATGGGCCTTGCATGCGTTCTTGAATGTTCATCGCAATCGGGTCGTACGGCACGATCCAGGCGGCGAAGATCGCGCTGAATACAATTGCGCCGACAATGATCAGTCCCATCAGCCCAAGCGGGTTCTTGGCCACACCTGTCAGGATAATTCCGAGTTCCGACCGGGGTTTTTCGATGGCGGCGTCGGTCATGTTGAGTTCCTCGCGCGTGGGTCTAGCCAGGCGTTGATCAGATCTGCGAGAGCGGTCGAAACAACGAAGAGGCCAGTAGAAACAAGAACCGAGCCCATGACGATCGGGTAGTTTCGGGTTGTGATACTGTCGATCACCAGCTTGCCGAGGCCCGGCCTTGCAAAGACGATCTCGGCAAAGACGGCGGCGCTGAGCAAGAACCCCATGCCAACACCGATCACTGTGACGACAGGAAGAATGGCGATGCGAAGGGCATAGACCATGATGATCCGGCGTTCGGCTAGACCAAAGGCGCGCGCGGTTCGGATGTGGTTTTCACCCAGAACCTCAAGCATCGACGCGCGCACAAGCCGGGCGATATACCCGACCCAACTTAGCCCGATGGCAAACGCAGGCAGCACCAGGTGATCCAGCCTGTCCCAGAACCCGTCTCCAACACCGATGGACGGGAACCATTGCAATTGCACAGCGAAGAATAGCAGAGACAGAAGCGCCACAACAAAGGCAGGAGCCGCCACGAAACTGACTGACAACACCGCGACGCAACGGTCGATCAGTGTGTTGGGGTGGGCTGCCGCGTAGGCACCCAGGCCAATGCCCAGGGCGGCGGACCAGATGATCGAGGCGAAGATCAGCTCCAGCGTGAACGGCAACTGCTGGAAAACAATCTGCGTGACCGATCGGCCCGAGAATACGTCTGTACCGAGGTCACCCTGCAGCATATTGCCATAGAAGATAACGAGTTGTCGCCAGATCGGCTGATCCAACGCCAGTTCGGCAGTGAGCCGCGCCTGCAGTTCCGGGGTCGCTCGCGGACCAAGCATGATCTGTACCGGATCACCGGGAACGGCCCGGATCATCAGGAACATCAGCGTCACCGCAACGAGCAGAATCAGCGCAGCAAGTGCGAACCGCCTCAAGGCAAAGCTCAGCATGGTGCTATCCTTTCCCATGATGGGGGTTGCGCGCGACCACCCGAAGGCGGCCGCGCAAACAGGCGCAGGGAGATCACGCCTTGCCGAAGTACCTCAGGAGAGACAGACCATCGGGGCGCAGTGCCGGCACAACGCGCGAGGAATGCACAATTGGCGTCGCTTCGTGCGTGATGAAGCGATAGGCGCCACTTTCTTCCATCAAGTCCTGCGCGCGCTGGTACATTTCAGCGCGTTTGGTTGAATCGGTTTCGGCCGAAGCCGCTGCATGAAGCTGGTCAAACTCCTCGCTGCGGAAGCGTTCCCAGTTCCAGATGCCTGCCTGTTCGGTGGTGAACCATGCCGTTGCATAGGAAGGATCTGGTGCCATCGAGAAGCGGTTGAGCACAAGTTGTAGGTCCTCGTTGTCACCGCTGGCCCAGAAGGCACCGGATTCGAGCACGTTGATTTCCAGCGTGATGCCTATCTGAGCCAACATTGCCTGAATGACCTGTGCCATGGTGGTGTAGGTCGTCTTGTTCAGAATATCGAGCGACAGGGTGACATTTGTCTCACCGGATTCTGCCAACAATGCCATGGCCTTTTCGATGTTGGCCTGTGGCGCGACCATGCCGTTGGCGCGGTTCCCCGCAAGGCCTGGCGCGATGATGCCGGTCGAAGGTTCTGCCGCCCCGAAGTAGGAGGCCTCCAGAATGGTAGGCACGTCGATGGCGTGCTGGATCGCTTGACGCAGCTTTGGATTTTGTAATTTGGGATGATCGAGGTTCATCCCTAGCCAGACGTAGTACAGAGACGGATTCTCGACGAGGGTGCCGCCATTTGGAACGCCTTCGCGATACCTTGCAACCGACCCCAGAGACACGCGGGTGAGATCCAGTTCACCAGCCTCAAAAGCGATCTCGGCCGTATTCTCATCGTCGATCGGATAGATCTCGATCGTATCCCAGGCCGGGGCATCTCCTTTCCAGTCGGGGTTGCGTTGCAGAACCGTCTTTTCCTTCGGACTCCAGCTTGCGCGCAAATAAGGACCACTTTCCGCCACCGGATCGGACCCGATGCGACCGCCTGTGGCCTCTACAGCGGCCTTAGAGACGATGTTGCCTGTGATATATGGCAAAGCGATCGACCAAAGCGGAGCAAAAGGCTCCTTCAGAACGATTGTGCCTTCACGTTCGCCAGTCACTTCGACATGGCTGAGCGGTCCCATATCCGGCTTGTTCGGGCTTTCGGTTGCATCTGCCACAATCCGCTCAAAGCTGAACTTCACGTCCTCTGCAGTCATCGCACCATGACCATTCGTGAACCCGATGTCGTCGCGCAGGGCAAACTTGACGTGGGTCGGGTCGGCCTGTTCGATCATCGAGGCCGCATCCAGTTGCCACCCCCATTCAGAGCCTGGCTTGTACTGGATCAGCTTGTTGTAGATCGAGGCATGGATTTCTTCCTCCACCACGCCGACACTGTGCGCCGGGTCCATGTTCGGTGCGTCGCCATAGGACCGAACGCGCAAGACGCCGTTATCCTGGGCAAAGGCACGACCAGCCCAACCCATCGGCAGTGCAGCCGTAGCGCCGAGCGCGGTCGCCCCTTTCAGAAAATTGCGGCGCCCTGTGGGTGCCTTCATCCATTCAATTCTCATGCGTAGTCTCCCTTTGGGTGGTCAAAGAAGCCCACGAGGAACGGTGCGCGACCACTCCTTCGTCAGGACTTCGGTGTCATCGGGCCCTTCGGTGGCCCGTAGTTCGCGGTGAAGGTAGAAATTGCTTTCGTCGCAGGACATGCGCGAACGGGTTTCTATCCATACTTCCCAGTCATCGCGTTGGAAGCGAAAGTTCCATTTCGAGCTGAACGTTGCGGAAGCAGGATCTTCAGGATGAATGGCATAGTGCATTGTGACATCACTGCCGCTGACAAGACCGTGATAGGGATCGCGCATCATGCCGAAGTCATCAAACGTGTCGAGTGTTGTGTGGCCCTTATTGTTTGTGCCTCGCTGCACTGTACTTGACGGTTCACGCAGCACATCCGCATTGAGCATGGGAAAGCTGTCAGGAGACCCGGGATTGGCGGGCTCGGGTTCAAACTCGACACAGCGCTCGGGGATAACCAATTGGCAGCCTTCGATTTCAAGCGTGATCTCGAACGGTTTGGGCGCGGGCCAGACGATTGGCCAATATGAGGTCGAAAGCGCCAGTCGCAGACGATGTCCCGGTGCCAGCCGATGCGCACAGGCATTCAATTCGAATTCCACGTCGTAAAGCTCTCCCGGCACCAAAGCTTTCGGGGTTTCGTGGCTATCGTGATGCGTCAGATTGAAAGGGCGATAAGTGATGCGTTGCGACGCGCCATTCGGCGCGACATCGCACAGCCGTGCTACAACCTGCGCGACCGGCTGATCAACGCGGACCGCCAGTTTCAAACGCGGGCGCCCGACGATTTCGAGTGGGGCCTGAAGCTGAAGGTCGAAACAAATGGATCGCGCGTCGTCCTCTTGCTGGTCCCCGGGCAACTCGTTGTCTATGCGCATGCCCGGGCAGAAATACCCGCTGGCGGCCCCGACATCTGCTGCGCTTGAGAAGACAATTGTTCCGGAACCGGGATCGGTGACAAGCACGCCGTCGCCCAGACTATAGGAGCGATCCTGAACGTTTCGTGACGGCCAATTGTCTTCGGCAATCCACCGTCCTTTGCGGGGCTTGATCTTGTGGGAGGGATCGTCGTGTTCCTGCACGAAGGTCCTGAAATCGGGCAGTGTTTCAGCCCCATTCAACTCGCCCTTCAGCCAACGGTCGAACCAACCGATGATCTCCGAATGTGCATCCGCGGCTTCTATTTTCGAGATATGCGGGTAGCGGTGCTCCCAAGGGCCGATCAACGCCTTGGTGGGTGCTTGCAGGTTTTCCACCAAAGTCAGCGGTGTATTGACGTAGGCATCCGCCCAGCCGGTGATCGCCAGGACCGGCACGTCAATTCGCGACCAGTCTTCGCAGACCGACCCGTGTTTCCAGAACGCATCACGGGTCGGATGTGCCAACCAGTCCGCCGCCAGGTCTGGCAAGTTTTCCAGCCTTTTGATCCAATCCTCGCGCCAGTCTTGACGCAATTCAGGGTCCGCAGGGCGGGAAAGGTAGGCGAACATCTGTGCCGCCCAGTTGGCGTTGTCGCTTAGTAAACAGCCGTCCATGAAATGGATGTCATCCGCATATCGGTCGGTGGTTGAGGCAATGCTTACCACGGCCTTCAGTTCCGGCGGACGGCGATAGGCCAGCTGCAACCCGTTGAAACCACCCCAACTGATCCCGATCATGCCGACGTTTCCATCGCACCACTCTTGCTTGGCGATCCAAGCCAGAACAGCTTCGCCATCAGACAATTCCTGCTCGGAGTATTCATCGTCAAAGCAGCCTTCGCTGTCGCCGGTACCGGCGATGTCGACGCGCACGCAGGCGTAGCCGCCTGCCGCAAACACCCGATGTGTTGTTTCGTCGCGCGGCGCCGTGCCGTCACGTTTGCGATAGGGGAGGTATTCAAGAATTGCCGGCGCGGGTTCTCTGACATCTGGAAGCCAGATCCGGGCGGCCAGTCTTCGTCCGTCCGGCAGAGCGATCCACTCGTTCTCGATTATGTTGATACCGTCCAGCACGTTCCCTACCACCTGTAAATTGCAGGCTCAGCGTGGCGACGTTTTGGCATTCTGCCAAGTAAGCGACTTTACACTTTTGTACGCGAGTGTAAGCATATTGGCGAACAGTTGCGAAGGTTCCTGCAGAATGTCGGAAAATTTCTCACTAAACTTGCGGTCTCTGTGCGCGGACTACGGCAGCATCGCCCAGGTCTGCCGGGACATCGGTCTGAACAGGCAGCAATTCAATCGTTATTTGAACGGCGGCGGTATGCCTTCCGCCCACAACCTGAGACGCATCGCACAGCATTTCAAAATCAGCGAAGAAGACTTGGAGGCCGACCCGGCTGCCTTTGGGGCAATACGCAGCCGCATGCAGAACCCAATCAGAAAAGGCCCTGCGCAGCTCCTATCCGGCATCTTTGAGAAACAGGCTGGGCCACTCCGTCGTTATCTCGGCTTCTACCATGGGCATTTCGTGACGCCTACCTGGGAAGACAAGATCATGCGCACACTGATCTGGTTACGCGAGGTAGATGGCTACATCGTCTCTCACACATTCGAACGTGCGTTAAGTGACGACGAAAGCATCGTTCAGAAGACACGCTATTCCGGACTTGCGGCCTATCGAGGCAATCGGATTTACCTTCTGGAAAGCGCAAACAGCGAGGATGGGTTTTTGTCTGAAACGATCCTCTTTCCTGCGCACCGGCAACAAGTCAGGTACCTGAACGGCATGACGATGGGCGTCGCCACAAGACCGCGCATGGCGCCCTATGCATCGGCCACAATCTGGAAAAGACTGCCCGAGAGAACTTCGATACGCGAGGCGCTGAAGCAGACTGGGATTTTTTCTTTTCAAGACACAAGAATCGACGTGATCGTGCGGAAGCAACTGAAGGACGGGCAGGGGATCGTCTGAACACGTACCGGTTCGTGAGCCTTGCGGATGCCCGTGAAAAGCGGGAAGATTGACGTGGACACCATAACGAGGACAACCCCGACAGCACGATCGGAAATAACGTCCCGATTGCCAAACATTATCCCAAGGACGTCACTAGGCCGTCATCGTGAAACTGCTGAAAAACCTAGCTCCGGGCACTCCACAATTGGGTAGCAGAGCAATACGGGACAATGCGGGGGCATTTCGATACCTTGCGCAATGTCGGGTAAAGGCCACCCTCGCCGAATTCATGTGATGGTCGCGCTCAGACAGAAACTTTATCTGCTCCGAGGTCGGCAGCGAGCCCAAAACTAAATATGCTTCACACCAGTCAAATGAACGCGAGCTTTACAAAGCGGGCTTTGCAGCTATGAGCGCGCGTCATTTCACTATGTTGTCAAACTAGATTGACCGGCTTTCAACAAGAATGTGGGTTGGAGATTTTTTGTCCGCTATTCGTTTGCAATTGCTTGGGCATGTTTGGGGAATTCCGGTGAAAACATCAGCGCTTTGCATCTGTCGAACCGACCCGTTGCATATGCCCAGAAGTCCTCAGCCGGATTGCCGTCGGCGTGTTGGATAAGACCCCAGAGGGTCCACAAGAGATCACACATAGCTTTGTAGATCACCATCCGCCCGATCTGCGCCGCTGTTGGAGTTGCGCCGAAATACACAGTCAGCATTTCGATCTCCTGCGTCTCGGTCAGCCCTGCTTCAACCGACAGGTCGCCAAGGTCCCAAAGGGCATCGTTCATGCCGGAATACTCAAAGTCGACGATCCACATTCGGTTGCCATCATCAAGAAAATTTTCGCAAAGCGGATCGCAATGGCTGGGCACCAGATTGCCAGGTCTGTCCTGCAAAAGTTGCTTGATCGGAGCGGCCTCGGCGACAATTTCTGTATAGCCATCGGGGAGATTGATATCTTTGGTTGCAAGGATTTTCAGATACTCATCGATCATCGAAAACAATTCGAAACGAAACTTGAACGGACGCGGGGCATCATGCAATTGCCGCAGGGCAAGACCAGCGCGCCCCGCGGCGCCCTCACGTGTCGCAAAATGCTCGGGTGTCATGGTGACGGTGTTTTCAATGCATTCGCTGATCATTACCCCGGTTTCGGCATCTGCCCACAGTACCGCGGGGCCAATGCCGGCATCGGCTGCGACCCTGGCGTTATGGATTTCAACCGCGCGGTCGATATAATCTTCGGTGCCATCGCCGGGGATCCGCACGATCACAGCCCGCTCGCCAGATTTCACGCGGTAAACCAGATTGGTCAAGCCACCCAGACGCTGCACGTCGCTGCTCTGCGCCGAGATAGCCTCGAATCCGTCCAAATTGCGGAGTTCTTTCAACACGCGCTCGATATTGTCAGTGTCCATCACGCCCCCTCCGATCAGGCTTTCAATTTTTCATTTTCCGGATCATAAACCGGCCCGTCAACGCGGCGGATCGGGCAGCGATCTCCGAAGAGTTCTAGTTCAAACTCCGTCTGCTCCCACATCTTCTTGGGCAGATACCCGTAGATGATTGTTTGTCCGGTGAAGTGCCCATATCCGCCGCTGCTGGCCCGTGAGACGGTTTCGCCATTGTGGAGGATGGTTTCGCCTCCGGTCATGGGCAATTTTTCGTCGGTCACAAAGGTGCACAATTTCTGAGACGCGCCGTTGGCTTTCTGCTCCTCCAAAACCGCACGGCCAATGAACTCATCTTTGGATCTCAAATGAACGCGCTGGCCTAATCCCGCCTCGATCGGGGAATAGTCCGGCGTGATATCGGCGCTCCAATAGAGATAACCCTTCTCTAGGCGCAGAGACTCGATTGCCCGGTAACCGATGTCACAGATACCGTGGGGCTGGCCGGCCTGCCAAAGCAAGTCGTAGACATGTAGGGCAAACTCTGTGGGGATATGAAGCTCCCAGCCTAGTTCGCCCACATATCCGATCCGGGCAGCAAGGAGTCTTGCGGCCCCGATGGTGATTTCCCGTGCGGTTGCAAAGGGGAAGGTCGCGTTCGAAACATCCTCTTCGCTGACGGCAGCTAGCACCTCACGCGCTTTCGGGCCACAAATATTGATCACTGCCCGCGCCGAGGTCATCTCGATCAGATGCACCGATCCGTCGTCAGGCAGATGGCGCTTGATCCAGTCGGCGTCGTGCACACCAAACCCGGAACCTGTCACAACATAGAAACGGTCCCGCCCTAGGCGGGTCACCGTAATATCTGCTTCGATGCCACCATTTTCGTTGCAAAGCTGCGTGTAGATCACGCTTCCAATCGGTTTATCCATGTTGGAGACCGCCAGACGTTGGATTGCGTCCAAAGCCCCGGGGCCGATCAAATCGAACTTTGAGAAACTAGATTGATCAATCAGCACCACGTTTTCACGAGTGGCGCGGTGCTCGCGGCCTGCATATTCGTGCCAGCCGGGATTGAGGAAATCGAGCTGATCCACGGGTGCGACGTCCGCAGGGGCAAACCATAAGGGTCGTTCCCAGCCGTTTTTCGACCCGTAAACAGCACCGTGTTCTTTCAGCCGGGCGTGCAGCGGCGATAGGCGCAAGTTGCGGGCTGTTTCGGCCTCCTGACCAGGATATCGCATTTTGTAGTGATGCGCGTAATGCTCGACGGCGCGCGGATACATAAAGGCCCGGGTCGCGTGATGCGGGCTGAATCTGCGCACGTCCAGCGGCCAGAGATCAAGGCTTGGCCGACCTTCAAGGATCCATTCAGCAATCATTTCACCAGCACCGCCACCAGCGGCAATCCCATACAGGAACCCGGTTGACAGCATCAGGTTCTTCAGTTCCGGGGCCCAGCCCATGACAAAATCGCCGTCAGCTGAATAAGGAATCGGGCCGTTAATCACCTGCCGGATACCCACCTCGTTGACAATCGGTGTTACTGCCCCGGCAAGCTCCGCAAGCGGGGCAAACCGATCGAGATTGTCCGGCAGCAATTGGCGGACAAACTCACCCGGAATGCCCCGTTCACCAAATGGCAACGTGTCGTCTTCATATCCGCCGATCACCAACCGCCCCCCGGCATCGGGCTTGTAATAGACCAGTCTTTCGGGGTCGCGCAGGGTCGGCAAGGTTTTGACGAGGTCCTGATCCGGCAATGGTTCAGTCACGACATACTGGTGCTCGACCGCGCAGGCAGGCACCACAACGCCCAGTTTAGCTGCAAGCTCACGGCTCCACATGCCCGATGCCAGCACCACGGTTTGCGCCTCGTAATCGCCATCGGTTGTCATCACTCGGCTGATGCGCCCATTGGTTATTTCAAAATCCTCGACCTTCACGCCCTGACGGATCTGCGCACCGTGAAGGCGTGCTCCAGCGGCAATGGCCTGACACAGACCGGCTGGATCAACATGCCCATCTGTAGGAATAAAGGCGGCCCCTTCCAGCCCTTCAGCGTCAATGTATGGAAACAGCTCTTTTGCTTCTGCCGGAGAGATAATCTCCATTTCCAGATCGAAACTGCGCGCCATTGTGGCCAGGCGTTTCGCTTCCAGTAATCGTTCTTTAGTTGCAGCCAGTCGTAGACTGCCAACCTTCTTCCAATCGAAATCCATGCCGGTTTCCGAGGCCAGCCGGTCGTAGAGCACAACCGAACGCTTCAACATGCGGGTGGTATTACGCGAAGACCGCAATTGCCCGACCAGACCGGCGGCGTGCCAAGTGGCCCCCTCTGTCAAAGACGCCTTTTCCAGCAGCACAACATCTTTTTCGCCAGACTGAGCAAGATGATAAGCAATCGAACAGCCGATGATGCCAGCACCAATAATGAGATGCTTTGCCGAGTGGGTCGTCATTGTTTGCTCCTGTGCAAGGTGTCGGAGCCAGATCAGTGTAAAATTCAACAAATATCAACAAAAATGTTCTAACGTTATTGATTTTTGTTGGTTGTGAAAGCGATCTCGGCCTATTATCGTCCTAAAATCCAACATTCCCGAACCTGTATGTCCAAGTACGAAAAAGATATCCTCAACGCGGTCAATCTCCATGGGCGGATCTCGGTCATGGAATTGGCGCAGTGTCTGAACGTGTCAGATCAGACCATTCGCCGAATCGTGAAGCCACTGGTTGACGAAGGCAAAATTGAAAAAGCACACGGCGCTTTGGTGAGTATCCAAAAGGTTCTGGACCCGCCGTTCTTCGCGCGCATGGCAACAAACCGTGCCGCGAAAGTTGCGATCGCAAATGCAGTCCTGGATCTGATTCCCGACGATGCTTCTATCGCCATCGATACCGGTTCGACATCGGGTTTCGTGGCTCAGGTGTTGCGGGCTCGGAAGAACCTTACGGTTGTGACGAACTCTGCCTTCATCGCAGCCACGTTGGCCATGGAAAACGGAAACCGAGTTTTTATGGCAGGAACCCAGTTACGAAATCACGATGGGGCTGCATTTGACCGCGCTGCATTTGACGTTATCGGCAAAATGTCCGTCGATTTTTCCATCCTGTCGGCATCACTCGTCAATCCAAAGAGGGGATTTATGGTTTTTGAACAGTGCGAAGTGGATATGGCTGTTGCGATGAAGACGATTAGCGAACGCTGTTTCATGGCTGTTGATTCAACAAAGTTTCACGCGTCGGGCGCCAATCCAGCCTTACGTCTACCGGAACTATTGGGACGCGATTTATTGATAACCGATCAGGCGCCTGCCTCAAAATTCAAAGATGTCATTGGTCAGGCAAAGGTCGTGTTAGCTTCCCACTGAAACTCTAATGCGTCCTTTGACACCAGCCAGCTTTACGTATCAGGCGTTGCGCATGGGGTATGGCTGTACATTCGTTCCAATCCGAATTCGCGGGAAATTGATGGGTTGCTGTTGCATTGCGAGTTAACGTGACAAAACTGTTATGACCGATGTCACTCCAACGATCCTTTCCACGGTTTCCAGCCAGTTTGTCGATGATTGGCTGGCGGCGCTGCGTGTCCTTTGCCCAGAGGCGCAGATGGCGTCGCTGCTTAGCCGGTCCGGTCTGAACGCGGATACGCGCTCGCCGAATGGTCGCGTGACGCTGGATCAGATCGTGTGTCTCTATCAACTTGCCGCAGTTGAGACCGGTGATGAGATGATGGGGCTTTGGAGCAGACCCGTCCGGCCAAGGGCCCTGCAACATCTTTTGACGACTGTCAGAGAGGCAACGTCTCTTGCATCAGCACTCTACCGGTTTTCGACCTTCTGGAACCTGCTGCTGGATGACTATCAGTTCGGTCTGGATGATGTCGAAGGCGCATTGGTGCTAACCCTGAAACCACAAGGCACGGCATACGTACAGCGGTTTGGGCATATGCTGATCCTCAAACTTGCCCACGGGCTCATGTCCTGGCTGGCAGGGCACGAGGTTCCGGTCAGGCGCGTCGATTTCGCGTTTGACCGCCCGAACTTTGATCAGGATTACGCGATCATCTTTCCGGCACCGATCCGGTTCGTACAACCCGCCACCGCGATCTCGTTCGATCCGAATGCACTGGGTCCCGTGCAGGCGCGCAGTGCCTCTGATCTTGATCGGTTTTTGCAAAACGCGCCGCGAGACTGGATCTTCACCTCTTCGCGGGAGCACACCCAATCGCTGCGGGTACGCACATATCTGGGCCAAACGGGATGGGAGGCTGCCACCCTGACCCAGACAGCATCCGCCATGCACATGACCCCGCGCACCCTGATCCGCAGGTTGCATGCGGATGGGACGTCGTTTCAGGCCATAAAGGATGCCCTGCGCCGGGACATCGCGATTCGTGATCTGCAGGCGGGGCGCAAAAGCGTTGAGGCCATCGCACATGATGTCGGTTTTTCTTCGGCTGCCAATTTTCACCGGGCATTTCAACGCTGGACCGGCAGCACCCCCAGTTCGTACCGCAAGGCGAGCATCTGAGGCGCGTTTTTTGTCACTTTTGGACAATACCCTGTCACCACGCGAGATAGATCAAAATTTTTTTCCGGCTAATTCTTTCGCAATACAACGCGACCGCACCGGATTTCCCTCATGAAGCATGACCCGCTACCTGCTCAGCAGGAGCTGGAGTGTGGCGTCATGTGAGAAGAGCCGTTCACAAAAGGACCGACCAATGTCAGACAAACTCGCCACCATACTGCAAGCCGCACGCGACCACGCCGAGCAGGTCATCCTGCCCAATGTCGACGCCTGGAACGCCACGAAGACATGGCCGCGCGATGCTTCGGACAAGGCCGGGGCCGCTGGCCTGACGGGGCTATACGCCCCTGAAGAATTTGGCGGCCAGGGCTTGCCACTTTCAGAAGGCATTCAGGTCTACGAACAACTGGGACTGGGCGATGGTGCCTATGCCTTTGCCTTGTCGATGCATAACATCTGTACCTTCGCGGGCTGCGGCTATGGCACCGATGCCTTCAAGGAAAAATGGGCGCGGGATCTGACGTCGGGCCGCAAACTGGCGAACTTTGCGCTGACCGAACCGCAATCCGGCTCTGACCCGATGAACATGTACAGCCGCGCCACCATCAATGGTGACGGCACTTGGACGATCAGCGGCGCGAAGGCATGGGTCAGCCTGGCGACCGAGGCTGATATCTATTTCACCGTGGTCAAAACCAGTGACGCACCCGGCCACAAGGATATGGCGATGATCGCCATTCCCGCTGACACTCCGGGCCTCAGCTTTGGTCCGTTGTACGACACCCCGTCCTACAACTTCCTGCCTCTGGCCGAGATGTACATGGACAAAGTCGTGGTTAGCGAAGACAACATCATTCTGCCCATTGGCCAAGGTCTGCAAGGTTCACTCATGGCGATCGATATCGCCCGCGTTTCGATTGCGTCAGGATGCTGCGGATTGATGCAAGCTGCCTTGGATACGGCGCTGTCTTATTCCAAGAACCGCAAGATGTTTGGTGGCAAGAACCTCGATCTGGACGGAATCCAGTGGATGCTGGGCGAGGTTGCGACCGATCTTGAAGCCTCCAAGCTTCTCTACCGAAAGGCAGCAGAGGCACTTGGCACGTCTGAGGGCCCCCTGATGGCCGCTCATGCCAAACGGTTTGTGCCGGATGCTGCAGTGAAGGCTGCGAACACCTGCACGCAAGTGTTGGGCGGCATGGGGCTGTTGCAGCCTTATGGTTTGGATCGTTTGTCCCGTCTTGCACAAATGCTGCGGATCGTGGACGGGACGACGGAAATCAGCCGCGTGGTTATCGGACGGGCCTTGCAGAAACGTGCTGCTGCCTTGCCTGATCTGCCAGTACCAAAAGGATTCGGTGAGAACGGCTGAACATTCCAACCTGCCGGAGAAGCGGAACCGATCTGAAAATACCCTCGGAGATCGGTATAACTGAAAGACAGGCCGCAAACATGCGGCCTGTTATCAAATAGTGCAGACCTTGGCGCAAAACGCAGCTTCCAAGGGGGGCAGGGTAACAGATTGACGCTGCCAGAATTGTTCCCGCTTGCGTTCCCCACCATTCCGCCTATTTAAGTGTCGTCAATTGACCTAAGGGAAGATTTGCGATGCGCATGCGCGATACGTTCATCAAGCCGATGCATCCAGAAGGTGTTCGGTTTGTCGCAATCTTTGCTGCAATAACAGTCGGACTGTTTCTGTTATCCGATATTCTTGGTTGGATTGGCGTTGGCCTCACGATCTGGTGCTACTATTTCTTTCGCGACCCGGAACGCGTGCCTCCGTTAGAAGACGGGCTGATCGTCAGCCCGGCGGACGGTGTGGTTTCGCTGATCGAAGCGGCCGTACCGCCACCTGAACTTGGGATGCCGCACGCACCTCTCACCCGTGTCAGCGTGTTCATGAGTGTCTTCAACTGTCACGTGAACCGGATTCCCATTGAAGGTGAGATTACTACAGTTGCCTACCGCCCCGGAAAGTTCTTCAATGCATCCTTGGACAAGGCCAGTGCCGATAACGAGCGCAACAGTCTGCGAATTCGCATGACGAACGGTCAGGATCTGGCTGTCGTCCAGATTGCCGGCCTTGTGGCCAGACGGATCGTTTGCTTTACGAAATCTGGTGATGCGATGCAAACCGGAGAACGATTTGGTTTGATCCGCTTCGGGTCTCGGCTGGATGTTTATCTTCCTGAAGGCGTGGACCCACAAGTGCGTGTTGGGCAGACGATGATTGCTGGAGAGACCATTCTCGCCAAACTAAATTCATCTGAAGAAACGTAGGTAGCTGGAACAGTGGCAGAACCTTCTGAACAGGACGAGACCGGATTTGCGCTAATCAATTTGTTGCCCAACGCGCTAACCATTACAGCTATATGTGCGGGCATGTCCGCGATCAGATTTGGCGTACAGGGCAACTACGTGCTTGCGGTGCAGCTCATCATTGCCGCCTGTGTGCTGGATGGATTGGATGGCCGTATCGCACGCCTGCTCAGCAGTGACAGCAAAATCGGAGCAGAACTTGATTCACTCGCGGATTTTCTGAATTTTGGAGTAGCCCCACCGCTCGTTCTCTATTTTTGGGCCCTGCAGGATATTCGAAGCGCGGCTTGGCTTGCTGTCCTGTTTTTTGCGTCATGCTGCGTCATGCGTCTTGCCCGTTTCAATGTGGGTAGCAAATCCGAAACCTGTGATCAGAACAGTGCATTTTTTGAGGGTGTCCCGGCCCCTGCGGGGGCGGTGCTGGTCATGTTACCAATGTATCTGTCCTTTGCCTTTGCAGACGCCCCTTTGCTGCCCGGCATATTGATTTGTCTTTACATGGTGGTCATCGGTCTTCTGCTTATCAGCCGGATACAGACCTGGTCTTTCAAGACGACTCGGATCTCACGCGAGAACGCAAAGTTCTTTCTAATTGGGGTCGCTGTTGTTGGCGCGGCGATGCTGACATTTCCGTGGGTCACGCTGATCTTACTTTGTTTCGCGTATGTGGGAATGGTTGCCTGGGCGTGGTTCGACAAGGAAGTACATTCTAATCGTTAAGGACTCAAAATGGACATCAAAGCCGTTCAAACTTCGTACGCTCGATGGGCGCCCGTCTATGACAAGACTTTTGGGGCCGTCACCAGTGGCGGGCGGCAGCAAGCGGTTGACTATATCAATAGATTTCCGGGCAAAGTACTGGAGGTCGGTGTGGGCACCGGTCTGTCACTGGAACACTACAAGCCCGAGATGCAGGTGACAGGGATCGATTTTAGCGAAGACATGCTGCAAAAGGCGCGCAACAAGGTAAGAGATCTTTCGCTGAGCCATGTCGTCGAGCTGCGGCAAATGGATGCCCGTACGCTCGACTTTCCAGACAACCATTTCGATACGATTGCAGCGATGCATGTGCTGTCGGTGGTTCCGGAACCGGAAAGGGTCATGTCGGAAATTGCGAGGGTCTGCAAACCAGGCGGTAGAGTGGTAATTACCAACCACTTCCAACGAAAGCGGGGGCTGCTTTCCTCGCTGGAACGGGTTCTTGCACCGCTGGCCAACACAATCGGCTGGCATTCGGATTTCGAAATCGACACAGTGTTGCAAGAGGGCGTGCTGACCGTCGGAGAGCAAAGAACTCTGCCACCGTTGGGGATGATGACTTTTCTGGTTTTGAGGAAATCTGAGATTACATAGTGGATTTGCAAGTGCGCCCAGTGAGCCACAAACAGCGAGCTGAGCAACCAAAATTCCACCCAATTGGCAAACATTCAGTGAGAGTGATCCTCCCCCTCTGAAGTGGTCCGCCGTTATGGTTAAGAAAACGGAGGAACCACATGGCGAACAAGCGACCGAAGCCGGAAGAGATTGTCTCGAAGTTGCGACAGGTTGAGATATTGATGGGGCAAGGCATGTCCCGTCTGGATGCAATCCGGCAGATTGGTGTTGTTGAACAGACCTATTATCGCTGGAAGAAGAAGTACGGCGGAATGGGTACGGATCAGTTGAAGGAACTCAAGCGCCTTCAAAAAGAGAATGAGCGTCTTCGAAGGGCCGTCTCGGATCTGAGCCTGGACAAACTGATCCTGACGGAGGCGGCCAAGGGAAACTACTGAGCCCGCCCGTCGCCGTGCCTGCATCAACCATGTGCGCCACAAACTGCGTGTCTCAGAACGCCGGGCGTGTCGTGTCCTGAAACAGCACCGATCCACACAGCGAAAGCTGCCGAGAGGTCGAGCTGACGAGAAGCACCTGGTGGCGGACATGATAGAATTGGCCCGCCAGTATGGCCGCTACGGTTATCGCCGGATCGCGGCTTTGCTGAGAGATGCGGGCTGGCAGGTGAATGACAAGCGCGTCGAAAGGCTTTGGCGTCGGGAGGGGCTGAAAGTGCCAATGAAACAACCAAAGAAGGGACGGCTCTGGTTAAATGATGGGTCGTGTGTTCGGCTGCGGCCGGAGCATCGAAACCACGTTTGGAGTTAAGACTTCGTGCATTGTCGAACGGATGACGGAAAGGCGTTCCGCACGCTCAACGTCATCGATGAGTACAGCCGGGAGTGCTTGGCGATCCGAGTGGACCGAAAGCTGAACTCCGGTGATGTCATCGACGTGCTGAGTGACCTGTTCATCATGCGCGGTGTGCCAAGCTACATTCGCTCCGACAATGGCCCTGAGTTCATTGCCGTGGCAGTGCAAGACTGGATCAATGCAGTTGGAGCAAAGACCGCATACATTGAGCCAGGCAGCCCATGGGAGAACGGTTACTGTGAAAGTTTCAATGCGCGGTTCAGAGATGAGTTTCTGAATGGAGAAGTCTTCTACAATCTAAAAGAAGCGCAGATATTGATCGAAGAATGGAGGAAACACTACAATACTAAACGCCCGCACAGTGCTCTGGGAAATAAACCACCGGCCCCGGAAACCATCGTTCAAATGGACCAAAGGCCAATCATGCACTAACAATCAAATTGGACCACACAAGTGGGGCTGATCAGGCTGACAGCAGGCGCAATCTAGGGCGTGCTTAAATAGTCAAAGAACAGGTATTGCTTGCGCGACTGACGCATTGACCCGTCAGTTACATGAGTGTTGCTTTCTGCATGGTATGCACGCAAGATCGAAGGCCTGTCAGGTGTCTGTAATTATCAAGTTACTTGCCTTTTCACCTATCATAATCGCGGGCGCATTTGTGTTGCCACTGACGATTTCCGGCATAATGGAACAATCAGCTACCCGTAAATTCATAATTCCATGTACATTTAGTTTTGCATCGACAACTGACATGTCATTGCTGCCCATCGCGCAAGTGCCGGTTGGGTGATAGATTGATGTGGAATTAGATCTGGCCCAATCAAGTGTTCCTTCAAAATCGTCAGGTTTCAGGTCTGCCGTCGGTCGAAACTCTTCCGATATTTTTGAGGCCAAAGGGTTCCGCTTGGCAATGCGCCGCGCGATATTCACGCCGTCGACGATAGTCCTGCAGTCTGTTTCTGTGGACAGGTAGTTCGGGATGATCTTGATATGTCTTGAGGGATCAGGGCCGTTCAAGCGTAATTCCCCCCTGCTTTCCGGTCGCAACTGGCAGACCGACATTGTAAAGGCCGAGAACGGATGTACGCCCTCGCCCGGGCTATCTGCGGACCAGGGTTGGACATGAAACTGTATGTCGGGTGTCTCAACATCCGGGCGCGTTCTCATAAAGCCGGTGGCAAGGCTGGCTGCCATGGTCATAGGCCCGGAACGGAACAGAGCATATTTCAATGCAATGCGTGCTTGGTTGAAAAGGCTGCGGACTTCATCATTCAGTGTTGGTTCATTGCATTTGAATACCAATCTTGCCTGCAGGTGATCCTGCAATCCCTTACCGACGCCGGACAGGGCGTGAAGCGGTTCGATTCCGTTTTCTTTGAGGTGGTCCGGGTCTCCGATCCCTGACAACATCAGGATCTGGGGTGAATTGATCGCGCCACCAGACAGAATAATTTCGCGCCGAACCGTCAGAATTTGCTCGACCCCCGACCTGTCCCGGTAAACCAGCCCGGTCGCCTTTTTCCCGTCCAAAACCACGCGTGTCACCAATGCGTTGGTAATGATGTTCAGATTCTGACGGTTTCGAATGGGTTTAAGATAAGCCACAGCCGCGCTGCAGCGACGGCCGTTTTGGGTGGTCAATTGGAAATATCCCACGCCTTCTTGTTCTGCGCCATTATAGTCGGGGTTGAACGGGTAGCCTTCGGCCTGTGCTGCGGCTACCCAGGCGTCGCAGATGGGGCGTTGAATGCGCATGTTCGATACAGATAAAGGCCCGCCAATGCCGTGAAATTCATCTTCACCGCGTTCTTGATTTTCGCAACGTTTGAACAGGGGCAAGACATCGTCCCACCCCCAACCCTCATTGCCCATTTGCCGCCAGCGGTCGTAATCCTCTTTCTGGCCGCGGACATAAAGCAGTCCGTTCAGCGAGGATGAGCCGCCTAGCACCTTGCCTCGTGGCCAGTCAATGGATCGCCCATTGAGCCCCGGATCAGGTTCAGTGCGATAGCACCAGTCAACCGACGGGTTATGCATTGTTTTGAAATAGCCCACCGGAATGTGAATCCACGGGTTAGTGTCGCGACCGCCAGCTTCCAGCAATGCGACGGTCGTATTGGGATCAGCGCTCAAGCGGTTGGCAATGACACAGCCCGAAGATCCTGCCCCGACCACCGCATAATCGACTTCCATAACTATCTCCTCCCGACGCGACTGAAAAAAACTCTATGCAAGATGCGAGAAGTATACTAGTCTTTTTTGATACAAAACGTCTCAATAATTGTGATCAGGGAGGTAAGCAATGGAGATCGGTAAGAAACTAAGTGGCATTTCCCGGCGCGATTTTTTTCGCGTGGCCGGGCGTTATGGCATGAGTTCGACACTGCTGGCGGCAGGTGGGTTTGGTGGCGCGATGAGCCTGGCTAGTTTGGCGCAGGCGGCCGAATCAACTTATGAAAAGCGCTTCTCAAAAGAGCCAAAGCACACGCTTAAGTTTGGCGCTTCTGGCTTCAATACACGTAATCTGCTGATCGAGCGCGCCGGCGCAATCGAGTTTGCGCGGGATCTGGAAGAGCGCACGGACGGTGAGATTCGGATTGAGTTCATTGGTGACAACCAGATCTGCGGGCAGCTGAGCTGTGTTGAAAAGACCCAGCAGGGCATTGTCGATATCTACGCGGCCTCGACTCAGAACTCGGCAGGTGGCGCGCCATATCTCAACGTTCTGGACTATGCTTACATGTTCCCCAGCCGGGCAGCGCAGTATCACTTTTTCTACAGCCCGGCGAGCCAGCGAATCCTGCGCGACCCGCTTGAAAAACGTCATGGGCTGAAGTTCCTGTTTACCCACTGCGAATTGCGCGGCCTGCAAATGGGTTCGACATTTGCCGATAAGCCGACCGTTACCAAACTGGAACAGCTGTTCGGTACAAAAAACCGTGTGACGGGTACACAGCTGGGACGCATTGCGATGCAGCTGCTGAACCTGAACCCGGTACCGGTTGCATGGGAAGAAACTCTGGATGCGTTGAAAACCGGTCTAATCGACGGGGCTGAAACGTGGGCATCGGCCGTCGCATATGCCAACATGGCGCCCGTAGTGTCGCAGTCAGTCAACCTGAAATTCTTTTGTGGTACTGAGCATACCTCAATGTCGGCCAAGGTGTTCGACAGTCTAGGCGGTGAGCTACAGGATGCTGTGATGGAGTCCTCCTATTTTACCCAGGCTTTGATACAAGGTGCCAATGAAGCGGCTTTGCTGAACACTGTCGGTTTCTCGGAACCGCAGCTGCCAAATACTATCTTCGCCGAAAATGGAGTACGCCCGGCTTTCCTGCCAGATGATCAGATCAAACTGGCCGAAGAGATGTGCGCCCCAAACTACAACCCCGAGCCTTGGGCGCAGTGGCGCGAGCGTCTGAACAAATGGGCTGGTGGCATCGATACCTATCAGGAAATCTATGACATCGCGCGCGAGATACCGGCTGACACCCTGCCGGAAAACGTCGAACCACGCCGTTGGTGGAAAGGCGAAGCCTGAAAAAAAGACGAACCGACCCCACGAGGGCCGGTTCTATTACACACCAACTGGGAGGACGGGGTACATGTCGTTTTGGGCGGACATCGGCGCGATATTCAGCGCCTTTCTCAGCCAGGATTCGTTCGAGATTCAATCTGCACTCGAATCCGACGCCACTTGGGGGTTGGGCGCGGCAGTCTCGGCAATTGGCGGGTTCTTGATCATGCTGACTTATCGGGCTGCGCCCTTTGTTGAACGCCATCTGGAACGCTCAGTGATGGTGTATTCCTATCTTGCGATTGCCTTGATCATTTTCTGGGGCGTGATTGATCGGTTCGTTTTCAACGACCAAGAACCGTGGTCCACCACAATCCCCCCTCTGCTGTTCATGGTGATGGCGTGGTTTGGCGCAACCTACAATGTCCGCCTGCGCACGCATCTGAGTTTCAGTGAATTCCGTGCTGCCATGCCCCGAGGCGGGCAACTAGCCTGTCTGATCCTCGATGCCGTGCTCTGGTTCATTTTTGCGGTGATTGTCATCGTGACGACGACGCGACTGGTCTCGCTTTCGGCGTCCAATTTCCAGATCGTATTGGGTACTGACAATATCATGCAGTGGTGGTTCCTTCTGGCCGCGCCGTTGTCGTTCATTCTGATGGTTGGACGCGTGTTTCAGAACCTTGCCGATGATCTGCACAACTGGAAAACGGGTGAGCCGCTGATCAAGCAGGCCGTGATCGGAGCGGACTAATGGCAGATGGAACTTTGGTTACACTGATCTCTCTTGGGGTCACTTTTTTATTCATGCTGGGCGTGCCGGTATTCTTGGTCATCGGATATTGGGTAATCGGTTGTTCGTTCGTCCTTGGTTTGACGCTGGACAACATGGGCGCCGAATTGCTGAATGTTTTCAACAAGGGTTTTGCACTGTTGGCAATGCCGTTGTTTATCCTGACCGGAGACCTGATCAACAAGTCCGGCATCGCTCGAAGGCTCAGCGATTTCGCCTATGCCTGTTTGGGATGGATACGCGGAGGATTGGCCATGGCGTCTCTGGGCGCTTGTGGGCTATTCGCCGCAATCTCTGGTTCAAACTCGGCAACGACAGCGACCATCGGGTCGATGCTTCACCCCGAGATGGTCAAAGGTGGTTATGACGAGCGCTTCAGTGCGGCGACCGCTGCGGCAGGGGGTACTGTAGGGATCATTATCCCGCCGTCCATTATCTTCATCGTCTATGGCTTCTTGATGAACCTTCCTATTTCCGAGTTGTTTGTGGCGGGTATTCTACCCGGTGCGCTCATGGTGATTGGAATGCAGTTTGCCTGTTGGATCATTTGCCGCATCAATGGCTGGGGTCATCTGATACCCCTGCAACTGAATCGCGTTCTTAAAACAGCATTTGGTGCGTGGCTCGGTTTCTTTGCCATCGGTCTGGTCCTTTGGGGTATCTACACGGGCAAGTTTTCCCCCACCGAAGCAGCTGGTGTGACTGTAGGATTTTGCGTGATCGCGGGTTTGCTCAGCTATCCGATAAATCGCCTAATGGGGGCTCGGAATGAGGTTTTGCCGACAGAAAAAACATTTGCCGAGATGTTTGTAGTCGAAGGGTTCACCATCCCCGAGATCCCGTCGATCGTTATCCGCTCGGCCCAGATCACCGGAATACTTGCACCGCTGATTGCAATTTCGGTGGTGATGCAGCAGATCCTGTCACTGCTTGGCGCGCAGCAAACCATTGGAGATTTCGTAACCTCGATGGGCGGGTACTACGCAGTGTTGTTCACATCGATGGTGATCGTTTTCTTCTCTGGAATGGTTTTGGAAAGCCTGCCTGTAACTATAATTCTTGCCCCGATTCTTGCGCCAATCGCGGCTTCGGTTGGAATTGATCCAATCCATTTCTCGGTGATCTTCCTTGTAGGGGCGTCCATTGGGTTCATCACGCCACCTTATGGGCTGAACCTCTATGTGGCCTCGGGAGTAACAGGTGTACCCTATTTCCGGTTGCTTCGGTACACGGTGCCCTATCTGGTGGCGCTTCTAACGGTTTGGTTATTAGTGTCGCTTGTGCCCGATCTGGCCTTGATACTGCTGCCAAATAGCTAGACTGTTGCAGGATGGCCGAGACGGAAACACAAGACAAAGAAACTCAAATACCGACCAACCTGCGCCTCCTTCTGATCCTCGAGGAGGTGGCGCGGCGTGGCGTTTCCGTCAAACCTTCGGATCTGATAGAGGCGTTGGGTCTTGCCAAGCCAACAATTCACCGCCTGCTGCAAACCGCAGAAGCCGAAGGGTTTCTGCAGCGAGACCTCGATGGCAGATCATATGGCCCGGGGCACCGGCTGCGACTGCTTTCGGTCAACACGATGTCGTCTGAGCATTTGCGCACTGCGCGACTGGCAATCTTGCGCAGTGTGGCAGAAACTGTTGGCGAGACATGTAATCTCGCCATTCCAGACCGCGAGGGTATGATCTACCTTGATCGGGTGGAAACCAAATGGCCCTTGCGAATTCAACTTCCGGTCGGGACTCAGGTGCCCTTCCATTGCACGGCCAGCGGCAAGATGTACTTGTCCACACTGCGGCAAAAAAAGCTGGATGGGTTTCTTTCCGCAGGACATCTGCAACCAAAAACCGAACGTTCGATAACTGACCCCAAGGCATTGCGAGCGGAGATCAAACGTATTTCTGAGAAAAGGTACTCCACCGATGACGAAGAATTCATGACTGGTATGACTGCCTTAGCGGTACCCGTTCAGGATGGGCAAGGTCGATTGTTGGGCACGCTTTCGGTTCACGCGCCCACACAACGTCATGACATCAACAGTCTGATGTCATTCTTGGGCATCCTGCAAAAAGGGGCGAGTGAACTTTCAGCTCTTTTTAACGAGTGACTTACGCTTTTGACGGCAGTCAAAACGTGGAAGATTCTTAGTTGCGATTTCGATCACCAACCGGTTCGGAGAATACTGCACCGCAGTGAGAGAGGCTGCGAACACTCTCGGTTGTCTGGAATATGAGTACGTTTTCTGATGCAATGAGGTTGGGCAGATTTGCCTCAACCTCGTCCAGATAACAGGAGTATGTGTTACGATTTGATGCGGTCCATTTTGGGATCGTAAAGCGGTTGAAGTGTCACGTGGCAGGGGACACGTTGGGTCGCAACCTCCAACTCATACGTGCCTGACGTAACAAATTCCGCATCGACGCCGCCCTGATTTCGGACATAGCCGTAACCGATGGATTTGCCGGTCGTGTAACCATAGCCTCCCGACGTCAGCCAACCCACACGTTCTCCATCCCGGTATATTGTTTCGCGGCCCAACAGCACCACATCGGAGTCGACAGTGAAGCAGGCCAGCATCTTTTTGACACCCTCGGCCTTCTGCTTTTCGCTTGCCGCGCGGCCCTTGAAATTTATGTTTTTGCGCAGCTTCACAGCCCATCCCAGACCGCTTTCAAACGGCGTGTGATCAGGCCCGATATCAGACCCCCAGGCCCGGTAACCCTTTTCTAACCGAAGAGATTCAATTGCGCGGTAGCCTGCATTTACCAGTCCTTGTGGCTGCCCTGCTTGCATCAGCGCAGAATAGACTGTTTGCGCGTATTCAACAGGCAAGTGCAGTTCCCAGCCAAGCTCGCCCACATATGTCACCCGCAGTGCCCTGACAGGGCAACCGGCGATGCCGATTGTCCGGATCGTGCCAAACCTGAACCCGTCATTCGACACATCGTCGCGGGTAACTGCCGCCAGAATATCTCGTGCCCTCGGCCCCATCAGCGACAATACTGCGTTTGAGGAGGTGATATCGAACAGCTGGCAGTTCAGCCCGTCCGGAATATTTCGGCTGATCCAGTCAAAATCGTGGGTGGCATAGCCCGTACCAGTGACAATGTAGAATTCATCATGCGCTACACGGCCCACGGTCAGGTCGCATTCAATTCCGCCCTTGTCATTGAGCATCTGGGTATAGACCAGCGCTCCCACCGGTTTGTCCACATCATTGGCACAAATCCAGTTCATCGCCGCCAAGGCGTCCGGGCCTTTCAGCGCGAATTTGGCAAATGATGTTTGATCGAACAGCACTGCCGCTTCTCGGGCCGCTTTGTGTTCACGACCAACGGCAGCGAACCAGTTCTGGCGACCAAAGCTGTATTCGTCCTTGGGCGTTTCACTCAGCGATGCGTCGGCAAACCAGTTTGGACGCTCCCAACCCAGTTTTTCACCAAAACAAGCGCCCTGATCCATAAGCGTATCGTACAGCGGTGACTTGCGGCAGGGGCGGCCGGACTCGTGTTCTTCATGAGGCCAAGCCATAGTGTAGTGTTTGCCATATGCTTCGACTGTTCGGGTGCGAACCCAATCGGTGTCGAAATGCGGGCGGCCAAAACGGCGAATGTCGGCGGACCACAGGTCAAAGGGCGGCTCGCCCTTGGCGGCCCATTCTGCCAGCACCATTCCGGCGCCACCGCCAGAGGCAATGCCAAAGGCGTTGAAACCAGCACCAACAAAGAAATTCTTCAGCTCTGGTGCTTCACCTACAATGAAGTTGCCATCCGGAGTGAAGCTTTCGGGACCATTGGTCAGGGTCTTGATCCCCGCGGTCTCCAACGCTGGCACCCGGCCCAGCGACAGCTCCATGATCTGTTCGAAATGGTCGAAGTTACTGTCGAGCAAGGTGTAGTGGAAATCTTTAGGTATGCCATTCACCGCCCACGGGATCGGGTTTGGTTCATATCCGCCCATGACGAGCCCACCGACTTCTTCCTTGTAATAGGTCAGCCGATCGGGATCCCGCAGGGTGGGCAGATCGCCGGGTACACCAAATGGTTCTGTGACCATGTATTGGTGTTCCATTGGCACCAGCGGCACATTAACGCCGAACTTGGCGGCAAAGTCGCGCGTCCACTGACCGGCACACACGATCACCTTTTCACATTCGATACGGCCATGTTCAGTGATTACGGCGCGGATCTTGCCGTTCTCGATTTCAAGATCGGTGGCCTTGGTATCCTCGAATATCTTCGCGCCTGCCATGCGCGCTCCCTTGGCCAGCGCCTGGGTAATGTCCGAGGGGTTTGCTTGCCCATCGGTGGGCAGGAACGCCGCGCCGATGACGTCACCGATATCCATCAGCGGCCAAAGATCCTGAGCTTCCTTCGGAGTCAGCAGCTGCATATTCAGGCCAAAGGAATGGGCTGTGGTGGCCTGCCGTTTGACCTCGGTCCAGCGTTCCTCGTTGCAGGCGAGACGCAAACCACCATTCATTTTCCAACCCGTTCCCAGACCGGTTTCTTCTTCAATCTTGTTGTACAGATCGACTGAATATCCCAGCAGCTGAGTGATATTGGCGTTCGAACGCAGCTGCCCCACCAGGCCCGCAGCATGGAATGTGGTGCCTGAAGTCAGCTTTTTGCGTTCCAGCAGCACCGTGTCGGTCCAACCCTGCTTAGCAAGGTGATAGGCGGTCGAGCAGCCGATGATGCCGCCGCCGATGATGACGGCTTTGGCTGTATTTGGAAGGTCGGTCATATCTGTCCTCAGGTGTTTTTGTAGTCGGTCAGGGCCGTGCGAAACCGTGCGAGATTTTCGCTTGTGTAGGCTGCGTAATCGAAGTCGATTTCCGAGGTGATCTCGGACACCATGCTCCACATGGTTTCACGAAGCAGCGAGGCGCATTTCATCGCCGTATAGCGATGACGTAATTGGTTGGTGACGGGTGCCTGGAAATAGGTTTCCAGAACCCAGTCCTCTTGTTCATTGGAAAGAGAGTTGTTCGAGGCCAGCCCCCCCAAGTCAAATAATGGCGAGTTGAGTCCCGCGTAGTCGAAATCGATCAGCCACAGGCGGGTGCCATCGTCCAGAAAGTTGCCGCAAAGCAGGTCGTTATGGCCAAACACGATGTCGAACGGCCCGGCCTCGGCTTCCAGGTCATTTCCAATTCGAAAAAGTTCCGGGATCAGGTCCGTGTGCGAACTTCCACGCTCGGTGAGAGTGGCGGCATAGTCGCGGATGACGTGAAAGACCCAGAATACCAGCGACGGGCCGCGCAGGTGCTTGGGCACCTCAAGGTGGCAGGCTTTCACGAGTTCCAGCACCCGAGGCAGCATACTGGGGTCGCGTACGTCTTCTTCGGTCAGAGTGCGGCTTTCGACGAATTCCAGCACTGTTAGTTCGTTGGACGAAAATACTACAGCGGGTGACAGACCTGCAGCATGGGCGGCCTTACTGGCGGCCAGTTCGTTAAAGCGCATCACCTGGTGCAAAGGGATGTCGTCACCGACACGCACCACGTAGGATCCACTGCTGTCAGTAACCTTGTAGTTCACATTTGTGATCCCACCCGTCAAAGGGGTGGCTTTGATCTCGCCCTGCCAGATCGGTAGCTTGCGAATGCGGGTCATCAGATCGGATTGGGTCATATCAGCTCTCCATTCCAAAGCGGATGCGTGCCTGACGAGCGCTTGCGTTGATCAGCCTATCAGCGATGATGGCAATGAATGCGATGGACAGACCTGCTACCAGACCCCGGCCAGTGTCAGCCTTTGTCAGGGCAATGTAGACCTCTTGCCCCAGATCCCGGGTGCCAACGAGGGCCGTGATAACCAGCATGGACAGCGCCAGCATGATGGTCTGGTTAATACCCAAAAGGATTTCGGGCAGGGCCATGGGCAAGCGAATATGGCGCAGGAGTTGCGTGCCTGTGCAGCCAGAAACCAATCCAGCCTCGATCAATTCCTCACTGACCGATCGCACGCCGTGGGCCGCGTAACGCACGGCCGGGGCCAGTGCGTAAAGGACTATGGCAATCAGAGCAGTGAAATCGCCGACACGGAACAGCATCACTACCGGGATCAGATAGACAAAGCTGGGTAATGTCTGCAGCGTATCAATAAACAGGTTGATCACTGTCCCGGCGCGTTTGTTAAGTGCGGCCACAACACCCAGCGGAACCCCGATCAGAGTCGCAAGAAACACAGAGGCTCCGCAGAGATAAACTGTCACCATTGCCTTGGCCCACAGTCCTGAAATGAGGATCAGAGACGCCAGTCCTCCGCACAGCAGTGCCAGCCGCCAGCCCCCTGCATGCCAACCCAGCAAGGTCAGCATGGCAATGGCCCAAGGCCATGGAATTCCCAGCAAGACCGTTTTGATCGGGATCATGAACCACGTCAGGAAGAAGATCTTAATCGCCTCGAACGTGTCGAAATAGTTGATGTTCAGGTATTTGACCGTGTCATCCCAGAACTCGCCAGTGGTGATCGTCTGACTTTCAGGATATTCCAGCAACAGGGGTGAGAACTGCCCCAGAACCCAGGTCAAAATCAGCAGGATCAATACCAGAATTGTCCGGCGATGGCGGGTGAGCCACGAGCCGGGGAGCTCGTGATGGACCTGCCCCATACGCTCGGCG
This sequence comes from Ruegeria sp. AF7, assembly GCF_056541885.1. Taxonomy (NCBI): domain Bacteria; kingdom Pseudomonadati; phylum Pseudomonadota; class Alphaproteobacteria; order Rhodobacterales; family Roseobacteraceae; genus Ruegeria; species Ruegeria sp. AF7. The sequence continues at coordinate 5,767 of NZ_JBQFYX010000014.1, read as the reverse complement.
AAAGCCTGACTTAGGCGATCAACCGCAATGGCCAGAACCACAATGGCAATACCGGCCTCGAACCCAGCGCCGATATCCAGTCTGCGCAGCGCGGCAAGGACGTCGAACCCCAATCCTCCGGCCCCGATCATCGAGGCAATGATGACCATGTTCAGCGTCAGCATGATCACCTGATTGACACCCACCATCAGACTGTGGCTGGCGGAAGGAACCAAAACGCGCCACATCAACTGCTTTTGCGTCGTGCCCGCCATGCGCCCGAAGTCCAAAATCTCGGGGTCGACGGCTCTCAAGGCAAGCGTGGTGATCCGCACCATAGGCGGCGTCGCATAGATGATCGTGGCGACCAGCGCCGAAATCGGTCCAAAGCCGAACATGAACAGAATTGGTACCAGATAGGCAAAGATCGGGATTGTCTGCATCAAGTCCAGAATGGGCGAGATGATGCGATCGAAAGTCAGGTGGCGATAGGCCAATATCCCCAACAACAGCCCACCGCCCGCGCCAATGGGCACCGCAATCAGGACCGAGGCAAGCGTAACCATCGCGCTGTCCCATTGGCCAAAGACGGCCAGATAGGTAAAGCAGCCGCCGACCAACGCCGCGAGCCCCCAGTCCCGGCAATACTGTCCCAAAGCTACTACGGCGGTGATCACTACAATCCAGCTGATCGCAGGTAGAATGACTTGCGCATCATTGCCTTGCCCGGTGACAAAACCTTCGGCCAGCAGAGACAAAACAAGGTCATAGGGCTGTTCTATCAACCAAGCAGCAGCGCGGGTAACGTCGGTGAACGAAACTGGGCCGATTGCAGCATCTTCGATCAGCCAGGACATTGCAGATGAGATATAAGTTTTGAATGGGACGACCCAGGCCGACGGAAATTTGGTGATCCAGCGCGCATCCAGCGCTTTTCCCAGGTTACTGCCGAAATACCCCAGCAGGATTGTGAGTCCGACAAGCAGCAGAATGACAAGCTGGCTGCGGGACAGGCGGCTCATACCGCGTCCCCTTCACCGAAAAGCACATGGGCCACAGCCTTGCGATCAATGGCGCCAATAACCAGACCTTTGCCGTCTGTCACGGGAATTGGTGCATCTGCGGTGATGATCCGTTCCGCCACGGCCGAGACGCGGGTGGATTGCACAATGGGCTCACCTTCACCCGCAGCGCCGACGGTCATTACACCACCAACCGTCAAAACCTTGGAGCGCGGAATATGGCGCGTGAATTCAGCTACATAGTCGGTCGCAGGATTCATCACCAGTTCCTCCGGGGTGGCAATCTGGATGACTTCACCGTCCTTCATAATTGCGATGCGGTCGGCCAAGCGAACAGCTTCTTCAAAGTCGTGCGTGATAAAGACAATTGTTTTATGCAACCGTTCCTGTAGTCGCAGAAACTCGTCCTGCATTTCGCGACGGATCAGCGGATCGAGGGCCGAAAAAGGTTCGTCCAGAAACCACAGATCGGGCTCTGTCACCAATGATCGGGCAATGCCCACACGCTGTTGCTGACCACCTGAGAGCTCTCGTGGATAGTAGTCTTCGCGCCCCTTCAGGCCGACCAGTTCCACCACGTCTCTCGCTTTTGCTTCGGCCTCGTGTTTGGGCGTAGCCTGAATGGTCAGGGGAAACATCACATTCTGCAACACGGTCAGGTGCGGCAGCAGGGCAAAATGCTGAAACACCATGCCCATCTTGTGCCGACGGATTTCAATCATTTCTTTCTCGCTGGCGCGCAGCAGATCGGCGTCGTCGAACAGAACCTCACCGCTTGTGGGTTCGATCAACTTGGACAGACAACGAACCAGGGTTGATTTGCCTGAACCGGACAGGCCCATGATGATGAAGATTTCTCCTTCAACGATCTCAATATTGGCGTTGCGTACTGCTCCGATCACACCCGCATTTCGAATGTCATCTGCCGATGGGTTCGGGTTTTGCGCCAGAAGGGTCTCGGCGTTTGGACCGTATAGCTTCCAAACGTTTCGGCAGGACAGTTTTGTTGTGGGGGTCATCTGTAGTGTCCGGTACTAAGACGGAAAAAGACCGAAGCGGCAGAGGAGAGCGGGGTAACCGCTTCGGTCAAGCAGATTATTTAGAGATCCAACCGGACCAACGGTCTTTGTTCGTCTCCATCCAATCCGCGACAACTGCATCAATTTCAACACCGTCCAGATCGGCTTTGCCGACCATAGCGCTCATCTCGTCGTTATTGATGTTGTAGGCTTCGATGATGTCATACGCGCCCGGCCACTTCTCTTGCAGGCCAGACCAAGCAGCCTTCCAGATCGGACCGCGCGGTTTTCCGCAGTCATAGGCCAAATCCGGGTTCACACCGACTGACGGGTCGCTGTAGCATTCGGCCGAAAATGGCGGAAACTCCACGAATTCGCCGTCATATTTGGCCGGGGCCCAGTGCGGAACATAGACCCACAGCATGATTGGATCTTCGCGCTGATATGCGGATTCCAGCTCAGCAAAAAGCGCAGCATCCGTGCCTGCGTGGACAACTTCAAACTCCAATTCTAACGCTTCGACACGTTCTTCGTCGAAACCGCCCCAGGTCACGGGCCCGCCGACATAGCGCCCATTTGGCGAGGTTTCAGCGGTGGCGAATTCCCCTGCACAGTCTTTCAGAGCTTCCCAGTTTGGCAGGCCGGGGCAGCGCTCTTTCATATAAGTCGGGTACCACCATTCTTCGATCGCCATCAGACCGGTTTCACCAACGTTCACCACATTGCCAGAGGCGGTGGCTTCGTCCAGTGCTTCACGCCCGGTGGTTTCCCAGATTTCCATTGCCAGATGTAGATCACCTGTCTTCAGGCCCGCAAACTGAGCGATATAGTCCGCCTGAACATATTCAACGTTGTACCCTGCCTCTTGCAGAATTGATCCCATTATCTTGGTGTTGATCAGCTGTCCTGACCAATCATGCAACGTCAGTTTGATTGGGTCCGTCGATTCGGCGGCCCAAGAAGCCGAAGCAGTTACGCCAGCGACTAATGCCATTGCGTGTAGTGCATTGAATTTCCTGATCATGTTGCGCTCCCTGAATGTGGCTTTTTGAGTGTTTTTCTTTTATTACACTTCCATGCTGCGCCAATCTGACGAGTACGTCAATAAAAACCACACTTCGCCACGAATAATGGTTATAATTCACACAAAAAGCCCCGATCAGAACTGAATTGGGCGCAATATTGTTTTATTGGGATGACTGCCGTATCCCCCCTTTCAGGAGGTCGCATGCTAAAGCCACGAAAAACCACAAATCAGCGCGAGGAAGAAATCCTTCGCGAACTGCAACATGCGGGCGGGTCGTGCAGAGTCAGCCTCTTGGCTCAAAAACTGAATGTTTCCAATGAAACGATCCGGCGCAACGTCAAGGCGCTGGAAGAGCGCAAGATCGTGCGGAAGGTTCATGGCGGCGTACACCTTAGCGAAGACGCAATAGAACCACCTTTTGAAAACCGCTTGGGAACGCAAGCGCATGCGAAAGAAGCAATAGCCCGGGCAGTCGCAAACACTATAAGCGACGGGGATTCCTTATTTCTGGATATTGGTTCGACAACCGCTTACGTCGCGCTTGCACTGCGGAAACACAAAGACCTGTTTGTTGTCACAAATTCGGTTTTCGTCGCTTACACATTGTCAAAGCACAACAACAACCGGGTGTTTCTGGCGGGTGGAGAACTGCGCGCCCATGATGGGGGTGCTTTCGGTGCAGAGGCATTGGATCTTGTAAAGCGTTTCAACGTACAGCTGGCAGTGTTCTCGGTTGGAGCCGTGAATGGCGACTTGGGTTTCATGCTTCATGATCTTGAAGAAGCCAATATCGCACGTGCGGCGGCAGAAAATGCGCAGGTGCGCATCGTCGTCGCCGACAGCGGAAAATTCAACAAGCGGGCTCCGATATCTCTGCACAACATGGCTGGAATTGATGTTTTTTTTACCGATCGCCTTCCTCCTGCAAACATCCAGGACATGCTCAACAAAAATGATATCGAAGTTGTTGTCGCAGGGTCGGACTAAAGCGTTTTGTGCTTAATCAGAGACCTGTTCGTTAGCCTTGAGGAGGATCCTGCATTCGTGCGAGTTGAATGGGTTAAAGATGACGCCGAGCGTCTCGCGCAATGCTTCAAGTACACTGGCGTCAATGCGTTGCAAGTAAGTTCTGGAGCATGGAGAAGACCAATTCGATGGGATTGAGGTCTGAGCTGTAGGTGGGCAGAAATAAGGGGCTCAAGTGCTGACTTTTGGTCTTTGACGGTCATGCGGCTTTGGCGTGCCCGGTTAATGGTAGAAACCCGTTCATAGCTTGCTGATGATATTCTTTCAAAGGCGCACAGTACCCGAAGGACGTGATTCTGATTGCTATTTTCTTTTGCATTCAGCGCATTATCTCCTTTCGAGACCTGGAAGAAATCAAGGCCGAGCGCGGGGTTTCAAGAGACAACACCGCGCGACCATTGAAAATCGGTGCTCGGTACTGTGTTTGGTGGCGATGGGTGTTGGCATTCAAGGCTTGAATTGACAGAATTTTCGACGTTGATCTCGTGCAGAAAGGTTTGTCACAGACTTATTGGGTTTTCCCGCATGGGTCCCAGGGCGAAAAATCCGGACAAGAGCGTGATACGGAGGTAAAGCAGTGACCCAACAGAACTGGAGCCAGGCAATTCTCGACCGGCTCAAGTCCGCAGGAAGTAGTCTGACTGTACCAGACGGATCCCAACTTTTTGCACCGGGCGCTTACGGTGAGGTGTTTTTGATCGTACGGTCGGGCATCGTTCGGGTGGAACAAACCAGCCCGTCGGGGCGCACCGTTGTTCTTTATCGGGTTGGCCCGTACGACAGTTGCGTTATGACAACCTCGTGCATGTTGTCGGACATCCCCTATTCAGGGTTCGGTTATGCCGAGGGGCCGGTGACGGCGCTGGCCATCGGTCGGGACAAGTTCAACATGTTGCTGGCCACAGATGCCGAATTTCGGGGTGCGGTCTTCATGGCGTTTTCACAACGCATTGTTGAGTTGTCCGAGGTTATCGATGATCTTCTACTTAACCGGATGGACCTGAAACTGGCGCAGTGGCTTTTGGATCAGGGCGCGCATTCGGGCGATATTCGCACCACGCACCAGCGCATTGCAGCCGAACTGGGCAGTGCGCGCGAAGTCATGTCCCGTATCCTCAAGGATTTTGAACATCGGGGGTGGATCAGGCTTGAGCGAGGTGTGATTCATCTTCAGGACCGCCCAGCCCTGCACCACCATGCCAGAACGGGGGTTGTGTGACCTCGTCACATAACACGAGCTAATAAAAAGTGAATCTTGGACCAGACAATCAAGGAGATTCGACCATGCAATTCACGTCTAATGTTGGTTCTGTCGACCGGATTCTGCGCCTGGTCCTCGGTGGCGTGCTGATCCTTCTGGCGCTGACCGGTACCATCGGCCCCTGGGGTTGGCTTGGGGCTGTGTTTGTAGTGACGGCCTTCATGAAATTCTGCCCGATCTATGCGCTTCTGGGTCTGTGCACCAACAAGCAAGCCAAGCCGTAACACGTCCTACCCTTGCTTCGCGCAACACTTGGATTCGTCTGGTTCCTGGCGTTGCGCGGCGTTCCTCAGACTCAGGACTCATTGAGTTCTACAGGCAGTAGATGACGGTTGCTGCGAGCGCGATGGCGGAAAGGAATACTTTGGGGCATCGGTCATAGCGGGTTGCGACCCGCCTCCAGTCCTTGAGCCTGCCGAACATGTTCTCGATC
>NZ_JBQFYX010000013.1:0-88986 GCF_056541885.1 Ruegeria sp. AF7 | reverse complement strand
TCTGTGGCAGAACACCAACGGGTCATATGCCGAATGGACCACGGATGCTTCGGGGCAATACCAAAGCGGCGTTACCATCGCCAATGTTGTCGATGTCGAAGTTTTCTATGGTGTTGATCTGAACAATGACGGCCACACCGGCCACGTCACAACCAACATCGAGAGCAGCGGATCGGTAACACTCGCGTCGTCAACCCGCGGCGAGTATCTGATCAACGGTACCATCGGCTTGTCGTATAATGGTAATGCAATTGGGCCAGACAGCCTGCCGGGCTGGCAGGCACTTCAGGCCGAAGCGTCGGGCGGTGGCTACAAGGTTCTGTGGCAGAACACCAACGGGTCATATGCCGAATGGACCACGGATGCTTCGGGGCAATACCAAAGCGGCGTTACCATCGCCAATGTTGTCGATGTCGAAGTTTTCTATGGCCACGATATTGATGGGAATGGGACCATTGGTCCTGTTCAACCAATGCTGAGCGCTTTGTCGGTAGCCGAAGATGGCACCGAGAAAATGGCCAAAAACTCCGTTGCATCCGAATGGGACGAGGACGCCGACTATCTGGATTTCGTGCCCGTCTTGCCCAGCTACCAGGATGATGAAGATATTTATGGGTTGGTTGTCTCTTGCATAAAGAACAACGTCGACGTGTCATTGACGACCAACCTGGGCATTGCGCGGCATGAACCCGTAAACGATGTGGTGGATGACGATGCCAACTTGACGGTTGCGTCCTTGCTGGAGGATGACAGCTTCTTGTGGTGATGTGGCAACCATGTTTGAGGCATTTACAAACCTTCTATTCCGCTGGAACAGATCACGGAAGTGATACAGATGATCAAAGCGCTTTTTCACCCGGCTTGCCGTAATCTTAAAGCACCTACGATACGACGCCGACAATTACCGTTGGTTTTACAGCTGCGGCTGAATAGCGCTTCTTTATGCTAAGGACCCGCGGTTTCTTGCCCAAAAAAAGATGTGCAAACTTGGCAAGGCTGATCTAACTTTTTAAATGCGGGGGCGCATCTCCGAATAGTGTGGATTGAAAACATTGAAACCTGAACACCGCGTATCTGCGGCCCCCCGCCATGAACTGCGCAATGTGCGCAATCAGGGGATCGCGTTCCTTGCTTTGGCGTTCTTGTTCAGCATTTTTGTGAACCTGCTTATGCTGACGGGCCCGTTGTTCATGTTGCAGGTGTATGACCGGGTATTGGGCTCGCGTGCAGTGGAAACCCTGACAGCGCTGTTTTTGTTGGTGGCGTTGCTTTATGCGCTGATGGCGATGCTGGACTTTGCCCGCGGTCGCATCGTTGCCCGGTTCGGCGCACGGTTTCAATCACAGTTGGATGAGCGCGTCTTCGAAGCAACGCTGCGACGTTCACTTCTGCCGCAAATTCGGTCGGCCCCGGCAACGGCTTTGCGCGATCTGGAATCCATTCGAAACCTGTGCTCGTCCCCCGTTTTGTTGGCGGTGATGGATATTCCGTGGACGCCGGTTTTTTTGGGTGCGATTTTCCTGTTTCATCCTTTGTTGGGTTGGCTGGCCGTGACAAGCGGTGCGTTGCTTGTCGTGATTGCATTGCTCAATCAGGCGCTGACCAGCAGGAAAGTCGCCGAGGCACAATCTGCAGCAGCGCGAGCAAATGCCTTTGCCGAACATGCGCGACAAGCGGCAGAGGTTGTGCGCTCTCAAGGTATGCAGGCGGACGTGACAAAGCGATGGTTGGACCAGCGTTCGAATGCCTTGCGTCAAACCATCTCCGCCAGCGATTGGACGGGCAGTTTTACGTCTTTGACCAAGTCGTTACGACTGTTTCTTCAATCTGCAATGCTTGCCTTGGGCGCGTGGCTGGTTTTGCAAAACGAAATGACACCGGGCGCGATGATCGCGGGTTCAATCCTTTTGGGTCGGGCCCTCGCCCCGGTCGAACAAGCGGTCGGCCAATGGGGCATGATCGAACGTGCGCGAACGGCCTGGACTTCCCTAAGCCGGTTTTTGGATCAGACCCCTCCCGAAGAGCAGCGGATTCGCTTGCCCATCCCGAAAGCGCAGTTGGAAGCCAAATCGCTGACTGTCATTCCCCCCGGGGCAACAACGCCAACGTTGCGGAACGTGAATCTGAAGCTGCAACCGGGCAAGGCGCTGGGTGTCATCGGCAAAAGCGGATCGGGAAAGACGACACTGGCCAAGGCGTTGCTGGGGCTTTGGAATCCGGCAGCCGGTGAAATTCGACTGGGTGGTGCCACTCTGGATCAATATGACTCCAACGATCTGGGCAGCCATATCGGATATTTGCCGCAGCAGGTTACCCTGTTTAACGGGACCGTGGCCGAGAACATCGCCCGGATGTCAGAAAACCCGGATTCCGAAGCGGTGGTGGCCGCAGCCAAGAAAGCCAATGCGCACGACCTGATCCTGTCTTTGGAGAAAGGTTATGGTACCTTCCTTGAAGGCAATGACAGTCAGTTGTCAGGCGGGCAGAAACAGCGCATCGCTCTGGCCCGCGCCCTCTATGGCGACCCTGTTCTGCTTATTCTCGACGAACCAAACTCGGCACTGGACGCGGATGGCACCGAAGCCTTGAACGCGGCCGTGAGGGGGCTCAAGGCGGCAGGCAAAGCCGCCATCATCATGACACACCGCCCGCAGGCCATTTCGGAATGTGACGATCTGGCCGTTGTCGAAAAAGGACAAGTGGTCAGGTTCGGCAGTCGTGACGAGGTTCTCAGCGCAATGGTGCAGAACGCGGGCGCGATTAAGCGCAAGCTTAGCCCCGTAGGTGAATAATGGCAAAAAAGACGACCAAGAAGCAGGCGCAGGCCTGGAGTATGAGAATTCCCGCCCTGGTGGGATTCGCCGCACTTGCCATTTTGGTTGGCGGATTGGGTCTTTGGGCAGTGAAGACGCGCCTCGCAGGTGCGATCGTATCCTCAGGCGTGATCGAGGTACAAAGCAACCGTCAGGTGGTAGAACACCCCGATGGCGGCGTTGTTGGAGAGATCTTTGTTCGCGATGGTGACGTGGTTGCCTCGGGCGAGATGCTGTTACGGCTGGATGATACCTTCTTATCGTCCGAACAGACGATCGTGGAAGCGCAGCTTTTTGAGCTGCTGACACGCCGTGTCCGTCTTCAGGCCGAACGCGACGGGCTTTCGTCGCAAGAGCTGTCGGCGCGGTTGCACGAGGTTCAGACGGAATACAACATCGATCTGGACCTGATCGAAGGTCAGCAAAACCTGTTCAACGCCCGCGTGGAAACGCTGTCCAAACAGCAGGAACAGCTGAACAAGCAGTTGGTTCAGATCGAAAGTGAGATTGAAGGTACACAAGCCCAACTCGTATCGCTGCGCCGTCAGGTCGAATTGATCGAGGATGAGTTGGAAGACCAGCAAAGCCTGTTGAAACGAGGATTGACGCAAACCAGTCGTGTACTGGCCCTGCAACGGGAAGAAGCCAGCCTGACAGGTGAAATAGGCCGACTGGAAGCTGCTGTCGCCCGCCTCAAAGGGCAGATCGCTTCAACCGAGATCCAGATCGTTGAACTGTCTGCAACCCGCCGGGAAGAGGCAATTACCACGTTGCGGGACGTACAGGCGCAAGTTGCTGAACTATCGGAACGCCGACTGTCCCTGTCCGAGCGGCTGACACGATTGGACATCCGCGCACCGGTCAGCGGAACAGTATATGGAAGTCAGGTCTTTGCCCTTCAGTCTGTCGTTCAGCCGGGTGAACCCATGATGTATGTTGTTCCACAGGATACGCCATTGCTTGTTGCCGCGCGCGTTGACGCGATCCATGTGGATCAGTTGCATGTGGGTCAACCTGTTGCCCTGCGGTTTCCGGCCTTCAATCAGCGTGAAACGCCTGAATTGGACGGGCAGGTCAAAAACGTGTCAGCCGATACATTCACGGATGAAAAGTCCGGCTTTACATTCTACCGCGCCGAAGTGGTTATGAATGATGGCGAGCTGGACCGTCTCAACGGTCAGGAGCTTTTGCCGGGTATGCCTGTTGAGACACTGATCAAAACCGATGAACGCACCCCGTTGTCCTATCTGGTCAAGCCGATGGCCGATTACTTCAATCGTGCATTTAGGGAATGACGGCAGGGCTATCTCTGGATAACTGCACTTTCCCATTCGGCCAGAAAACGGCGGCGTTTTAATCTGTCCAAAAACGTCATCAGCGCTGGATCAAGCCCTATCGTTTCACGTTCTTCGTCCGTGTCAAAAGGTGCCAAAGGCGGGAGGGTGTGGCCACCACCTGATTGCGTGGATTGCTTTGATACAAGGTGACGAACAAAAGACGCGGCAAATTCGGGTACGGGTGTACCTTCAAGAACCATCGCCGTGCGCATCATGGTCGTCTGAAAATCCGACGGCAGGATAACCTCAAGCGTATCCTTGTGCCCGGCGCGCGCATCCGCATAGCTGCCAAGTACATTATAGGCTACGGCGATCTCACCATTGACAAGATCATCAATCATGTCGCCGGAACAGCAGTACAGACGCACATCCAATCCCCCCATGACTTCCATCAGACGCCAGAACGTTTCTGACGCACGGGCATCCTGCGTCGCAAACAGATACCCTAGACCGGACTGACGGATGTCATAAGTTCCCACCCGGCCCCGAAAGCTGTCTGGTCGCATTCGAAGGGCTTCAATCAATTGCTGTCGGGTCTCTGGGACAGGCGCACCGAAAAAGGCGGCACGGTTAATCACGATGGTCGCGGGCTCGAACGTGAAGGCGAAAAGACTGCGATGCCACTGCGCCCAGGACGGCAGGGATATGTCATCTATCACGCGTCCATAACCGTCATTGGCCAGTTTCAGTTGCAGGTCCATGGCGCTGGAAATGACAATATCGAAATCTTCGGGTGCGGTGCGCACGATCCGATCGATGTCGGCAGTACCCGTCACCAAATACTCGACAGAAACGTCAGGGTTTTCCTTGATAAAGCTGGAAATCGTAGGCTCAAACAAAAACGTATCGGTGCTTGAGATGACCCGAATATGAGCCTCGTCTGCTTCGGCGTTGAATACTTGCCGATCCTCCCAGACTTGCGCCTGTGTGACAGCGGGAAACCAAAGGAAGACTAAAGCGATAATGTAACGCATGCGCCGCCTCCCTGTCTGTTGGACAAGTCAAGCGCTCCATCATGCGCTGTTGCAACGTCCTGCGCGATGGTCAGGCCCAAACCGGACCCAATGGTACCACTTGCGTTCTTACCCCGTTCAAACCGACGCGTGAGAGTGTCAATTTCGTTTAAGGGAAACCCCGGGCCACGGTCTTTTACCCGGATTTGAGCCCGTGGCTCCGACGTGACTTCGATGCGAACAGAACTGTCGGCCGGAGCATATTTAAGTGCGTTGTCAATCATGTTGCGCACGGCGTTTTGAATGAGGATGGGGTCACCAGAATACATAACCTGTGGGTCGCCACAAAGCGACAACGACAAGTCCTTCATCTCGGCAATTGGTGTCAGGCGCTGCACAAGGTCACTGACCAAAGCGTTCAGGTCAATGTCTTCCCGCTCAAGATGGTCAGCCCGGAACGTGATCATCGCATGATCCAACAGCTGTCCGGCTGCACGAGAGCTTTCATCAATGGCGCGCACCATCGAACGCAGCGCCTCGCGGTTTTCTTCTTTTTCAACCCTTTGCAAAGTGGCGTCAGCATATGACCTGACCGTAGCAAGAGGGGTGCGAACACGGTGTGCCGCCTCGGCAATAAAGTCTTCTGACTGGCTGAGTGACTGATCAAGCCGACCCATCAATGAGTTCAGTGAAGCAACCAAAGGGGCCATTTCGCGGGGTACCGGCTTTTTGAACGGGCTCAGATCCTGCGGCCCACGGCGGGTGACAGAGGTTGTCAATCTGTTCAGCTGCCCGATGGTCGAGGACGTCGCCCAGAAGGAAAGAGCGGCAGCAAGGGCAAAGAACCCTACGCCCAGAAGCGCTGCATTGCGCGAAATCTGGTCCAGAGTTTCGGCCAACGCGTCTTGTGTCTGCCCCAGCGCGACCACCAGTTCGGTTTGCTTATCCAATCCCACCAAAGTCCGGCTGGCGCTGACCTGACGAATGGTTTCACCGCGAATCTGACTGGAACTGAAAAGCGACTTTCCGTCACGCGGTCCAATGGTCGGTGGAAAATCCTCGTATCCGGAAAGAAACGTGCCGTCCTGAAAAATAGAATAGAAGATCCGGTCGTCCGCAGGGGTGCTTAGCATCGCGAAGGCGGCATATGGGATATCGACCTCCAACACCCCTTCCCGCAAAGCGGCCGCATCGAGGATTGAGGCCACCGATGCACCAAGAATGTTGTCTTGTCCCTGTTGCGCGACCTGCGCAGCATAGTTTCGGACTGCGACAAACAGCAGGAACGCAAGTATGGCCGCGCCGCCGATCAGTGTCAGAACCAGCCTGTTCCGCAGCGATCCTGACACATTGGGATCAGGAGGCATGGTCAAGTCTGTATCCCAGCCCACGAAGCGTGGTGATCTTCAGGTCCGAGGGTTCCAGATGCTTGCGCAAACGGCCCACATAAACTTCGATCGCGTTATCAGAGACATCATCATCATAAGAAAACAGCCGGTCCGTTAGTTTTTGCTTCGAAAAAACCTGACCAGGTGCGCTGATGAACAATTCCAACAGGCGCAGTTCACGATTGCGCAGCGACACGGTCTCGTCACCCACGGTCAGATGGCCAGCCAGGGGATCGAATACGATGCCGCCGACTTCTATCGTTGTCTTCGTATTCCCGGATTTGCGACGCAGAACTGCGCGGCAGCGCGCTTCAAGCTCGGCATGATCAAACGGCTTGGTGACATAATCGTCAGCACCCAGATCAAGCGAGCCGATTCGATCCGAAACCTGACTGCGGGCCGTCAAAACGATCACCGGCGTGTCCAAATGGCTCGCGCGATGTCGCTTGAGGAAATCGCGACCGTCCCCGTCCGGCAGCATGATATCCAGCAGGATCAGATCGTATTCCTGCGATTCAACAAAGGCTGTCGCATCGTCCAGTTTTGAAGCGTGATCAACCACATGGCCGTCCAACCTCATGCGGGAGCCGATCGCGTTTGCGAGGTCAAGATTGTCTTCGACAAGTAGAAATTTCATCGGGTCTTAACACTATTCTCGTGCATGACAGGTTGATGTCAGGTTGGTGTGTTTAAGTTTTCCCAATCTGAGCCGCCATGCGGCCCGTTGTCAAATGGGAGGACATCATGACAACTTTCGCACTGGGCCGTCGCGCCCTGATCGCAGCTGTTGCTGCAGTAGGTCTTTCAGGACCTGTTCTGGCCGAAGACCAGGTAGTGGACAGCATCCACTTTCTGATCCCCGGCGGCGCCGGTGGTGGTTGGGACGGTACCGCTCGCGGCACCGGCGAAGCGCTGACGAACGCCGGCCTTGTGGGCACCGCGTCTTATGAAAACATGTCAGGCGGTGGTGGCGGCAAAGCCATCGGCTATCTGATTGAAAACGCCGACAGCAACCACGGGACATTGATGGTAAACTCCACGCCAATCGTGATCCGTTCGTTGACTGGCGTGTTCCCTCACAACTTCCGCGACCTGACGCTGGTGTCGGGTACGATCGGTGATTACGCAGCCATTGTTGTCGGTAAAGACAGCCCCATCAATTCTATGAGTGATCTGCTGGCAGCTTTCGACGCCGACCCCGGCAACACGGCCATCGGCGGTGGCTCGGTCCCTGGTGGTATGGACCACCTGGTCGCAGCCATGGTGATGGAAGCGGCCGGAAAAGATGCGCTTGGCGTGAAGTACATTCCATATGATGCGGGTGGCAAAGCCATGGCTGCCCTTCTGTCCGGTGAGATCGCAGCGCTGTCTACAGGTTTCTCTGAAGCCGTCGATCTGGCCAACGCAGGTGAAGTTAAGATCATCGGCGTCACATCGGCAGATCGCGTAGATGCCGCCCCAGACGCGATGACCATGAAAGAGCAGGGCATCGACACCACCTTTGTGAACTGGCGTGGCTTCTTTGCGGCCCCGGGTCTGCCCGAGGACAAGCTCGCAGCCTACCAGGCCGCGATTGCCAAGATGTACGACACCCCGGAATGGGAAGAGGTTCGTGCACGCAACGGTTGGGTGAACATCCATAACTCGGGCGATGATTTCCGGTCATTTCTTGAGCAGCAGGAACAACAGATCGGTGATCTGATGAAAAAGCTGGGCTTCCTCTGAATCCAACTTGGGCAGAGCGGTAACCCGCTCTGCCAACCCTGACGACGAAAAAAGGAGGGGGTCCCATGGCGCTGGATCGCTGGATCGCGCTCATTCTTCTGGGTGTTTGTTTAACATATGGCTACGCCGCTTGGTTCACGATGGACAGTAGCCTGCCCCCTTTCATGCAAAGAAACCCCATATGGCCAAGCACTTTCCCCAAAGTGCTGTCAATTCTGGGGATCATCACGGCCACGATCATTCTGCTGGGCTTTGAAAAGGCTGAACCCAGCGAACCTGAAATCGACTATCGGCGGTTGGGCGATTACCATCTTGGTCAGGCGATCATGTTACTGGTTCTGATGGTCGTCTACGCGATGTGCCTGCGCCCCGTAGGGTTCCTGATCTCAACTTCGGCCTTCCTGATCTTTGGGGCTTTTATCTTGGGTGAACGAAAATGGCATATCATGCTGCCCGTCGCCCTGATCGCCACAGGTACGGTCTGGTATCTGGTTCAGGAAGTCCTTGGCATCTACATGCGCCCTTTGCCCGGCATTTTCGGAGGCTGACATGCTTGAAGGACTTCTGATTGGCCTGCAAACGGCATTCTCACTGCAAAATCTGCTGATGGTCGTCGCGGGCTGTCTGATTGGCACATTCATCGGAATGCTTCCGGGTCTGGGCCCGATGTCGATCATCGCCATCATGATCCCGGTGGCAATTTCCATGGGTGACCCGTCCGCTGCGCTGATCCTGCTGGCTGGCGTGTATTATGGCGCCATTTTTGGTGGTTCGACCTCTTCTATTCTGCTGAATGCGCCAGGGGTCGCGGGTACCGTCGCCTCCAGCTTTGACGGCTACCCGATGGCCCGTCAGGGCAAAGCGGGCAAAGCCCTGACCATTGCAGCAGTCGCAAGTTTTGCAGGCGGTACGTTAGGCGCATTGCTTTTGATGATCTTCGCCCCTGCCCTGTCCTCTGTTGCGTTGCTTTTCCATTCAGCCGAGTATTTCGCGCTGATGGTTGTCGGCTTGTCGGCCATTGCCGCCTTTGCGGGAACAGGTCAGGTTGCCAAGGCTATCATAATGACAATCCTTGGGTTGATTATGGCCACCGTCGGTGAAGGCGTACTGTTCAATATGCCTCGTTTCACCATGGGCATCATGGATTTGCAGTCGGGCTTTGGCTTTATCACACTTGCAATGGCCATGTTCGCATTACCCGAGGCGCTGTTTCTTGTTCTCAAACCCAAGGACCTTAAGGGCGAAGAAGGCGAAATCAAGGACCTGCGCATAAGCAGGGAAGAAGCCAAAGCCATTGCGCCAGTGATTGGCCGCCAGTCTATACAGGGGTTTTTCATCGGCGTTCTGCCGGGTGCGGGCGCAACGATTGCCAGCTTTCTGGGCTACGCGGTCGAGCGTAACATCGCCCCAAAAGCCGAGCAGGACGAATTCGGCAAAGGGTCGATCAAAGGGCTGGCCGCGCCTGAAACGGCGAACAACGCCGCCTGTACAGGCTCATTCGTGCCGCTGCTGACCCTGGGCATTCCCGGATCGGGAACGACGGCAATCCTGCTTGGGGCATTGATTGCTCTGAATGTGACACCGGGCCCACGCCTTATGCTGGACGACCCGCAGATCTTTTGGGCGGTCATCATGTCCATGTTCATTGGCAACCTGGTGCTTCTGATCCTGAATCTGCCGCTGATCCCCTACATAGCCAAAGTACTCTCGGTGCCGCGCAACTATCTGATCCCCTTTATTTTGTTCTTTACTCTGATGGGGGCCTATATCGGGCAGAACAATGCAACCGAACTGCTGATACTGGTGGGTTTTGGGGTATGCGCAACGGCGTTGAAATTTGCTGATTACCCATTGGCACCACTGCTGATCGGTTTCATCCTCGGCGGCATGATGGAAGATAACTTCTCGCGGTCCATGCAGCTGTACGATGGCATCGCCTTTATTTGGGAGCGCCCGATGACGCTGGGTCTGCTGGTTATCGCGGCGCTTCTGGTGCTCCTACCCAGCTACCGCGCGCGCCGTGCACAGGCCAGGTCGGAAGGGGTTGCCGAAGGTGACTAACCCGCTGGCGGGAATACGGGTTCTCGATCTGACCAATGTCCTCGCGGGTCCATATTGCTGTTACCAACTGGCATTGATGGGTGCCGACGTGATCAAGGTCGAGCGCCCCGATGGTGGCGACCTTGCTCGCGTTCTGGGTGCAGATCCCGCCAGAAACAAGGCGGGGATGGGGATCAGTTTTCTGGCGCAGAATGCCGGTAAAAAATCTGTCACGCTGAACATGAAACCTGAAAAGGGCAAGGCGCTTCTGAAACGCCTTGTCCAATCAGCTGATGTTCTGGTGGAAAACTTCCGACCCGGAGTAATGGATCGTCTTGGTCTTGGTTATGAAGTTCTGCGCAACGTCAATCCCAACCTGATCTATTGCGCCATCAGCGGGTTCGGGCAGGATGGCCCCCGGCGCGATGATCCGGCTTATGACCAGATTGTGCAGGGTATCAGCGGCGTGATGTCAATCACCGGCGCCCCCGACACGGCACCGTATCGTGTCGGTTATCCGTTGGCGGACACGGTCGGGGGGATGACGGCTGCCTTTGCAGTTTCGGCGGCATTGAACGCCAACCCACGCGGCACCTATCTGGATGTTGCGATGTCCGAAGCCGTGATTTCGACGA
Source organism: Ruegeria sp. AF7 (assembly GCF_056541885.1). Lineage (NCBI taxonomy): Bacteria > Pseudomonadati > Pseudomonadota > Alphaproteobacteria > Rhodobacterales > Roseobacteraceae > Ruegeria > Ruegeria sp. AF7. The sequence continues at coordinate 78,095 of NZ_JBQFYX010000013.1, read as the reverse complement.
TGGGTTGGGTTGTTTCAAATTATCTGGTGGGTGGCGTAACGCCCGGAGCGCATGGGAATGAGAACACAACCTCGGCCCCCTCAGGTACATTTGCCACGCGGGACAACCCGATCAACATCGCGGCCAATCGGGACGAGCAATGGCAGGCACTTGCCCGCTGTCTCGGGCGGGATGACCTGCTGAACAACCCCGACTACGCAACGCGTGAAGATCGCAAAACAAACCGCCACGCCTTACGTACAGAACTGGAACGCACCCTAAAGACGAAGGCCGCGTCCGAATGGGTGAGTGCACTAAATGCATTGGGAGTACCAGCCGGACAAGTTTTGACCGTGCCCGAAGCCCTTGCAGACCCGCAACTTTCCGATCGCGGTCTGATTGGCTCTTTACAGGTTCCCGGCGAACAGATGCAGCTTGCAGGCAGTCCCGTCGTAATGGATGGCATCCGGCGAATGCCGCAAATCGCACCACCAAAGCTTGGGGCCGACAACAAAGCGGTGTGGTCCGAAATCGGATTGACCGACGCGGAAATCGACGCGCTAAGCAGAGAGGGGATCATATGAGCGATGTGGCAGATTGGTGGGCAACATCCATCATCGATATGGAACCTGGCCGGATAGACCTGCGCGGAGAGCCGATTCAAAACCTGATCGGACGTCTTGGTTTCGCGGAAATGATCTGGTTTATGGTACGTGGAGACCGCCCATCAAAAGCGCAGGCCAAATTGTTCGAAGCCGCGCTGGTCGCGGCAGTCGACCACGGTCCTCAGGCACCGTCGATTGCAACCGCGCGCATGGCGGTTACCTGTGGCCTGTCTCTCAACAACGCGATGGCGAGCGCTGTGAACATGTTGGGCGACATTCATGGAGGGGCTGGCGAGCAGGCCGTGGAACTCTACCACTTTGTGGGCCATTACCCTGGCACTTTGGCGCAGGCAATCGATGCGTGGATCGAAAGCCACGGAAAGATACTTCCGGGTTTTGGGCACAGGTTTCACGCGCCTACAGACCCCCGTGCTCCGTGCCTGATGGACTTGGTCGCCGAAGCGGTGAAAACCGGTGCTTGCGATGGGCAATTCATGCGCATTGCGCAGCAGATCGAGGCAGAACTTGCGCGGCATAAGGGCAAACCTGTCCCGATGAACATCGATGGCGCAACCGCAGTTATTTATGCCGAGCTTGGGTTTGCGCCACCATTGGCGCGCGGCCTTTTCTGCCTGTCCCGATCAGTGGGTATTCTGGCACATGCATGGGAGCAGATGCAGCAAGGTGGTCGCAACAAAGGACCGACCCCGCCCTCATATCGCTGGACGTACCAGCCTAGCTAAGCGCTTTTCCGATGGGATCGATTTGCCAACAGATCGGCGGCCGCACGGGCAATAACCAACTCTTCATTTGTCGGAATAACCATGGCGACCACTCGGGACAGGTCTGTCGAGATGATCCGATCATTGTCCGCGTTGGCATCGGGATCCAGTTCAATCCCCAACCACCCCATTCCGGAACATACCCTGTCGCGCACAAGGCGCGAGTTTTCTCCGATACCACCTGTGAAGATCAGTGCGTCAATACCGCCCAATATTGCTGCCATTGCCCCAAGTTCGCGGCGGATGCGGAACGTGAAATAGCTGATGGCCTGTCGACTTTCGCGGGTATCTGCTTTTTCAAGAGTGCGCATGTCGCTTGAAAGTCCGGACAGACCCAGCAAACCTGATTTGCGAAACAGAAGGTCGGAAATCTCTGAGGCGCTCAACCCTTCCTGATCCATTAGATACAACAAGACACCGGGATCAAGCTGACCGCAACGTGATCCCATCGGCAGCCCGTCCAACGACGAAAACCCCATGGTCGAACCGACGGACCGGCCCCCGATCATGGCACACATCGAAGCGCCGTTACCCAAATGCGCAACCACAACCCGCCCCGCGTGCAAAAGCGGTGCGGTTTTGGCCAAATGGTCTGAGATGTACTCATAACTAAGCCCGTGAAAACCATAGCGCCGGACGCCTTTGTCATAATACTCGCGCGGCAGGGCGAATACGTCGTTCTCCCAGGGGTGGTTGCGATGAAAGGCCGTGTCGAAACAGGCAATCTGGGCGGCATTTGGAAAGCGTTCCATAGCTGCCTTGACGCCAGCCAGGTTGTGCGGCTGGTGCAGAGGTGCATACGGAGAGAGCTTGTCCAACTCCTCCAAAGCAGCGGCGGTCAACGGCAAAGGCGTATCGATCTCAGGTCCGCCGTGAACAATACGATGCCCAACCGCGGTGACCTCGCAACTGGGGAAGGCCCGTGACAATAGGTTCAGTACCCAGTCCAGTGCAGCAGCGTGATCGTGAATATCGCCTGCCGTGCCATTCGCCAGAACTCCACCGCCAGATGACCGCGCCTTGACGATTGGCTCTGGCTCGCCGATCCGTTCGACCACACCGGTGCACACCATGACTGGATCGTCTTCTGTCAGTTCGAACAGGCCGAACTTCATCGAAGACGATCCGGCATTCAGTGTCACGACATGTGTCATGCATATCCTCTGGTTTGCGAAAAGGTGAAGTTCCTAAGGTTTACTGATCCGCTCTGGTACAAGGTTGAGTTTAAGACATTACCCAAGACTACGAGCCAGCCAACCGCTACAAACCCCGGTCTTTGCAAATCTCCATGGAAGAAAAGATCGTTCAGCCCATTTTTTTCCGGGGTGCCAACATCACCTTCATTCCTGCCAACCTAGTCGTAATCATGGATTGGAGCACGTGCAAGGCACTAAGCTGACGCCGTCAAACACGGGTTCCGAAGCACAGTGCACTTCATCCCCCGCGACGGTTTCCTCCACCCCCTTGTTTTCGCATGGTCAACCCAATGCGCTTTCGCGGGACATCAACATCGACGACACGTACTTTAACCACTTGCCCGGTCTTAACCACGTCATGCGGATCTTTGACAAACCGGTCTGCCAGCTGGCTGACATGAACAAGCCCATCCTGATGCACACCGATATCCACAAAAGCGCCGAAGGCGGCGACGTTGGTGACTGTGCCTTCCAAAACCATTCCGGGTTTCAGATCGGTGATGTCTTCAATGCCATCGGTGAAAGATGCGGTGACGAAACTGGGCCGGGGGTCGCGTCCGGGTTTTTCAAGTTCGGCAAAGATGTCCCGAACGGTCGGCAAGCCAAAATCCTGAGTTACAAATTGTTCCGCTCGCAACCCCTTTAACGCGCCATCATGGCCCATGATGTTTCGGATGTCGCGACCGCAGGCGGCAACGACCCGGCGCGCAATGTCATAGGCTTCGGGGTGCACTGAAGACGCATCTAAAGGCTCGGAACCTTCCCTGATGCGCAGGAAACCGGCGCATTGCTCGAACGCGCGCGGTCCAAGGCGGGCGACGGACAGCAAATCCTTCCGCGAAAGGAAGGGCCCGTTCAGGTCACGGTGGGTGACAATCGCTTCGGCCTGCGCCGGACCCAGTCCTGACACGCGTGACAGCAATGGCGCGGATGCTGTGTTCAGATCAACCCCGACAGCATTCACCACATCCTCGATCGCGGAATCCAGCGATTGTGACAGGCGATGCTGATCCACATCATGCTGATACTGGCCGACACCAATGGATTTTGGTTCGATTTTGACAAGCTCGGCCAAAGGGTCCTGCAATCGCCGCGCAATCGAGACCGCGCCGCGTAGCGAGACATCCAGATCCGGAAACTCGCGCGCAGCCAGTTCAGATGCGGAATATACCGAGGCCCCAGCTTCGGACACCACCACTTTTGTCGGTGCTTTCACCGTCTTGGGTAGAAGTGCAAGAGTGTCTGCAACCAACCTTTCGGTTTCACGGCTGGCCGTCCCGTTCCCGATTGCGATCAGTTCGATCTGATGAGCAGATATCAGATTGAGGATACTGGCCTGTGCGCCACGCAAATCATTCTTCGGCTGAAACGGGTACAAGGTATCAGTGGCGACAACCTTGCCGGTCGCATCAACGACAGCAGCCTTTACGCCCGTACGAATGCCCGGATCCAGACCCAAGGTCGCCTTAGCACCTGCCGGTGCGGCAAACAGCAGGTCCTTGAGGTTTCGCGAGAAGACCTGAATGGCTTCGTCCTGCGCCCGGCTGCGCAGGTCAGCCATCAGTTCGACCATCATGGACAGCGAAAGTTTCACCCGCCAAGTCCAGCCCGCGACTTTGCGCAACCACGCGTCTGCCGGCCCTGTGCCGCGTGTCTGTAGATGAGCGGCGACAATCGTCTCGGCCCGCGCGGCACCAAATTCCGGTTCAGGCGCGATATCCAGCGTGACGATACCCTCTTTGGATGCCCGCAGCATCGCCAATGCCCGATGCGACGGCACGTCCGCCCACAATTCGGCGTGGTCAAAGTAGTCACTGAACTTGGCGCCGTCCTTTTCCTTGCCTTCGATGACCTTTGCGTTGAGCAAAGCCTCGCGCTGCATGAAGCTGCGCAGTTCGCCCAGCAGTGCGGCGTTTTCTGTCAACCGCTCGGTCAAAATGTCCCGCGCGCCGTTCAAAGCATCCCGGGTCGTTGCTACCACCTCGGTGAGGTACGCCGCGGCTAGCGTTTCAGGATCGCAGTTGCGGTCCGTCAGAATAGCATCAACCAAAGGTTCCAGCCCATTTTCGCGCGCAATCATCGCCTTGGTGCGCCGTTTTGGCTTGTAAGGCAGATATATGTCTTCCAACTGCGCTTTGGTTTCCGCACGCGCTATGGATTTGTTCAGATCTTCCGTCAGTTTGCCCTGATCCTTGATCGAGTTCAGGATGGTTTCGCGCCGCGCTTCAAGCTCGCGCAGATAGGTCAGCCGCTCGGACAGCAGGCGCAACTGGGTGTCGTCCAATCCTCCGGTTGCTTCTTTCCGATACCGGGCGACAAATGGCACGGTTGCTCCGTCGTCCAGTAGCTTGATCGCGGCACCGACCTGCTCGGGACGTGCATTAATCTCGGTAGCGATGGTGCGGGCGATACGGTCCAATGGTGCCTCCTGAAACGACGCTGGAAGAACTTCTTAACCAGCTGTTTCGGCAAGGGGAAGACCCTTGGTTCAATCTGAACCGGTCGCGGATTGATGCCGCTCAGTCGCGGCGTGCAATCGACGATTCCAGCGTTGAGCGCAAAAGGAGCGCATCTAGCGGTTTGTAGAGCAAAGGCAGATTGGCGTGCTTGCAACGCTCGGCCAGTTCAGGTGATCGGCTCGCCGAGATAATGCAGCCGGGCAGAGGGCCAAACTCGTGCGTCAGGGCATGTATCGCGTCGATACCGGTTCTGTCGTGGTTCAAATGAAAATCGGCAACTATTGCGTCGGGCAGAATGTCAATTTCGCGAAGTAGATTGATTGCTTCGTCTTCGCTTTCGCTCTCCAAAACCTCGACCCCCCAGGATTCGACTGTCATGGTCAGTGCGCTACGAAGATTTTCATCATTCTCAATCAACAATACGACCGTGTTACCAAGTATGTTGTAGCCCGGATCGTGGGCCGCAGGGGCACTGCCGCATGCAGTCTGCTCTTCCTGTGCCAACGGTACTTCGACCGAGAATCCAGTTCCTTTGCCTACTTCGGAATACAGCTGGATTGGATGTTGCAACAGCCCACAGGCGCGCTCTACGATTGCAAGGCCCAATCCCATACCTTCTGCGGCACTGGCATCAGAATGCAGGCGCTGAAATTCCTGAAAAACGAGGTCTCTTTGGTCTGACGCGATTCCGATGCCCGTATCCCAGACCTGCAAGGCAATTGCGTCTTCACGACGCCGCACACCGACCAGAACTTTTCCGGTCTCGGTATACCTGATCGCGTTCGACAGCAGGTTCTGCAAAATCCGACGCAAATAGCTGGCGTCGCTGGTCACACGCGCGTTTGTGTCAACAAATGACAGTTCAAGCCCTTTTGCCTGCGCAACCGGGCGAAATGCGTCTTCCATCTGAGAAAACAGCGCACTCACTGATATGGTGGACAAATGCGCGGTGGCCCGTCCTGAATCCAGCTTCGAGATATCCAGCAGCGCTTCCAGAATGTGTTCAACGCTGTTCAGCGCACTTTCAGCCTTGCCTGCAACAGTCCTTGCGTCGTCTTTGTCCAGGCCGCTGCCCAGCGATGCAACATAAAGCTTTGCCGCGGAAAGAGGTTGCAGCAGATCGTGACTGGCAGCTGCCACAAATCGCGACTTGGATGCGTTTGCACGCTCGGCCTCGTTCAACGCGTCAGCCAGTTCCATTGTGCGCGATGTTACGCGTTGTTCCAACAGCTCTTTGGCTTCGTATAAGGCCTGAGCGGACTTTCGTTCTGCGGTTACATCGGTGAAGGATATCACAAAGCCCCGGTCCGGCATTTCCTGCGCAAACACCGAAAGAATTTTTGACCTTCCGCGGTGCATCTGAAATTGCAGAGGACGGCGATAAGTTTGCCGCGTCACCCAATCCAGCAGATCGGCTTCCGTTACCCCCTTCTGGAACTTGATGTTCGTGCCAAGGCGATTGGACAGCGATTCAAACCGGGTCCCCATCTGAAACTGTGCGATCGGAATGGCCAGCAACTCGCTGGCGCGGTTGTTCCAACCGATCAGACGGTGTTTGTTGTCAAAAATGCAAACGCCCTGTTCGATATGTTCCAGCGTCGCGCGGATCAGCCTAGCCTTGTCATCCAGTATCCGGTCACGTTCCTGCCGTTCGATCCGCATGATATCAGTCACATCGGTTTGCAGAATAACAGTTCCGCCATCTGGTGTGCGGTGCTCAGACACTTGCGACCACCGATTGCCAACAAGCCGGACGTTGAACACCACATGATCGTCCGTGTGCCGATCCAGGCGGCTTTTGGCCCAGTCTGTCGGGGTCATTGTTTCAGGCAGGTACAGAAACCCTGATCGGCTGACCAGTTCGACATATTCGGCAAAGCTCAGCCCCGGGCTCAGCCGCTCCTGAATGTCAGGCATATGCAGACCAAAACGGCTGTTGCACAGCACCAGTTTTTCGTCCCGATTGAAAAGGGCAAACCCCTCTTGCACCGTTTCGATTGCATTGGCCAGGTCCGCGCGTGCGGCTTCGGTGTCCTTGTTCGCCTGTGCCAATCTGGCATTGGAATCGTTCAGCAATTCAAGGGCGCGTTCCAGATCATTCGTCCGGGCGCGGACCTCTTGTTCAAGCACGGCCGCGCGCTGAAACTGCGCATAAGCTGCGCCTGACGCATCGGTGGATTCTTCTACCCGGCGCATCAGCGCTTCGGCAATCTTGCGAAGTTTCTCGTTCTGGCGATCAACCGAGTCCGTGGGATCTGTAAGATGCTCGATCATACGTTACTCTTTCTCGGGTGGATAAATCGCAACACCCGTCAGAGTTTGGTTCACATGGATAGAGTTGTACTGCTCTCCGTAAGTTGAGAATCCGACAACGTGGTTGCGGGCCAGAATGTCCGAGATTTCGCGGGTCTTTTGCTTTTCCTGCGCTTCCAGTCGGCGGAGAATGCAATCACAGCCCAGAATGGTGTCGGGTTGCCGTTTCTCGGTCAGAAGGCCGATTTCTTCCTCAAGGTGCTCGACCATGTCCCTTGGTTCGGCCAGCGTCAGCACAAGCCCTTCATCAATCGCCGAGAAAAAGACAAGGTCCCCGTTGCCCGCCACCTGCTGAATGGCGCGGACGTGATGCTGCCCGCCAATCTGTACAACAACGGGGTGCGCCGCAAAGGTGAATGTCGTCAGTTGTTCCGGGTCCTTGCCAAGGATACGGGCGTATTCGCGGGCGGCGGGCTCGGCGTTGATCTCCTGAACGATGCGTTTTGCCGGATCCGCCTTGGTTACGACCATACGCCGGGTCGTTGGAACCAGATGATCAGTTTTGAACACCTTGATCGGGCACCGCGTACGAACCTGAGTCAGTATGGCAGCATTGCTCAGCGCCTTGCCCTGATGCAGCACATAGGTACGCCCGAACCGGGTTCCATCACCGGCCGATCCGCCAAACAATGGCACCGGCCCCAAGCCGACGGCCAACTCGGAGGTCAACGCATCCTCTTTGGTCGACAATCCGTCGATCATCAGGAATGTAAATTCATGGTTCCAGTCGGGCGCCGTGACCATCATGGCATTTCGGTTGTGGATCATCTCGTTGATGATGCTTTCCGCCTCAAAATCGTTCAGATCGGAAACCAGGACCGTACGCGTGTCGAAATGGGATTGCGGAAGGCCGATTGCGACGATCTGATCTTCGCAATAACCGCTATCCGCAAGTTCTCCGGCGGTGGTGCAGCCAACCACCGGAGTAGGCGCAAACACCTGCTCGGCTTTGGTAATGACCGCAGCCGCGTCCGCGTTTGGACTGACAAAAAGTATCACCAGCGCAAGCGGTTCAGCCCCGAGTTGACGTACGAGCACCCCAAGCGCCTGCCCGGTGTCGTAACGCGCGAAAGCCGTTTTGACGATGCCTGTCGCACCGGTCCGGGCTGTCGCCCACCCGACTGCTTGGTCCATCGAGCCTCCTCCCTAAAGCGCGACGATGTGGTGAGAGTATGACGCTTAGCCGTGGTCTTGCAAGACGCTGGCAAACGAAGCTTTCTTTGCAATCAGAACGGCTTGCGTCCGGCTTTGCACACCCAGTTTCCGCATGATTGCCGTGACATGCGCTTTGACCGTGGGTTCCGCAATGGACAGGTCATAGGCAATCTGTTTGTTCAGCTTGCCCTCACAGATCAGTTGCAGAATGCGGGCCTGCTGATTTGTCAGCGTCGCAAGCCGATTGACCGCCTCGGCGTGTTCATCCTCTTCAACATTGATCAGAACGCACCCTTCGGGCACGAAAACTTTGCCGGAATGCACTGTCTCGAATGCCAGGCGAAACACATCGCGTTGGCTATGCTTGGGTACATAACCCGATGCGCCCGCCTGAATCACCTGACTGACAACGCGATTATCCGTCATCGAGGACACCACAATAACCGGGGCATTCGCAGCAGCCTTCAGACGGACAAGGCCGTCCAGCCCCTCCACATCCGGCAGGTTGAGGTCCAGCATGACCGCGTCCGGTTTCAGCCCACCTGACAGAAGTTCCATCGCGCCTTCCAGTCGGTCCGCGGTATGGATTTCGCCGATCTGCGCCACGCTTTGCAAGGTCATCGACAGCGCGTCGCAAAACAGGGGGTGGTCATCGACGATCAGCACTTTCTCGAAGCCAGATCTTTCGACGGAGTCTGCAAGCATTTGGTATTGCCTTTTTTCAATCAGGTTGCCCCCAGTTTATCCAATCCTAACAACGAAAGTAATCTGCGCCTACTGGCCCAAAGTCGTACATAAGATCGGTTCGGCAACTCCTACACCCAAGGTCTAATAGGCAGGGCGAAAAACACCACGTAGCGTAAGAAAAAACACCTGGAGAAGAGAAATGGAGCTGAGTGACAGCCGCGTCATTGCCGCGCCGCGATCCAAGGTCTGGGACGCGCTTTTGTCGGCTGAGGTTCTGAAAGAATGCGTTCCGGGATGTCAGGAAATGACGGGCTCGGTCGATGACGGGTTCGAAGCGACGGTGGTGCAGAAAGTCGGCCCCGTCAAAGCGACCTTCAAAGGGGCCGTTACCCTCTCTGATATCGTAACGCTTGAAAGCGTGAAGCTCTCGGGTGAAGGTAAGGGTGGGGCTGCGGGTTTTGCCAAGGGTGCGGCCGATGTCAGTTTGTCTGATGTGCCCGAAGGTACTCTGCTGACCTATACCGTCGACGCACGTGTCGGTGGCAAGCTGGCCCAGCTGGGCAGCCGGGTCATCGATGGCGTCGCCAGAAAAATGGCCGACCGGTTCTTTGAAAGTTTTCAGAACGCGGTCGAACCCGAAAAAACACCCGATCCGGAAACCTCGGATCAGGTTCAAGCTGAACCTTCTGCCGAGGGTGAAGGCGGCGAAACAAAAAAAGGTTGGTTCAAGCGCGTATTGGGCGGTTGAACCGTTGGAACTCAGGGAGGAGAAAGTCATGAAAATTTCCATGACCGTGAACGGCAAGGCTGTTAGCGGCGAGGTTGAGGGCCGGACGTTACTGTCCGGCTTTCTGCGCGAGCAACTGTCATTGACGGGCACGCATGTCGGCTGTGATACGGCCCAGTGCGGTGCCTGCGTTGTACATGTGAACGGCCAGGCCGTGAAGTCGTGCAATATACTGGCGGTCGAAGCTGACGGCGCTGACGTTGGCACAATCGAAGGTCAGGCAAATGCGGATGGTTCGCTGAATGTGATCCAGCAAGCCTTTCAGGATCATCACGGCCTTCAATGCGGGTTCTGTACTCCGGGTATGGTGATGAGCGCCGCAGCGCTGCTGAAAGACAACCCACGCCCGTCTGAGGCCGAAATACGGAAATATCTGGAAGGCAACCTGTGCCGCTGCACAGGCTACCACAATATCGTCAAGGCGATCATGGCCGCCTCAGGCCAGGACGTCGGCAGTATCGCCGCGGAATGATGCCGCTGCGGGCGTAAACGTTGCGCCCGTGGGACAAGTGAAGGGTGCAGCAGCATCCGTTTATGGGAGGAGAACAAGCAATGCCCAAAGACAGTGGCATCGGAGCCAGTTCCAAGCGGCGCGAGGACGTCCGCTTTCTGACCGGAGCAGGCAACTATACCGACGACATCAACGTACGTGGTCAGGCTTACGTATATTTCCTGCGGTCCGACATCGCGCATGGTCGGATCAATTCTGTAGATACATCAACCGCCGAAGGTATGCCCGGTGTGGTCAGAGTATTCACCGGCAAAGACTTTGAAGGCGTGGGCGGAATGCCCTGTGGCTGGGAAGTGACCGACAAGCACGGCGCGCCGATGCAGGAACCACCACACCCAATTCTGGCACAGGGCAAGGTGCGCCATGTGGGCGATCCCATTGCCGCCGTGGTGGCTGACAGTCTGGAACAGGCCCGTGACGCGGCCGAGGCTATTGATCTGGATTTCGAGGAACTGCCCGCCGTGATCGACATGAAATCCGCCGCGCAGGATGGCGCGACGCTGGTTCATGACGATCTGAAAAACAACATCTGCTATGACTGGCAGCTGGGTGAGGCCGACGACGCCAAGGTGAATAACGTCTTTGCCAATGCGGCGCATGTCACCACTTTGGATCTGGTGAACAACCGGCTGGTCGCCAACCCGATGGAGCCGCGCGTGGCTGTGGCCGAGTACAGCCGGGGCACAGATGAATATACGCTCTATACCACGTCGCAGAACCCGCATGTCATCCGTTTGTTGATGTGCGCGTTCGTTCTGGGTCTGCCGGAACACAAAGTCCGCGTCGTAGCCCCGGATGTGGGCGGTGGTTTTGGCACCAAGATTTTCCATTACGCAGAAGAAGCGTTCTGCACCTTTGCCGCCAAGGCCTGCAACCGCCCCGTCAAGTGGACGGCCAGCCGGTCCGAGGCGTTCATGTCGGATGCGCAGGGTCGTGACCATGTCAGCACGATTGAGCTGGCTCTGGATGCGGATAACAACTTCATCGGCCTGCGGACCAACACCTATGCCAATCTGGGTGCCTATCTGTCGACCTTCTCCAGCTCGGTTCCGACATGGCTGCATGGGACGCTGATGGCAGGCAACTATAAGACCCCGGTCATTCAGGTGAATGTGAAGGCGATGTTCACGAACACGGTGCCGGTGGACGCCTATCGCGGCGCTGGTCGACCCGAAGCAACCTTCCAACTGGAGCGTGTCATCGACAAGGCTGCGCGCGAGTTAGGTGTCGATCCGATCGCCCTGCGTCGCCAGAACTTTGTCACGCAGTTCCCCTATGACACGCCAGTGGCGCTGACTTACGACACCGGGGACTACAACGGGACCATGGACAAGCTTGAGGCCGCTGCTGATCTTGCGGGCTTTGCCGCACGACGCGCGCAGAGTGAGGCCAAAGGCAAGCTGCGCGGTCTCGGCGTCAATTGCTATATCGAGGCTTGTGGTATCGCGCCTTCGAATATCGTCGGCATGTTGGGAGCCCGTGCAGGTCTTTACGACGCGGCGACAGTTCGGGTGAACGCCACTGGTTCGATCAGTGTTATGGTCGGCGCACACAGCCACGGGCAAGGCCATGAAACAGCCTTCCCGCAGGTCGTGGCCGACATGATCGGCATCGACGAGTCAATGGTCGAGATCGTGCACGGGGACACTTCGAAGATCCCGTTCGGCATGGGCACCTATGGCTCACGCTCGCTGGCGGTCTGCGGCTCGGCTATGGTCAAGGCCACCGAAAAGGTGATCGACAAGGCCAAAAAGATCGCAGCCCATTTGCTGGAAGCGTCCGAGGCAGATATCGAACTTAAGGACGGTCAGTTCAGCGTTGCGGGGACCGACAAGTCGGTGGCGTGGGGGGATGTGACCCTTACGGCCTATGTCCCGCACAACTATCCGCTGGAAGTTGAACCGGGACTGGAGGAAACCGCGTTCTATGACCCGGCCAACTTTACTTTCCCGGCAGGGGCTTATGCCTGTGAGGTCGAGGTTGATCCAGACACAGGTCAGGTCACGATTGAGAAGTTCACGGCGGCGGATGACTTTGGCAATATCGTCAATCCAATGATCGTTGACGGACAAGTGCATGGCGGTATTGGTCAGGGCATCGGTCAGGCCCTGCTGGAGAACTGCGCCTATGACGAGAACGGCCAATTGCTGAGCGCGTCGTTCATGGACTATGCGATGCCACGCGCCGATGACGTCCCGTTCTACGGCGTGGATCATTCCAGCCAGACGCCCTGTACGCACAATCCGCTTGGTGTGAAGGGTTGCGGCGAGGCCGGAGCGATCGGCTCACCGCCAGCGGTGGTCAACGCGGTGCTGGATGCGTTGAACTCGGGTGGAAGGGCTGTTGATCATATCGACATGCCGATGAGCCCGTCACGCGTTTGGACGGCGATGCATGGTTGAGAGGTTGGGGTGCGAGGGGCCAGCCCCTCGCGCTCCCCGGGATATTTATAGCCAGATGAAGGGCGGATCAGCGCCTTTCGGAAAGGAAGAACGAAATGTACAATTTCGAGTTTGAGAAGCCCTCGACCATTGCTGACGCAGTTGCAGCATTGGCAACAGAGGATGCGCAGGCGTTGGGAGGCGGGCAAACCCTGATCCCGACATTGAAACAGCGATTGGCGGCACCGTCCAAACTGGTGTCGATGGGCGGCATTGCCGAGATGCAAGGTGTTTGCGTTGATGATGACGGCTCGGTCTCTGTTGGGGGTGCAACACCTCACGTTGCCGTTGCTCGCGACGCTGCGGGGTCTTATCCCGCGTTGGCGGCATTGGCTGGACAAATTGGCGATCCGGCAGTGCGCAATCGTGGAACCATCGGTGGTTCGGTTGCGAACAATGACCCGGCAGCCTGTTATCCGGCGGGCGTGCTAGGATCCGGCGCGACCGTCGTGACCAATACGCGTCAAATTTCGGCAGATGACTTTTTTCAGGGTATGTTCACCACAGCCCTGGATGAAGGAGAGATCATCACCTCGATCCGCTTTCCGGTTCCGCAGGCGGCAAGCTATCAAAAATTTCTGCAGCCAGCGTCGCGGTTTGCACTTGTTGGGGTATATCTGGCCCGTTTCACGGACGGTGTGCGTGTGGCGGTGACCGGGGCAAGTGAGGATGGCGTCTTCCGTTGGAGCGAAGCAGAGCAGGCGCTGAACAAGGAGTTCCGCCCGGACGCCTTGATGGACCTTCGGATTAACCCTGCCAACATGATCGCTGATTTACATGGCAGCAAGGAATACCGGGCGCATCTTGTGTCGGTCATGACCAAACGCGCCGTTGAAGCCTGCATGTAGACATTTCTCGACAAGATGCTTTGAAGCCCCGGTTTTTGCCGGGGCTTTTTCGTTGAGATATGGTTTTTAGTGTTTCGCCAAGGTCGGGCTGGCCAGCACCTTTTCGCTGTTTGAGGGTTGTGGCCAGTCTCTGCGCAAAAAAAGTCAGGCCACCCAATTCCGGGCGGCCTGATCAAGTCACAAGCTAAGCTTTCGCTTTATTCGGCGGCTTGTGCACCAGTAGCGGCGTGTTTGTCCCGCTGGCTGTCGCGGAACAAAGCTTTGGCCAGAGCAATACACATCAAACCCATTACAGCAGTAAAGGGCAATGCGCCGATGATCATTGCGTTTCGCAGCGCATCCATCGGGTTGTTTTCACCCGCCGCGAGGATCAGCGCGCCGATCACAGCCGTCAGGATGACACCCCAGATGATGCGGTGCTTGATGCCCGTCTCCTGGCTGCCGCCCGACATGATGGTATTCATCACCAGAATGCCCGAGTCTGCCGACGTGACGAGGAATGTCATGATCAGGATCACACACATCACGTTCAGCATTGACAGCAGACCACCGTCAATCATGTAAGACAGGGTCACGAACAGTTTGTTGGTGTTCGATGCGCCGATGATTGCACCTTCTGCAGCGCCTGCCAGTTCCAGATCAATCGCAGTTCCACCCAGAACAGTCATCCATGCAAAGCAAACCAACGCCGGTGCGAGCACACAGCCTACGATGAACTCGCGGACAGAGCGCCCTTTCGAAATACGGGCAAGGAACAGGCCCACGAAAGGCGAGAACGCGATCCACCAGGCCCAGTAGAACGTGGTCCAGCCCGACTGCCAGCCGAACTGACGCCCCTGCTCACCCGCCGCATAAACGGCTGCCAGGGTTGCTTCATCCAACTCAGCTGCTGCCCCTTCCAGGCCGCTCTTGAAACCGTCAAAGCTGCCCCATGCATTGGTGGCCCCACCCATCAGATCATTGGCATGGGCTTCGGCAGGCAACGCCGCAGCGAAGGCTTCAACTGACAACGGGCCATAGGCGTTAAAGCTGAGCGACAGGATATGAAGGATGTAGTCGACCATTGCTGTGCCATAAGTGGTCATGGCAAAGACGAACGAGCCGAAAACGATAAATGTGCCCAACAGGATGATCGACAATACGAGGTTCAGGTTCGACAGGTATTTAACACCACGACCGACGCCCGATACTGCGGAAATAATCGACAGGCACATAATGACAACCAGACCGGCGATCAGGCCCACTTTGCTTGGAGTTGGAACTTCGCCACCCAGATCCATGACCCACTCCATACCGGTGATGGCATAAAGCCCGTCGATGAACTGGCTGACACCATAGCCGATGGTGACAGAAACACCGAGGATCGTTGCAACAACGCCAAGTACGTCTACCACATGGCCGAAGAAGCCATTGACGAAGCGGCCAAACAGGGGCGTCAGCGCCGAACGGATGGTGAGAGGCATATCGCGGGTATAAGCGTAATATGCCAGCGACAAACCGGTCACCACATAGATGGCCCAAGCGTGAAACCCGTAGTGCAAGAAGGTATAGCGGTAAGCCGACTGCAGTGCTTCGGGCGTATTACCTACGACAGCACCGGACACAACTTCTGGGTTTGAACCCCACAGCCCCAGTGGTTCTGCGGTTGCAAATACCATCAGACCAACACCCAGACCGGCACCGAACATCATGGAAAACCAAGAGAAGTTCGAAAACTCGGGCTTTTCACCGGGTGTTCCCATAACACGGCGACCCGTGGACGGAATAGCGGCGACAACGGCAAGGAAAACGAGGAACAACCCGACAATGACAATGTAGAAGCTGTTGAAAAGCTCGAGCAACCGCCCGTTCAGGCTGCCAAGCGTTCCGTTTGCATTTGCAGGGAATACCAATGCCCACAGAACCAGCGCGACCATGATGGCCTTGCTGATCAGGGCAATTGGGACGCTGTAGTTTTCATAAAAACCGGCATCCGCCGTTTTTATCTCAACGTCTGTGAATGGTTCGGGTATCGACATGTTGCGTTTTCCTCCGTGTGTTCGCCGTTTTTTTTTGTTCTTTTGAGTTCCGTTAGGGATGCACAGTGCCGGACGGCGTAAACAAACATGCACAATGCACCAAACAGTGAGTGGGTAGTGTTCAGATCAACTGAGATTTGCGGCAAGTCCACACGCTCATGTGGCGTCTCCTACCGCTCTTTTCCTCCCGGATTTTTGCCGCCTGCAAAATCTGTTTGTCCTTAGTGACCTATCAGTTTGCCGTTGAACCTGCTTGCAGCTTCGCAAGAAGTGGTTGCGCCCTGCAATTCGAAAAAACCTATATCGGAGGTTGGGGCTGCTCGCCCGAGAATCCGACCCTTATGCGACTTGAAACGACCATCTTGATGGCTCTTATAACATGTTAGCGACAACAGATGGAGGGCGTGATTGTAACTCCATTTACAGTTTCAGAACCAATAAGTCGGACTTTGCCCGCGAAACGCATGTGCACAGGAACTCATGCGTTTCCTGCTCTTGCGGAGTAAGTATACCGTCGCGATGATCAACTTCGCCGGACACGACATCAACGATACAGGTTCCGCAAAGCCCTTCGGAGCAGCCGAAATCAACCTGCACACCATTGGCCTGCAAAACCTCCAGAATAGATTGGTCCTTGCCAACGGGATAGACCGCGCCGGTCGACTGGATCTCGATCTGGAAATCGGCGTTCGGGGCATGTTCAATGTCCGACGCGGCGGCGAACCGTTCAAAGTGTATCGCGCCGCCACGCAGCAAGGCACCTGCTTCCAGTACCGCATTCAGCATCGGTTCCGGGCCGCAGGTATAAACGTCTGCGCCCATCGGCATCGATTGCATGACCGATCTCAGATCGAATACCCCGTCTGTGTTATCACAATGCAAATGATACCATTCATCCAGTCCAAGCGCCCGGAATTGCGCATCCATCGCCGCGTATTCTTTCGAACGAACAAGATAGTAGACACGAAAATCCTGCCCTCGGTTCAGCAACTCACGTGCCATTGCAACCAATGGTGTGGCCCCGATACCGCCAGCGATCAAAGTGACGTGCCGATCATGGCTTTCGAGTTTGAAATGGTTGCGGGGACCGCCAATTTCCACGGTCGCGCCCTCTTGCAGGTCATGCATCGCCAGTGACCCGCCTCGCCCTTCGTCTTCGCGTTTGACGGCCACGTTGATCAGGCGTCCATCCTGGCTCCAGCTCCACAGCGAGTATTGCCGTATCAGACCGTCTTCAAGATGGATGTCCACATGCGCCCCGGGCTCGAGGCTGGTGAAGCGCCCGCTTTCGATCTCGAAGCAGAAATCAGAGGTGTCGGGACTGAGTGGTGTTTTTCGCACAAGGCGGGCAACTTGAGTATCCATCACTTGTCCTGTTCGGTCTCACGTGGCGTACATTCTGCGTCTTTCAGCAAACAACAGGAAAAAAGATAGATTTCAATTGCAAAATTTCTAACATTCGGGTGAATTGAACTCACCCAGAGTTCAAAAGCCAACAAACCTCCATGTCTCGACGCCACTACAACCTTCCTCCACTTACGACACTATCGGCCTTTGAAGCCGCCGCTCGGCATCTCAGTTTCAAGGAAGCCGCAAGCGAGCTTTCCGTGACGCCTGGTGCCGTCAGTCATCAGATTAAGGCGCTGGAAAGCGAGCTGGGCGCGGCCCTTTTTGTCCGAAAGCACCGCGGCGTGGAACTGACCGAGGATGGGCAAGACCTGTTTGAGGCACTCGGCACTTCGTTCCGGCAGATTTCAAAGGCACTTGAAAAGATTCGCAGCAATGATTCCGAGAACCACGTAACCGTTGGATCAACCACTGCAGTCGCCGCACTTTGGCTGTCGCCATCTGTCATCCGGTTCTGGCAGGATTTTCCGCACGTGAAAGTGAACCAGATGGCGCAGGACAAGGCCTTCACGGACCGGCCGGATATCGACCTGTTCATCCGCTATGGCCGGGACGCCAACGCGCAACTCACGCACACGAAACTGTATCGCGATATCCTGACACCCGTTTGCAGCCCCCAGATGGCCGCGGACCTTGAAGGGGCCAGCCTTGAAGACCTCGTGCAGCGGCGGCTGATCCATCTCGAAACTCAGGACAGCACCTGGACGACCTGGTCATCCTGGTTCCACGACCTCGGGTTTTCTGGAGTTGTTCCCGTGGAATCGCGGGTGAACAGCTACGCGCTTGCCCTTCAGGTGGCGCGTAAAGGGGCGGGCCTTGCGCTGGGATGGAAACGTCTGGTCCAGCCCATGCTGGCTTCGGGGAAACTCGTCGCGCTGGAGGAATTCAGCCTGCCCGCCCCGGACAACTTCTATCTTGTCGGTCGCCCGGACGATCAGCTTTCGGAAGGGGCGCTGGCTCTCAAGAATTGGTTGCTCAACGAACTGTCTGAAGGTTCGGTTTAGCCTGCCTCAATTTGCCATTAGGTTTTTTAGTATTGAACGTGGGCGGCCTCAGCCGCCAATGGATGCAGCGATAAACTCATTCAAAATCACTCAGGAGTGGCCGATGAACAAGTACGCACCGCTTTCGTCTGTTCTGACACCGGTAAACACCGCAAAGGGTCTGCCGAACGAGCATTATATTGATCCCGCAGTTTTTGCCGAAGAACGGGATGCGGTCTTGTTTGCGAACTGGTCCGGCATCGGCTTTGGCAAAGACATTCCCGAGGCGGGAGATGCATATCCGATCGATTTCCTCGGTGTGCCGCTGTTGATGGTTCGTGATCGCGACGGTCAGATCGGCGTGTTCCAGAACACCTGTCGTCATCGCGGCATGATTTTGGTCGACAAGCCGCAAAAAATCCGCGGCGCGATCCGCTGCCCCTATCACAGCTGGTGCTACGGCCTGAATGGTGAATTGCGGACTGCCCCTCATGTCGGTGGCCCTGGGCAGAACACCCATGAGGATCTGGACTTCGCCGAGTTGGGCCTTATCCGCATCCGCTCGTATGTCTGGCGGGATGTTGTCTTTGTCAATGTCAGCGGCGACGCGCCGGAATTCGAAGATGTCCATGGCGAGTTGATGGAACGCTGGAAAGAATTCGATCAACCGATGTATCACGGTGGCGCTGGCGCATCGGTTTATCTTGAGTTGAACTCGAACTGGAAACTGGCTGTTGAGAACTACTGCGAAAGCTATCACCTGCCCTGGGTTCATCCCGGCCTGAACAGCTATTCGCGTCTGGAAGACCACTACAACATCAACGAACTGGGCAAATATTCGGGTCAGGGCACCTATGTCTACCGCCAGTTCGAGGGTCACGATGGCGAAAAGCTGGATGATTTCGAGAATCTGAGTGAGCAGTGGAATGACGGCGCGGAATATATCGTCGTTTACCCGAATACCCTGCTGGGTGTTCAGCGTGACCACGGCTTTGCCTTCCTCATCGATCCGATCACGCATGAGCGTTCGAACGAACGGATTGAGCTCTACTACGCCAAAAAACCCGAAGAAGCACCCGAACACGAAGCGCTGCGTGCCAAGAATGCGCAACTGTGGAAAACGGTGTTCGAGGAAGACGTCTTTGTGGTTGAAGGCATGCAGAAAGGCCGTCATGGCGTGAAATTCGATGGTGGCCGTTTCTCGCCCGCGATGGACGGCCCGACCCATTGTTTTCATCATTGGGTGGCCACGCAAATCGAAAAAGCCCGCGCTGAAGCGTAAGCAATCCTGAAAAGTCGATCTGGTCAGGCCCTTCTGGCCAGATCGCGGGTCGTCTGTAACAACAACAGACGGGACGGCGTTACAGTCTTTTGCCTCCTAGCAAATAGCCGGTGTGAATTCGCTGAAAGGGTCACAGTGGATCTGAACGAACTCGATAAACAACTCTTACGGGCCCATGCGGAAAAAGATGTACCCGCATTGATCCGGCTGTATCACCAAGCGGCGATTTTGGCTGAACAGCGCCAGGATCATGAAGCCTCGTGTTTCTATCTGACCCACGCATTTGTGTTTGCGTTGGAATATGGCGCGCCGGAAGCAGATGAGTTGAACCTAAAGCTGTTTGAGCGCGGTCGCGCACACCGATTGACGTTCTGACGAGCTCATTTGCTTAAGCGTATCGCGACGCTAGGCAATTTTCAAAGTTTGAGTTTAGCTGACTTCATTCGATCTCGAATTTTGTCGACATTGTCGATGGGCCAGTCTTCATGAAAGAACAGGCGCGAACGAAAACGCGCGAGATAGCCAAAATGCGAAACGAAGCTCAGGCCGTGGTCATCGGCGGAGGAGTGATCGGGTGCTCGATCCTGTATCATTTGACCAAACTGGGATGGTCGGATGTTGTTCTGTTAGAGCGGGACGAGCTGACCTCGGGGTCAACCTGGCACGCAGCCGCCAACATTCACGGATTGCACGACAGTACCAATATCAGCCGCATCCAACATTACACGATGAGCCTGTATAAAGCGCTGGAAGCTGAAACCGGTCAAAGCTGCGGAGTATTCCAGCCCGGCTCGTTATACTTGGCCCAGACAGAAGAGCGCGAACATCAGCTGAAGCTACAGGCCGCAAAGGCCAGGCTGTATGGCATGAATTTCTATGAGATCAGCATCGAGGAAGCCCAGAAGCTGAACCCGCTGGTCAATTACGACGGCATCCGTTGCGTAATGTTCGAACCTGATGGCGGCAATGTGGACCCGTCGGGCGTGACCAATGCCTATGCGGTCGGCGCACGTCAACGTGGGGCGCAGATTCACCGTTTCACTCCGGTCACCGCAACCGAGCAGCAGGAGGATGGCAGCTGGATCGTCAGAACACCAAAAGGTGACATCAGGACACGCTGGGTGGTGAACGCAGCGGGCCTGTGGGGGCGCGAGGTTGCTGCACTGGCTGGAATCGAACTGCCGCTGCAACCTACAGAGCACCAGTATTTCGTAACCGAATCCATGGCGGATGTGAAAAGCCACGGCATCCGCCTGCCGTCTGTTTCGGACCGGGATGGAGAGTATTACCTGCGTCAGGAAGGCAACGGCTTGCTGGTCGGCGCCTATGAGAAAGACATGAGGTTCTGGGCCGAAGAAGGCACGCCGCTGGATTTTGCCCACGACCTGTTCCCTGATGATCTGGAACGGATCGAAGAGAACATGATGAACGCCATCGAACGCCTGCCCGCGGTTGGTGAAGCCGGGATCAAGCGTGTCATCAACGGCCCAATGATCTGGTCTCCGGATTCGAACGTTCTGATGGGGCCGGTGCCCGAGGTCGACGGCTATTTCTGCTGCAATGGTATCATCCCCGGCTTCTCGCAATCGGGTGGCATGGGCCTGATGGCAGCGCAATGGATCATCGAGGGTGAAACGGAATACGACATGTTCGCCTGGGATCTGGCGCGTTTTGACAGCTGGGCCACCAAGGCATTCACCAAAGCGCGCGTGGCAGATCAGTACAGTCATCGGTTCGCGATCCATTTCCCCAATGAAGAACGCAGCGCCGGTCGTCCGGCACGGGTTCGCCCGATCTATGAGGCGCAGAAAGCCATGGGTGCGGTTTTTGGCCTGAACGCCGGTTGGGAACATCCGCTGTGGTTTGCCGCAACGCCCGACACCAAAGACACGAATGGCTTTACCCATCAGAACTGGTGGGGACCGGTGGGCGAGGAATGCAGGATGCTGCGCGACCGTGCCGGGATCATCGATATCTCGAACTTCGCCAAATATGTCTGCAAGGGTCCAGGTGCGGCAGACTGGCTGAACGCCGTCTTTGCCAACACCATGCCCAAAACCGTTGGTCGCTCCTGTCTGACCCCTCTTATTTCAAAGCGCGGCGGTATTGCAGGCGACTTTACCGTCACCCGCGTGGCTGATGAGGAGTTCTGGGTGATCGGCTCGGGCATGGCAGAGCGGTATCACAAGCGCTTTTTCAAACAGGTTCCGCTGCCTGAAGGCACCACTTTCGAAAGCAAAACCGAAGCGATGTGCGGTTTTAACGTGGCCGGACCCAACTCCCGTGACATCCTGCAACGACTGACCAACACATCGCTGGCAACCGAAGATTTCCCCTTCATGCGGTCCGCCAAGATCGAGCTGGCGGGGGTTCAGGTTCTTGCCCTGCGCGTCTCCTTTACCGGCGATCTGGGATGGGAGCTGCATTGCGACACCCAAGATCAGGCACGGCTCTACAATGCCTTGCTTGAGGCAGGCAAAGAGTTCGGGGCTGGCCCTGTTGGCAGCCGGGCGCTGATGTCTATGCGGGTCGAAAAGGGCTATGGGTCTTGGAGCCGAGAATACAGCCCGGAATATTGGCCGCATGAAGTGGGTCTTGATCGCCTCTGCAAGTTTGATAAGGACTTCCTCAACAAGGCAGCTGCGCAGAAAGTGTTGCAGAACCCGGCTCGGGAACACCTGGTGATCCTGCACCTGAACGAAGCGGATGTGACAGCGTCCAACGCGGATGCAACAGGTGGTGAGCCGATCTTCAAGAATGGTGAAGGGATCGGCCGGGTGACCTCGGGCACCTATGGCTACACCGTCGGAATGTCGTTGGCCTTGGGATATGTGAAAAATGCCCAGCCAGGTGATGAGGTCGAGGTTATGGTTCTGGGGCGCCCACACAGGGCCACAATCCTGCATGAACCGCCCTTTGATGCCGCAGGAAAAGCGCTTAGGGCTTAAAACCGCAATAGCTCAAGGCGTTGCCCTTCGGGATATTCCGTCACCTCTGCCGGGATGATCGCCAATCCATCCGCTTGTGCAAGCAAAGCAACGCGGCCACTGTAGGACGGCTCCATCAGACGCAATCGGGGCCGTCCGTCCGGTGTGTAACCGTCAATCTGAACCGGGCGATATTCCTGTCGGCCTGCGGTACGGTACAAAGGTTCCGACAGAACTGCCTGCACGGCTGCCTGCGGTGTGTGGTGCAGACCGGCGCGGCGCGCCATCATCTGCGATCCGATAATTTGCCAAGTCAAAAAAGCAGAAACCGGGTTACCCGGCAGACCGATGTAAAGCGCACGGCCACGCCGACCGAACATGATGGGCTTGCCCGGTTTCATTGCGACTTTCATCACATCCGTCACGCCACCGATCTCGGTGAACAGACGCGGCATATGATCTTCATCGCCGACAGAAACACCACCGGTTGTAATAATCAGGTCAGAGGTTTCAGTCGCGTCCAGCAAGACCTGTTTCAAAAGCTCGGGGTCATCTTCGACCTGCCCCCGGTCCGTGAGGTCAATCCAGGGTTTCTGCAACAGCGCAAGCAGCATGTAACGGTTCGAGTTATAGATCTGCCCCGGCCCAAGGGGCTCACCCGGTTGGCGCAACTCACTGCCGGTTGAAAAGATCGAAACCTTCAGCTTGCGAAGCACCACGACCTCGCCATACCCGGCGGAAGCAAGGGCTGCCACCTCACGCGGGCCAATCTCGCAGCCGAGCCGCAGGATCGGCGCTCCGGCATGAAGGTCTTCACCGGCACGCCGGATATGTTGCCCGGGCTTTGGACGGCGGCTGAAGCGGATTTGCCCCTCTACAACATCACAATCTTCCTGCATGACGATGGCGTCGTAATCAGAGGGAACGGGCGCTCCGGTAAAAATCCTCAGCGCGCTACCCGCAGGAGCAGCATGAGATCCGCTGTCCCCCGCCGCGATGCGACCCGCCACCGGCATCTGGAACAGGTCGGTATCGCCAAGATCGGCTGTTCGAACCGCATAGCCATCCATTGCCGAATTGTCGAAAGCGGGCATATCGACCTTGCTGAAACAGTCGCAGGCCAATACTCGCCCAATTGCAGCGGCCAAAGGCAGCGTTTCCGTTTCTGTGATCGGATCAGCAGCGGACAGGCCACGGAGCAGGGCCTCATCCACGCTCAGATACACATGCGCGTGTCGATCACAGCCGCATCCATCAGCCATATCCAGCCTCCAACTCTGCGAACATGCCTTCCATCCATTCTAAGGTGGGCTAGGCTCGCTCAACCGACACGACATCCGCGGTACTGTCATTGACATAGGTCACGTGAAACCGCGTCGCGCGCTTCGAAACGACGGGTTGGCTGGCCAAGCGCGACTTCCGCTATAGTGGCTTCTCGGATGGCTCTCAGGCCGGGAACAGCTCTTCCTGATATGCGAACAGCGCCGGTTGCCCACCCGTATGCAACAGCACAACTTTCTGGCCCTGTTGAATTGTGTCGTTTTCAAGTAATTCCAACAAACCTGCAAAGGTTTTGGCCGAGTAGACAGGATCCAGAAAAATACCTTCGGCACGCGCCATCTGTTCAAGCGCCCTCTGTGTGGACGGACCTATCCGCCCGTATCCAGGGGGCAATGCGCCGTCCCATGTGATGATGTCTTTCATGACCAGAGCCGGGTCAAACTTCATCATACCCGCCAACCGTTCCAATACCTTTTGCAACCGCGCATGTTGCAGGTGGCGGTCGCGGCGAACGCAGATGCCATAAACAGGTGCCGTGTTGCCAGCCAGCCGCAGCCCGGCCAAAAACCCGCCGTGGGTCGAACCGCTGCCGGATGGCACCACCGCCACGTCGAAATCGGCGATCTGATCCAGTAGTTCGGCAGCCCCGGCCACATAACCTAACGCCCCCAAGGGCGGATGATCGATGCCCAAGTGAATTACATATGGCTTTCGGCCCTCAGAGATCAGCTGATCTGCCCGCGCGTGAAGGGCATTGTCGGCCCCGGCCTCGTCTTCTCCGGTACCGTAGTGCATGTGCTCGGCACCCAGAAGCCGGGCCAGAAGTACATTTCCCGAGGAATAATAATGGTCTCCCATATCCGGCACACGCTCTTCCAATTGAAGCACGGCCTCCATCCCAAGCTTCGATGCAGCCATGGCAGCCGTGCGCACGAAATTGGATTGCACAGCGCCGGTGATCAGAATGGTATCTGCCCCCTGTTTTTGTGCCTCGCCCATATAGAATTCAAGCTGCCGGGTCTTGTTGCCGCCAAAGCTCAACCCTGTCAGATCATCCCGCTTGATCCACAGATCCAGACCAAGCTGGTCGGACAGACGATCGAGCCGTTCGACCGGCGTAGCAGCTGTCATCAGTCTCGCGCGGGGAAAACCGACCAGTAGCTGTTCAATCGTCATGTCTGTGTTCCATCAACTCACCCACTCAGGATCGCGCCCGATAGGGCATGTCCAGCAAGAATAGGAAGGATAGTGATTGCCGGAAAGATCGCAGACCGGGAATGGCCAGTTTACTGCACAGAGCAACGGCCACGCGGCTCTATTTCTCGCTCGGGTCGCTTTCCGCGTAATTCCGTAATACATCCATATCTGCAATTTCCGCGTGGTTTCGGTTGATCTTAACCCCGACTGGTTTCAACCTCGAAAAAGCGCGGCTCAGGCTTTCGGGTTTCATCCCCAGACGCCCGGCGATCAGCATCTTGTCATACGGCAGTTCAACTTCGCACTGGCCGGCATCGCAATCACACAGGTTCAGCAGGAATTCCGCGACACGCTGCGCACCGGTCTGGGCTTTTAGCTGTTCGAGCTGCGCCACCAGGGAATGCAGATGCGTGAATGTGGCCGCCAGGATTGATACGCAAATTTCCGGATCTTGCTTCATCAGCGACAGCAGCACCGGACTTGGGATGTGCATGATCTCGCAGGGGGATACCGCCTCGGCCGAAACGGGATAGCGCACATTGCGCAGCGCAACGGCTTCGCCAAAGCTTTCACCGCGCGTGAAAACGCTCACCACGGCTTCGGCACCGGTCGGGGAAATGCGAAACAGCTTGACCCAACCAGCCAGTACAACATGTACGGCCTTGGCCTCTTCCTCTTGCAGAAAGATCGTCTCGCCCCGGTCGTATTGCCGCCAGACGGCCTGACGCAGCAGAGTATCGACATGTTGCTCTGGCAGGCTTCGCAAGAGCAGTGACTGCCGCGCAATTATCTTTTGTGCCTCGTGTGACAAGAAGGCAGCCCCTTATTCGTCCGCTCCGGGAACACCCCCGGATGATCAACCCCGTGACATGCTATGCCAAAGCCAGCGCGGGGGTGCCACCCTTTTCTCGATCTCCAACTTGACTATTGTCATGTAAGGGCGCGCCCCACTGGCATAGGTTCAACGAGATTTCAATTATCCGGGGAGCACGCCAGATGGACTTCGAGCAATTTTTCAGCCAGAGCCTCGACACTTTGAAAGACGAAGGCAACTACCGGATATTCATCGACTTGCAACGCCGTCGCGGTGCGTTTCCGAACGCGCGTCAAACTGACGGACCGGTCCAGCGGGATGTGCGGATCTGGTGCTCGAATGACTATCTGGGCATGGGGCAGCACCCTTCGGTGATCTCTGCCATGCACGACGCACTGGATCGCTGCGGCGCTGGCGCTGGCGGTACACGCAATATCTCGGGCACCACGCATGATCACGTTCTGCTTGAGGCTGAGCTGGCCGACCTGCATGGGAAAGAAGCCGCGTTGCTATTCACCTCGGGATATGTGTCGAACTGGGCTGCTTTGGGGACATTGGCGGCGCGAATTCCCGGGCTGATCGTGTTTTCTGACGCGCTCAACCACGCCTCGATGATCGAAGGTATCCGGCATTCGCGTGCCCAGAAGGTGATTTGGAAACATAACGATCTGGCGGATTTGGACGCCAAACTGGCCGCAGCGGATCCCGACGCACCCAAGATGATCGCATTTGAATCGGTTTACTCTATGGATGGCGACATCGCTCCCATCAAGGAAATCTGCGAACTGGCCGACAAATACGGCGCGATGACCTATCTGGACGAGGTTCATGCCGTCGGCCTTTACGGCCCGCGCGGTGGCGGGATTGCCGAACGCGAAGGATTGATGGATCGCCTGACCGTCATCGAAGGCACGTTGGGCAAAGCGTTCGGCGTGGTTGGTGGGTATATCGCGGCCTCAGCCGCGCTGTGTGATTTTGTCCGCAGCTTTGCCAGTGGCTTCATCTTCACCACTGCCCTACCTCCATCGATTGCAGCCGGCGCCGCCGCATCGATCCGGCATTTGAAACATTCAAGTGCCGAGCGTGACTTGCAAAAAACCCGCGTGGCGCAGGTACGCGCCCGTTTGGACGCCGAGGGCATTCCGCATTTGCCCAACCCCAGCCATATCATCCCGGTGATGGTTGGCGACCCTGTGAAGTGTAAATTCATTTCGGACACCCTGCTTGAGGAGTTTGGCATCTACATTCAGCCGATCAACTACCCAACAGTTCCAAAAGGAACCGAGCGCCTGCGGATCACGCCGTCACCCGTTCATACGGATGAGGATATCGATCATCTGGTGGGCGCCCTGTCGGCGCTGTGGCAGCGCTGTCAGATCGCGCGGATGCCAATGGCCGCACAATAACCTAAGCGTCCCTTTGCTTGGTAACCTGCCGCCCCTTTTGGGGGGCGGCTTTTTTCAGATCAGGTACAGTGCGAAGATCACCACAGAGAACCCCGTGAGAACCATGGTGAAGCCCCGCAGCCAGCCCGGGCTTTCAACCAGGTCCAGATATCGGGCCAGAATCACACGGGCTTTGATCAGTGCAAGGAGCAGGATACCGCCTGCAATGAGTACGTCAGGCGTTTTCATCAGGGTCAAAAGCGTTGAGGCCAGACTGAGCGCCAAAAGCACCATCCACGCGCTGGTGAGTGAGTTCGTACGCCTCCGGCGGGAGTATTTAGCAAAAGATGAAATTGCCGACATCTTGTTTATCCCAGAAGATAAATCACAGGAAACAGCAGGATCCAGACCAGATCGACCATGTGCCAAAACTGTGCGCCCGCTTCGATGTTACGAGGATCATCGCGCCACGCGACAAGCAGCAGAATGCCCACCCCGGCCAGAACATGCGCCGCGTGAAACCCCGTCAGCAGGTAGTAGAACATGAAGAACGGGTGGGTTTCATAGGTAATGCCCTGCCCCGCCTTTCCAGCATATTCCACGCTTTTGATAACCAGGAATGCGATCCCAAGTACGGCAGCGCCTGTCAGGGCAAGCCTGGCCTTGAACCGGAATGCTGCGCGGCGCCAGCTCAGCGCGTGCGCGGCCAGATATCCAGATGTGACCAGTATTGCGGTGTTAAAGGCTGCACCTGTTCGATAAAGATGCGATTGCGCCTCGGCAAAGCCTGCGGGGTCGGTCAGGCGAACACCCATGAACGCGATCAGCCCGGCACCAAAAACCAGCAGCTCACTGATAATCAGAACCCACATCAGCAATTCGCCCGGCAACTCGTCGATGAAAGAGGTTTCGCTCATGCTCCGACCAGTTGGCGGTAGATCTGCGGTAGGGCCATGGTCAGGCGGTGTGGGTCAGGAATAACCGCAAACCCACCCTGTCCGAACATGCGTGGGAACCAGCTTTTGCCGGTTTTGTCGATGGTGACGCCAAATACCGATTGCCCGGCGCGGCGTGCTTCGCGAACGGCCATGCAGGTGTCTTCTATCCCGTGGCGCCCTTCGTAATGGTCAAGATCATTGGGTTTGCCATCGGTGATCACCAGCAACAGGCGGCGTTTGCGGGCCTGACTTGCCAAATCCTTTGAACAGTGACGGATCGCGGCCCCAAGCCGCGTGTAATGGCCTGGTCGCAGCGACGCGATACGTTGTTCAACTTTGGCACCCATCGGCTCATCAAACCGTTTGCATCGCTGGATATAGACGCGCTGGCGTTTCAGCGAACTGAAGGCATGAATGGCGAAATCGTCACCGCAGGCGTTCAGACCCCATGCCAAAGCGGCCAGAGCTTCACGTTCAATGTCGATCACGGCGCGGCCGGTTACGGCACTTTCGGTGGAACGGCTGACATCCAGCAGGATCGAGACTGCCAGGTCGCGCGCCTCGGGACGGGATTGTTGCCAAATGCGGTCGTTGCTTTCGCCGCTGGCCATGCGGTCGGTTTCGGCACGCACGGCGGCTTCGATATCCAGCTGGTCACCGTCCAGATGGCCACGTGTCATCACACGACCAGGGCGCAGCGCCTCGAACTGGCGTTTGACCGCGCGGATGCGGCGGGCGGTGGCAGGGTCCTTGCCGAAGGCGGCAGCGTCGTCGCGGATATCCGCATCCGACAGCAGGACGTTGACGTGATCTGGCAGATACCGGCCCGATCGCACGTCCCATTCGGGATAGAGGATGCGACCGGACAGACGCTCGCGGTTCACATCCTCGGGTGCCAGATCAAGGTGCAGCTTCAGCCGCGTTGGGGGGGCTTTTGATATCTGACCCAGGCCAATTTCTTCCTGATCATCGGCCGCTTTCTTGGCATTGTCGGGATCATCTTCGTCGATGCGGCGGTTGATGTTCAGGAACTCGGCCCAGCTGAGGATGGCTTCGAACTTATGCAGAATGAAACTGTCGCTGCGCTCGGCCTGATCCGATTTGCGACGACGGGCGCGGTGGGTTTTCTCACCGGATTCCTCGGGTGGACCTTCAGTTTCGGGGTTTTCCACCTCGTTATGTTCGGAAAAGCCAACTGCGCGCAGTTCAGGCCAAAGGGGAACCGGGCGCATAGGCTGATAGCCGCGGGGGGCGATCAGGTCATCGTCCAATGTCAGAAGCTGCTCGGCTTTGGCCGACAGCGGTTGAGGGTCGCCCAACTTATGGCGGATCAGCTCTTCGACTGCGTCCTCAACCGGTGGCAGGTTGGGGATATCGCGCTGATGCAAAACGCCCTTGCAAAGTTCGGTATAAAGCGGGCGCAGGCCGGGGGCGTCGTCCAGGGTCGCATCAACCATGCTCTGCGCGGCGATCAACACGCGCAGGTCGGCGCGCAGCGGGTCGTCTTCATCAATTCGCGTTCCGGCATGGGCAGCCGCGGCGGCCAGCCAGACATACAACGCGCCGTTGGCTTCGCGGGCCGGAAAAACCGCCAGACGGTCCGGTAGGCGCAGAACTTCACCGTCGAACGAGGCGCGGGGCATCAGTTCTGCCTCGGTTGCCAGACGACGACGCCAACCCAGACGGTGGTGTGAAACCTCGGGCGAGACCGGGCGCAATTCTACGCCCGGACCACCGCCCAGCCCTCGAAAGAGGACGGCCAGCCGCCCCGCGACCTCAGAAAGGTCGACCGCGGCTCCATCGTGCACCTGTGGTGCATCGAGGCGGCTGGCAAGGGAGTGCCACAGTTTCCCGATCGTTTCTTCGGGTTCCCATGGCTCAAAATCGATCTTGACCATTGGCTGGCCTCACCCAAAGACAGCCGTAACAAGATCGAGGAGCCCGCGTTTGATATCCTCGTCATCTGTCAGAGGTTCGATCATGGCGGCAAGGATGGCGCGGTCGGTGGACATGCCCTGTACGATCAGTGTCGCGGCATAGACAACCAGACGAGTGGAGACGCCTTCCTCAAGATCCTGACCCTTGAGCCCGCGCAGCTTACCCGCCAGTCGCACCAGCGGCTTGCAACGTTCCAGCGGCAGACCGCTTTCCTGCGCGACCACTTCGGCTTCCATCTGCGCGGACGGGAAATCGAACTCCAGAGAGATGAACCGCTGCCGGGTCGAAGGTTTCAGGGTTTTTAGGATATTCTGGTATCCGGGGTTATATGAGGCGACCAGCATGAAGCCGGGTGCGGCCTCAAGTTCTTCGCCGGTGCGGTCGATTGGCAGGATGCGCCGGTCATCGGTCAGCGGGTGCAGAACAACAGTAACGTCCTTGCGGGCCTCGACCACCTCATCGAGATAGCAGATTGCGCCTTCGCGCACCGCGCGGGTCAGGGGGCCATCAACCCAGACGGTTTCCCCGCCTTTCAGCAGATAACGGCCAATCAGGTCGGCGGCGGCCAGATCGTCATGGCAGGCTACGGTATAAAGCGGGCGGCCAAGTTTTGCGGCCATGTGGGCGACAAAGCGGGTTTTGCCGCAGCCCGTCGGACCTTTCAGAAGAACTGGCAAATCGTTGTTATACGCTGCGGCAAATACATCGCATTCATCGCCTTGGGGCAGGTAGAAGGGGGCGTTTGCCGCCCCCTCATTCAGTTTCATGGAACCGTCCATATCCATCACTCCGCAGGGGTTTCAGCTGCGCCGGGTTCAATGACTTCTTTCCGGGGAACCCAGATCGAGTAGATGAACAGCAGCGCACCAAGGACCACGACGATACCGGAACCCAGACGCATCCAGTAGAAGATTGCGATCTGGTCTTGTACGTCCATGAAGTAGTCTCCGACCACACGTTGCATGTGAGTCTGCACGGTACCACCGAAGGTCAACACGAAGGTCATAAAGACCATACCGCTGGTCATCAGCCAGAACGAGCCCATGTTCAGCACCTGATTGTAAGGATCACGATTCTTCAGGATCGGCATCGCGTAGCTGAAGATCGCAAGGTTGAGGCAGACATAGGCGCCGTAGAAGGCCAGGTGACCATGGGCCGCAGTGATTTGCGTACCGTGGGTATAATAGTTCACCCCGTGCAGCGTATGCAGAAAGCCCCAGACACCGGCACCGAAGAAGGCAAGCGTTGCACAACCCAGCGACCACAACAGAGCGGCTTTGTTGGGGTGGTCACGACGGCCTTTCCAGACCATGACGAAGGCAAAGGCCATCATCGCGAAGAACGGGATCACCTCGAGGCTTGAGAAGATCGAACCGATCCACTGCCAGTAACCGGGGGTACCGATCCAATAGTAGTGGTGACCTGTTCCAAGAATGCCCGAGAACAGCGCGGCGGCGACGATGACATAAAGCCATTTCTCGACCACCTCACGGTCAACACCGGTCAGCTTCAGCATCAGGTACGCCAGGATCGACGCCATGATCAGTTCCCACACACCTTCGACCCACAGGTGGACAACATACCACCAGTATTGCTTGTCCAGCGACAGGTTGCCCGGGTTGTAGAAGGCAAACAGGAACAGCAGCGCCAAACCCCATAGACCCAACAACAGGATGTTGGTGATGGCAGTCTTCTTGCCCTTCAGAACGGTCATGGACACGTTGTAAAGGAAGATCAGCGCGGCAACGACGATACCGGCCTTGACCCATTTGGGTTGCTCAAGGAACTCGCGCCCCTCTTTGCCCAGCAGCCAGTTGCCTTCGAACAGGTTGAAGACATAGGTCAAAACCACGCCCAACGTACCGACCACAAGAATGATCAGCTGCAAATAGGCCAGCTTGGGCGAATGGATTTCACGCTCGGCCTCTTCCGGGATCAGGAAATAGGCCGCCCCGAAGAAGCCCAGTATCAGCCAGACAATCAGCGAGTTGGTGTGCAGCATCCGCACGATATTGAACGGCAGAAGCTCGCTCAGGAAGTTAGGCGACACATAGATCAGACCGGCCAGCAGGCCGCCGATCACCTGGATCGCGAACAACGCCATGGCTACCGCAAAGTAGGCATAGGCGATTTTTTGGGATTCATATTTCATTGCTCCATTCCCCTTCTCAGCCAGCCTCGTTGGGCGGCCAGTCCTGAGCATCGATATTGTCCGTCCAGATCAGGAAGTTGGTCAGATCCCGGATCTCTTCGTCGCTGAGGTTGAATTGCGGCATCTGCCGACGACCGGGAATGCCGGTGGGTTGTGCCTCCATCCAGCCCTTGAGGGATTCAAAGGCCGATTCCGGGTCGTCCAACACGCCCCAACGTGTCATCACATTGCCGACCTCAGGGGCAAAGTACGCCCCTTCGCCAAGGATCGTGTGGCAGTTGATACAGGCGTGTTTTTCCCAAACATGTTTGCCCCGAACCACACTTTCGTCGAGCTTCGCGGCATTTTCGGAATTGACGATATACAGATGTGAATGGGCTGATAGAGCCAGAAAGATGAGGATGAAGAACAGTGACCCGCCATAGAATATGTTGCGAGCCATGCTCTTTGTCATGACTTCTCGCATCGCGCTCTCCTTTGCGCAGATTAGCTAGTGCAGGCAACATGACGTGCGGGTCACAGGGCTGCCTTAACGAAAGTCAAGACTTCTAAAGTATCCTCAGGAACGAGATCAGAGATCCGCAAACACCGAGAATAACGAAATGACCTTAGGGTCGCCTTGAAATCTGAGGCAATTGTGAACACTTTCGCGTCGACTTCTTGATATACCGGACGTAATCAACCACCTGAGAAAAGGTGAAAATTCCGTTTCAAAGATTGATGGGCAAAAATGGCGAACTATTCTTATATCGGTTATACACCCGGTGTCATCACGGTGAATACGATTGGGCCGGACACGGTTACGTTGGATGTCAATTTTGATCCCGACACGGATCGTCGTTTGTTTAGCGTGACGGACGCAGCTGGTGGTTTTATTCAAAACGGCGGCGGACCACCTATCCCCGATACAGGGGATGTTTTCAACGGTGACCGCTTTGACAACGAAGACGGTGATGACCTGACGCAGACCGGTACTATCACCACCCTCGATGGTTCGACCACCTTTCTAAGCGGCCCAATATACCTGGAAGAATCCTACGTTCTGTCCAAACCAGGCGGGGGCACAATTACTGTATATCGCGTCGAAGTTGACGGCGTATTGGGCGGCTATATTACCTCTGAACCTCTTGTGCCCGGTACGACCTACTCGATGAACATCGTGAACGTCACGCCGACCAATGCGCCCGACACAACTGACCCGGCTGCCATCATTGACGTGCCGTGCTTTACTGCCGGAACACTTATCATGACGCCAGAAGGTCCGATGCCCATCGAGGATCTGAAGGTGGGTGACATGGTCGTGACTGCCGACAATGGACCGCAACATATACGTTGGATCGGAAAGCGAAATCTATCGCATGAGGAGCTGGTGAAAAAACCCAAGCTGCTTCCAATCCTCATCAAAGCCGGGGCCTTGGGGTGTGACTTGCCAAAACGCGACCTGCTTGTTTCGCCACAGCACCGGATGCTGGTTCGATCCCGGATCGCCGTCAGAATGTTTGACGCAGAGGAAATCCTAGTCCCCGCGCGCATTCTTACTGCCAGCCCCGGTATCAGCGTTGCAGAAGACACTGTGTCAGTCACGTATTACCATCTTTTGTTCGACCGCCATGAAATCATCTTCGCAGAAGGTGCCCCGTCGGAAAGCCTTTTTGTCGGCGCACAGGCTCTGTCCAGCGTTCCCCCAGAAGCAAGGGCAGAAATCTTCGACCTGTTTCCGGAACTAGAGACCCCTTGGCACGTTCCTCAGTCTGTGCGGCACATACCTGAAAACGGAAGACGCGCTCGTGCGCTCGTGTCCCGCCACGTAAAGAACGAACGCCCCTTAATATTCTGAACTGCAATCCGCGCTTAAGGTTCCGTGTCAGCCGTGCTTTGCTGCGCGCGGACCCGTCAGCGCTGGCCACATGGAAAACAGATACAACCCGATTGCGGCAATCCATAACCCGTCAGCCGTCAGCATGGCGGTCATATATCCACCTGCTAGCCCGGACCCCAGCCAGCGGACCAAAGCCGCCGCCGCCATAAGCCCGTATCCGACCGCCATGGGCGACGGAGCAACAAGGGGCCGGCCACTGTGGCCAAGGGCGGCGCGGCTCATGACGGCAAGGGTCATGCCACCAACGCACCCGATCCCCAAAATGTGCAGCGCGCCGATCTCATTGCCATATCCGGTGACGGCAGACCCCCACAGCAACAACCCAAGGGCCAGCATCATCAGGCCCAGGTGCAAAGCAATCAGGATCGGCTGCCGCAACGCCCAACCCGCTCTCCACCGTGCCATGCGCATCAGCTGGGCGCCGCCCAGCAACAACGCGCAGATACCCGCCAAGAAAACACTGCCCAAGGTCAGAACCAACAACGGCAGCACAAGGGCAAGCGCCATCACGGCCTTTTCCAGCGCCGCGTTTGAAACCGGCCACAGGGCTTCGGGAACACCGTCGCGTTTCATTGCATTGCGCGTAAAGGCCGGAGTAATACGTCCCCCCAGTATCGCTATCATTGAACACAAGGTCAGCAGCCCTGCTCGCACGCCGGTATTCAACGTGTCTGCGGCGACACCTATCCATTCCAGATGAACCATCAGGTTGGCCACCCACACCAAACTCAGAAGATACAGAAATATCATGTTCTGTGGCTTGGGCCTTCGTACCAGCTGGCTGGCAATTTTCAGGACAAGAATCGGAACAAAGCTCAGGTCAACAATCGCGACGGTAATCGGAGAGAGCGATCCTGAAAACCACACCGCCAACCGCCCCGCCATCCAGATCAGCGCTACGATCGTGACAAAGCGCGCCCGCACTTCGGGCGTGCCGGTCCAGTTCGGAACCGCGGTCAGAAAGAACCCACCCAGTGCTGCCGTTGCATAACCAAAAATCATCTCATGGGCATGCCACATGACCGGGGGCATTCCATAACTTTGCTCGGCATAGGGTAAGAGCCCATCCAGTGAGGCCAGCCAAACACCCCAGGCGACACCAGCAAACACACCATAAAGACCGGCAGAAAGGAAAAATACCCGAAAGCCTTCGCTGAAAATGCGCGATATTGCAGATGACATGCCTGCTCTCCATGGCCCATCTCGTCCTTCAACAAGCAGTACTGTCCGACGGGATTCGGGCACTTAACCGAAATCAAGACGACAAAAACATGTGCGAAAAAAACAGGTTTTATTGCTGAAATCTGCGTCTGGTTTTTGCCCAAAGAACGAAGTTAGCGCCGCGCCCGTTGACTTTGGTCAAGGATGACAATCCCGTGATGGATCAGTCTCCGCATTGCCTCACCACGCAAATGGAGAGTGATCATGTCACTTGGAATCAGCTACAACAAGACCGGCCGCGCTTTTGGGGTCGGATTGGCAATGTTGTTGGGCAGCGTCGCTGCTCCAGCTTTTGCCGACGAGCCAACACTTAGCGACGAAGCCTTTGAAGCTTCGAAACAACTGTACTTTGAACAATGTGCAGGCTGCCACGGGGTTTTGCGCAAAGGCGCTACCGGTAAAAACCTGGAGCCGCATTGGAAGAAGACCGCAGCCGACGGCACCGTAACCGAAGGCGGCACCCTGAAACTGGGTCAGGAACGCCTTGAGAAAATCATCGCCTGGGGAACTGAAGGCGGGATGAACAACTTCTCGGACATCATGTCCGAGCAGGAAATCAAGGATATGGCGACCTACATCATGATGGAGGCCCCAAAGCCGCCTGAAATGTCGCTGGAACAGATGAAGGCAACCCGCAAGGTTTACGTCGAAGAAGCAGACTACCCGACCGAGCCGCTTCACGGCCGCAACTGGGAAAACTTCTTTGTCGTCATCGAACGCGATGTGGGCAAGGTCGCCGTCATCGACGGTGACACGAAAGAAGTGCTGACGCATATTCCGACCGGCTATGCCGTGCACGTCCTGAAAGCTTCAGAGCATCACAACATCACCGAACCCGAAACGCCCGGACGTTTCTGGTACACAATGGGCCGTGACGGCAAGATGACCAAGATCGACCTCTGGCAAACGCCGGACAAGATGCTGGTTTCAGAAGTCAAGATTGCCTATGACGCGCGAGATGTTGCCGTGTCGGGTGACGGTAAATACGTCATCGGTGGGGGATACTGGCCGCCGCATTTCGCAATCGTTGACGCGCAGACCATGGAACCGCTGAAAGTCGTTTCGACGCGCGGAACCAACGTGGACGGTGAATATGTGGAAGAAAGCCGTGTGGCCGCCATCTACACCACACCGAATGAACCCACATGGATTGTTGCCGTGAAAGAGCTGGGTCAGCTCTGGCAGGTTGACTACACCGACCTCGACAATTTGCGGATCGACAAGATCGACAGCGCCAAGTTCCTGCATGACGGGTTCTTCGACCCGACAGGCCGGTACTTCCAGATCGCGGCAAACGCATCCAACAAGATGGTCGTTGTCGATACCGAAACGCACAAGCTTGAGGCGATGATCGACACCGCTGCTCTGCCGCACCCCGGTCCGGGCGCCAACTGGATTGACCCGAACTGCGGACCTGTGGCGGGTACTACCCACCTGGGTGTCGGTACCGTGACAGTCTGGGGCAACGACCCAGAAGGTCACCCGGATCAGGCCTGGAAAACTTGTTACGAGGTGGAAACCGACGGCCCCGGCCTGTTTGTCCGTACCCATCCGAACTCGGACTACATCTGGGCTGACCAGACCAAACACCCCGAGCCGGAAATTCAGCAATCGGTTCAGGTCATCTCGAAAGAGACAGGCGAGATCGTGAAAACCATTCAGATCACCGAAGACGAAGGCAGCGCCGCTGTTCACTTCGAATTCAACGCCGATGGTACCGAGGTTTGGGTTTCCAAGTGGAACCTGTCGGACTCGAAGGAACCCAACGGTCAGATTGTGATCTTCGACGCCAAGACATTGGAAGAGATCGGTCGGATTGACGGACTTTACGCGCCAACCGGCAAGTTCAATGTCCACAACCGGTCGAACCACGTCACCTGAGGGGTTCGCAACCTAAACCGGAAAGGGCGGGCCCCTCGCCCGCCCTTTCCTCGTTTGACAGATCCGCCAAACTCACCGGCCTGCCACCCAAGGCCAGACAAGACAGCCAAAACGGAGCCCGGATATGACTTCCGAACCGGATAAGAAAAAACCGATCTGGCGCCGGTATTTCCTGTGGGGAATGCCCGTGGCCGGCATTGCTGCGGCCTTTGCCGCCGGCATCATCTTCTGGGGTGGGTTCAACACCGCCATGGAAGCCACAAATACCAAGGAATTCTGTGTCTCGTGCCACGAGATGCGGGATTTTGTTTATGCGGAATACCAGGGCACGATCCACGACGTGAACCGTTCGGGCGTTGGTGCGGTCTGCTCGGACTGTCACGTACCCAAGGACTGGACCCACAAGATCATCCGCAAAATAAAAGCCTCGAAAGAGCTTTATGGAAAGGTGGTCGGTACCATCAACACCCGCGAGAAATTCGAAGCCAAGCGCATTCATCTTGCCATGAATGAGTGGGAGCGGATGAAAGCAACGGACTCGCGCGAGTGTCGAAACTGCCATGACTTTGAATCGATGATGCCCGAATTCCAGCGTCCCCGTGCGCGTCAGCAGCACCTGAACGCAATGGAAACCGGTCAGACTTGTATCGACTGCCACAAGGGCATAGCCCACTCGAACATCCGAGACCGCGCAACCGACGAGTATCTGGAAGAGCTTGAAGCGCCAAACCCGGCCTTCATCCGGCCAATTCCGCCAGAATACCTTGCCAGCCTTGAGCGGATCGAAGCCAAGGAAGCTGCCGACGCCGAGGCCGAAAAAGCTGCAAAGAAAGCCCAGCAGGAGGCCGTTCAGGCCCAGATTGCGGCAGCAGTTGATGCGGCCGTCGCGGAAGAGCGGGCAACGGCTGCAACCGATGGTTCGGCAACACCTGCCAGCAGTGAAAGCGGCGATGTCGGTGCCAACATCGACTGGAATGCGGTGGCCAGTGCGGACCTGAAACTGTTCTATCCAGGCCAGGCGTCGTTTGAATGGGTGCAGAACGGAAAAACCCATGGCGGGGCCCGTCCGCTGACCAAAGGTGGCGATCAATGTTCGACCTGTCATGCCAAGGAACTGGATGCGATTGGTAACAAGATCGTTGCCGGTGGCGAGCTGGAACCCACTCCGATCCCCGGCAAACGCGGTGTGATCGACGCAACCGTTCAGGCGGCACATGATGACGAAAACCTGTACATCCGTCTGCAATGGCCGGATGCGGGGCACAACCCTGCTCCGTTTGTCGATGGCGGCAAAATGGATCCTGAAAACCAGATCAAGGTCGCTATGATGATCACCGGAACCGGTATCGAGCTGGGCGATCAGGTCGGGTGCTGGGCGTCGTGCCACGCCGACAACACCTATATGCCCTTTGCGCCTGAGGCCGATGCAATTGCCGCAAACGGGGATGTTTCCGGTCGCCTGACCGCTCAGGACACCGTGACCAAGTACCTCAGCGAAAGCCGCACCGAGATCGAGATCAAAGGTCGAGGCGGCAAGGCTTTGGGCGGTTGGGACAAGTTGCAGGCCGCCGAACAAATCGAGCAGTATCTGGCTGACGGTACCTATCTTGACCTGATGCGTGTCTACGCGGACGGCAGTGCCACAAATGGTTATCTGCTGGAACAGCGGGTGGTCAATGATGGTGAGATTGCAGCCTCGGCAAACCTGTCTGGTGGCATGTGGACGGTTGTTTTCACACGTCCGCTGAACTCAGGCGCACCCGGCGATGTTCCGCTGGAGGCCGGTCAAACCTATACGGTCGGTTTTGCAATCCATGATGATTTTGCCGCCGCACGGTTCCACCACGTAACGCTGGATACCAGCCTAGCGCTGGACGATGACAGCGCGTTTATCAACGTGGTCAAGCAATAACAGTTTGGGGCCGGTTCTCCCGGCCCCAATTACTTTGGAAAGGAGACATGGACCATGAAACCCCACCGCCTTCTTCCCGCGCTGCTGCTTCTTGCCGCGCCAGCCTGGTCTGATGAAACCGCCGAGATCTGCGCCGAAGCCGAAGAACGTTATGTCGAGCTGTTCGGCCACCCCTCGGCCTCGGTCGAGGACGCCAAAGTGGTTTTGATGTACAACTACAATTTCTGCCCGTTCGAACTGACCGTAAAGGCAGGTACAACTGTCCGATGGGTGAATGTCGACAAGCGCACCAGCCACAGTGTGTTGCTGAAAGATGGCAGCGAACCCGAAAGCGACCGGTTGTTCCCGGAAGAAACGGTCGAAATGACCTTCCTGACACCCGGCCCTCAGGATTATCTCTGCGGGCCCCATTGGGAGACACAGAACATGATCGGGATGATCACTGTCGAGCCCTGATCCCGGGTGTTTTCATAGGCTGAACAGAGGGGCGCGGGCGCAAATCCCGCGCTCCTTAACTTATGTCAAGGAGGTTGGTTTTCGATTGCGCCAATCTGCCCTCATGACACGCCCGGCCTACCCAGCAACGTCCCGCAAAAGCATTGGATTCGCGCAGGAAACCCCGGGTTTCGAAGACATTCAGACCCAGCGAGTTTGAACATGAGCGGTAAGGTTTTTCTGATTGGTGCAGGCCCCGGCGACCCCGAACTGATGACGCTGCGTGCCCTGCGAATGCT
Organism: Ruegeria sp. AF7; assembly: GCF_056541885.1. Classification (NCBI taxonomy): domain Bacteria; kingdom Pseudomonadati; phylum Pseudomonadota; class Alphaproteobacteria; order Rhodobacterales; family Roseobacteraceae; genus Ruegeria; species Ruegeria sp. AF7. The sequence continues at coordinate 38,383 of NZ_JBQFYX010000013.1, read as the reverse complement.
GCAGGAAGCAGATGTGGTGGTCTATGACAGGCTGGTGTCTGCTGATATCCTGAATCTGCACGCCGAAGGCGCGCGGCTGATCCCTGTTGGGAAAGCGCCCAAATGCCACACCGTCCCACAGGACCGGATCAACGAAATCCTTCTGGAAGAGGCCAGCGCAGGTCACACGGTCGCCCGTCTGAAAGGTGGCGATCCGATGATCTTTGGCCGCGGCTCGGAAGAAGCCGCTTATCTGATGGCCCATGGCGTGGCAGTCGAATACGCACCGGGGATCACGGCGGCGCAGGGCGCGTCCTGTTCGACCGGCGTGCCGCTGACCCATCGCGGTCTGGCCACCTCGGTTCAATATGTCACCGGACACCGGCAGGCTGACAAAGTGCTGGATCTGGACTGGAAACGCCTGGCCGACCCGGACACGACACTGGTGGTCTATATGGGTGTGGCCAATATCGGCCAGATCGCCATGGGGCTGATGACCGAAAACCTACCGGGATCAACACCGGTTCTGGCCATCGGAAATGCGACGACACCTGATGAACGCCGGCAGGTGTCACGGCTGGACCAATTGGCCAACGACGTGCGCACCTCCGGGTTGAAGGCACCAACGCTTTTCATCATCGGCAAAGTTGTCTCACTTTACGCCGAACAGCCCGTGGCGGACATTCTGGAACGGGCCCATGGCTAAGCTAGGGTGCAGAAATCGTGTGCCGTGTCCCGCACCGAACAGAAATGTGCCCGGCCACAAGGGGTGGATCGCCCGAACCTTTCTGACAACTGCGGTTCTGGCCGCAACGTCCGCCTTTGCTGCGGATGTCATTGATCCCAACGCACTGAAAAGACTAGTGCATCAGGATTGCGGCTCGTGCCACGGGTTATCGCTGAAAGGCGGCCTGGGGCCTGATCTGCGCTCGAAAACACTGGAGCATTATGACGCCGAGGTTTTGACCGGCGTCATCCTTGACGGCATCCCCGATACGGCGATGCCCCCGTGGCGGCCCCTGATCAGCGAAGAAGAGGCCGAATGGATTGCCCGATACCTGCTGGAACAGGAGGCACAATGAAACACCTTATCCTCAGCCTTGCGGCGACATTGATGATGACCACGGCCCAGGCCGAGCCGATGGCGACAGGAGACCTTGGGCTGGTGATCGAACGTGCCAGCGGATCGGTCCTGTTGGTGGACCAGTCCGACCGTGCAGCTCTGGCCCGGATAGAAGGATTGGGCGATCTGTCCCACGCCTCGTTGGTCTATTCACCGGATGAACGTTTTGCGTATGTCTTTGGCCGTGACGGAGGCCTGACCAAGGTTGACATCGTCACCCGCCAGATCGTGAACCGTGTTGTGCAATCCGGAAACGCCATTGGCGGCGCAATCTCGGACGATGGAGCCCTTGTAGCTGTATCGAATTATGAACCCGGCGGTGTGCGCGTGTTTGATGCGCAAACGCTGGAGATGGTGGCTGACATTCCCACCGGCAGCAAAACGATTGGTCTGGTCGACGCGCCGGGTCGCCGTTTCGTTTTCACCATGTGGGACACGGGTGAGACATGGATCGCGGATTTCGCACAAGGCACGCCCGAGATCACCAAGATCCCCGATATCGGCAAGAACCCTTATGACGCGCTGATCACTGCCAATGGCCGCACCTATATCACCGGCCTGTTTGGCGAGGATGGTCTGACCGCGCTTGATCTGTGGTCCGACAACCCGGAACCGATCCGCGTTCTACCCGGCTATGGCCATGGTCAGGAGGAAATGCCGGTCTACAAGATGCCCCATCTGGAAGGTTGGGCGCTGACAGGGTCCGAATTTGTCTTGCCCGCCGTTGGCCACCACGAGGTTTTGTGGATCGACGCCACCACCCTGACCGAGACCGGACGCACGCAAACCTACGGACAGCCGGTTTTTGCCATGGCCCGCCCGGACGGGCGGCAGGTCTGGGTTAACTTTGCCCACCCGCTGAACGATACCATTCAGGTCATCGATACCGTCAGCAAACAGATCATCCACGAATTCAAGCCCGGCCCTGCCGTTTTGCACATGGAATTCACACCGCGCGGGCACGAGGTCTGGATCAGTGTGCGCGATGCGAACAAGGTCATGGTTTATGACACGCGTAGCTTCGAAAAACTACGTGAGATCGAGGCCGAAAGCCCGTCGGGTATCTTCTTTACTGCGCGTGCGCACAAAACGGGTCTGTAAGTTATGCAACACATTACAGACCCGATCGACCGCCGCTTGCTGGATGAATTTCAGCGTGATTTCCCGGTGACCGAACGCCCGTTTCAGGTTCTTGGAACCGCTCTTGAACTGGACGAAAGCGAAGTCATCCACCGCCTGACCAGAATGCGCACCACAGGCCGCATCACGCGGGTTGGCGCAACCATCACACCCGGCGTGGTGACGGCCAGTACGCTGGCAGCAGTGTCCGTCCCGGAGGAGCGGCTGGAAGAGGTTGCCGCCCTGATCGACGCCGAGCCGGGTGTAAACCACAATTATCAGCGCGAGGACGCTTGGAACCTCTGGTTCGTCGCTACCGGCCCGGATCGGGCGCATGTGGATGCTACCCTCGCACGGATCAGCCGGGTCACCGGGCTGCTGGTACTGGATTTGCGGCTGGTGCGCCCTTTCAACGTTGATCTTGGGTTCCGCATGATCGGAGGGATCAAAAAGGTGCCCACAGCGCGTCAGGTGGATGCATCCGCCATGCGCGACGGCGATCGATGTCTACTGCAAACGCTCAGCTCGGGACTGTCTCTGGTCGCCGAACCTTATGCAGCTTTGGCACATTCGCTGAACCGGGACGTTGATGAGGTGATGGCGCGGATCATCGCGTTGCACGCTGCCGGTATCATTTCGCGGCTGGGTGTCATCGTACGTCACCGGGCGCTTGGCTGGTCGGCCAATGCGATGGTTGTCTGGGACTTGCCAGCAGAGCAGATCGACACAGCCGGCCCCGCTTTGGCGGCTTTCCCCGGTGTGACATTGTGTTACGAGCGCAACCCGGTGCCCGGTGTGTGGCCATATCGCCTGTATTCCATGATCCACGCGCGGTCCCGCAGCGAAGCATTGGACGTACTGGCCCGTGCGACGGCCTTGCCCGAACTGACGGGTGCACGGAACAAGGTTCTGTTCTCAACCCGCTGCTTCAAGCAGACCGGTGCGCTGATTCAAACCAAGGAGGTCGCCGCATGACGCTGGACCAAACTGACCGTGCGATCCTGAACCGTATGCAGGACGATCTGCCACTGGTTTCACATCCTTACGCAACAGTCGCCAAAGAACTTGACCTGTCCGAGGCCGAATTGCTGGCGCGCCTGACGCGCATGAAAGAGACACGCGTCATCACACGTTTTGGGCCGTTCTTCGATGCCGCTGCAATGGGCGGTGCCTTCTGCCTCTGCGCGATGGCCGTTCCAGCCGGAGAATTTGAAGCCGTCGTGACCAAAGTCAATGCACACCCCGAGGTTGCCCATAATTATGAACGCACGCACCGGCTGAACATGTGGTTCGTACTGGCCACTGAAACGCCCGAAGGCATCAGGGCCACAGCCGATGCAATCGAACGGGAAACGGGGATCGAGGTTCTTTGTTTCCCCAAACTTCAGGAATTCTACATCGGCTTTCGGGTGGCGGCATGATCGACGCAACAGACAGACAGATTATCCAAGCGCTACAGGGCGGATTGCCTCTGGTTTCTGCTCCATATGCTCAGCTTGCTGATGATCTGGGGATGCAGGAAGCCGATCTGCTTGAGAGGCTGTCAGCTCTCAAAGCGCGCGGCGTAATCCGCCGCATCGCGGCCGCCCCCAACCACTACAAGCTTGGCATGACCTCGAACGGCATGACTGTCTGGGATGTCGAAGATGACCGCATCGCCAAATTGGGCGCTCAGATCGGTGCCCTACCCTTTGTCACCCATTGCTATGAACGCCCGCGCGCCTTGCCCGACTGGCCCTATAACCTGTTTGCCATGGTTCACGGTTCGGATCGGGATGAAGTCGAGGAAAAACGCGCCCAGATCACTGTGATCCTGGGTGACGCCTGCCGGGCCAAGGATATCCTCTATTCCACGCGCATCCTGAAAAAGACCGGTTTGCGCCTGAAAAAGAAAGGCTGAGACGATGTTTCGCCTGACCGAATACATGCACCAGCTGGTCAAACCGACCCCCGTGCGAAAACGCCGCCCCGGCCCTGTGAAGCCGGTGGTGATCTGGAACCTGACGCGGCGCTGCAATCTGAAGTGCCGTCATTGCTATACCGTCTCGGCGGATGTTGCGTTCCCGGGCGAGCTCAGCCACGAGCAAGCCATGGTAACCCTTGAGGATCTGGGCCAGTTTCGCGTCCCGGCCCTGATCCTCTCGGGTGGGGAACCACTGGACAGGTTCGATTTCTTCGACATTGCCAAACGTGCCCGAAACCTTGTGCCGATGCTGGCGCTGTCGACCAACGGGACACGAATTCATGATGAGACCGCCGACATGATTGCCGATGTCGGATTCAACTATGTTGGCATCTCGTTGGATGGGATCGGGGCCACGAATGACTGGTTCCGCGGTGTTGAAGGGGCTTTTGCAGACGCCCTGCGCGGTGTGCGTGAATGCAAGAGGCGCGGCATCAAGGTTGGCTTGCGGTTTTGCCTGACCGAAGGCACGCAGCATCACCTGCCGGACCTGCTTCAGCTATGCGACGACGAGGGCGTCGACAAGTTCTACCTTTCGCATCTGGTTTATGCCGGGCGCGGTGACAAGAACCGTGGTGAAGATGCCGAGCATCAGCGCACCCGCAAGGGAATGGATCTGCTGTTGGAGCGCGCGTGGGAGGCTGCCTTGGGCGGTCGCCCGCTGGATATCGTGACTGGCAACAATGACGCAGATGCGGGGTATTTCCTGAACTGGATTCGCACGCATTTCGACACCGAGAAGGCTGCGCATGTCCGCGAGCACCTGGCCGCTTGGGGAGGAAATTCCAGCGGTTTAGGTGTGGCCAATATCGATAATCTGGGCCGGGTTCATCCTGACACCTACTGGTCTGATTACACAGTCGGCAACGTTAAGACGACATCGTTTTCCGAACTTTGGACCAGCGACGATCCGATGCTGGCCATGCTGCGCACGCGTCCGCGCCCCCTCAAGGGGCGCTGTGGGGCCTGTGAGCTAAAGGATGTCTGCGGTGGCAACACCCGCATCCGGGCCCTGCAACTGACCGGTGATCCCTGGGCCGAAGATCCGGCCTGTTACCTGACAAACGAAGAAATCGGTGTTGACGACGCAGGTGAGCGCCTGCGGGTTACGCCGTTCCGGGGGAAAAGCCATGATCCGGCGCATCAGTTCTTTTGATCCTGTCTGCTCTGAACCTTCGACATGGGCGCCAGAGACACGTAACGGAGCCTCCGGCGGGAGTATTTTTTTTAAGATGAAGGTCGTGTTGATGTGTTCTGTACTGGGCGCCGGTGGTGCCTGGGCGGATGCACCAACGGATTATGCCGAGCATTGTGCGTCCTGCCACGGTGAAAACCGCCTGGGCGGTGTGGGCCCGGCACTGATCCCAGAGACGCTGCAACGCATGCGTGGGCCGCGTATCGCGGCGGTGATTGCGGAAGGGCGCGCGGCGACGCAAATGCCTGCTTTCTCGCACGAACTCGATGCTTTGCAGATTGAAGAGCTGGCCGGCTGGTTGAAATCACCGCTGGAAACCGACCCCGAATGGGGCGAGGCCCATATCATGGACAGCCGCACGCTGGATGACGGTTATATCCCGGTTGATGCGCCAGTGTGGGCCAGCGATCCGATGAACATCACTCTGGTGGTAGAAACCGGGGACCATCACGTCAGTGTGCTGGATGGTGACACGTTTCAGGTTCTGGACCGGTTCGAGACACCTTTTGCGGTTCACGGCGGGCCGAAGTTCAGCCCGGGTGGGCGTTACGTTTTCATCATGTCCCGGGATGGCTGGGTTCAGAAATACGACATTTGGGCCCTGCAACAGGTGGGGCGCGTACGGGCGGGGCTTAACAGCCGAAACATCGCAATGTCCGGCGACGGCAAGTGGCTGGCCGTCGCGAATTATTTGCCCAACAGTCTGACCTTGCTGTCGACCGAAGACCTGTCGGTGGCAAAAGTCATTGCGATCAAAGGAAAAGCGGGGAAATCCAGCCGCGTATCCGCGGTGTATCAGGCCCCCCCGCGCGAGAGCTTTGTTCTGGCGCTCAAGGATGTTCCCGAGATCTGGGAGGTCTTTTACGGAGCCAACCCGCCGCAATCCGGGTTGGGTCACGACTTCCGCATCGAAGGGCAGTTCAAGAACCCCGACCCCTTCCCGGTGCGCAAGATCACCACGCCCGACTATCTGGACGATTTCTTTTTCGATCAAAGCTATGAATACGTGATGGGTGCCGCGCGCGATGGCAAGGGCGGACAGGTGATCGACCTTGTTATTGGGCACAAGGTGGCCGATCTGGACTTGCCGGGGATGCCGCATCTGGGCTCGGGGATTACGTGGAAGCATGGCGATACGACCGTCATGGCCACACCGCATCTGACCGACGGCACGGTGTCGGTGATCGACATGGGGACTTGGGAAACTATCAAGCGGATAAAGACCGAAGGGCCGGGCTTCTTCATGCGGAGCCACGAGAATTCGCCTTACGTCTGGGCCGATGTCTTCTTTGGTCCCAACAAGGACGCCATGCATGTGATAGACAAGCAAAGCCTTGAAATCGTAAAGACTTTGCGCCCTGCCCCGGGCAAGACCGTGGCCCATGTCGAATTCACAAAGGATGGCCGCCACGCGCTGGTCTCGATCTGGGAAGATGACGGCGCGGTGATCGTTTATGATGCGCAGACGCTGGAAGAAGTGCGCCGCTTGCCGATGCGTAAACCGTCTGGGAAGTACAATGTCTGGAACAAAATCACCTTCTCGGAAGGCACCAGCCACTGAGGGCAAATGGCCGGTCTGGAAACTGGCCATTCTGCTTTATCCAGCCACCATGTTGACCGTGGCCATCAACCTGTTTCTGGCCGGGCTGATCCTGCACAGCGCCGGTTTCGGGGTGATTGGACCGGTTCCAGCGATCCTTTGGTCAATACCTTTGGGCATACCCGCGTCCTGGTTGGCGGGGCGATGGGTGCGTGGGTTGATGGACGAAGCGGACGGCTGAAGGGAAATTCCAAAGGCCTGACGAAAGTCAAGTATCGGACAGGGAAAACCGCCTACGACTCGGGAAAGAATACCGAGTTGGATTCTCCATGCCTGCCTTTAACTCCTTCCACACCCTCCCTGATCGCGCGTTACGTGCGGCGTGTGGACTGGCAGGTATTTTCCTTCTGTTGTTGCAAATGCTTGGCCCGGTTCTGGCGAGTCCCGGTGAGAGCATGTGGGTGGAGATCTGCTCGGAGGCGGGCGCGGTCTGGGTTCAAGTTGACCTTGAAGAAGAAGGCGACAACGATCCAACCGCGCCCTGCCCGAAATGCGCGGACTGTGCGCTTTGTGCGGTGACGGTGTCAGCACCGATGCCGGGCGCTTTGCAGCCCGCAAGCGTCGGAAATGTTCAAAATGTACGTTTTGAACATGGGGGGCAGTGCATTTTGTACAGCCCCAAACACCTGTGGCCCGAAACCCGGGGGCCCCCGTTCACGACCCTAGAAGAATCTGAACGCGCCCCGCGCGCGTCCATGGCGTCCACCCAATTGATCGGAGGTGCGCCGTGGTCATAAGTCGCGCAATCCATTTCCTTCTGGCCCTCATTCTGTCCTGCGGTGTCGCAATCAGTGCACGCGCCGACAGTCTTGCCAGCTTTCTTCCTGACATCGATCCGGCTGACCTGGCCCCGGGTGCCGACGCGTTTGGCCCGGTACGCAGCGACGTGAAGGTTGCCCCGGTCCTTCGGGGTGCCGAGACCATCGCGTGGGCTTTTCTGACTTCGGACTTTGTCGGTACGACCGGATATTCCGGCAAACCCATTCACGTGGTTGCCGCCATCGACGCGGATGCTGTTCTGACCGGTGTTCAGCTGGTCAAGCATTCCGAACCCATCGTGCTGATCGGTATTCCCAATTCCCGGATGGTGGAACTGACCGAAGGCTATGCGGGACTTGACCTGAAACGAGAGGCCGAGACCGGGGGTGAGGGGCATGACCTAGACATTATCTCGGGTGCGACCGTGACGATCATGGTGATCGATGACAGCCTTGTGCGCGGAGGGATCAAAGTGGCCCGCGCGCTGGGGCTGGGCGGATTGTCTCCGGTGCAGGCTGGAGGTCCGAAGCGCGAAGTCGATATGGCGCAGGATGCCATTTACGACTGGACCACATTGTCTGGAGACGGCTCGGTCCGGCGGATGACGCTGGATGTCGGGCAGGTCAATGCCGCCTTTGAAGCCACCGGGGATCAGCGCGCGATCAAGCGACCCGAACCGGGCGCGCCGGATGACACCTTCATCGACATGCACATGGCGCTTGTTTCGGTCCCGTCTATCGGCAAGTCGCTGCTGGGTGAGGCTGAATACCAGAACCTGACCAACTGGCTGGACGAAGGTGAACAGGCCATTCTGGTTCTGGGGCGCGGGGCCTATAGCTTCAAGGGCTCGGGCTATGTCCGGGGTGGGATCTTTGACCGGATTCAACTGATCCAGGGCGACAGCTCGGTGCGGTTCTTTGACAAGCAGCAGCGCCGTCTGGGTGAGGTTGCCGCGCCAGATGCCCCCAGCTTTACCGAATTGGATATCTTCAAGATTCCCGCTGATGCCGAGTTTGACCCGGCCGAGCCGTTCCGCCTGCAATTGCTGGTGCAGCGTGCCGTCGGGGCGGTTGAAAAGACCTTTCTGACCTTCGATCTGGGATACAAACTGCCGGAACAGTACCTGTTGCCCGTCACCGCGCCTTCGGTCGTGGATGATGCAACAGGCGAAGCGGCCGCCAAGGCCGCCCTGTGGCAGCGCATCTGGAAGGATCGCACCGTCGAGATCGCCGGGCTTGGTGTCATGCTGCTGGTGCTGACGGCCACGTTCTTCTTCCAGTTCCACGCCACGATGAATGCGCGCGTCTTCTACTGGTTCCGCATCGGGTACCTGACGATAACCCTGTTCTTCATCGGCTGGTATGCCAATGCACAGCTGAGCGTGGTGAACCTGATGGCGCTGGCGGGCAGTTTGCGCACGGGGTTCTCGTGGGATGCGTTCCTGCTGGATCCGCTGGTCTTTATCCAGTGGTTTGCCGTGGCCGCAGCCCTGTTGTTCTGGGGTCGTGGGGCCTATTGCGGATGGCTGTGCCCGTTTGGCGCGCTTCAGGAGCTGACCAACAAGATCGCGCGGGCGCTGAAAGTGCCGCAATGGACTTTGCCCTGGGGCCTGAACGAGCGTCTCTGGCCTGCGAAATACATGATCTTTCTGGGTCTTTTTGGCCTGAGTTTCGTATCGATCCCGCTGGCCGAGCAATATGCCGAGATCGAGCCGTTCAAGACCGCGATCATTCTGAAATTCATGCGCGACTGGCCGTTTGTGGTCTTTGCGCTGGTCCTGCTGGGGATCGGGCTGTTCGTTGAACGGTTCTATTGCCGCTATCTTTGCCCGCTGGGCGGAGCGCTGGCGATCCCTGCCCGTATCCGCATGTTCGACTGGCTGCGCCGCTACAACGATTGTGGCACGCCCTGTCAGACCTGCGCCAATGAATGCCCCGTTCAGGCGATCCACCCCACCGGTGAGATCAATCCGAACGAGTGCGTCACCTGCCTGCATTGTCAGGTGCTCTATCAGTCCGAGGACAAATGTCCCGTCGTTATCCGCCAACTGAAACGGCGGGCCAAGACCGGGTCGGTCACACCTAAGACCCCCCTCGGGCAACCACCGGCGAACCATCCGAACGCCAAACCGAAAACCGTTTCCTAAAAAGGAGGAACGACCATGTCGGACCAAGAAAACAAACTGAACATCACGCGCCGCGGAATGCTGGGGGCCACTGCCACCGGTGCCGTCATCGCCGGGACCGGTCTGGGATCGACCCTGATGACCGCGAAAGAGGCCAGCGCTGCCGCCAAGCAGCATCTGGAACCGGGCGAGCTGGACGAATATTACGGCTTCTGGTCGTCGGGCCAGACTGGCGAGCTGCGCATTCTGGGCGTGCCGTCCATGCGCGAGCTGATGCGGGTGCCGGTGTTCAACCGCTGCTCGGCCACGGGCTGGGGCCAGACCAACGAGTCGCTGAAGGTTCTGACCGAAGGCCTGCTGCCTGAAACCAAGGAATTCCTGGCTGCAAACGGCAAGGTCACCTATGACAACGGCGACCTGCACCACCCGCATATGTCGTTCACCGACGGCACCTATGATGGCCGTTATCTGTTCATGAACGACAAGGCCAACACCCGCGTGGCCCGTGTGCGTTGTGACGTGATGAAATGCGACAAGATCATCGAGATCCCGAACGCGCATGACATCCACGGCCTGCGTCCGCAGAAATTCCCGCGCACCGGCTATGTCTTTGCCAATGGTGAGCACGAGGCCCCGCTGGTCAATGACGGCCAGATCCTTGATGATCCGTCGCAATATGTGAACATCTTTACCGCCATCGACGGCGACAGCATGGAAGTTGCATGGCAGGTGATGGTGTCGGGCAACCTCGACAACACCGACTGCGACTATCAGGGCAAATACGCCTTCTCGACCTCGTATAACTCGGAAATGGGTATGAACCTGGCCGAGATGACCGAGAACGAGCTGGACCATGTGGTCGTGTTCAACCTCAAAGGTATCGAAGAAGCCGTAGCGGCCGGGAACTATCAGGAACTGAACGGCGTCAAGGTCGTGGACGGGCGTAAAGAGGCGGGTGGAAACCTGACCCGGTACATCCCGATCCCGAACTCGCCACACGGTGTGAATGCGGCACCCGACAAGAAACACATCATGATCAACGGCAAGCTGTCGCCGACTGTATCCGTGATCGATGTGGAAAAGGTCGATGCGCTGTTCAGCGAAAACGCCGATCCGCGTTCCGCTGTTGTCGCCGAGCCGCAGCTGGGCCTTGGCCCGCTTCACACGGCATTCGACGGCAAGGGCAACGCCTATACCACCCTGTTCCTGGACAGCCAGGTGGTGAAGTGGGACATCGCCAAGGCGATCGAGGCCTATGCGGGTGCCGATGTTGACCCGATCGTCGACAAGGTCGACGTGCATTACCAGCCGGGCCACAACTCGACCTCGATGGGTGAAACTGCCGAAGCCGATGGCAAGTGGCTGATTTCGATGAACAAGTTCTCGAAAGACCGCTTCCTGAACGTGGGTCCTCTGAAGCCCGAGAATGAGCAGCTGATCGATATTTCCGGCGACAAGATGAAGGTGGTCCATGACGGCCCGACCTTTGCCGAGCCGCATGACTCGATCATTGTTCACCGGTCCAAGGTGAACCCGGTCAACGTCTGGGACCGCAACGACCCGATGTGGGAAGAGGCGCGCGCGCAGGCTGCCGCTGACGGTGTCGATCTGGACGAAGGTGCCGAGGAGCCGATCCGGGATGGCAACAAGGTGCGGGTCTACATGACCTCGACCGCGCCCGTGTTCAGCATGGAGAAGTTCACCGTCAAACAGGGTGACGAGGTGACCGTCTATGTCACCAACCTGGACGACGTGGACGATGTGACCCACGGCTTCTGTCTGTCGAACTTCGGTATCGCGATGGAAGTTGCACCGCAGGCCACCGCCTCGGTCACGTTCATTGCCGACCGGCCGGGCGTGCACTGGTTCTATTGCCAGTGGTTCTGCCACGCGCTGCACATGGAGATGCGCGGCCGGATGTTTGTTGAGCCGCGGAGCGCATAAACATGCGTTGGCCCCTGCTCATACCGCTCCTGCTCGGCTCGCCCCTTTGGGCGGCGGATTGGGATGTGCCCAACCGGGCGGGGGCCATAAACGAGATACTGGCGCAGGCGGCGGATGGGGACACCCTTCGCCTGAGCCCCGGCGTTTACGTCGAGCAGTTGGTTCTGGACCGGCCCGTGACCCTCGACGGGCTGGGACAGGCCACCATCGACGGCCAAGGCCAAGGCAGCGTGATCACAGTGACCGGGCCGGGCGTGACCCTGCGCGGGCTGACGGTGATCGGATCAGGCTCGGATCATGACGGCATCGACAGCGGCATCCAGCTGACCAAGACGGCGCGCGCGCCGGTGGTCGAGGATAACGTGCTGCTGGGCAATCTTTACGGCATCGACATCCACGGTGCGCAGGACAGCATCGTACGACGCAACCGGATTGAAGGGCGACAGGATCGCCATATGAACGCGCGCGGCAATGGTGTCTATGTCTGGAACGCGCCGGGTGCGGTGGTTGAAGGCAATGACATCCGCTATGGGCGCGACGGGATCTTTGTGAATTCGTCCAAGAAGAACACCTTTACCGGCAACCTGTTCCGCGATCTGCGGTTTGCCGTTCACTACATGTATGCCGACGACTCGGTTGTCAGCGACAATGTCTCGATCGGCAACGATCTGGGCTATGCGGTGATGTTCACGACCAATGTGCGGGTCGCCAACAATATCTCGATCGGGGACCGCGAACATGGCGTGATGCTGAACTATGCCAACAAGAGCGTCATCACCGGCAATGTGGTGAAAGGTGCCAAGGAAAAATGCACTTTCCTGTATAACTCGAACAAGAACGAATTCACCGACAACTGGTTCGAGGGATGTGGCATCGGTATCCACTTTACCGCTGGCAGCGAACGCAACCGCATTGTTGGCAATTCATTCATCGGAAACCGGACGCAGGTGAAATATGTCTCGACCAAGTGGGTCGAGTGGTCCGAGGACGGGCGCGGCAATTACTGGTCCGATTTTGCCGCCTATGATGTGGATGGCAACGGCATCGCCGATGTCCCCTATCGACCCAATGACAGTATGGACCATGTGCTGTGGACCCAACCCGCAGCCAAATTGCTGCTCGGCTCGCCTGCCGTGCAGCTGGTGCGCTGGTCGCAATCGGCCTTCCCGGCGTTGTTGCCGGGGGGTGTGATGGACAGCAACCCATTGATGCAAGCCCCTGAACCCCCAGCTATGAAAAAGGTGCCTCATGACGGATAAGGCCCTGTCAATTGACCATGTTTGCAAGAACCGGGGGAAAACCCGCGTTCTTGACGATATCACCCTGTCCCTTGCCCCCGGTCAGCGCGTGGCGCTGCTGGGCCATAACGGCGCGGGAAAGTCGACCCTGATCAAATCCATCCTTGGCCTGACGCCCATTCGGGACGGAGCCATTCGGATCGGGGGCGCCACCCCCGGCAGCGCGCAGGCGCGGCGGGATACGGCCTATCTGCCCGAGGCGGTCTCGTTTCACCCGGCGTTGACCGGACGCGAGCAGCTGACGCTGTTTGCAAAACTGTCCGGGTCAAAAGCCGATGTGCCCGGCCTGTTGGAGCGCGTTGGCCTGAGCGACGCATTGGACCGCCGGATCGGTGCCTATTCCAAGGGGATGCGGCAGCGTCTGGGGCTGGCGCAGGTGCTGCTGGGACAGCCGAAAGTGGCGCTGCTGGATGAGCCAACATCGGGCCTGGACCCGATCTCGCGGCAGGACCTCTATGCCATTATTGACGAATTGGCCGCGCAGGGTACCGCCGTGCTGATTGCCAGCCATGCCTTGACCGAGGTTGAGGCGCGCACCGACCGGATCGCCATCATGCGCAAGGGTCGGATGGTGGCCGATGACACGCTGAACAACCTGTCGGCGCTGGCCGGTCTGCCGATCCGCCTGAAGGTGCGCGCCAGCGCCAATGCGGATGCCCTGGCCGCCGAACTGGGCGGCAACCGGATCAACGGCGCATCGGTCGAGCTGCTGTGCACACCCGAAGACAAGATGGAGGCCCTGCGCCGGATCGCCGGATTGGGCGATGCGGTGGCGGATGTGGAAATGACACCGCCCAAGCTGGAGGACCTTTATCGCCACTACGCACAGGAGGAGAGGACATGACCCGCTTCCTTGCCATTTCCCGAACTGAAATGCTGATCCTGCGCCGCAACCGCTGGCTGCTGGTTGCCACGCTGATCATGGTGCTGTTCGCCTTGGCGCTGACCTTTGCGGGCAGCGCGCCCACCGGCACATTGGGTGTTGATATGCTGACCGTTTCGGTCGCGTCGATGACCACGCTGTCGGTTTACCTTGCGCCTTTGCTGGCGCTGATGATTTCCTTCGATGCCATCGCGGGCGATGTGGACCGGGGCAGCCTGTCGCTGCTGCTGTCTTATCCGGCTGGACGCGGGGAAATCCTGTTGGGCAAGTTCTGCGCCCATCTGGCCGCGCTGGCCTTTGCCATGACCGTGGGTTTTGGCACCGCAGGCGCGGTAGCCGCGTTCTTTGGTGGTGCGGGGCCGGAAAGCCTGATGGCGCTGGTGCGACTTATCCTGACCTCGATCCTGCTGGGCGCCGTGTTTCTGGCGCTTGGATACCTGCTGTCCGCTTTGGCGAGGGGCGCCACGGCGGCAGCGGGTCTGTCGGCCGGGCTTTGGCTGGTTTTTGTCGTCCTTTATGATCTGGGCCTGTTGGGGGCCGTCGTCATGGACAAGGGCGGCGCATTCACCCAATCCGTCTTTCCATGGGTGATGGTGGCCAACCCGGCCGACGCGTTCCGTTTGTGGAACATCGCCGCGACGGAAGGCGTTGCCATGGCCTCGGGCATGACCGGGGCCGCACAGGCGCTGCCGGTCTGGGCCGCACCCGCGTCGCTGCTGATCTGGCCGGTGCTGGGCTTTGCCCTCGCCCGGCTGGCTTTCCGGAGGGTCGAGCCATGAGGCATCTTGCCCTGATCGCATTGCTTGCACTGGCGGCCTGCAAGGAAGAGCTGGCAGAGGCCCCTGACCCGGTCGATCTGACACCCGATGCGCTGAGCTATTTCTGTCAGATGAATGTCACCGAGCATGGCGGCCCCAAGGGGCAGGTTCATCTGGAAGGCTATCCGGCCCCGCTGTTTTTCGCGCAGGTGCGGGACATGGTGGCCTATCTGAAAAGCCCCGAGCGCGATGCGGATATCACTGCCATATATGTCAGCGATATGGGTGTCGCGCCAAGCTGGCGGCAGCCAGGGATTTCGAACTGGATCGCTGCGGATGGTGCGACTTTTGTCGTTGGTGCCGATGTGGCAGGTGGCATGGGGGCGCGCGAAGTGGTGCCCTTTGCTGATCCTGCCGATGCGCAGGTTTTCGCGGAGACCTATGGCGGGACCGCGATGCGCCTGCCCGACATTCCCGACGCCGAAGTGCTTGGCCCTGTCGATCTTGATCTGACATTGGAGACCCCCGTATGACCGCCCTGTCCCGTCGCCGTTTTCTGATCATTTCAGCTGCCTGTGCGGCCACCCCGGCCATGGCTTCGGACGCGCATTGGCGCGGCACAGCCCTTGGGGCTGCGGCCAGCCTGCGGCTGGTTGGGCTGGCGGATGTCGAGGCCGCACCGATCATTGCCGCCGTCGAGGGTGAGGTGACCCGGCTGGAGGATATCTTCAGCCTGTACCGTCCGCAGTCACAGCTGAGCCGCCTGAACCGCGACGGTGTTTTGACCGCACCCGCGCCTGAGCTGTTGAATGTGCTGAGCCTGAGCAGTGCGCTGCATCAGGCCTCCGGCGGCGCTTTCGATCCCAGCATTCAGCCCCTGTGGTATGCTTTGGCAACAGGGGCAGGCCCCGGAGATCTGGCTGCCGCCCGCGCTGCTGTGGGTTGGGAACGGGTGTCTTTCGATGCTGCGTCGGTGCGGCTGCCGGTGCCGGGCCAGTCGGCCCTGACGCTGAACGGTATCGCCCAAGGGGCCATCACGGATCGGATCGCCGCGCTGCTGCGGGGTTTTGGCTTGCGTGATGTTCTGGTCGATATGGGAGAGGTTGCCGCCATGGGTACACGAGGCGACGGCGCCCCGTGGAAAGTCGGGTTGGCCGCGCCGGATCAGCGGGTTCTGAAGCGGGTCGCGCTGCGTGACCGCGCGGTCGCAACATCATCGTCGCTGGGGACGCGGCTGGGACGAGGTTTCGGTCACATCATCACCCTGGACGGGCCTGCAAACCGGGACAGAACGGTTTCGGTTTCTGCCCCTGACGCGGTGGTGGCAGATGGCCTGTCCACAGCAATTTGCGCGGCATCTGGCAGCCAAGCCACTGAAATAGCGCGCCATTTCCCGCAGGCTCGGGTCGAGTTGAACGTATAGAGAAGGACCACAAACCGAAAACCGATCAACAAAATCAGCAAAGATATGATATAAGTCAATTCGTGCGACGCTTCAGGCCGCTAGGAAGTATAGGCGCGAACCAATCTATCCACACTCGAGTCGCCAGCCATGAGCCAGTTGACCAGCAGACGCGCATTTCTGAGCGCACGTATCCTACGGGAGGATCCTGATGCGATCCGACCGCCGGGTGCGGGCGTGACAGGATTTGCCGATCTGTGCACCGGCTGCGAAGACTGCGCCGGGGCCTGCCCGGAAGACATCATCACATTCGACAACAGCGGCTTTCCGGTTCTGGGTCTTTCTGCAGGCGGCTGCACCTTATGCGGTGCATGTGCCGAGGTTTGTCCGACCCCGGCGCTGTTACCCGAGCGTGTGGCAGAGTGGCCGTGGCGCGCACGGATCGAGGCTGCAAGCTGCCTGTCGATGAACGGGGTGAGCTGCCGCCTGTGCCAGGACACTTGCGAACAGGAAGCCATCCGCTTTCGCCTGCAACTGGGCGGGCGGGCTGAACCGGCGCTTGAAACCGAAACCTGCATCGGATGCGGCACATGTTCTGCCGCCTGCCCCGCCGGGGCCATCACGATGCACCGCCCCGCCCCTTTGCACCCGGAGGTGACCCAATGAATATCTGTGGCTGTCTTGTCCACATCGCCCCCGATCACACCGACGCCGCGCGCGCGGCGATGACCGGCACCGATGGCGTCGAGCTTCATGCCGAGGCCGGGGATGGCCGGTTCGTCGTGGTTGTCGAGGATACAGCCGACCGGCTGGCCTCGGAAACCATCATGGATCTGCACCAGATCCCCGGCGTGATCTCGCTATCGCTGACCTATCACCATTTCGAAGATCCCGCGGAGGTTGCTCCGCGTCCTGATGCTCCAAGCCAACCGTCCAGCAGGAGGCCCATGCAATGACCATCTCTGAATCCCGTCGTACATTCCTGAAAGCGTCCGCAGCGGCTGCCACGGCCTCGGCTGCCGGCATCCCACTGGCCGCTGGTTCGGCCAGCGCTCAGGCCGCTGCGCCTGATATCCGCTGGGACAAGGCCGCCTGCCGGTTCTGCGGCACAGGCTGTTCGGTTCTGGTGGGCACCAAGGATGGCCGCGTAGTCGCCACGCAAGGCGACCCAGATGCGCCGGTCAACCGGGGTCTGAACTGTATCAAGGGCTATTTCCTGTCCAAAATCATGTATGGCAAGGACCGCCTGACCACGCCGCTTTTGCGCAAAACCAACGGCGAATATGACAAGAACGGCGAGTTTGAGCCGGTCAGCTGGGACGAAGCCTTTGACGTCATGGCGGCCAAGTGGAAAGAGGCGCTGGCCAAGAAAGGCCCGACCAGCGTGGGCATGTTCGGTTCCGGTCAGTGGACCGTCTGGGAAGGTTATGCGGCGGCCAAGATGATGAAGGCCGGGTTCCGGTCGAACAACATCGACCCCAACGCGCGTCACTGCATGGCGTCGGCCGTGGTCGGCTTTATCCGTACCTTCGGCATCGACGAGCCGATGGGCTGCTATGACGACCTTGAGCACGCGGATACGTTTGTTCTGTGGGGGTCGAACATGGCCGAGATGCACCCGATCCTGTGGTCGCGCCTGACCGATACGCGCCTGACCAAGCCGGGATGCGAAGTGCATGTTCTGTCGACCTTCGAGCACCGCTCGTTCGAGCTGGCCGACAATGGCATGGTGTTCAACCCTCAGACCGATCTGGCGATCCTGAACTATATCGCCAATTACATCATCCAGAATGGCGCGGTGAACGAAGAGTTCGTCAAGAACCACGTCAACATTACCAAGACCGCCACCGATATCGGTTATGGCCTGCGCGACAATCATCCGCTGCAACAAGAGGCCGCGAACCCCAATGTCGGCAAGATGGAGCCGATCAGCTTTGAGGAATATGCCGAGGCGGTATCGGCATACACGCTGGAATACACTTCGGAGTTGTCCGGTGTTCCGGCGGACAAGTTGGAGCGTCTGGCCCAGCAATATGCCGACCCGAACCGCAAGGTCATGAGCCTATGGACCATGGGGTTCAACCAGCATACCCGCGGGTCGTGGGTGAACTCGTTGATGTATAACGTGCACCTGCTGGTGGGCAAGATTTCCGAGCCCGGAAACTCGCCCTTCTCGCTAACCGGTCAGCCGTCGGCCTGCGGAACCGCGCGTGAGGTTGGCACCTTTGCCCACCGTCTGCCTGCCGACATGGTTGTCATGAATGACGAGCACCGCAAGATTTGCGAAACCGCCTGGAATGTGCCTGCGGGTACCATTCCGGCCAAGCCCGGCTTTCACGCCGTACTGCAGCACCGCAAGCTGAAGGATGGCGATCTGAACGCCTATTGGGTGCAGTGCAACAACAACATGCAGGCGGCACCGAATATCAACGAAGAAGGTTATCCCGGGTATCGCAACCCCGAGAACTTTATCACCGTTTCAGACCCCTACCCGACCGTCACGGCCGTGTCCGCCGACCTGATCCTGCCCACCGCCATGTGGGTCGAGAAGGAAGGCGCCTATGGTAACGCCGAGCGCCGTACACAGTTCTGGCGGCAGCAGGTCAAGGCACCGGGCGAGGCCAAGTCGGACGTGTGGCAGGTGATGGAATTCTCGAAACGTTTCACCGTTGAAGAGGTCTGGGGCGAAGAGTTGCTGGCCACCATGCCGGAACATCGCGGCAAGACCATGTACGAGGTTCTGTTTGCCAATGGCAGCGTCGACAAGTTCCCGCTGTCGGAAACTGCCGAGGGCTTTGACAACGACGAATCCGAGCATTTCGGGTTCTACGTTCAGAAGGGTCTGTTCGAGGAATATGCCAATTTCGGACGCGGCCACGCGCACGATCTGGCACCGTTTGAAACCTATCACCAAGCCCGTGGCCTGCGCTGGCCGGTCGTGGATGGCAAGGAAACGCTGTATCGTTTCCGCGAAGGCTATGACCCTTATGTGCCCGAAGGCGCGGGCGTGAAGTTCTATGGCAAGAAGGATGGCAAGGCGAGCATCATCTTTGCGCCCTACGAGCCTGCGGCCGAGGAACCGGATGCGGAATATGATCTGTGGCTGTGCACCGGTCGTGTGCTGGAACACTGGCATTCGGGGTCGATGACGCGCCGTGTCCCAGAGCTGCACCGCGCCTACCCGGCGGCTGTGGTTTACATGCATCCGCAGGACGCCAAGGACCGGGATCTGCGCCGGGGTCAGGAGATTGTTCTGTCTACCCGTCGAGGCGAGGTCACCAGCCGGGTCGAGACCCGTGGGCGCAACAAGGTGCCGCGCGGTCTGGTGTTCATGCCGTGGTTCGACGAAGGCCAGTTGACCAACAAGCTGACGCTGGACGCGACCTGCCCGCTGTCGAAAGAGACCGACTTCAAGAAATGCGCCTGCAAGGTCGAGCGCGCATAGGCAACAAGGATCGTACGGGTAAATCCTCATGTCTTTTGCCGACAAACCCCTTTCGCCGCAGCGGCGCCGGTTCCTGCAGGATTCGGCGCGGGCGGCGGGCGGCTGCGTGGTCGCCGGGACGGTGCTGGCCTATCTGGCCCGCGACGCCCACGCCCTGCCGGCCGAGGCTTTGCGCCCGCCCGGCGCGCTGTCGGAAAAGGAGTTCCTGTCAGCCTGTATCCGCTGCGGCTTATGCGTGCGGGATTGCCCATATGATACGTTGAAACTGGCCGAGTTGGGCTCGGACGCGGTGGCGACGGGAACACCCTTTTTCACCGCGCGGGATATTCCCTGTGAGATGTGCGACGACATCCCATGTGTCACCGCTTGTCCGACCGGGGCACTGGACCCGGCGTTGGACAATATCGACGATGCGAAGATGGGGGTCGCGGTTCTGGTCGATCAGGAGAACTGCCTGAACTTCCTCGGGTTGCGCTGCGATGTCTGTTACCGCGTCTGCCCCGTCATCGACGAGGCGATCACGCTGGACACCACGCACAACACGCGGTCGGGTCATCACGCGATGTTCATCCCGACCGTCCACGCCGACCGCTGCACCGGCTGCGGCATGTGCGAGAAAAGCTGTGTTCTGCCCGAGGCCGCCATCAAGGTGCTGCCTGCCCGGCTGGCGCGGGGCAGTTCGGCAGAGCATTACCGCAAGGGTTGGGAAGAAAAGGCCGCGAAAGGCGCGCCGGTGGTCGAGGGGATCATCGACCTGCCGGACCGTTTGCCCGGACCGGGCACGGACAATCTGGCCACGCCCGGCGGATTTGCACCGGGATATGATCTGCCGGGGGTGGGACAATGAGCGCCCGCACAGATATGCCCACAGGTCACGAGGCCATCGCCAGCAAGGGCTGGATCGGCGCGCATCGCTATCTGCTGCTGCGCCGTGCAAGCCAGCTGTTCTTTCTGGTTCTGTTTCTGCTGGGCCCATGGTTCGGCATCTGGGTCGTTCAGGGCACGCTGGCCGGGTCGCTGACGCTGGGCGTGCTGCCTTTGACCGATCCGTTCATCCTGTTGCAGAGCATGGTTGCGGGCCACTGGCCCGAGGTGACCGCGCTGATCGGTGGGCTGATCGTTCTGGTGGTCTACGCGCTGATTGGTGGCCGTGTCTATTGTTCCTGGGTCTGCCCGATCAATCCGGTGACGGACGCGGCCAATTGGTTGCACCGCAAGCTGGACCTGCCGAAAGGCTGGCAACCCAAGCGCGGGACGCGCCTGTGGATTCTGGCAACCGTCCTGCTTGTTTCGGGTCTGAGCGGAATGATCGCGTGGGAGTTGATCAACCCGATCACCATGCTGCATCGCGGGCTGGTCTTTGGAATGGGCTTTGTCTGGGCCCTGATCGCAGCCATCTTTGTCTTTGACGTTTTTGTCTCGCGCCACGGATGGTGCGGACACCTGTGCCCGGTGGGCGCGTTCTATGGCCTGATCGGAGCAAAAAGCCTGCTGCGGATCAGCGCCGCAAACCGCGCCGCCTGCGATGACTGCATGGATTGTTATGCGGTCTGCCCGGAAAATCAGGTGATCTCGCCCGCGCTGAAGGGCAAACCGGGAAGTACCC
The DNA here is from genome assembly GCF_056541885.1 of Ruegeria sp. AF7. NCBI lineage: Bacteria > Pseudomonadati > Pseudomonadota > Alphaproteobacteria > Rhodobacterales > Roseobacteraceae > Ruegeria > Ruegeria sp. AF7. Next base: position 17,184 of record NZ_JBQFYX010000013.1, on the reverse strand, counting down.
CGCTGATCCTGTCACCCGACTGCACGAATTGTGGCCGCTGCATCGATGTCTGCGCGGTCGACGTCTTTACCTTTACTCACCGGTTCGACGACCATGTCGTCCAACCTTCCGATCCAGTTGCCGCGCCCGAGCCGCGCGCCGCCAGACCTATCTAGGGGAGTGCCAAGATGAAAAAATCAATCGTTACAGGCGGAATTGCCCTTCTACCCGTATTATTGCTGAGCGGATGGGCCCTCGCGCAATCTGCTCAGGTTGAATCCCTGCGCGGTGCGGACGTGGATGAGCCGGTGCCGCTGGACCAGATCCACCGCAATGTCGAAGGGCGCCAGCAGCGCAATTACCGTCAGCAGCCGCCAGTCATCCCGCATTCGGTCGAACAGTACCAGATCGACATCCGTACCAACCAGTGCCTGTCCTGCCATGACTGGACCAAAGCCGGTGACCGCAACGCGCCGACGCTGTCGATGACTCATTACCTGGACCGTGAAGGCCGCGAACTGGATCGGATCGCCGGAACCCGGTATTTCTGCAACCAGTGCCACGTACCGCAGGCCGACGCCCCGCCGCTGGTCGACAACGTGTTCCAGCCCTCCGCCGGCAATTGATCCAACGCAAGACTGAAAGGAGCACCGATATGGCCGACTCTCCTGAAAACCGCGGCTTGCTTGGTCGCCTCTGGAATGCGATCTGGACGCCGACGGTGCTGTTCAGTTCAGGCTTTCTTGTCCTGGCCGGATTTCTGGCCGGTATCCTGTTCTGGGGTGGATTTCACTGGACCCTTGAGCTGACGAATACCGAAGAATTCTGTACCTCGTGCCACACAATGGAAACCAACCTGGGCGAGTATCGCGAAACGGTCCATTACAACAACCATTCCGGCGTTCGCGCGATCTGTTCCGACTGCCACGTGCCGGATGAATGGAGCCACAAGATCAAAGCCAAGATCATGGCCGTCAAAGACGTCTATCATGAGTTGGCTGGAACCATCAGCACACCCGAGCAGTACGAGGCGCATCGCCTGAGCATGGCTTCGGCCGTTTGGAAGAAGATGAAGGAATCTGACAGCCGTGAATGCCGCAACTGTCACAACTTTGACTACATGGACTTTACCATTCAGGAAACCCGCGCCGCGTCGGAACACCAGCGCGCCATCGACACCGGCATGACATGCATCGACTGCCATCAGGGCATCGCGCATAATCTGCCCGCGAACTATCTGGAACAATACCAGAAGATAAGCGAGGCCGTGGAGGGCGTGGTTCTTCAGGAACATGCATCCGCCTCGGGCAGCGACATCCGCGCGTTTCTGAACAACAGCTCGAATTAGGGTGGGGGCAGACATGTTAGACTTACTTGGAACAATCGGTGCCAATGTCCTGGGCCTGCCCGGCATACTGGGACTGGCGCTTGGAATGATGACCCGCAAGCTGTGGTTGGGCGCGGCACTGGGGGCCGTTGTCGGCATTCTGGAAACGCTGGTTTTTGCGGGCTTTCAGTTTGCCCATGTGGAAGCGCTGGAACTTGGTATCTCGGTTCTGGTCGGGCTTTGCGCGGGCAGCCTTGGCACTGCCATCCGCCTGAAAGGCGCAACCGTCTGAAGAAGAAACCGGTTCTGCCCATTGGTGGAGCCGGTATCCTGCCGGGTCACGTTTCCCGCGCCAAAGCAGATGCTTGTGCCGCGCGCGACGCGTCTATTGACGCTAGGGAAGCGTTTAAGGCGCGCGGTGGCGCCAAAAATTGGCAGGGTGTGATTTTCGCATTTCCACAACTTCAATGAAATCGCATGAGGCCCTAGAGCCTAGGGAAAAACACCCATTCCCATTCCGTGCGGCAAGGCAGCAGGCCCGGCCCAGATTTGCGCGTGAAAAATCAATATGAAACCGAAAGCCAATGATTTGACAAGAAAAATTCAAAGTGGAGTGGAAATTCGAAACGACATCTGTCACAGCAGATAACAAGTTAATAATGGTGTCCCTGCGTCATGTGGATAGAACGTAAATTCCTCTCTATTTTTGCTTATACAAATACAATATGTTTTGAGGGGAGTAAGGGGGGAAGGAAAATGGGCGGGGGCGCAGAACGATGACGGGGGTCCTTGAGGCATCGCCGCGTATCTCAAAAGTTCTTCAACTGGCTGATCTGGAAAACCATGCCACGCTGTTTCGGCAGGAAGGCGTGGATGATGATATTCTGGACGAGCTGACAGATCCCGAACTGCGCGATCTGGGGCTGACGGTTGGTGAAAGAAAGCGGTTTCGCAAGGCGCAGGCGCGTCTGAAATCTGAGGAAGCTTCGACCCGGCAGGAGCTTAGGTCGGAAGCCGAACGGCGGCAGCTTACGCTGGTTTTCTGCGATCTCGTAGGGTCCACGCATCTGGCCCAGCGGTATGACCCGGAAGACCTGATGCAGATCATGAATCTGTATCTGGATACGGCGATCGGCACCCTGAAACAGCATGGCTGTCATCTGGCCTACAGGCAGGGCGACGGGATCATGGTCTATTTCGGATATCCCAAAGCCATGGAGGACGATGCCGAGCGCGCCGTTCGCGCCGTGCTGGAGACCATCGAAGCCGTACAAAACCTTGAAAACAGGTTTGGCGAAAAACTGGATCTGCGCGCGGGAATTGCCACCGGTATGGTTGTTGTAGGGGTGGTTTCGTCGACAAGTCTTGGGTCGCAGGACTTTCTGGTCGGTGAAACCGCGAACCTTGCATCCCGCCTGCAAGGTCTGGCCGAGCCGGGTGAGGTGATCGTTTCCGCAGAGACGTGGCGATTGACACAAGGCGCATTCGAATTCGAGCCCCGTGGCAGCCAGAACCTGAAAGGGTTTGACAATCAGCGCACCGTCTATCGCGCCATTTCCGAAAGCGTCGCGACCAGCCGGTTCGATGCGCGTGTCGGACAGTCAGCCGTTGATCTTGTCGCCCGGGGCGACGATCTTTCGGTCCTGACCCAGCTTTGGAAAGATGCACAGGCGGGCTCCGGCAGGTTTGCGTTTGTCGGTGGCGCCGCAGGCATTGGCAAATCGCGGCTGATCAAGTCCCTGTCTGAAACAATTGGCGTCAAACCCTTTACCTTGCAGTGCATTCCGCATCTGGCCAGCCTTCCGCTTCACCCGATCGTGGGAGAGTTGAGGCGTGTTTCAGGCGACAAGTCCGATGACAGCATCCGGGGCGCGATTTCCGATTTTGTTCAGGCCGCCTCTCGTCTGAGCGACGCGGATTTGCCTGTTCTTCTCGATATGGCCGGGGTCGAAACGGGGGCAGAGCCGGATCCAGACCCCCTGAAGAAGGCCCGCAAATCGCTGGACGTGTTGTTGCGCAGCCTTGGCAGCCTGTGTGACAGGCGCGGCACCTTGCTGCTGGTGGTGGAAGACGTGCACTGGGCTGACGCAACCACGCTGGACGTGCTGGAGGCGCTGGCATCAGGTCTGGACGGGTTCCCGATACTGGTGGTCCTGTCGCATCGCCCTGAATACGAGCCGCCTGAGCATTACGAGGGCCGCGCGGCGCGCATCGATCTGACGCCTTTGGCCAGCAGTGAAGCCTCGGAACTGGTCCGGCGCGTGGCCGAGCCATACAGTTTGCCGGTCATCCTGATCAGGCAGATTGTCGAGAAGGCCGATGGCGTGCCGCTTTACATCGAAGAGATGACCAAGGCGGTTCTGGACCAGCTGCCGCAAGATGCGCCGATCAACGCCGAGGTTCTGGATGCCCTGAGTATCCCCGCAACCCTTCAGGATTCGTTGATGTCGCGTCTTGACCGGATGGAAAACGCCAAGCCCATTGCGCAGCTTGGGTCTGTTATCGGGCGCAGTTTCACCTCGGCGATGATCCAGGCGGTGGCGCAGGAAGACATGGATGTGGAAAGCGCGCTGATGCAGCTGATGGCGGCTGGCGTTGTGCTGATCACGGGCGAAGCCGGAACGGCCACCTACACGTTCAACCACGCGCTGGTTCAGGATACGGCCTATAACTCGCTGCTGCGCGAAGACCGGCAGAAGGTTCATCTTAAAATCGCACGGGCCTTGCTGGCCGGACATAACGCATTCGGAAACCCTGCCCCCGATACCGTGGCGCATCACTGCGACCATGGCGGGTTGAAGGATGAGGCGGTGTCCAACTGGTTTACGGCAGGCGAACAAGCCCTGACGCGGTTGGCGAACCTGCCTGCAATCTCGGCATTTCGCGCGGCACTGCGCAATATCGGAACGATGCCCGCCAATGCCGAGCGTGACGGGTTCGAGCTTCGGGTGCAGATGAATATCCTTCCGGCTTACATGGCGATCTATGGATGGTCCTCCGATCAGGTCGGAGAGACAGCCGCCCGCGCGATGGAGCTTGCCCATGCATTGGGCGATGGCGAAACCCTTTTCGCGGCCACCTTCTGCCGCTGGACCAATTTCTTTGTGGCAGGCCAGATGAACCGGGCAATGGAGATGGGACAGGCTCTGGACGCGATGGCCGGTATGAGTGGCGATCCTGTCGCCAACGTGCTGGCAGCCCGCGCGCTGAGTTTCACGCATTACTTCCGCGGGGAGTTCGCGGATTGCGAGCAGCAGCTTGACCGTGCCTTTGCGCTGATCACGCCTGAGCTGGACATGGCCATGATGCCGATGACCCAGTCCTCGACCACGGCGTCGTTGCTGGCCATTCAGGGGTGCCTTCTGTGGCAGCAGGGCAAGTTTGATGAGGCGGAGGCCGCACGTCTGAAAGCCATCGACGTCAGCCGGGCACTGAACCACGCACCCAATCTTGTCTATGTCATGGGCGCGTGCAGCATGTTCCTGCCCTACGCGGGCGAATGGGACCGGCTGGACGTCACTATGAAAGAAGCGCGCAAGATCGCCGATGAGGAAGGGTTCCTGTATCTTCACGCCATGCAGGATATCTACATGGGTCTTGCGCAGGCGGGAAAAGGTGACATCGAGGGCGTCCCGGCCCATATCGAGGCCTGCATGAACCTGATCTCAAAGTCTGGTGGAAACTTTACTTTTCCGCAGAATCAGATTGTTCTGTCTGAGTTGATGATCGATCACGGGGATATTGATCAGGCCCTGGACCGGCTTGAAACCGTGTGTACCCCCGGTTGGGAACGAGGAGAAACGCTGAACAAACCGGAATATCACCGCGTGCGGGCCAAAGCCTTTGCTGCCAAGGGTGATCGGGATAGCGCGATTGCCGAGGGTGAACTGGCATTGGCGCTTGCCCGCGAATGTGGTGCCGTTGTTCAGGAACAACGCGCCGAGGCACTTCTGGACAGTTTGACGAAAGCCGAATGAACGAGACGGACTGCCCGGCCAAACAGGGCAGCATCACCAAGAGGGATTTACAATGACCGACGCATTGGATTGGAACACCGAACAGTGGAATGCCGTTAACAAGGCCGTCCATGATGAAGCGCTGCGTGCGCGGGTGGCTGCGAGTTTTCTGCCGCTTTATGGGCCGCTGCCGGCGGACACGCAATCTATTCCCCTGAACAAGCTGGGTCTGGTCGACAACGCATCAGGCGCGGCCAAGCGTCTGGAAGTGAATGATTATGACACCCTGCGGCTGACGACGGTTTCCGTCAACGTCTACCTGAAAGGCGCGCAGGTGGCTGATCCGGAACTGGCCGCGGCCATGATCATGTTCCGCCGGGCCGCCGCCGTCGTGGCCAAGGTCGAGGATGACATCGTTTTCAACGGCCAGCCAGGCAGCAGCGAAGCGCCCAAACATGCCGGTGGCGCACCTGCGGATCTACCGCCGATCTATACCGTCAGCGGTGGCGGCAAATACCCGGGGCTGCTGGAGGCTGGCGAAGGTCAATCCATATCGATCAACGGGAAGAAAAAACCCTGTTCCGGCCCCGAGGTTTTCGAGGCCGTGGTCGCGGGCATCAACAAGCTGGAAGCGCATGGATACCTTGGGCCTTTTGCCTGCGTGATGGGCAATGGGCTGTTTCAGGCCGTGACCACGCCGATCGAAAACTCGATGGTGCTGCCGCGTGACAGTATTCTTCCGTTCCTTGACGGCCCGCTGCTGCGATCGGGCACCCTGCCCGCAAACAAGGCAGCACTTGTATCGCTGCAAGGTGCGCCGGTCGAGATTGTCGTGCCTTCGGATATCGCGGTGAAGTATCTGCAAACCTCGTCTGACGGTGAGCACATCTTCCGCGTGCAGCAGAAGTTCCACCTGAGGATCAAGGAAGCACAGGCGATCTGCACCATTACGTGCTGACCGGAGATCTGGTCATGGGGGAGTTTACAGACCGGGGCGTGACATTGCGTTGGTCGGAGCTGATCAACGAAAATGGGCTTAATCGGGTGCTGATCGAAGCCGGACCCGCTGTGTCTTCGCATGACGTGGTCCGCGTGATCTGTTCCGAAGATGGCGGCCCCGAACGCGCCATTCGCGGCTGGCCCTTGCAATGCGACCCGATGACGGGGTTTCAGCAGTTTGCAGCCATGCTGCCATCTGTGACCCAGGAAAAGACATTGACCTGGCGACCGGTGCTGACGACCGGTGGTCGCGAATATGATCCCGGCCCCGGAAAGGCCCCCGAGCCTGCGCCGCCAAGCCCGGCAAAGCCTGTCACGCAAATGCCCGCGCTTGAACACGTTGGCAGGTTTGTGGTGCCGTTCACCGACGAGTTCTATCCGTCAGGTGAAACACCGGACGGCATCTGGCTGCATTTCGGGATCAAAGAGGGCGGAACGGTTGAAGGACCTCATCTGAAGGGGACGATCGATCCGCTGGGGGGCGACTGGATGCGCGTGCGATCCGACGGAGTTGGGCTTTTGCACGCCCGAGCGCTTATCCAACCCGTTGAAGGGGGTGCGCCGATCCTGTTTGAAGATACCGGCGTGTGTGATTTTGGCCCGGATGGGTATGCCGGGCTGGCGAAGGGCACTCTGCCCGCCTCGGCCCCGGTCCGGCTGGCACCGCGATACCTGACGTCAAACCCGAATTATGCCTGGATGAACAGGTTGCAGGGGTTCGGCATCGGCGAAGCCAGCCTGTCCGATATCACCCTGCGCTTTGACGTCTATTCCGCGAAAGGAACATCCGATGGCTGAAAAGGTTGTCATACTGGGCGGTGGCGTGGCCGGAATGAGCGCCGCGCATGAGCTGATCGAGCGCGGGTACGAGGTCGAGATTCACGAGCGCCAGCTGATCCCCGGCGGTAAGGCACGCAGCATCCCCGTGATGAAGGGCGAAGGCGATCACGGGTCTAAGGCGAAACACATCAAGGCGCTTGAACAATGGGCCGAGATGGACGGTGCCAGTTATCCTCCCGGTGTGAAACGCCCCTGGCTGCCCGGCGAGCATGGGTTCCGGTTCTTTCCGAATTTCTACCGCCATATCACCGATACGATGGCGCGCACGCCCTATTACGGCAAAGGCACCTGTTACGATAATCTGGTGTCCACCACTCAGGTTCTGGTCAGCCAGTTCGACGACCCAGGCATCATTGTTCCCGAAAGGTTTCCCCGCACGCTGAAAGACGTGGCCGACGTGCTCAAGACGGTTGCATTCACGCTCTCGCCCCGGGACCAGATCGCCTATGAGGATGTCGAACATTTCATCGCCTGCATGTGGCGCATCGCGACATCTTGCAAGGAACGCCGGTTCGATGAATATGAGCGCATCGGGTGGTGGGATTTCATCGGTGCCGAACAACGCTCGGAAGCGTATCAGAAGTTTCTGGCCATTGGCCTGACCCGTTCGCTGGTGGCCGCGAAGGCGACAACTGCCAGTACAAAGACCGTGGGCGACATTGCGGTTCAGCTTCAGCTGGGTATCGCGACGCCCGAGCCGCATGGCAACCGGCTGTTGAACGGCCCCACTAACCTTGTCTGGATACAGCCGTGGCTGGATTACCTCAAAAGCAAGGGGGTCGTGTACAAGTTCAACTCAAAGGTTACGGGCATCGACTGCCAGGATGGCCGCATCGTCAGCGCGACGGTTGAACAGGATGGCGAGGAAAAGCAGGTCACCGGGGATTGGTTCATCAGTGCGATGCCGATCGAACGGATCGCGCCGCTGATCACCCCTGCGATGACGGCAATTGACCCGTCTCTGGCCAAGCTGCCCCTGCTGGCCGAAGACGTGCAATGGATGAACGGAATTCAGTTCTACCTGACCAAGGATGTTGAACTGACGCACGGCCATGTCATTTTCATTGACAGCCCCTGGGCCTTGACCGCTGTTTCACAAAAACAGTTCTGGTCGGCCATCAACTTTGAAAACTGGGCAGAAGGCAAGACCAAGGGTTTGCTTTCAATAGATATCTCGGAATGGGACAAGCCGGGCCTGAATGGAAAAACCGCGCGTGATTGCAGCCGTGAGGAGATTGCGCACGAGGTTTGGGAACAACTCAAGCGGAGCGTCAACGTGGATGGCCAGACCGTCCTGCGCGACGAGGACATGCATTACTGGTTCCTTGATCCGGATATTGTGCAGGATCCCAACGACCCCAAGCGCCAAACCAATGTGGAGCCGCTTTTGGTCAATCGCATCAACAGCTGGCGGTTGCGCCCTGAGGCGGCCACGTTGATCCCGAACTTCATGCTGGCATCAGATTATGTGCGCACCTACACCGATCTTGCCACCATGGAAGGGGCGAACGAAGCGGCGCGCCGGGCGGTCAATGCCATCCTGCAACGCGGCGGATCAAAAGCTGAGCCCTGCCAGATCTGGGACCTGCACGAGCCGGATATCCTGAAACCGCTGCGCGCCTATGATTTTGCCCGCTATCAGGCCGGCCTGCCCTGGGACAACCGGTTTGCGGTTGCAGTCGAAGCCGCGCTGAGGATGGGACAGGATTCCGTGGGTGTTGAGCGTGGCGGTGAAGGGCCGCTTGCCGTCATTGGGGAACCAGCGGCTGAGTATTCAAAACCCGGCGGGATTACCGAAGACCCTGCGATTGCGGACGCGTTGCGCATGATCTGCCCTCCGAAAGAGCTGTTTGACCTGATGGCGGCCTACGAGCCGACCGCTGATCTTCCGATCCCGGGAGAGGAGATTGCAGAGGATGTTGCCTTTGATCTGGGACGGGACAGCGGCCAGACGGGGGTGTTGTCCAAAGCCTTGCCGCTGACGGATTCACCTTTTTCCGCAACCGGACCCAACCTTGCCGAAACGGGCAGGAACGAGACCAAAACCCGTGTGATCATCACCCAGAAGGGATGACCCTGTGGCCACTGGCACAGCACATCTGGATCCTGCGGCACAGCAGGATTTTCTGAAAACGCTGACCTCATACGGGGATCGGGCCCGTGAGACGCTTTTGCAGCTGCTGCCGACAGGCGAGCCGCAGGCTTATCTGTACGGGCCGATGCGGGATTACATCGAAACCTCGGGCAAGGGGTTGCGGCCCGCGCTGTTGCTGGCCACCTGCGAGGCTTTCGGTGGTGACAGCGAGACCGCGCGAGTGTCAGCCGCCGTTCTTGAACTGCTGCATAACGCGTTTCTGATCCATGACGATATCGAGGATCAAAGCGATTTCAGGCGCGGGCGCGAATGTATGCATAAGCGTCTTGGGGTCCCTTTGGCGATCAATACCGGTGACGGGATGCAATCGCTGGCCCTGCGCCTGTTGCGCCAGAACCTTGGGCCGCTGGGCCCTGACACGGGTATACGCGTGGTGGACGAGTTTGATCACCTTTTGCAGCAGTCCATTGAAGGTCAGGCGCTGGAGCTTGGCTGGATACGGGACAACCGGCTGAACGTGGATGCATCGGATTATCTGACGATGTGTCTGAAAAAGACCTGCTGGTACAGCTTCATTCACCCCATGCGCATCGGGGCGCTGATTGCCCGACCGCATGATGTCGCGTCCGGGGTGTTGAACCTGGACGATTTCAACGCGTTTGGGTTTTTTCTGGGCGCCGCGTTTCAGATACAGGATGATGTTCTGAACCTCGTGGGCTCGCAGGACAAATATGGCAAAGAGATCGGCGGGGACATCTACGAAGGCAAACGCACGCTGATGCTGGGGCGGCTTAGCTTGCAGGCGGACGAGCCCGAAAAAGCGCGCCTGTCGGAGATGTTGTCAAACCCGCGCGACAGCCGCTCGACGCAGGATGTCAGCTGGGTTCTGGATCGCATGGATCACTATGGCTGCATCAGATATGCACAGGACGCGGCCAATGACTTGCTGGCCTCGGCCCGTCAGGAGTTTGCGCAGGTTTTTGCAGCCACCGAAGAAGTGCCGCGCGCGTTTCTGGGCCATTTCATGGACTATCTCGTAACCCGTCAGGTTTGAGCGCCCGCCACCTCATACATCACGACGATCGACGTTTGCACTGTGCCTGTGCAGGCGATCCGGCCGTGATATTCGCCGGGATCGGCAAGATCCGGTACGGTTACAATGACGGCAACATCCGTTGACTCGCCGGGGTTTAACTGGATTCGCGGGGGGACAACATTGACCCGGTTTGCCGGAAGAGTGTCGCCGTTCCGGTTGATCAGGTCACCCGGTTCGAACTGTAGTGCGACAGGCCCGCCGCCACTTGGCGCATCAAAGGACAGCAATATGGTCGCGGTGCCGCCGGGGTGGCAGGTTTTGCGGCACGCAAATGGCCCCTCAAGCGGCTGTTGCGTGTCCCGTTCAGCCCCAAGCACGCGGCGGGCGATATCCGAGATCGGTTGCGCATCCGGCTGCGGCGCGATCGGGCTGACCGGAAGTGGCGTGCTAACGTATGGTTTTCGTTCGAAATAAGGCATGCCCAACTGTGCACCTGTGGCGCGGATCAGTAAATGGGAAATTTACCGGATCCGCGCGACAAACACACCGCGTTATTATTTGCCTTTCCAGACCGGATCACGTTTTTCGGCAAATGCACGCGCGCCTTCAAGCTGGTCCTCGCTGGAATAGAGGACATCCACGCTGCGCAGTTGCCGTTTGGTGATGCGGTTCATGGCGTCCTGAAACTTGGCGTCTTCGGCATCGCGCACGATTTCCTTGATGGCCGCATAGACCAGAGGCGGCCCTGACGCCAGCAGTCGGGCGAGGTCCCACGCGCGGTCCATCAGCTGATCAGCGGCGACGATCTCGTTCACCAGACCCCAGCGGTTGGCTTCTTCGGCATCAAACCAGCGGCCTGTCAGAAGCAGCTCCATCGCGATGTGATAGGGGATGCGCTTGGGCAGTTTGACGCTGGCGGCATCCGCAACGGTGCCCGAGCGGATTTCCGGCAAGGCAAAAGTGGCGTGGTCAGCTGCAAGGATCATGTCTGCTGACAAGGCCAGCTCTAGCCCGCCGCCGCAGGCGATACCGTTGACGGCGGCAATCACGGGTTTGTTCAGGTCGCGCAGCTCTTGCAGGCCTCCGAACCCGCCGACGCCGTAATCTCCGTCCACCGCGTCGCCGTCGGCGGCAGCTTTCAGATCCCAGCCGGGGCAAAAGAATTTTTCGCCCGCGCCGGTCAGGATGGCCACGCGCAGGTCCGGGTCGTCGCGGAATTCAGCAAAGACCTCGCCCATTCTGCGGCTGGTGATCAGATCGATCGCGTTTGCCTTAGGGCGGTCCAGCGTGACCTCGAGGATCGAACCATCGCGGCGGGTTTTGATCGGGTCCATATCTCAGGCCTTTCTTATCAGGGCGTCCACGGCAACGGCCTTGTCCGGCGTGCACAGGAGCGGGTTAATCTCGACCTCGCCAAGCGTGTCGGCATTTTGCATGACATAGGTCTGAACGGCCTCGACCGCGGCAACAACCGCATCCATATCAGCCGCCGGTTGACCGCGATAGCCCGCCAGCAGCGGGGCGATCTTCAATTGGCTAAGGGCGGAGCGGATGTCTTCGGGCGGGCTGGGCACCAGCACGGATACCGTATCGCGCAGCAGTTCGGTCAGCACGCCCCCTGCCCCAAGGGTCAGAACAAACCCATGGGCGGGATCACGCACCACGCCAATCAGAAGTTCCGCAACGGGTCCGGTGACCATCTCCTCGATCAGGATGTCTTCGGTGCCGATATCTGCCGCGACAGCCGCGACGTCCTGGGCCCGGATGCCCAGCCGAACGGCGCTGTGTTCGGATTTATGCGCAAGCCCGACACCTTTGACGGCAAAGGGGCCTTCCATCTGGTCCGCTGCGGCACGGGCAGCTTCCGCGCCCCGCACCGTCCGGTTCTGCGGGATACGCAGGCCGCATTCCGCCAGCGCCGCCTTCGAGGCGCCTTCGGTCAGGGTTTGGGTTGGTTCCATCATACCCGGTTGCAAAACGGGCGCAGCGGATGGGGCCTTGACCTGCCCTGCGGCGCGGGTCGCAGATAGCGCCTCGCGCAGGCCCATGAAGGGGACAACACCCCCGGCCATCAGCTGTTGTGCGATGTCTTCCGGCAAAAGTTCCGGCAAGGTGGCGACAATCGCAAACCGGGCGCCGGTTTCTGCCCGTACGTTCAGCGCTGCCTGCGTTGCGCAGGCCCAATCGGTGGAGTCGGTGGTCGGGTAGTCGACGATCGAGAATGTCATGTCGATATCGTCACCCGTCATGCCCGACCAGGCCCGCGTCATCGCCTGCTCGTCACGCCAGATATAGGTGTGATAATCCAGCGGGTTGTTCAGCGCGACCATTGGCCCGAGCGCGCCGCGCAGGCGGGTCAGCTTTTCACCGCTCAGCCGTGGAAATTGCAACCCCGTGCCGACGGCCATATCGGCAATCAGGCTCGCCTCGCCCCCCGAACAGCTGATCGAGGAAATGTTGCCCCCCGGCAGCGGCCCGTAGCAATGCAACAGTTTGAGCGTTTCAAGGAAGTCAGGCAGTGCCGAAACGCGCGGAATGCCAAGCCGGTCAAGCAGCGCCTGCGCCCCGGCATCGCTGCCCGCCAGAGATGCGGTATGGGAAACGGTTGCCGCTTGCGCCTGTTCCGATGCGCCGACCTTGAGGGCTACCAGAGGGATGCCTTTTGCGTGGGCCTTGGCGGCCAGCGCCTCCCACTCGCGGATGTTCTTGAAGCCTTCGATATGCAGGCCCACTGCGGTCACGCGCGGGTCATCGATCAGGGCCGAGGCGATTTGCGCCTGACTGGTCTGAGCCATATTTCCGCAGGTGACCATATAGGCAATCGGCAGCCCGCGTTTCTGCATGGTCAGGTTGATCGAGATGTTCGAGCTTTGCGTCAGGATCGCCACGCCCTTGTCGACGGGCACAACCCCGTGCTGATCCGGCCACAGCAATGCCCCGTCCAGCGCGTTGATGAACCCATAGCAGTTCGGGCCCAGAATGGGCATGTCACCGGCCGCTGCGATCAGTTGATCCTGCAAATCCCCGCCGGTGTCGTCCTCGGCCACGGCCTCGGAAAAGCCCGAGGCGAAGCAGACAGCGCCACCCGCACCCATACTGGACAGGACTTGAACCGCTTCAATCGTGGCGTGGCGGTTGATACCGATAAAAACCGCGTCAGGTGCGTTGGGCAGGTCTTCGATATGGCCATAAACCTTGTGGCCCGCAATGTCCGAAGCCTTGGGGTGGACCGGCCAGATCTGACCGGCATATCCCATGCGTTCGGATTGCAGAATAACCTGTTGGCACCATGCACCGCCGCCAATGACTGCGATGGATTTCGGGCGCAGCAGCCGGGTCAGGTCTTTGGTCATGGTCAGGCGCCCAGCGGACGCAGAAGATCGCGGCTGATGATGTGGCGCTGAATCTCGCTGGTGCCGTCCCAGATCCGTTCGACCCGGGCGTCGCGCCAAAACCGTTCGATCGGGAAATCATCCATCAGGCCCATGCCGCCGAAGATTTGCAGCGTCGTGTCGGTGACCCGCGCCAATGCCTCGGAGGCATAGAGCTTGGCCGAGGCGATCTCGCGGTTTGCGGGCAGGTTCTGATCCAGACGCCAAGCGGCGGCAAGGGTCAGCCAATCGGCGGCGTCAATCTCGGTGATCATGTCGGCAATCTGGAAGCCAACGCCCTGAAACTTGCCGATGGGCTGGCCGAATTGCTTGCGCTCGGCGGCGTAATTCAGCGCATAGTCAAAGCAGCGCCGCGCGCGCCCGACCGAGAAGGCCGCAACCGTCAGACGGGTCGCGTAAAGCCATTCGTTCATCACCGCAAAACCGCCATCGACCTCGCCCAGAACCTGCGCATCGGACAGGCGGCAATTGTCGAAATACAGGATACAGTTTTTATAGCCCCTGTGGCTGACGGATCTGTAGCCGTCGCGCACTTCAAAGCCCGGTGTGCCGCGATCCACCAGGAAGGTGGTGATGCGTTTTTTGGGGCCTTTAGGGGTCTCATCCACGCCGGTGGCAACGAAGACAATGAAGAAATCCGCGTGTTCCGCGCCCGAGATGAAGTGTTTTGATCCGTTGACGACCCAGTCGCCACCGTCGCGCACCGCCTGACATTTCATGCCGCGCACGTCCGATCCGGCATCCGGTTCGGTCATCGCCAGCGCGTCCATCTTTTCCCCGCGCACTGCGGGCAGCAGATAGCGTTCGCGCTGTTCGTCGTTGCAGGCCATGAGGATGTTTTGCGGGCGGCCAAAGAAATGCGTCAGCGCCATCGACCCACGGCCCAGTTCACGCTCGACCAGTGTAAAATCCAGATGCGACAGGCCCGCGCCGCCCACTTCTTCGGGGAAGTTGCAGGCATAGAACCCCAGATCGATACATTTCTGCTTGATCTCGTTGCCAAGCTCCGGCGGGACCGTTCCGCTGCGTTCGACCGCGTCTTCATGCGGGTAGATTTCTTTTTCTACAAAGCTGCGGACCGTCGAGACGATCATGTCCTGTTCTTCTGTCAGACCAAACTGCATGGCGCGTGTTCCCTGGATCGGTGGTTGACCAACCAAACGCCATCGCTCATGGTCGCGGCATGCAGAGATAGATCATTTTCATGCCGAGTTCGAAAATATTATCGCAGCAATACAATGTCCTTCTGTTCGACGGGTTCTCGAACCATTGCCTTGCGAACATGGTCGAACCGTTGCGGGCGGCGAACACCCTGTCACGGCAGGCATTATATGCATGGCGCTTCTGTTCGCTTGACGGCAACCCTGTTCAAAGTTCAAGCGGCCTTGTCGTCACCCCGAACGGGGCCATCGGCGATCAACAGGGGGATTTTCTTGTTGTCATGCCGTCATATGGATACCTGAAGCTGGATACGCGGTCGACCATGCGTGCCGTGCTGGCTGCGGCCAAGAAACACAAGCACCTGGCCGGGCTGGATACGGGAAGCTGGCTGCTTGCCAGCGCGGGATTGCTGGATGACCACAGGGCAACCATTCATTGGGACGAGTTTTCGCGGTTCGAGGAAAGGTTTCCGGCGGTGGAGGCCGTGCAGGAACGGTTTGTCATCGATGGCAACCGGCTGACCTGTTCCGGGGCCATGGCCGCCTTTGATCTGGCCCTGACCCTTATCCGCCGGGATCACGGCCCGCTGCTGGCGATGGAGGTCGAGCACTTGTTCATGAGCCGGAACGGGCGCGGCCATTATGACCTGCCTCTGAAATCCGAGGACACGCTGGTCAATCGCGCGCTGACCGTCATGCAGGCGCATCTTGAAGCACCGCTGTCAGTCCGAAGTGTGGCCCGGAAAATCGGGTGTTCGCAAAAACGGCTTGAAACGCGTGTTCAGGCGGAACTGAAAACAACTCCTCAAGCGCTGTACCGGCGTCTGCGCCTGAACCGCGCACGCAATCTGGCCGAGGATACGGAACAATCCATCGCCGAGATCGCGGGGCGCTGTGGATACGAAAATGCCAGCGCCATGACGCGTGCGTTCAAGGCCGAGTTCGGTCAGACGCCGACCGCATTTCGAAACGGAAACCTGTCGGGGCGATGAGCCCGGGCTGGCGGGAAGCCGGATTCAGGTGTCGAACTCGGAAACAAACCGCGCTTCTGTCGTGGCGGTTTACGTTAGCGCCGTGGTCCGCCCGTCAAAGCGCTGGAGAATATGCGTGGACAGTGCGCCCACGCAAGTCAGGTTTGGTGCGGGGCGATCAGGCCGCAGCGATCTGGCCTGCCTTTTCAACCAGTACTTCGGCCTGCCGGATCGAGGCATAGTCGATCAGACGACCATCCAGAGACACGGCACCTTTTCCGTCTGCCTCGGCCTCGGCCATGGCGACAAGGATACGCCGTGCCTTGGTAACTTCGGCATCCGAGGGCGACATCACCTCATTGGCAAGCGCGATCTGGCTGGGGTGGATGGCCCATTTCCCTTCGCACCCCAAAACAGCGGCGCGTTTGGCCGCGGCCTTATAGCCGTCGGGGTCCTGAAAATCGCCAAAAGGCCCATCAATCGGACGTAGCCCGTTGGCGCGCGCCGCAACCACCATGCGGGCAAGGGCATAGTGCCACATGTCGCCCCAGTGGGTCAGGCGGCCGCCGTCGGCATCCGGGTCGGTCAGAACCGAATAATCCGGGTTCACGCCCCCGATGATTGTGGTTCGCGCGCGGGTTGAGGCGGCATAATCCGCGACACCAAAATGAAGGCTTTCATTGCGCTTTGATGCAGCCGCAATCGCGCTGACATTCTGCATACCAAGCGCGGTTTCGATGATGTGTTCGAACCCGATCCGTTTCTTGTATCCCTTGGCGTCTTCGATCTGGGTCACCAGCATGTCGACTGCATATACATCTGCAGCTGTCCCGACCTTGGGGATCATGATCAGGTCCAGACGTTGGCCCGCCTGTTCGACAACATCCACGACGTCCCGGTACATGTAATGGGTATCCAGACCATTGATCCGCACCGACATGGTCTTGTTGCCCCAGTCGATATCGTTCAGCGCCTGAATGATGTTCCTGCGCGCCTGTTCCTTTTCATCGGGCGCGACGGCGTCTTCCAGATCGAGGAAGATGACATCCACGTCCGATTTCGCAGCCTTCTCAAACATTCCGGGCTGGCTGCCGGGCACGGCAAGCTCGCTGCGGTTCAGGCGGGCGGGGGCTTGTTCAATCGAATGAAAGCTCATGGTTGGGACCTTTCGGCTTACAGGTTTGGGTATATGGGGAAACGGTTGCAGAGGTCTGCGACCTGGGCGCGGACGCGGGCTTCGACTTCGGCGTTGCCGTCTTCGCCGTTGGCAGCCAGGCCGTCGACCACTTCGATGATCCAGTCGGCGATCTGGCGGAACTCGGCCTCGCCAAAGCCGCGGGTGGTGCCGGCGGGGCTGCCCAGGCGGATGCCCGACGTGATGGTCGGCTTTTCCGGGTCAAACGGCACGCCGTTCTTGTTGCAGGTGATA
>NZ_JBQFYX010000012.1:0-90495 GCF_056541885.1 Ruegeria sp. AF7 | reverse complement strand
ACCATGATCGAGGGCAAAGAGATCTGGAAGGAAAAGTTCCTGAACCAAACTTGACCTGACAGACGCCGCCGGAAAAACGGCCAACTGTCAGATCACATCTGAACCACTACAAATTAAGCAAGGTATACCCTGGGCAGGCGGAATCTATGTTCTCGACAAGCTGATAAAAGCTATTCAAGACTGGCTGCCGCTCCTGTCCTGACCAATGCCGGGCTGAAGCCCGGCCTACGGGGGTGGTGGGGGTGTATCGTTTCCGGATCGTGCGATCACTTTTTCGCAACGTATGATTGATCCGCGCGCCCGTTTGATTCATACTCCGCCGCAGACCGAGAGGGGCGCCAGACCCGTCCGGGCAGGCAAAAACGAGGCTCGAGTATGAAACAGTTCCTCATTATCGCATTTTGTGCGGCATCGCTGACGGCGGTGGCTCAGGTCGCGGATGCGGCGCAGATCAGGCAGGCGTGCATGGCGTCGGACCGCTCGGCCGCTACGCGGGACCGGTGCAGCTGCATTCAGCGCGTGGCGGATCAGGCGTTGACGCGCAGTGATCAGAAAACCGTGGCGAGATGGTTCAAGGACCCCCATCAGGCGCAGGTGTTGAAGATGTCGAAATCCGCGCGCGATGATGCGCTGTGGGATCGGTACCAGAACTTTGGCCAGATGGCGC
Source organism: Ruegeria sp. AF7 (assembly GCF_056541885.1). NCBI lineage: Bacteria > Pseudomonadati > Pseudomonadota > Alphaproteobacteria > Rhodobacterales > Roseobacteraceae > Ruegeria > Ruegeria sp. AF7. The sequence goes on along the minus strand of NZ_JBQFYX010000012.1, from coordinate 89,828 downwards.
AGGCGATCTGCAGCTAACCCGTTCTGAATGCTTGACCTGATCCACGCTGCGCCCCAGAAAGGCGCAGCGAAAGGTGTATTGCATGGTAATGAAAGGGCTGACCCTGCGGGGCCTTGAAGTGTTCGAGGCATTGGCGCGGACGGGATCGGTGGCGCAGGCTGCCGAGATCACGGGGCTCAGCCAGCCATCCGTTTCGCAGCAATTGCGCAATCTGGAAAACGCACTGGGGACCGAATTGGTCGATCACGGGCGGCGGCCGATGCGGCTGACGCAGGCGGGGCGCAGTTTCCTTGCGCGGGCCGAGGCGGTTCTGTCCGAGCTGCACATGGCCCAGAGCGAGCTGTCGGTCATGGATCTGGGGCATCTGACCACGCTGTCGATCGGTCTGATCGACGATTTCGACAATGATCTGACGCCGCGGCTGGCCACCTTGCTGGCCGACAGCCTGACCCGGTCGAAATTCAAGCTGATCACCCTGTCGAGCCTTGATCTGTTCGAGGCGCTGGCCGAGCAGCGCCTGCATATGGCGGTCACCGCCCATAGCGGCGAAGTACTGGAGGGGGTGGTCGAATACCCGCTGGTCCATGATCCGTTCATTCTGGTGGCGCCGCAGGGATCGGGCGGGGTCGAGGCCGTGCAGGAGCGGCTGCCGTTTCTGCGCTATGCCCGCGAGCAGCTGATCAGCCGCCAGATCGAGGCGCATCTGGCGCGCCGCTCGCAGGTGTTCGAGGAACGGTTCGAGATCGGCTCGCACATGGCGCTGATGGCCATGGTGGCGCGGGGTCTGGGCTGGGCGATCACCACGCCGCTGGGCTTCATGCGCGCGGCGCGGTTCCATGAGGGGCTGGAGGCGCACCCTGCCCCGTTCGGAGAATTCTCGCGCAACATATCGCTGCTGGCGCGCACCGAGTGGTCCGATCAGGTCCCGCAGGAGGTTGCGGGCATGACCCGGCGTCTGATGCAGAACCAGATCGTGGACCCGGCGGTTGCCAAGCTGCCCTGGCTGAGCGGCCAGTTGCGGGTGACCGGCGGCTAGGTGTCCAGATGGGCGGCAAGCCCGTCAACCGCTGCCTCGATCAGGTCCAGCGCGCCGTCGAAATCCCGCGTGTAATACGGATCGGGCACATGATCGGCACCGGTCTGAGGGGCGAAATCCGTCAGCAGGCGAACCGGCGTGCCGTTGCCCGGTGGACGCAGGTCTTCGATACCGGCGATGTTTTGGGCATCCATGCCGATGATCAGGTCGAACCGGTCGAAATCCGCGGCAGTGAACTGGCGCGCGCGCAGGTCGCCGAGGTCGATGCCTCTGCGGATTGCGGCCTTCTGCATCGGGCCATAGGGCGGATTGCCCGTGTGCCAGCCCATGGTACCGGCACTGTCGGTTGCATGATGCGGTGCGCGGGCGCGAAAGACGCCCTCGGCCGCGGGAGAGCGGCAGATATTGCCCAGGCAGACAAAGAGGATACGGTGTGTCATGGCCAAGGTGTAACGCGCGGAGGGGATATGGAAAAGATCGTCATTCTGACCGGGGCCGGGATTTCGGCTGAAAGCGGGCTGAGCACCTTCCGCGACGAAGGCGGGCTGTGGGCGCAGCACCGGATCGAGGATGTGGCCACGCCCGAAGGTTTTGCCCGCGATCCCGCCTTGGTGCAGGGGTTTTACAATGCGCGCCGCGTTCAGGCCGCCGCTGTGCAGCCCAATGCGGCCCACATGGCGCTGGCGCGGTTGCAGCAGGGCTGGCCCGCAGAGGTCGTGATCGTGACCCAGAATGTCGACAGCCTGCATGAAGCGGGCGGTGCGACGGGTGTCATCCACATGCATGGCACATTGGCGGGAGCCCTGTGTTCCGGGTGTGATCATCGCTGGCCCGCCCCGCCCGAAATGGCCGTCGCCGAGCCCTGCCCCGCCTGCGGCCAGCCCACCGCCCGGCCCGATGTGGTCTGGTTCGGCGAGATGCCTTATTACATGGACGACATCTACGACCACCTTGCCAGCGCATCGATCTTTGCCGCCATCGGCACCTCGGGTCAGGTCTATCCGGCGGCGGCCTTTGTCCACGAGGCGCAGGCGGTGGGCGCGCGGACGGTCGAGATCAATCTGGAGCCGACGCCCGGGCCGTCGGGCTTTGATGAGCGCATTGTCGGCAGGGCATCCGAAACGGTTCCGCGATGGGTCGGTCAGCTTCTTGCGGGATATTCTTAAGCTACAGACAACGCTGGCTTAATTTGTGTACACTATCTGCGATAGCGACTGGAGGACACGCCATGACTGATCAAGACCCCCGCACCGGTGAAATCCTGGATGACGGCAGCATGGCCGGGCGTGACATGCTGGGGGAACAGCTGTCCAGCCTGTGGTGGACTTTTCTGCTGCGCGGGGTGCTGGCCGGGCTTGTCGGTATTGCAGCGCTGTTCTGGCCGTCTGGCAGCATCGCGCTGCTGCTGCGGCTGGTCGGTGTGTTGCTGATCCTCGACGGTGGGCTGACGCTTTTGGGTGTTGGTCGTCGCGGGGTGCTGGGAGGTGCTGCGATCAGCGCGCTTCTGATCGGGCTTGTCCTGCTGATCTGGCCGGAAGGCACGGTGAAACTGGCGTTTTTCCTCATGGGCGCATGGGCGCTGATCATCGGGATCGGATCCCTGGCAGCTGCCGGGCAGATGCATGCAAGTGACCCGCAACGCGGTTCCATGCGCGTCTCGGGATTTGTCGCGCTTGTCGTCGGGCTTGTCCTGATGATCTGGCCGGCGGTGGCGCTGGTTGCGCTGGGATGGGGTATCGCATTCTCGGCGCTGGCCATGGCCGCTGTGATGTTCTGGCTGGCCTCTCGGTTTCGGCAGGCGGGCGACCGCGTCGGTATGAAAACCATCAACAAGTAGCTCTATCCGCAGCCGCATGGAAATCAGGCCGGGCAAAGCCCGGCCTGACGCATGGATGAGGGCCGCAGCGCGGCCCGAAGACAGGCGTTGCCCTAGTTCGAATGTGATCCGTGGCCGCCTTTGTCCTGACGTTCCAGATCGACGGGAATCTCGATCTCGACCTCGCCTGCCTTTTCAAAGATCAGCGTGACCGGCACCATGGCGTCCTGTTCGAACGGGGCCGTCAGCCCCATGAACATCACATGGTCGCCGCCACGTTTCAGCATGTGGGTTTCACCGGCCGGAATTGCAAAGCCTTCTTCGACATGCACCATCTTGGCCACGCCGTTTTCATCGACCTTGTGGGTGTGCAATTCCACACGCGCTGCCGCGTCCGAGGTTGCACCGATCAGCCGGTCATCGGCGTTGCCCTGATTGTGGATCATCATGAACGCGGCACCGGCGATGGCGGTCTTGCCCGAGGACCGGGCATAGGCGTCGTCAACCTTGATGGGGCCTTCGGCAAAGGCGGGGATGGCCAGCGACACGGCGGCCAGAGTTGCAAGCAGAGTGGTTTTGAGGGACATCGTGCCTCTCCTGTATAAAGGTTTGAAAAGGGTGGGTTTCAAACGCTGACAGGAGGCGCGCGGGCCGGGGTTGCGGGAACCGGCAGGGCGATCTGGTTGCCCAGATGCCGCAGCGGAGCTGGCTGCGCCCGTTCCGGCACGGCTGGCAGTGCTGGTTGCGCGACAGCCACGGCCCCCAGCAGGGATATTGCATAGTCCGGGCAAAAATGCGGCGGTGCAGTGGGTTGCCCGTTTTCGTCAATATAGACGACGACCGGTCCGGTGCCCGTACACAGCACCATCTGACCCACGGCTTTGTCCATGCCGCGCGACATGGCCAGCCCCTGCCCGGTCAGAACCAGCAGCAGGGACAGCGCATAAGGCAGAAATCTGGTAACAGCAGGTCTCATCCTGACCCAGCTATAGGTCAGCAGCGGGAAAAGCTTCAAGCGCCAAAGGGTCGCGCTTGAAGCTGTTTTTCAGTAATCCAGTCCGGGTCTTTTTACCGTGTCTGCGGTGAAGCTGGTATGGGACCGGTTCACCCAGCGCTGCATCCGCGTACAGGTTGCAATCGCCTTGCGGAATACCGCGGCCAGAAACAGGAAAAGATAAAAACTTTTTAACGTCATAATGTGGCCCCCGCCTGATGAATGACAGTGACGTTAGGTCAGATTCGGAAACCTGTATGTGAAGAAGTTCACCAATGGCGAAAAATTAGTTCCAGATTGAGAACAATGGGGGCCGAAAGGGGCTGGCCCAACAGAAAAGGCCCCGCACCGAGAGGGTGCAGGGCCTGAAATTCTGTTGGTTGAAAGACCTTAGGCCGAAGCTTGCGCCTTGGCGATTTCTTTCTTCACTTTCAGAGCGTTTGCCGACAGCTCATCATCCTTGGCTTTGGCCAGGAACGCGTCCAGACCACCGCGGTGGTCAACCGAACGCAGCGCAGCCGCCGAGATGCGCAGCTTGACGCCACGGCCCAGAGTTTCGGACTGCAGGGTAACGTCGTTCAGGTTCGGCAGAAAACGACGACGAGTTCTGTTTTTGGCGTGGCTGACATTGTTGCCAGTCATCGGGCCTTTTCCGGTCAGTTCGCAACGGCGCGACATGGTTTCTTCCTTTGTTTCTGGAGGCCGGGCTGGATACCCGCGGCCAAATCACAAGGGGCGCAACCCGAAGTCGCGCCCGAAAACTGGTTGGATGCGTTTAGTGGGAATCGCGCGGAGGGTCAAGACGGGCTGCGCGAAATCTTTCAATTTGCCTGCCATGCAGGAATGGCCCGGACGGGCCATGCCGTTGGCAAGAGTATTTGGCAAAAGGTGAAACGGCCATGACGGCCCTTCAGCCGAGCGTGTCCAGAAGCTGACCGGCAGCGACCGCCGGACTGAGTCGCCCTTGCGAGACTTCGTCATTCAGGCGCTCCATCTCGGCGCGGGCCTGCGGTGTGTCGAGGCGGGCGAGAAGGGCGTGGCGGACCTCCTGATCGAACCAGTAGCGGGCCTGGGCGGCGCGGTTTGCCTCCCAGATACCGGTGTCGCGGCGCCATTGGGTCAGGGTTTGCATTTCGTCCCAGGCCTGTTCCAGCCCGTGTTCTTCGACAGCGGAAACGGTCATCGCCTTGGGGAAGCCTTCGGGATCCTGCGGGCGTTTGCGCAGCAGCCGCAGGGCGCCGGCATAATCCGCGCAGGTGCGGGTGGCGGTCGCTTTCAGGTCGCCATCGGCCTTGTTGACCAAAATGATGTCGGCCATTTCCATGATGCCGCGTTTGACACCCTGCAACTCGTCCCCGCCCGCCGGGGCCAGCAGCAGCAGAAACAGGTCAGACAGTTCGGACACCACCGTTTCCGACTGTCCCACGCCCACGGTTTCGATCAGCACCACGTCATAGCCTGCGGCCTCGCACAGGGCGATAGCCTCGCGGGTGCGGCGGGCGACGCCGCCAAGGTGGCTCTGGCTGGGAGAGGGCCGGATGAAGGCGTTCTGCTCGCGGCTCAGGCGTTCCATCCGGGTCTTGTCGCCCAGGATCGAGCCGCCCGACCGAGCCGAGCTGGGATCGACCGCCAGAACCGCGACCCGCAGCCCCTGCCCGGTCAGCATCATGCCAAAGCTTTCGATGAAGGTGGACTTGCCCACGCCGGGCGTGCCGGACAGACCGATGCGCAGCGCCTGACGCCCCGAACCGGCAAGCTGTGCCAGAAGGTCGCTGGCCTGTGCCCGGTGATCGGCGCGGTTGCTTTCAACAAGGGTGATCGCACGCGCCAGCGCCCGGCGCTCGCCCTTCAGAATTCTGTCGCTCAGGCTGTCTGTCTGCATTCTTGTCCCGTTCCTAGAGGCAGGAACAGTTGCCGTGCTTGGGGGGTGTTTGTCCAGACCGGAGGCGGCAGGAATTGCGAAGATCGCGCAGCCTGCGTCTTTTCGTGCGGGGCGATTTGCTGATGTGAGCGCGGAAACTGGACGCCACCTGCGGGATCGCGGATAAGGGCCGGATGATCCTACGCCTGCCCATAGACGACGCCATACCCGGCCTGCTGGACACCCTGCGCGCGCAGGGGCGGGCCGTGCTGCAAGCGCCACCCGGTGCGGGCAAGACCACGCGGGTTCCGCTGGCGATGCTGGAGGCGGGTCTGTGCGGCGGCAGGATCGTGATGCTGGAGCCGCGGCGGCTGGCTGCACGGGCCGCGGCAGAGCGGATGGCAGAGACGCTGGGAGAGCGCGCCGGCCAGAGTGTTGGCTATCGCGTGCGGGGCGACGCGAAAGTGTCAAAAGACACAAGGATCGAGGTGGTGACCGAGGGCATTCTGACCCGGATGCTGCAATCGGACCCTGACCTGCCGGGCATCGGCGCGGTGATCTTTGATGAATTCCACGAACGCTCACTCAACGCGGATCTGGGGTTGGCGCTGTGCCTTGAGGTCACGGGCGCGCTGCGGGACGATCTGATTCTGCTGGCCATGTCGGCCACGCTGGACGCAGACCCGGTGGGGCGCCTGATGGCTGCGCCGCTGGTTACGTCGGAAGGGCGGAGTTATCCCGTCGAGATGCGTTGGCTGGATCGGCCGTTGGGACCACAGGCGCGGCGGATGGATGCATTGGTTGATCTGGTCGTTGAAGCCGAGCGCGAGACCCGCGCCACCGGCGGCGGGATCTTGGTGTTTCTGCCTGGTGAGGGTGAAATCCGGCGGGCTGAGGCAGCTTTGACCGGACGCCTGCCCGCCAGTTGCACGGTGCGCCCGCTGTTCGGGGCAATGCCCTTTGCGGCCCAGCGCGAAGCGATTGCCCCGGTTGAGACCGGGCGCAAGGTGGTTCTGGCGACGTCGATTGCAGAAACCTCGCTGACGATCCCCGATATCCGGGTGGTGGTGGATATGGGGCAAGCGCGGCGGGCGCGGTTTGATCCGGGCTCGGGCATGTCGCGGCTGGTGACCGAGAGGGTTACACGGGCTGAGGCCACGCAACGCGCGGGTCGTGCGGGACGTGTGGCCGAGGGGTTTTGCTACAAGCTTTGGTCAAAGGGGGAAGACGGTGCGCTGGCCGCGTACCCACCCGCCGAGATCGAAGCCGCCGATCTGACCGGGCTGGCGCTGGAGCTGGCGCTGTGGGGCGCGGATGCCGCCGATCTGGCCTTTCTGACCCCGCCACCCGAAGGCGCGATGGCCGAGGCGCGTGCCCTTCTGGCGATGCTGGGCGCGCTGGACGGCAAGGGGCGGATAACCGAACACGGGCGGGCGCTGGCGGCGCTGCCGTTGCATCCCCGGCTGGGGCATATGCTGGTGCGGGCCGGACCGAATGCCGCGCCTTTGGCCGCCTTGATGGCCGAGCGCGACCCCCTGCGCGGCGCGCCGGTGGATATCGCCTTGCGGCAAGAGGCACTGCGGGATGTGCGCACCTTTCAGCGCAACCGGGTCTGGCAGGTGAATAAGGGGGCCGTGGATCGGATCAATGCAGAGGCCAAGCGGTTGACGAAACAGGCCGGAAGCAAGACGGATGATCTGAGCGCTGCCGCCATGGCCGCCCTCGCCTATCCCGACCGCATCGGGCAGCGCCGCAAAGGCGATGCGCCGCGTTATGTGCTGTCCGGGGGTAAAGGTGTCGTGCTGGACAGTGGCGATTCACTGGCGGCCGCGCCTTTTCTGGTTGTCACCGACACCGATGGCAACCCGCGCGAGGCAAAGGTGCGGATGGCCACCCAGATTTCGGAACGCGAGATCCGCGAACTGTTCACCGACCAGATCGATTGGGTCGAGGTTTGCGCCTGGTCGAAACGCGAACGGCGGGTCGTTTCCCGGCAGCAGGAGCGGTTCGGGGCGATCACGCTGGACGACCGCATCTGGAAGGACGTCCCGGACGACGCCGTGGCGCGTGCGATGCTGGACGGGGTGCGCGATCTGGGGTTGCGGCTGGACGGGGCCGCCGCACGGCTGGCCGCGCGGGTGGAACTGGTGCGTGCCGACGGGGTGGATCTGCCCGACTTTTCGGTCGAGGGTCTGATGGCCGAGCTGGACGGCTGGCTGTTGCCGATGCTGTCCGGTGTCAAAAGCGCAGAGGACTGGAAACGGTTCGACCTGCTGCCCGCCTTGCGCGCGCGGCTGGACTGGGCCCAGACCCAGGAACTGGACCGGCGCGCCCCGGGATCGTTTGAAACACCTCTGGGGCGCAAGGTGCCGATCGATTATGGCGCGGCGGTCCCCGAAATCTCGGTTCGGTTGCAGGAGCTGTTCGGCGTGACCCGGCATCCGGTGGTTGGCGGACAGCCCCTGAAGATCACGCTGCTGTCGCCGGCGCAGCGCCCGATCCAGATTACCCGCGATCTGCCGGGGTTCTGGGCCGGGTCTTATGCGGATGTGCGCAAGGATATGCGGGCGCAATACCCCAAGCACCCCTGGCCCGAAGACCCGACACAGGCCGACCCGACGCTGAGGGCCAAGCGCAGGCAGGGATAGGCCTATTGCCACGTCACTTTCAGCAAGCGGCTTGGGCTTTCGGGGCTGTTGCACGAAATCTCACAAATCACGGTAAACTGACCGAAGAACCGGTCATAATCAGAAATAAGCGGACATTTCATTGAAGTCTGGCATTATTGTTGTTACGTCACACAGGTTTCGAAGACAGAAACAGGATTTGAAGAACATCACATGAGTGCTTGGCTGCGAAATATCTGGGAAGAGGTCGGACGCCCCTTGTTCCTGCGCCCCCAAAGGGTGCAGTTTGCGGCCCTGTGCACGCGCAAGCATGAGGATCAGGACGAGGTTCTGCTGATCACCAGCCGCGAAACCGGGCGCTGGATCATCCCGAAAGGCTGGCCTGTCAATGGTCTGGACGGGTTGGAGACGGCGCTGCTGGAGGCGTGGGAAGAGGCTGGCGTGCGTGCAGAAGCGGTCGACAAGGAGCCCATCGGCCAATTCACCTATGACAAGATCTTCAAGGGGGGATCGGCACAGTCGGTCCTGACCCGCGTCTACCGGGTTTCCGTGCGAGAACTTGCCGATGATTTTCCCGAAGTGGACAAGCGCAAACGTCAGTGGTTTTCACCGGCAGAAGCCGCCAAACGGGTGCAGGAGCCCGAGTTGCAGGCGCTGCTGCGACAGATGTAGCCGTTTCGCAACAATTTGATGGCTGCGCGCTTGCCCCTGAACCGGGAAACCGTTAGCTGCGGGCGATCTGCCAATCTTTGACCAAGCCCATGTCTGACACAAATTCAAAACCGCGCTGGCAGGCGCTTGACACCGACCTGCAACGCATCTCGCGCGTCGAAATTGCCAATCTTCATGTCGCCCGCCCGCTGCTGGCGCCAGGAATTGCACTGGCGTTCATGGTGCTTGCCGGATTGATGGCGGCGGTGCTGTTTGGACGGGCCGACGGCACCTATATCGTCGTGGCTGCGGCCGCGTTCGGGGCCTATATGGCAATCAATATCGGCGCCAATGACGTGGCCAACAACATGGGTCCTGCGGTGGGTGCGAACGCGCTGACCATGGGCGGTGCCATCGTGATTGCCGCCGTTGCCGAAAGCGCGGGCGCGTTGCTTGCGGGGGGCGATGTGGTCTCGACCATCTCGAAGGGGATCATCGACCCGGCCTCGGTGCAGAACAGTAACGTGTTCATCTGGGCCATGATGGCGGCGCTGATCTCGTCCGCCATGTGGGTCAATCTGGCGACCTGGATCGGTGCGCCGGTGTCGACAACGCATTCGGTTGTGGGCGGGGTCATGGGCGCGGGGATTGCCGCTGCCGGGCTGAGCGCGGTGAGCTGGGGCACGATGGGCGCGATTGCGGCCAGCTGGGTGATATCTCCGGTTCTAGGCGGCGTGATTGCGGCGGCATTCCTGGCGCTGATCAAGACCAAGATCCAGTATCAGGACGACAAGATCGCCGCCGCGCGGCGTTGGGTGCCGATCCTTGTGGCGGTGATGGCGGCAGCGTTCGCCACCTACCTGTCGGTCAAGGGTCTGAAGCGGATCGTCAAGATTGATCTGCAGATGGCGCTGCTGATCGGTCTGGGCAGCGGTGTGCTGGTCTGGGCGCTGACGGTTCCCTGGGTGCGTCGCAAGTCCGAGGGGCTGGAGAACCGGACCCGGTCGCTGAAAACCCTGTTTGGCCTGCCATTGGTGATATCGGCCGCGTTTCTGAGTTTTGCCCATGGCGCAAATGATGTGGCCAACGCGGTCGGCCCCCTGGCGGCGATTGTCCACGCGGCAGAGTTCGGCGATTTCGCCCAAAAGGTTTCGATCCCGTTATGGGTGATGATCATCGGCGCGTTCGGGATATCGTTCGGTCTGTTCCTGTTCGGGCCCAAGCTGATCCGGATGGTCGGCAGCCAGATCACCAAGCTGAACCCGATGCGGGCGTTTTGCGTGGCGCTGTCAGCGGCGATCACGGTCATTGTCGCCAGCTGGCTGGGCCTGCCGGTCAGTTCCACGCACATCGCCGTTGGCGCAATCTTTGGCGTCGGGTTCTATCGTGAGTGGCAGTCGGATCGCAGGCGGAAACAGAACAATGGGCGAAACGCGACAGCGCAGAAGCTGGCCCCGGAAGAATACCGGCGGCGCAAGCTGGTGCGGCGGTCGCATTTCATGACGATCATTGCGGCCTGGGTCGTGACCGTGCCTGCCGCAGCCGCCATGTCGGCCGTGACTTTCTGGACATTGACCAGACTCGTCTGACGACTGCGATCAGAGCCTGATCTGTTCCGGGGACAGCGGATGATCGGGCGCGTGTTTGATCAGGTCAGACACTTTCGTGCAAAGGGGGGTGGGCACCCCGGTTTCGTGCCCCAGCCGAATGATATGGCCCTGAAGGCTGTCGATTTCCGTTTGCCGCTCGGCCATCAGGTCATAGGCCATCGAGGTCCGGGCGGTGGGGTCGATGGTGAGCATCCGCGCCGCGATCCGGCTGAACAAAGGTGTCGGCAGCCGCAGGATATGCGGCGTCATCCACGCCGGAAGCGGCGTTGTCGAGGCCACCGGATGCCCGGCCGCCTTGAGAACGGACAGCGCCTCGGCCATCTGATCGGCCATGAGGTTGCGCCAGTCACGGCTGAGCAGCTGATCCACAAGCGGCAGGCCCGACAGTGCGTTCAGCGCGTTGTTCAGGTTGATCACCAGCTTGCCCCATTGCACCGCCTCGATCCGGTCAGTTGCGATAACGGGCAGGTCCGGGCTGCTGAGGGCGGTGGCCAGATCGCCGGGGCCGTTCTGGATGACGATTTCGCCCGATGTGGCCCGGTGATAGCTGGCGGGGCCGTTCGGGACCACGTTGAAGGGGACCATGCCCGCGCGCACATCGCGACCGGGCAGCGCCTTGCGCAGGGTTGCCGCATTCTCGATCCCGTTTTGCCAGGACAGGACGGGCGCGTCCCAACAGGCGGCGTCCGCGATATGTCCGGCCATATCCGCCGTCGCCCCGGATTTGACGGTGACGATGACCAGTTCGGCCTGATCCAGGCAAGCAGGATCGGTGCTGAGTGTCAGGGTTTCCGCCGCAACATGGGCATTGAGGTCATCGTAATCCGTGACCGTCAGCCCATGTTCGCGGATGGGGTCCAGTACACGGGCACGCCCCAGCAAGGTCACCGAATGCCCTGAGCGAGCCAGTAAACCGCCGCAGTAGCAGCCGATGCTGCCCGCGCCTGCGATGACAAGTTTCATGATACCCCCTCTGGTATACCAGAAAGGATCACCGCAAACGGACGGTTACACAAGCCCACCCGCCCCTGACGCCGCGCGCGGGCGGGCCAGCCGGGGCTTAGTACGCTCAAACTGTTCTGAAATGGCGATAAATTCGCGGTCATCCCCTGTCGGAAGGTGGAAGGCGCCATTGACCCAATCGGCGCTTTTCCACTCATGAATCGCCGTCTCGATCTTTTCTTTCGAGGATGAGACGAAGTTCCACCAGATATAGCGATCCTTGTTCAAAGTGGCGCCGCCCAGCAGCATCAGCCGCGCACCCTGCGCCCCTGCCCGGGCCGATAGCCTGTCACCGGGGCGGAACACCATCATGCGGCCTTCGTCGAACATGTCGCCTGCAATCTCGATCGATCCTTGCGTGACATAGACACCGCGATCCTCGTGGTCGTCGGGCAGCGGGAAGGACGCGCCGGGGGCAAGCTGAACATCCAGATAGAAGGTCTCGGACAGCATCGTCACGGGGCTGGTTTCGCCATAAGCGTTGCCGAGGATCAGCCGTGCGCTGACGCCCTTGTCTTGGATATGGGGCAGCGCGCCTTGCTTGTGGTGTTCGAACTCGGGGGCCATATCCTCCTGCGCTTCGGGCAGGGCAAGCCAGGTCTGAATGCCGAACAGCTTGTGGCCTTTGCCGCGCGTTTCTTCGCTGGTGCGCTCGGAATGGGTCACGCCACGGCCTGCAACCATCCAGTTGACCTCGCCGGGGTAAATCATCTGGTGAGTGCCGAGGCTGTCGCGGTGTTCGAATTCGCCCTGATAGAGGTAAGTGACGGTTCCCAGCCCGATATGCGGGTGCGGTCGCACGTCAATGCCGCCTTCGGTGACGAATTCTGCCGGGCCGACCTGATCGAAGAAGATGAATGGGCCAACCAGTTGGCGTTTGACCGAGGGCAGCGCGCGGCGCACCTCGAACCCGCCCAGATCGCGGGCGCGGGGAATGATGAGTGTTTCCAGCGCGCCGTTTTCAGCTGCGTCGGTGGTGTGGGACGGGTTCCAGCTCACATTCGTATCCTCGGCCTTTTTGATCATCCAAATCAGGTCCGCATTCGCTAGGTCAAAATATATGCAGGCCCGGGCCCGGCGTCAGTGCAGCCCTGCACGGGGGACGTGCATATTTGCAGCATTCGCACGTGTGGGTGCATCTTGACATTACCCCTAACTAGGGATAAATGACAGCCATGACACACGAGACCCAAGACCGAGAAAACCAGGCCCTGGTATTGGCCCTGTTGCGCAGCCAGCAGTTGTTCATGCGTGCCATGGGACCGGTGTTTCGCGCCGGGGGTCTGACGGCACCTCAGTGGGATGCGCTGGAGACCCTGAACACCAAAGGCGCGCTGTCGATCAATGACCTGTTGCGCCTGACGCTGTCCACATCCGGCAATCTGGATGTTGTCGTCAAAAACCTGATTCAGGCCGGTCTGGTGGAAAAGACCGTTGATGAAACCGACAAGCGTGCCCGCGTTTTACGCCTGTCAGAAGCCGGAAAACAGAAAGTGGCCGCGTTCATGCCCGTCCACAATCAGGCGCTGGAGCAGATATTCGGACGCCTGAGCACCGAAACCAGACGCGAGACGATCAGAACGCTCAACCAGCTTCGCAAAAAGCTGCCCCAACCACAGAAAGGCGAGACATGACCAACAAAACCTTCCTGACCGCGCATGGTGTGATCTACATGTTTTTCGCATTGGCGCTTTTATTTGCGCCAACCATCCTTTGGCCCAATTATGGACTGCAACTGAACGATCGGTATGCCGTGTTTCTGTCGCAGCATAATGCGATCTTTCTGGGTGGCATCGGCCTAATCAGCTTCCTGTTTCGAAACACTGAAACCGGTACCGAGACGGCACAGAACATCCTGAAAGGTCTGATGGGGACCAACATATTGGGCGTTGTCATCACGCTTTATGCCTGTCTGACCGGGGTGTTCACCGGCTTTGGCTGGTCCGACCCCATCTTCTTTGCGCTGCTTGCCATTCTGAGCTTTGTGCAGCTTGGCAAGAACCGCTGATCACACCCCCTACCCCCCTGAACGTGGAGCATTTGACCATGAGTACGATGAAAATCTGGGATCTGCATCTGGCCTATGACGGACCCGTAACCGCAGAGTTTCTGGCCGGAACAAAGGAACTGGCTGAAAGCATCGCCCAGGAACCCGGTGTCGTCTGGAAGATCTGGACTGTCGAAGAAGGCACGAACCATTTCGGATCGACCTATCTGTTTCGCGATCGCGCCAGTCTGGAGACCTACAAGGCGATGCACCTGAAACGCCTTGAGGCCATCGGGGTCGCAGTGACCTCGGATCATGTCTTTGATATCATGGAAGACCTCAGCGCGATCAACAACGCGCCGATACACGGCTGACGGACCCGGAGAGTACCCGCGCCATCAACCTGCCAGGCGCTTTGCATAGGTGGCGCGGGTCATCTCGACATCCTGCACGGTGATGCTGCCGACCTCGGGCATGGTCTGGGCCAGAACGTCCAGAATGATGGCGTTAAGCTCGGCCCGTGTGGCCTCATCCCGGCCGCGCATCAACAGCAGCGTGGCATGCACGAAGGTCTGCGGTTGCGTGCCGATGAAGGAATAGGCAATTGGTGCGGCGCGGATCTTGAGCGCTGAGGCGTCGATTTCATCATGTTTTGCGAGAACAGTATGCAGCCGCTCGCATATCATCTGGAAATCATGAGTGTCGTCCAGAGATTTGGAAAATTCCAGCGTGACGTGAGGCATTGAATGCTCCGGAGGTCATGAGAGAGCCTGATGGCCCTCTCGAAACTGCAAGTTGATCCTAAACGCCAAGACACCAGCGCATTACGGCCTTTTGTGCGTGCAGGCGGTTTTCGGCCTCATCGAAGATGACCGAGTTCGGGCCGTCCATGACCTCGGAGGTTGCTTCTTCCTCACGATGCGCGGGCAGACAGTGCATGAACAGCGCGTCGGGTTTGGCATGTGACATGAGTTCCGCGTTGACCTGATAGGGGCGCAGCATGTTGTGGCGGCGTTCCTTGGCGGATTGGCTGTCATGCATCGAAACCCAGGTGTCGGCAACCACCAGATCCGCGCCCTCGACCGCTTTGTGCGGGTCCCGTTCGATGACGACTCTGGACCCCTTCTGGCGGGCAAACCCCATGAATTCTTCTTCGGGGTCAAGCTGGGCCGGGCCACTGAAGGTCAGATCGAAGCCGAACTGACCGGCGGCGTGCAGGAAGGAGGCGCAGACATTGTTGCCATCGCCGGTCCAGACCACTTTCTTGCCCGCAATGGGGCCGCGGTGTTCCTCGAACGTCAAAACATCGGCCATGATCTGGCAGGGATGGGTGCGGTCGGTCAGGCCGTTGATGACGGGCACATCGGAATATTCGGCCATCTCGGTCAGGATGGTCTCATCGAAGGTGCGGATCATGATCATGTCGACATAGCGCGACAGCACACGGGCGGTATCGGCAATGGTTTCGCCGTGACCCAGCTGCATGTCCTTGCCCGACAGCACCATGGTCTGGCCGCCCATCTGGCGCACGCCCACGTCAAAGGACACGCGCGTCCGGGTCGAGGGTTTTTCGAAGATCAGCGCGACCATACGGTCTTTCAGCGGTTGTTCGTCATCAGGGGCGGCCTTGGGACGGCCCAGACGCGCTTGTTTCATCGCGCCCGCCTGATCGATCATGGACCGCAGCGCGGTGGCATCGGTTTTGTGGATGTCGAGAAAATGGTTCATATCGCTTCGCTTTTGGCTGGTCGGGCGGTGGGGGCCAACCCCCACACCCCCGGAGTATTTGGGTAAAGATGAAGCTCAGGCAGTTGCGAGCTGGGTTTCGATCTGATTGGCGGCCTTTTCGAGGCGGATCATGGCCTGGGCGATGTCATCCTCGGTCAGGGTCAGGGGCGGCAGCAGGCGGATGACGTTGTCGGCGGCGGGGACGGTGATGACCAGATTGTCATAGCCCGCATTGACCACATCAATATTCGGCGCCTTGCATTTCAGGCCGAGCATCAGGCCCGATCCGCGCACGTCTTCGAAAACCTCGGGGTGATCGGCAACCAGGCCTTCGAGTTTCTGGCGCAACAGGCCGGCCTTGCGGTTGACACCTTCGAGGAAGGCGGGTGTGGCGACCTGATCGATCACAGCACAGCCCACGGCGCAGCCCAGCGGGTTGCCGCCATAGGTGGAGCCATGCGTACCTGCGGTCATGCCGGATGCCGCGTCTTCGGTTGCCAGCACGGCACCGAGAGGAAAACCGCCGCCGATGCCTTTGGCGACCATCATGATATCCGGGGTGATCCCGGCCCATTCATGGGCGAAGAGCCTGCCGGTCCGACCGACGCCGCATTGCACCTCGTCCAGGATCAGCAGCAGACCGTGTTCGTCACAAATGCCGCGCAGGGCCCTGAGTTCGGCATCGGGCACGGGGCGGATGCCTCCCTCGCCCTGAATCGGTTCGATCAGGATGGCTGCGGTATTTTCGGTGATGGCGTTGGTGACACCGTCGAGATCACCGAAGGCAACGTGGACAAAGCCCGGCAGAAGCGGGCCAAAGCCTTTGGTCATCTTCTCAGACCCGGCCGCTGCGATGCCCGCCGACGACCGGCCATGGAACGAGCCTTCGAAGGTGATGATCTCAACCCGTTCGGGCTGGTCTTTGTCATAGAAATACTTGCGGGCCATTTTCACGGCCAGTTCACAGGCTTCGGTACCGGAATTCGTAAAGAATACCGTATCCGCAAAGGTGTGTTCGACCAGCTTGTCTGCCAGTGCCTGCTGTTGCGGGATGTTGTAGAGGTTCGAGACATGCCACAGCGCGTGGGCCTGTTCCGTAAGGGCGGCCACCAGTGCCGGATGGGCGTGGCCCAGTGCGTTCACCGCGATCCCTGCGCCGAGGTCCAGAAAACGTCGGCCATCCGCCTCGGTCAGCCAGGCGCCTTCGCCCTTTACAAATGACAGGGGCGCGCGGTTATAGGTCGGCAGAACGGACGGGATCATGGGATCATCCTTTTCGGGTCGTTTGAGCCTCGTGAGTGATACACGAAGGCCCGGTTCGTCAACAGATTTGGTGAGATTTGTGCCAATTTGGCAGGCACATGGGATCAAACAGGCCGATTACGCAGAGAGGCGTCGGCGTCGGAGCAGCTGGATATGTGCGCGTTTGATCATGGCCGCTCTATAGACGTGAAAAGACAGCCTGAAAACCCTATTATTGCCGCAGGGTCAAAATTACCGCCGGAGCATTACGCCGAGCGCCAGCGGTCGAGCTTGCCCATGCCGCGGGTGAAAGCCCAGGCAAGGATGCGGGGCATGCCTTTTGCGACGAGGGCATCGACGCAATGAGACTGGAACTCTTCCAACGATGCGTCGGGGTGGCGGAACGCACCGTTTTCGTAACACAGCGAGCAGTAACGCGTGCTGCGCCCGCCGTCAGCTTCGGACCCGCCGCCCTGGGGATCTTTTGACAGCGGCATGCCGCAACTTTGGCATTTGGGACCCATGATGCATGTCCTTGCAGAGAATGACTGTCTGACATAGGATCAAAACCATGGAGTTGAGTCAACGGTTTTGAAACATGCGGATCGGGGAACTTGCGCGGCGCAGCGGGCTGAGCCGCGACACGCTGAGGTTTTATGAACGCCAAGGGCTGATCCGGTCAGGCCCGGGGCCGGACAACACCAACAGCTATCGCGACTATCCCGAAGACGCGCTGATCACGCTGGAACAGGTAGCCGATGCACAGGCGGCAGGCATCAGCATTGCAGAACTGGTCATGTTGCTGGGGCAGTTGGAAGCCGCCGATCCCGACAGCTTTGACGGCGAGGCGTTTCTGCAGGACCGGATTGACGAGGTCGAAGCGCGGATTGTGCGGGCAGAGCGGTTTTTGGACAGCCTCAAACAAGCCAAGGCGGCGCTGGCGGCCCCACCGGTTTTGCGCTGAGCGCAGAATTGCGTCTTGCCAAGGCACCCGTTTTGGCGCACCGCTTTCGCCCATGTTCACCCCGAAGGCGCAAAATCCTGCTTTGGCCGCAGGGCTGATCTTTGTCGCGACCGCCTTTATCGCGGCGACGACGCTGTTGGCCAAGGCCTTGGGGACGGATACACTCGGGCCACCCTTGCACGCGATGCAAATCAGTCACGGGCGGTTTCTGTTTGCCCTGCTTGCCATCCTGTCGGCGGTCGCAGTGCTTCGTCCCCGGCTGGGGCGGCACCATTGGGGGCTGCATGTCGGGCGAACCAGCTTTGGCTGGGCCGGGGTGACGTTGATGTTCGCGTCTGTTGCGTTCATTCCGATGGCGGATGCGACGGCGATCTCCTTTCTGAACCCGGTCTTTGGCATGGTTCTGGCCATTCCGCTGTTGGGGGAACGCGTCGGCCCGTGGCGCTGGCTGGCGGCGGCCGTGGCCCTTGTGGGTGCGGTGATCCTGCTGCGCCCGACACCTGCAAGTTTTCAGCCCGCCGCCCTTCTGGCGCTGGCTGCGGCGGCGTTTATCGGGATGGAGCTGATCTTTATCAAGAAACTGTCGGGGCGCGAGGCCCCGATCCAGATTCTGCTGATCAACAACACGATGGGGCTGGTGATCGCCACGGTCGCGGTCAGCTTTGTGTTTCACATGCCTACGCCACAGCAATGGGTTGCGCTGGTGGGGATCGGCCTGCTGATGGCCTGCGCGCAGGTTTGTTTCATCAACGGCATGGCACGTGCGGACGCGTCATTCGTGGCCCCGATCAGCTATGCCACGCTGATTTTCGCCGCGCTGTACGATTTTGCGGTGTTTGATGTGATCCCCGACCGGATCAGCCTGATTGGCGCGGTCACGATTCTGACCGGAGGGCTGATCCTGGTCTGGCGCGAGGCGGCAAACCGCCGGACCTGACAGAAAAAACCGCCCTTGCGGTTCAGGGGCGACCTTTGTGTCGCAAATCCCCATGAATGGCGAGGTGACCGGCGCATTCTGGGCTGAGTTGATTTGCGAGTTTGTTATGCATGAACGCCGAATACCTGAATGGGTACGCCACGCGCCTGCCCCATCGGTGCGCGATTTCGGGATTCTGGCCGGGATTGAAGCCGTGGTGCGCGGTATTCTGATTTCGGTCTTTCCGCTGGCGATGTACCGGGCGCTGGGCGATGCCTCGTCCGTGTCATTCCTGTATTTCCTGATTGGCATCCTGTCCTTGCTAGTCGGGTTGATGGTGCCGTTCCTGATCCGTTTTGTACCGCGCAGATGGGCCTATTCCACCGGGTGCGTCATGTTCATCTGTGGTGCATCGCTGGCGATCGTGGGCAGCCCCGAGGCCGTTGTCGGCGCATTGGCCCTGAATACCATGGCCGCGGTTGTCACTTTTATCTGCTTCAACACCTATGTGCTGGATTACATCAGCAAGATCGAACTTGGCCGGTGCGAGACCAGCCGCATGTTCTACAGCGCTTTGGGATGGACGGGCGGCCCAATGGCCGGTGTTCTGCTGATGGAGTTGTGGCGCCCTGCCCCGTTTGTCATCAGTGCCGGAGCGGCGCTGGTCATGCTGGCGCAGTTCTGGCGCATGCGTCTGGGCAATGGCAAGCTGATCACCAAGGCCCGTGGTCCGGCCAACAACCCATTGGCCTTTCTTCCCCGGTTCTTTATTCAACCCAGATTGGTTGCCGGATATCTGTTTGCAATGATCCGGTCCTGCGGCTGGTGGATATATGTGGTCTACCTGCCTATTTTCGCCATCCAAAACGGGCTGGGAGAACAACTGGGCGGCATCCTTCTGTCATGCACTAACGCCATGCTGCTGGCCGCCCCGTTGATCCTGCGCTGGGTCCAGACGCGGTCGCTCAGGTCGGCTGTTCGCATCGGGTTTGCCGCCGCGGGGGGCTGCTTTTTCGCAGCCGGTCTGGTGGCGGGATGGCCGGTTGCCTCGGTCGCTGCGCTGGTTCTGGGGTCTGTCTGGCTGATCGTTCTGGATATCTGCGCCGGATTGCCTTTCCTCATGGCTGTTAAACCGTCTGAGCGAACCGAGATGTCGGCGATTTATTCCAGTTACCGCGATGTCTCGGGCATTCTGACGCCCGGTGTTGCAGCTCTGGTCCTGCTGGTGGCACCGGTGGCCGGTGTGTTCGCGGCAGGCGGGATTGCCCTGTTTGGCGCTTGGGCTGTGTCGGCCCGCTTGCATCCGCGGCTGGGCGAACCCAAACCTGCCCTGCCGCCCGACAGGCTGGCAGAGCCCGGTTAAGCCTTAAGCCGATAACCGGTGCGCAGCATTTGCCAGGTGATCAGCCCGATGGCCAGCGTGGCAAAACCACAAACTGCCATGCCCAACCACGGTGAGCTGTCGGACACGCCGATCATGCCGTAACGCAGCCCATCGATCAGGTAGAAGACCGGGTTCAGATGGGTCAGACGGTTCAGGACAGGAGGCAGCGCCTCGACCGAATAGAAGGTGCCCGACAGGAAAGCCAGAGGTGTGACGATGAAGTTGGTGATCGCGGCCATCTGATCGAACTTGTTTGCAAAGATCCCGGCAAACAGGCCCAGCGCGCCCATGAAGGCGCCCCCCAGAACAACAAAGATCAGTGCAATCAACGGGTGCTGGGGGGCGATGGACAGCAGGACCAGCAACGCAACTGAAATCACCAGCGCGATCATCAGGCCACGGGCGATGCCACCGGCGAGATACCCCAGAAGGATCTCGAGCGGGGACAGCGGCGGCATCAGCGTGTCGACGATATTGCCCTGTACCTTGGCAATCACCATCGAAGAGGAGGTATTGGCAAAGGCATTCTGGATTACCGTCATCATCAGGATCCCCGGTGCCAGAAAGACCACAAACGGCACGCCCATGACGTCAGGGCGGCTGGGCCCAATGGCGATAGTGAAGATCAGCAGGAACAGGCCAGCCGTGACCAGAGGCGCCAGAACGGTCTGGGTCCAGACCGAAAGAAAGCGCCGGATTTCGCGCTGCGCCAGCGTGTAAAGCCCCATCCAGTTGACCGCCCCAAACCTGCGTTCGGTCTGTTCTGCGGGATTCTGCATGCTTTGCCCTCAACCTGATTCGAAGACAGCTTGTAACTCGGGCTGCAGTGTTTAGAATAGGGGGCTGAGACGAATTCCCAAGGCGGCCCGAATCCGGGGCCGCTTTCCGCTTTTGAAAGGCTGACGATGTCCTGGACAGACGAGCGCGTAGAACTGCTGAAGAAGATGTGGGGCGAAGGCCAGTCGGCCAGCCAGATCGCCAAGGAACTGGGTGGCGTGACCCGCAACGCGGTGATTGGCAAGGTCCACCGCCTGGGCCTGTCCAACCGGACAGCAGGCGCAGCCCCGGCCAAGTCCGAACCGAAAGAGAAACCGGCACCCGCGCCCAAGGCCGAAGCCAAGCCCAGACCCATGCCAAAGACAGAACCGGCGCGCCCGGCTGCTGCTGCCGAGGCGAAACCCGCCGTTCCGGCGCGCCGCCAGATCATCCCGGCCGGCCAGCCATTGCCGCCACAGCCCTCGGCCAACGAGATCAGCCCCGAGGCGCTGGCCAAGGTCAACGAGATCGAGAAGAAAGCCAAGAAGCTGACGCTGATGGAACTGACCGAGAAGACCTGCAAATGGCCCGTGGGCGACCCCGCGACCGAGGATTTCTGGTTCTGCGGCCTGCCGGTCGAGGCGGGCAAACCCTATTGCGAGGCGCATGTGGGCGTGGCCTTCCAACCCATGAGCTCGCGCCGCGACCGGCGGCGGTAAAGCAAATAAGGAACATACAGCGGTTTTGACGCTGTGTGTTCCGAAGAGAACAGCATTACACCCGGACTGGCCACTGACTTTGAGGCGAATGGCCAGTCACAAACCACTGAGTTTGATCCGAAAGCGACTGATATTCAGCTGCGCCTGAAATACCAAATCCTGTTTGGGCTATACGCGGCGCTGGTTTTTCTGGCATACATCCAGCCGCTTGATATGACTGTTTTTGAACCTGATCAGAATGGCAGTCGCGCGCCGGTATGGGTGCAAGGGGTTTATTTTTCGGCCTGGATAGCGCCCGCCCTGCCCCTCATCTTCGCGGGCTATTCGTTTATGGGGATGCGTCAAATCCCGATGGGCTACGTCAGGTTTTTTTGCGCTTTTTTCATTGGCATTTGGGCTGCTTCTGACCTTCACGGGGTTAATGTTTTCATTAGGCTCGGACACTGAAATTCTGCATGGTGTAACATTAACGATTGCTGTCGCCTCAAGCATTCTCATTTGGTCAAGATCAGTTGAAAAACCACAGCCCTCACGAGTGGCAAAAACTGGGATTATCATAGGAACTCTTGCCGCGCTTTGGTCGCTGTTGACGGTGCCGATGATCCTGATCCAGTCTCATATAATCGCTGGTGGATCGCCCTATTGCATTGCCGACCATTCGTCCAACGCCCCGGTCGAGGCGCTGCATGAATTGCGCGGATTTTCGTTTTACACCAACGCCACCGGATACAAGTCCACGTCCAGATGGTACTTCCACGGGCTCATGATTGTAGATCTGCCCAGTGAACAACGGGTGTATAACTGGTCGCCCGGTCGCTGGCGATTTGATCAAGTTGAACAACCGGATATTCTGATCGCACCGGTTAGAAATGCTTGTACGCCAAGCTGACCCTTACTGCGCGGGATGTGTCGGCAGGTTCGGCATCGCCACCCAGCCCGGCAATTCATCCGGCGCGACCGAGACATGCAGGCGTTCTGACTGGTCCCGCCCGACCTTGCGGTGTTTGCGCAGCAGAAAGATCTTGCCCCAGCCGCGCCAGGTTCCAACCGATTGCGCATGGGCATCCGTGGGGAAACGGGTGCGCCAGCCTTCGGGCATCGGCAGCCCGTGCATCTCGGCCTTGTCCAGCATCCAGATCAACGAGATATTGCTGAGCGGGCGGGCCTCTTCATAGCCGTTCAACTGGCCGCCGATATCGCCGTGGGTGCCGCGGAACCAGACCTGTTCCACATGGCCATTGAACTCGGGCTTGCATCGCCACAGAACCGGCTCGAACACCTCGCGCGTTTCGTCGAGGGCCAGCGCGTGATAGCCATGCAGAGTGGCCGGGCCCAGCTGGTGGTTGTGAAAGGCATGGCGATCCTCGGCCCAGCGCCACAGAAGCGGCAGGCGCAGGCCCAGCGCCTTGACCGTGTCCCAGACACCGACCATCTCGATCTTGACGTTGTCGTGGCAGAACTTGCGGCGGAAATCGCGGGCGGCGGTGCCGCTGACATTGCATTCATAATGGCGGTAGGCTTGCAGGATGTTCCGCTCGGTCGCGTGTTCGGCCTTGAGCAGGCCGATCATGTCGATCACCCCGGCAAGGCTGCGCACGCCGTAGGCGCCACGGGAATAACCGATGAAATAAATCCGGTCACCGGGCTTGTAGCGTGACGCCAGATAGCCATAGGCGCGGCGGATCTGGCGGTTGATACCCCGGCCCATCATCACGTCCATGGTGGATTTCCAGCTTTCCCACTGCACGCCGGCCTCGTAGAACACCGACACCTTGCTGCCCATTTCGCAGCACAGGCGATAGGTCTGACCGGCATGGGTTTCGAACCCCGGTTCGAGGGTGGACATGGTGCCATCTAGGATAATAACGTGGCTGATCGGTTCGCGGTGCCGCGTTTCGGCGGAGTGCTCGGACCGCAAGGGCCGCCCGAGCCATCCCAGAACTCTCCTACTTAGCCGCGACAGATTCATGCGTCAGCAATTCCCAAACCTTGTGAGGTGTGAAAGGCATATCCGCCTGCCGCACCCCGTGATCCCAGAGCGCATCCTGAACCGCGTTCGCCACAGCGGCCAGAGCGCCCACCGTGCCGGCCTCGCCGCATCCTTTCATCCCCATCGGGTTGGAAGTTGACGGCACCGGCGCCGAGGTAAACTTTATCATGGGTACGTCCACCGCGCGGGGCAAGGCGTAATCCATAAACGATGCCGTGAGCAGTTGTCCGTGATCATCATGCACCACATGTTCCGACAGCGCTTGCCCGATGCCCTGAACCACCCCGCCATGCACCTGCCCTTCGGCCAGCATCGGGTTGATAAGATTTCCGAAATCATCAACCACGGTGTAGCGGTCCACACGGGTTTCGCCGGTGACGGAATCGATCACAACCTCGGCAACATGCGCGCCATTGGGATAGCTGCGGGCATCCAGTTGCGCGCGGGACTCATGCGTCAGCAAGTCCAAGCGCCCGTCGGCGCGCGCCATGGCCGCGGCTTCGGTCAGGGTCGGCGTCAGGTTCGAGCCCGGCGCGCGGAATGTTTCATGGTCAAATCGCACATCACTGTCCTCGACCCCCATCTTATCGGCCAGATAAGGCGTGAATGCGGCGATCATCTTGTCAATGGTGGCGAGGGTCGCGGTACTTTGCACCGTCACCGAGCGCGAGCCACCGGTTCCGCCGCCATGGCCAAGCCGGTCGGTATCACCCTGAATGACGGTGATCCTGTCCATCGGGACGCCGGTCTGATCAGACAGGAACTGAGCATAAACCGTTTCGTGCCCCTGCCCGTTCGATTGTGTGCCGACATAAAGGTTCACCGTGCCATCCGCGCAAAACTCGACCTTCGAATTCTCGGAAGGGTCCCCCAAAATACTTTCGATATAGTAACAAAGACCCTGCCCCCGGATCAGACCGCGTTCGGCATCGGCGGCCTTGCGGGCTTCGAACCCGCTGGTCTGGCTGGCCGCGCGGCGCAGGACCATGTCGAAATCGCCGACATCATAGGTTTCACCCGTGGCAGAGGTGTAGGGGAAATCGCCGGATCTGATGAAGTTTTTGCGACGCAACTCCCACGGGTCAAGACCCAGTTCGCGTGCGGCGCGGTCCATCACGCGTTCCAGCACATAGATCGCCTCGGGACGTCCGGCACCGCGATAGGCGTCGACCTGTGTTGTCGTGGTATAGAACCCCTCGACCCGGAGATAGGTGGTCTGAACGTCATAGACCCCCATCAGCACCTTGCTGAACAGGCTTGTCTGGATCGCCTGCGCGAAATGGCTGTTATAGGCACCAAGGTTGACTTTGCTGTGGACGCGGTAGGCGGTGATCCGGTGGTCTGCATCAAAGGCCAGCTCGGCCAGAGAGGTCAGGTCGCGGCCGTGGTGATCGGAGAGCATTGCCTCGGACCGGTCGGACATCCAGTGCACGGGCTGGCCTAGTTTCATCGCGGCCACGGCCACGCAGAAATATTCGGGATATGGCATCACCTTCATGCCGAACCCGCCCCCCACATCCGGGGTGGTGACACGGATCGCATCCGCATCGAGTTTCAGCTTTTGCGCCAGTTGTGCCTTCATCGCCCAGACACCCTGCCCGCCATAGGAAAAGTGCAGACGCCCGCCAGACCAATCGGCCTGACAGCCCCGCGGCTCGAGCGAGCTGATGATGACGCGGTTGTCGTGCACGTTCAGCGACACGGTATGGGCGGCGGCCTGAAAGGCGGCCTTGGTCGCGGCCTCATCCCCCAGACCCCAGTCAAACGCGCGATTGTCGGGCGCTTGAGGGTGCAGAGCCTCACCCCCCGCGTTCACGTCCAGCTTGGCGGGGCGTTCCCGGATGTCCATCCAGATCAGCTCGACCGCATCCTGCGCCTGCGCCAGCGTATCCGCGATGACAACGGCCACGGGTT
Source organism: Ruegeria sp. AF7 (assembly GCF_056541885.1). Taxonomy (NCBI): domain Bacteria; kingdom Pseudomonadati; phylum Pseudomonadota; class Alphaproteobacteria; order Rhodobacterales; family Roseobacteraceae; genus Ruegeria; species Ruegeria sp. AF7. The sequence continues at coordinate 64,631 of NZ_JBQFYX010000012.1, read as the reverse complement.
CGCCCACAAAGCGCACACGGTCCTTGGCCAGCATATGCCGATCCGGCGCGGCAGAGCCGGTCCCGTCGCGGTTGGTCAAGGTTGCGGCATTCATCACCGTGTCGATGCCCGAGGCGGCAAGATCGTCCAGTGTCATGACCAGCCGCACCCCGTCGGCGCCCCGCGCGGTCTCAAGATCCAGCGAGGTAATATCGCCATGGGCCACAGGGCTGCGGAAGAAAGCGGCAAACAGCGCATTGTCGGGCACGGCATCATCCATATAGCGCCCCTGCCCGGTCAGGAACCTCTGATCCTCGGTCCGTTTGACCGGCTGGCTTCTGCCGAATTTTTCCATGGGATGCTCCTGTCACTGCCTTGATGGCGACACTAGCCCTGCGTTCGCTTATGTCCAGCGCCTTGCATGAAAGCGTGTGGCGACACCGATGTCGTAAACAGGATTGCGGGGGCCGCAGAGGGATTCGTAGGCTGTTTGAAGATACAGCCTGCCGGAGGTTCCCCATGCCCGAACCCATTTCCCTGACACAGGGCCGTCTGGACGCCCCATCGGTCGACGCGTATTGGCAAGACGGGTTTGCCTTTCCCATTACAGTCTTTCCACCGGATGAGACCGCACAGTTTCGGGCCGAGCTGGAGCAGATCGAGAAGACCTGGCGCGTGGCCGACCTTCCGCTGCCGCTGAACATGTACAAGCGCCTGAACGCCCATGTGGTGATACCGCTGGTCGCCCGTATCGCATTGGATACCAGGGTTCTGGACGTCGTCGAAGGAATACTGGGACCGGACTTGCTGCTGTGGTCTGCGGAACTGTTCATCAAAGAGCCACGCACGACGCAGGTTGTTGGAATGCATCAGGACCTGACCTATTGGGGGATGGGCGAAACACCGGATCAGATGACCGCGTGGATCGCATTGTCGCCTGCCACGGTAGCAAGCGGCTGCATGGACTTTGTCAGAGGCAGCCACAAAAACCCGATCCTGCCCCATAACGATACGTTTTCAGACAACAACCTGCTGTCGCGCGGGCAGGAGGTGGCTGTCGATGTGGCAGACGAGGACAAAACACATATTGAACTGCAGCCGGGTCAGATGTCGCTGCACCATGGCCTCACAATCCATGGCTCGGGGCCCAATACGTCGGACGATCGGCGGATCGGGCTGGCGATCCGGTATCTGAACCCGAACGCACAGCAAAAAGTGGCGGACCGCGATTACGCGGTTTTGGCGCGGGGCGAAGACCGGGTGGGCAATTTCATCCTCATCGAACCACCGACCGAGTTGTTTTCGCAGCCAGCCTTGGCGCTTCATGCCCGCATCCGGGAGGATCAGGCCAAGGCGATGACACAAGGCGCGGCACAAAGCACGCACCTGTACGGAAACGAGGCGACCGGCACGGGGTGACTTCGGCAATCGTCGCCGCACAGGGCCTTCCCCTTCCCGTCTCCATTCGCTATTGCAGGCGCTGACCCGAATTTGTTGACGCAGGACGCATCCCATGGCGATGGAAAAGACATTCAACGCGGCCGAGGCCGAGGCCCGTATCTATGAGGCCTGGGAACAGGCCGGAGCCTTCAAGGCAGGCGCGAACCGTTCGCGCGAGGAAAGCTTTACCATCATGATCCCGCCGCCCAACGTGACGGGCGCGCTGCATGTGGGTCACGCGTTCAACAACACGTTGCAGGATATCCTGATCCGCTGGCACCGGATGCGTGGTTTTGACACGCTATGGCAGCCCGGTCAGGACCACGCGGGCATTGCCACGCAGATGCAAGTGGAAAAGATGCTGGCGGCGCAGGGCAACGGAGGTCGGCGCGAGTTGGGACGCGAGAAATTCCTTGCGAAAGTCTGGGAGTGGAAGGGCGAATACGGCGGCACGATCATTGAACAACTCAAGCGTCTGGGCGCCAGCTGTGACTGGTCGCGCAATGCCTTTACCATGGCGGGCGCGCCAGGTGACCCGCGCACCGGGCACGAGAACAGCCCGAATTTCCATGATGCCGTTATCAAGGTCTTCGTCGACATGTACGAAAAGGGCCTGATCTATCGCGGCAAGCGACTGGTCAACTGGGACCCACATTTCGAGACTGCGATTTCGGACCTTGAGGTCGAGAATATTGAAACGCCGGGCCACATGTGGCACTTCAAGTACCCTTTGGCGGGCGGAGAGACATATGAGTATTTGGAAAAAGATGAAGATGGGAATGTAATCCTTCGGGAAGAGCGGGATTATATTTCGATCGCGACGACCCGCCCTGAAACCATGCTGGGCGACGGCGCGGTTGCGGTTCATCCGTCGGATGAGCGCTACGCGCCGATCGTCGGCAAACTGTGCGAAATTCCGGTTGGCCCGAAAGAGCATCGCCGCCAGATCCCGATCATCACCGATGAGTATCCCGATCCCGATTTCGGCTCGGGCGCGGTGAAGATCACCGGCGCGCATGACTTCAACGACAATATGGTCGCCAGGCGCTGCGGCATTCCGATGTACCGCCTGATGGACACCAAGGGCGCGATGCGGGCTGATGGCGCGCCTTACGCCGAAGAGGCGGGCAAGGCGCAGGAATACGCGCGTGGGCGCGCGTTCACCGAGAACGAAATCGACGCGATCAATCTGGTGCCGGATCATCTGCGCGGCCTCGACCGGTTCGAAGCGCGGGCCAAGGTTGTGGAAGAGATCACTAGCGAAGATCTGGCTGTCATGTGTCCAGCGGACGATCCGCGTCTGGGATCAAGCCGGGCTGAAGCCCGGCCTACAGAGGACGAAGACGGTGGGCAGGACTTCAGCCCGGCACTTGTCCCACTGGTCGAGAGCAAACCGATCATGCAACCCTTTGGCGACCGCTCCAAGGTCGTGATCGAACCGATGTTCACCGACCAGTGGTTCGTCGACGCCGAAAAGGTCGTCGGTCCTGCGCTGGATGCGGTCAAGGATGGCACGGTCAAGATTATCCCTGAATCGGGCGAGAAAACCTATTACCACTGGCTGGAAAACATCGAGCCCTGGTGCATCTCGCGCCAGCTGTGGTGGGGGCATCAGATCCCGGTTTGGTATGGGCCTCAGCAAAAGTGCTCGGGGCTGGCACCGAACCCGGATCGCATCGCCCGTATGGCAAGCCACAACAAAGGGGAGTTTGCGGTATTCTGCGGCCCGTCTTTTGATGCAATTCGGGCGGACGTTGAGGGCTACTACGAAGGCATGGAAATCGCCGAGGTCTCTACTAAGGAAGAGGCTATCTCGTTCATTCGCGAGGGCAAAATCGGCCTCTACCGCGATCCCGACGTCCTCGACACCTGGTTCTCATCCGGCCTCTGGCCCATCGGAACGCTGGGCTGGCCCGAACAGACCGAGGAGCTGGAGCGCTACTTCCCCACGGACGTTCTGATCACCGGCTTCGACATCCTGTTCTTCTGGGTCGCCCGGATGATGATGATGCAGCTGGCCGTGGTGAACGAGGTTCCGTTCCACACCGTCTACCTGCACTCGCTCGTCCGCGACGAGAAGGGCAAGAAGATGTCCAAGACCACCGGCAACGTCATCGATCCACTTGAAATCGTGGACGAATTCGGTGCCGACGCGCTGCGCTTTACCAACGCCTCGATGGCGGCGATTGGCGGCGTGCTGAAACTGTCGCGTGAACGCATCACCGGCTATCGCAACTTTGGTACCAAGCTTTGGAATGCCGTCCGCTTTGCCGAGATGAACGAGGTCTTTACCGACGCCGTTCCGCAACTGGATGTGGCAGACCTGAAGCCCAAGGCCGCCGTCAACCGCTGGATCATCGGTGAAACCGCCCGCGTGCGGGAAGAGGTCGACGCAGCGCTGGAGAGCTATCGTTTCAACGATGCCGCCAACGGGCTTTATGCCTTTGTCTGGGGCAAGGTTTGCGACTGGTACGTGGAACTGTCCAAACCGCTGCTACAGGGCGACGACGCCGAAGCACGGTCTGAGACCCGCGCCACCATGCGCTGGGTTTTGGATCAGTGCATGGTCCTGCTGCACCCGATCATGCCCTTCATCACCGAAGAGCTGTGGGGCCTGACCGGCAGCCGCGCGAAAATGGTCGTCCATGCCGACTGGCCGACTTATGGTACCGAACTGGTCGATGCCGACGCGGATCGTGAAATGAACTGGGTGATCTCGGTGATCGAAAACACCCGCTCGGCCCGTGCGCAGATGCGGGTGCCTGCGGGTCTCTACGTGCCGATGCTGGTGACCGAGATCGACGCCAACGGCCAAGCCGCGTGGGACCGCAACGAGGCGCTGATCAAACGTCTGGCCCGCATCGACAGCCTGACCAGCGCGGACACGCTGCCCAAGGGCACCATCTCGATTGCCGCTCCCGGAGCCTCCTTCGGCCTGCCGCTGGCGGATATCATCGACATTGGCGCGGAAAAGGAGCGGCTGGAGAAAGCAAAGGGCAAGCTGGCCAAGGAACTGGGTGGCCTGCGTGGGCGTCTGAACAACCCCAAATTCGTGGCCTCGGCCCCGGATGAGGTGGTCGAGGAAGCCAAAGCCAACCTCGCCGCACGCGAGGAAGAAGAAGCCAAGCTGAACGAGGCGCTGGCCCGTCTGGCCGAGATCGCCTGATCTTCACCTTTTCAAAAATACTCATACCCCAAACCCCGCCGCTGATCCGGCGGGGTTTTCTTTTGCGCGTTCAGACCTTGCCCGCCCCTGCCGCCGCTTGTTAGCAATCACCAACCCCAACCGCCCGAGGCTGTCATGACACAGTTTGCCCCACCGCTCCAGACAGTCTCGACCGGGCTGGTTGTCGCCATTGTCGGGTTCTTCAGTTCCTTTCCGATCGTGTTGCAGGGGCTGGCCGCGATGGACGCGTCTCCGGAGCAGGCGGCCTCGGGTCTGATGATGGCGGCCATCGCAATGGGACTGACCGCCATTGTGCTGAGCCTGTGGTACCGGCAACCGATCAGCGTCGCCTGGTCGACGCCAGGGGCGGCGCTGCTGGCGGTGTCCGCGACACCGGCGCTGGGGTTTGCCGAGGCAACGGGCGCCTTCCTGTGTGCAGGGGCGCTGACGGTGCTGGCCGGGCTCTGGCGGCCACTGGGGCGGCTGGCGGCCGCCATTCCGACGACACTGGCGCAGGCCATGCTGGGCGGCGTTCTGCTGCCGCTTTGCATTCTGCCCTTTCAGGCCGCAGCCGAATTGCCCGCGCAAGCCCTGCCGGTGATCCTGACATGGTTCATCGCGGGCCAGATCAACCGGCTGTTCGCCGTTCCGGCGGCCGTTGTCTCCGCCGCGCTGGTTGTCGTGCTGAACGCAGGCGACGCATCGGTGACCCCGGCGCGATGGCTGGCGGCACCGGTCTGGACCACGCCCAGTTTTTCGCTGGCCTCGACCATCGGGATCGCCATCCCGCTGTTCATCGTCACGATGGCGACCCAGAATATTCCCGGCATCGCGGTGATGCGCAGCTTTGGCTATACCCCGGCTCCGGGCAGGCTGTTTTCATCCGTGGGTGGGGCGAGCCTGTTATCGGCACCATTTGGTGCACCTGCCACCTGCCTTGCGGCGATCACGGCTGCGATGTGTTCCAATGAAGACAGCCACCCAGACCCTGCGCAACGGTACTGGTCAGCCATTATGGGTGGCGTTTTCTATGGCGTATTCGGCATCTTTGCTGTAGCGATTACCGGCTTTGCCTCCCATGCCGATCCTCTGTTGATGGGGACACTGACCGGTGTCGCCCTGATCGGCGTGCTGGCCAATTCGATTTTCGCCGCACTTGAGGTTCCGGCCGAGCGTGAGGCCGCGATGCTGACCTTTGCGATCACCGCATCGGGTATCTCGGTCTTTGGGCTGGGCGCGGCGGTCTGGGGCCTTCTGGTCGGCGGGCTGGCCTATCTGGTGAGCAACAGAATTCGGTAGCCGCTTTCGTATCCCGCCCTTACCGGGTATAGTTGCGCCATGTTCGGTTCACTTGGAAAACTGGTGGAGCGCCAGATCAAAAAGGCACAGGCCGAGGGGCAGTTGCAGGGCCTTGTCGGCGAAGGTCACCCCCTGCCCGACCGGTCCGGCGAGGCGCAGGGCGATCCGGCCATCGCCGCCGGGCACCGGATCATGGCGCAAGCCGGGGTTCTGCCCGAAGAGTTCGACATCAAAAAGAAACTGGATGCGGCCCGCAAAGCGTATCCGGCCCTGACCGACCCCGCGGAACGCCGGGCCGCGATGTCGGAGATCGCTGATCTGGAAATGCGTTACAACATGGCCCGCGATGCACGGCGGGCTTTCATGCGCTGATCACTTGAACTCGGGCTTGCGGCCCTGCATCTGCGCCATCACGACCTCCATCTGATGAGGCTTGCCGATTAGCTCCACCTGCTCGGCGGATTCCGCCTTGAGAACGTCCGCACGGGGCTGGGTTTCGGCCACTTCGATCAGCCGCTTGGCGGCACGGATAGCCGAGGGGCTTTGACCGGCGATATTCTCGGCAATGGCCAGAGCTTCGGTCAGCGGGTCATCTGAAAGCTGCGTGACCAGTCCCCAATCCATCGCCTGCTGCGCGCCGATGGGCCGGGCCGTGTAGGTCAGCAGGCGCAGCACGTCCGAACGCACAAGCCGGGGCAGCAGAACCATGCCGCCCATATCGGGGATGATACCCCACTTCATCTCCATCACCGCCAGTTTCGCCTCGGGGTGCGCGATACGGATATCCGCGCCCAACGCAATTTGCAGGCCACCACCATAGGCGACACCCTGAATGGCGCAGATCACCGGCACCGGTACGCGACGCCAGATCAGGGCCAGCTCCTGCATCTCGTTGGCATCCTCATGGCTGCGGGTCATCAGCCATTCGGTGGGATCTATATGGGCCATCTTGGCAAAGCTTGCCATGTCGAGCCCGGCGCAGAAGCTTTTCCCCTCGCCCGACAAAACCACGGCGCGGGCGTCCGAGGCGGCGACCTCTTGCCCGGCAGAGAGCAATGCCTTGACCATCGCGTCATCCAGCGCGTTCATCTTGTCACCCCGGGTCAGGGTGACATGGGCAACATGGTCTTGATAGGTGACGGAAACGCGTGACATGGGGGACCTCCCGAAATTCAGTTGCGGTGACCATGCCCGGACGGGACACCGATTTCCACTGCGACGTCAGGGCAGATCGCTGACAGGCATCCGCCCGAACCAGGGGGAATCAAGCGTCATGACATAAAACTGATCGCCCACGATCCGGCCCCCTGTTGTGATGCCAATACGGCCTTGAGGGTCTTGAAGCGTGCGCAGGATCGTGCCTTCACCATCAAATTGCACCAGCATACCCCGATGGATCGGTGCCGGGCGCACAGCCGGGCCCAGCCGCCAGATCACCTTGCGCAGGAAGGGGTACGGCATCAGTGCCTCGGACGGGACACGCGGGCTGGCGAAGGCCATCCAGTAGGTGCCATCACCCTGTGCTTCGAGATTGTCGGGATAGCCGGGCAGGTTGTCCAGCAAGACCTCTTGCTGACCGGCTTTCGGCCCGCTAAGCCACAGCTTGTGTACCCGTGCGCGGCCGGTTTCGGCGATCAACAGGAAATCTGCGTCAGGTGAGAGCGCAATGCCATTGGTATAGACGAACCCAGTGGCAATCTTTTCGGTGCGGCCATCGGGGTTGTGACGCGCGACATAGCCTGTATCGGATTGTTCCCAGATGGTCAGGACCGAGGTCGGCTTGGTTCCGCCCATGGTTTCGGGATCGAACCGGTCAGAGGAGTTCGAAAAATAGATCGTGCCGTCCTGTGCCACGTCCAGTTGGTTTGCATAGACCACGGGCGCACCGTCGATATCGGCCACCACGGATTCAAGCGTGCCCGGCCCGGTCCAGCGCATCACCCCGCGAAAGCTGTCGGCAATATAGAGTGCTCCATCCGGCCCGGCCCTGAGGCCCAGAGGACGCCCGCCAAGCTGGTCGACCACAACAGGGTCGGCCCCGTCTATGCGATAGAGCGTACCAGACCGGCTGGTCGTATAGACCGCGCCGTCGGGCAGGATGGCGATATCTTCGGGGCCGGTTTCCCCATCCGGCAGGCGGATCAGCTGCGCGGCGTCCAGCGCTGTGTTCTCGGCGAAATCTCCTGTGAAACCTGCATCTTCCGGCATCTCAACGGCGACGGGGATAACGGGAACGGGCCAGAACAGAAGATAGGCGAGGCCCAGAAGAACAATGGCAGACAGTATGCGCATCTGCGCTCCTTACTTGTGTTTCAATACGTTCCGACACGCGGGATGAGGTGCGCGCTTGCCCGAAGCTCGGGCTTGGGGTTATCTGCAGGCATGACAGGACCTCGATACACCCCGCTTGCCCAATCCCTGCCCGCCACCGTGCCCTTTGTGGGCCCCGAAACGCAAGAGCGTCAGCGCGGAGCGGCGTTCATTGCCCGTCTTGGGGCCAACGAGAGCGTGTTTGGCCCCTCGCCCCGCGCGATCCGGGCTATGGAGCAGGCCGCGTCTGATATCTGGATGTATGGCGATCCCGAGAACCACGATCTGCGCCAAGCTTTGGCCGAGCATCATGGGGTAACCCCCGAAAATATCGTCGTAGGCGAAGGGATTGACGGGCTTCTGGGTTATCTTGTGCGTCTGATTGTAGGGCCCGGGGATGCGGTTGTGACCTCGGACGGGGCGTATCCGACGTTCAATTATCATGTGGCCGGGTTCGGTGGCGTTCTGCACAAGGTCCCTTATGCCGGGGATCACGAAGACCCGGCGGCTCTGTTTGCGAAGGCGGCCGAGGTGGGTGCAAAACTGGTCTATCTGGCCAATCCGGACAATCCGATGGGCAGCTGGCATTCCGGCGCGGATATCGTGGCGGCGATGGATGCCCTGCCCGACGGTTGCCTGCTGATTCTGGATGAGGCTTATGTGGAATGCGCGCCAGATGGGACAGCGGCACCTGTCAGCGCAGACGACCCTCGCGTGATCCGGATGCGGACATTTTCCAAGGTCTATGGCATGGCGGGCGCGCGGGTTGGCTATGCCATGGGAGCGCCCGACCTGATCGCAGCCTTCAACAAGGTGCGCAACCATTTCGGCATGAACCGCGCGGCGCAGGCCGGGGCGCTGGCCGCGTTGCAGGATGGCGCCTGGCTGGAGCACATTCAGACACAGATCGCCAAGGCACGTGAGCGGATAGGAACGATTGCCCGCGAGAACGGGTTGGAGCCCCTGCCCTCGGCCACCAATTTCGTGGCGATTGATTGCGGGCGAGATGGCGATTTCGCCAAAGCGGTACTGGAGGCTTTGGTTGCGCGGGGTCTGTTTGTCCGGATGCCGTTTGCAGCGCCCCAGAACAGGTGCATCCGGGTAAGCTGTGGTGAAACAGCAGATCTGGATGCTTTTGCGGCCGCCTTGCCCAAGGCGCTAGTGGAGGTGCGGTCACATACTGCCTAGCACTGGTCTGTCTTGCCATCGGGGCAAAGGGGGGGCTGTCTGCCCCCCATCGCGCAATGCGCGATTCCCCCCGAGGATATTTTTGGCCAGATGAAGGGGCGGATCAGTGCTGTTCGTCTGACGTGTATCAGGCGGCCAGGACGGCGGCGGCGGCCTCGAGCGCGCCTTTGCCACGGGGGATATCAAGCGCGGCCATGGCCGTTTCCATACCGCCCAGCATCGCCATCACCATTTGCCCGTTGACATGGCCCATATGCCCGAGGCGGAAACAGCTGTCGTAATCCTCCATCCCAAGGCCAATGCCCAGTGTCAGGCCCAGTTGATGTTCGGTGAACGCGCGCAGGGCCGTGCCGCGCCCTGCGGTCAGGCGCAGGGCTGTAACGGCATGGCTGCGGTGGTCGCTGTCGGCAACGTTCAGATGCAGCGCGCCGCCTTCGGACCATGTTTCGCAGGCCGCCCAGATGGCAGTAGCCAGACGCTCATGGCGGGCCCAGACCTGTTCGATCCCTTCCGCATGGATCAGGTCGAGCGCGGCGCGCAGACCATAAAGGTGATGTGTCGGCGCGGTACCGTCGAAATACTGGTAGAACAGGTCGGGATTGGCGCGCGGCTGCCAGTCCCAATATCGTGACACACGCGGCATGGCGGCCCGCTTGGCCTGTGCTTTGTCGTTGAAAAAGACAAAGCCTGTGCCTGCGGGGGTCATCAGGCCTTTCTGGCAGGCGGTGACCGTGACATCGACGCCCCATTCATCCATCTCGAACCGGTCGCATCCCAGCGAGGCGATGCAATCGGCCATCAACAGCGCCGGGTGGTCCAGATCGTCGAGCAGTTTGCGCAGTGCCGGGATATCGTTGCGGATCGAGCTTGATGTGTCCACATGAACCGCGAGAACGGCCTTGATCTGGTAGCTTTTGTCCGCGCGCAATGCGTCGGCAATTCGGTCGAGATCCCAGGCGGATGAGGTGCCAAAATCGATCAGTTGCACCTTTGCCCCGATGCCTTCGGCCATCTCGGCCCAGCCATGGGTGAACCGGCCCGAGGCAGGAGCCAGAACGGTTTCGCCGGGGGCGATCACGTTGGACAACGCGGCCTCCCACGTGCCGTGACCGTTGGCGATATAGATGGCGACGTCATGGCCTGTGCGAGCAACCCGGCGCAAATCGCGGGTCAACGCGGGCATCATGTCGATGAGCGCGCCATCGTAGATATTGGGCGACGGGCGATGCATCGCCTGCAGAACCGCGTCCGGCATCACCGAGGGGCCCGGGATTGCCAAATAAGTTCGCCCCTGGGAGAGGGCAGATGTCTGTGTCATGGGGTCAGCCTGTCTGAGGTGACGCCCACATTACCGAGGGGCTTCGCGGCGTCAATCCGCCAGCTTTGATGCCTCGCGCGCAAGTGTTTCGATCCCGGCCCAGTCACCGCTTTCGACCATCTGCTTGGGCGCGACCCAACTGCCACCGGCGCAGACCACGTTGGACAGGGACAGATAGTCACGGGCGTTGGACGGCGACACCCCGCCTGTCGGGCAAAAGCTGATCTGCGGCAGGGGCGCACCGATTGCCTTGAGTGCGGGCGCGCCGCCCGAGGCCTCGGCCGGGAAGAATTTCAGCATGTCATAGCCTTTTTCCAGCAAAGCCATCGCTTCGCTGGCCGTGGCCGCGCCGGGCAGCAGGGGCAGGCCCTCGGCCTCGCACGCCGCAATAAGCACGTCGGTTGCGCCCGGAGAGACGCCGAACTGCGCGCCCGCCTCTTTGGCGGCGCGGACGTCTTCGGGTGTGACCAGCGTACCTGCGCCGACCACGCCGCCGGGCACCTTGGCCATCGCGCGGATCGCGTCGAGCGCGGCGGGCGTGCGCAAGGTGACCTCGAGCGCTGGCAGACCGCCGGCGACCAATGCCTCGGCCAGCGGGCGGGCCTGCGCGACGTCATCGACAACCAGAACCGGAACGATCGGGGCCAGTGCGCAGATTTCACGGGTGCGTTGGGATTTGGACATGAGGTTAAACTCCGAAAATGCTGGCACCGGTGTCGGCCGAGCCGACATTCTGGCGGAACGCGCCAAAAAGATCGCGCCCTGCGCCGTGTTGATTGGCGGATAGATCGGTGGTGACGGGCGCGCGGTCCAGAACGCCTGCGGTGAGGATTTCCAGATCACCCCTGACCGCGTCAACGCGCAGGATGTCACCGTCCTGAAGGTATGCAATGGGGCCGCGGTCGAGCGCCTCGGGGACAACATGGATGGCGGCGGGCACTTTACCGGAAGCGCCAGACATGCGGCCATCGGTGACCAGCGCCACTTTCTGGCCCCGGCCCTGGAGGATCGACAGCATGGGCGTCAGCGAGTGCAGTTCCGGCATCCCGTTGGCCTTGGGGCCTTGAAACCGGACCACGACGATGACGTCACCGGTGAATTCTCCGGCTTTGAACGCGGCTTTCACCTCATCCTGATCGTGGAACACCCGCACGGGCGCTTCGACGACCTGATGTTCTGGCGCGACGGCTGATACTTTCATGACCCCGGTGCCCAGATTTCCGGTCAGGCGCGACAGGCCGCCGGTGGGCTGGAACGGGTCGCGGGCGGGGCGGACAATCTTGTCATTCAGGCTGTGGCCCGCGCCGTCTTGCCAGGTCAGCTCACCATCGATCAGCTTGGGCTCGCGCGTGTAATTGTGCAGGCCCTGCCCGGCAACGGTCAACGTATCGGGGTGCAGCAAACCTTCTTCGAGCAACGTGCCAATGGTGAACCCAAGTCCGCCTGCGGCGTGGAAGTGATTCACGTCGGCCAGACCGTTGGGATAGACCCGCGCGACCAGCGGGACCACGGCGGAGATATCGGAAAAATCCTGCCAGTCCAGAACGATACCACCAGCGCGCGCCATGGCAATCAGGTGGATCAGCAGATTGGTCGAACCTCCGGTCGCCATAAGGCCGACGATGCCGTTCACAAAGGCCCGTTCGTCGAGCACCTGATAAACAGGGGTATAGCTGTTTCCCAGCGCACTGAGCGACAGGGCGCGGCGCGCGCCCTCTTGTGTCAGCGCGTCGCGCAAGGGCGTGTTGGGATTGACGAAGCTGGAGCCCGGCAAGTGCAGGCCCATGAATTCCATCAGCATCTGGTTGGTGTTGGCGGTACCGTAGAAAGTGCAGGTGCCGGGACCGTGATAGGCGGCCATTTCGGCGGCCATCAGTTCGTCGCGCCCGACCTCTCCGGCAGCGAATTTCTGGCGGACCTTGGCCTTTTCGTCATTGGGCAGACCGCTGGTCATTGGTCCTGCGGGCAGGAACACGGCAGGCAGATGCCCGAACGCCTGCGCGCCGATGATCAGACCGGGGACAATCTTGTCGCAGACGCCGAGGAAGACTGCCGCGTCATAAGTGTTGTGGCTGAGTGCTACGCCAGTTGCCAATGCGATCACGTCGCGTGAAAACAGCGACAACTCCATCCCTGCTTCGCCCTGGGTGACACCGTCGCACATGGCTGGCACGCCACCCGCGACCTGTGCGGTGCCTCCGGCAGCGCGGATCGCATCGCGGATCAGGGCGGGGTACCGTTCAAAGGGCTGATGGGCAGACAGCATGTCGTTATAGGCGGTGACGATGCCCAGATTGCCCGCCGTGCCGGTGGCCATGGATTGCTGGTCTTCACCCGCACCCGCATAGGCATGGGCCTGACCGCTACAGGACAGGTGCGCACGGGCGGGACCCTTGGATCTGGCCTGTTCCATCCGGTCGATGTGGGGGCCGCGCAGATCGGCGCTGCGATCGATGATCCGTTTGGTGACGTCAGAAATGACAGAGTGAACCATGATTACCCTCCGATCTGACGCCAGCGACGCCCATCGCGATGCATCAGCATCAGTGCTTCTTCGGGGCCTGAACTGCCCTGATCGTACTTGGCGGGTTTGTCCCCGCGCTGTTCCCAGCCGTGAATGATGGGATCGACCCAGGCCCAGGCGGCCTCGGCCTCGTCCCCACGCATGAACAGGGTCTGATCGCCCCGGATGACATCCATGATCAGGCGTTCATATGCGTCCGGGGATTGCGAGTCATCACCCAGCGCGTCGGCAAAACTCATGTCCAGAGCGACATCGGACAGGCGGAAGCCGCCCTGCCCCGGTTCCTTTATCGTCGTGCGCAGGGTGATGCCTTCGTCAGGTTGCAGGCGGATCACCAGCACGTTGCCATGCAACGGGCCGACATTGGGAAAGATCGTGTGTGGCGGGTCGCGGAAGAACACAGCGATTTCAGAGGCACGGGCGCGAAGGCGTTTGCCTGTTCGCAGGTAGAACGGCACCCCGGCCCAGCGCCAGTTGCCGATATGGACCTTGAGCGCAATAAAGCTTTCGGTGCGGCTGGCCGGGTTGCCAACGTGATCAAGGTATCCGTCACCGCCCTTGCCCGTGCGATACTGACCACGGGCGATATCCCTGGGTTCGACCGGTTCCAGCGCCTCGATCACCTTGACCTTCTCGTCGCGCACCGCGTTGGGAGAGAACTTTGACGGAGGTTCCATCGCGGTCAGGCACAACAATTGCACCAGATGGTTCTGGATCATGTCCCGCATCGCGCCGGATTGATCGTAATAGGCCCCGCGCCCCTCGACCCCGACGGTTTCCGCCACGGTGATCTGCACATGATCGACATGGGTCGAGTTCCAAAGCGGCTCGAACAGGGAATTCGCAAAGCGCAGCGCCATCAGGTTCTGCACGGTTTCCTTGCCCAGATAATGGTCGATCCGGTAAATCTGGTGTTCTTTGAAACACGCCCGCAAGCCTTCGTTCAGCGCTTTGGCTGAGGCCAGGTCATGGCCGAAAGGCTTTTCGACAACGATGCGGCTGTCCGGCGTGGCCAGACCGGCGTCATGCAGGCGCTGCGCAATGCCCGAAAACAGGCTGGGACCCACTGACAGGTAAAAGGCCCGCACCACGTCGGGGCGCAGCATCTTGGACAGATCGGACCATCCGGCATCGCCCAGTGCATCCACCGGCACGTATTCAACATGGGACAGGAACCGGTCCAATGTGTCCTTTTTGAACTTCGGCGCGAATTCCTGCATCGATGCACGGACCTGATCGCGAAACCCATCGCTGTCGATATCCGAGCGCGCCGTGCCGATGATCCGCGCCCCATCAGGCATCTGGCCGACCTCGAACCGATGGTACAGGCCCGGCAGGATCTTACGTTGCGCCAGATCCCCGGTCGCGCCGAACAACACAAGATCGAACGGCTCTACCGGAATTACGCGTGAAACCATCACAGGCTCCTTCTCGAGTTTGCCGATATCAGTTCAGCACGGCATGAAACGGCTCTGCGGCATACTGTTACCGCTAACATTGCCTGCGTGATAAAAAGCCCGCGCGAAAAAATCAAGCATAGTTTCCCCAAAAAGCGAGGTTTTGCGGGCTATACCTGACTGCGCAGCCACTCCATCACGGCCGGGCGCACGGATTGTTCGCCACGATGGCGTGCGTCCGCGATGATTTTGCGCACCTCCATCAGGTCACACCGCAGCAACAGGCTTTTGACCGGACCAATCGACGCCGGGCGCATCGACAGGGTGCGAATACCCATGGCCGCAAGGCACAGCGCCTCGACCGGGCGGCCCGCATCCTCGCCACAGAAACTGAGCGGGGTGTCCGAAAGACCGCAGCGTTCGACAATGCGTTCCATCAGGCTCAGGAAACTGACATTCAATGTGTCATAGCGGCGGCGGACGAGTTCGTTTTCGCGGTCAGCCGCAAAAAAGAACTGCTTGAGGTCATTCCCGCCGATCGAGATGAAATCGACCTCGTCAAAGAACTTTTGCGGCGCAAAGGCCAGCGATGGAGTTTCCAGCATCGCGCCGACTTCAAGCGTTTCGGGCAGAACGTGGCCCAGTCGCTTTTCGCGTTCGATGGTTTTGTTCACCTCCCAGCGGGCTTCGCGATATTCCTCGGCCTGCGCGACAAAGGGGAACATGATGGTCAGCGGGCGCCCATTGGCGGCGCGCAGAAGGGCCTGCAACTGCATCCGCATCACGCCGCGTTTGTCCAGACCGACTCGAATGGCGCGCCAACCCAGGGCCGGGTTGGGTTCGGCCACGTGTTTCATATAGGGCAGCACCTTGTCCGACCCGATATCGAGTGTGCGGAACACCACCCTTTTGTCGCCCGCCGCATCCAGTACCCGCTGATACTGGGTGACAAGCTCGGACCGTTTGGGCATCTGATTGCGGATCAGGAATTGCAGCTCGGTTCGGAACAGACCAACACCTTCGGCACCCGACGTTCCCAGCGACGGGAGATCGGCCATAAGGCCCGCGTTCATCACCAGATTGATGCGCGTTCCGTCGCGTGTGACACAGGGGGTTTCGCGGATCGAGGCATAGCGTTCCTGTGCCTTGGCCTGCATCGCGATCTTGTCGCGGAAGGCGCTGACCACGCTGTCTTCGGGGCGCAGGTGAACAACGCCCTGATCGCCGTCCACCAGCACATGGTCGCCGTTCAGCGCTTCGGTCGTGATCCGGCCCACATGGACCACCAAAGGGATTGCCAGCGCACGGGCCACAATGGTGGCGTGACTGCCGACTGAACCCTCTTCGAGGATGATCCCCTTCAACGCCCGCCCGTATTCCAGCAGGTCACCGGGGCCGATATTGCGCGCGACCAGAATCGGATCGGGCGGCAGATCGGCGCTGTCGGTTTTTCCCTGCCCGGTCAGAATGCGCAGCAAACGGTTGCTGAGGTCGTCAAGATCCGCCAGCCGTTCGCGCAGATAGGGATCGGACACCTGCCCCATCCGGGCGCGCGCCTGAGATTGTTCTTTCTCGACCGCGGCCTCGGCACTGAGCCCCAGAGCAATGTCCTCTTCCATCCGGCGCATCCAGCCTTTGGAATTGGCAAACATCCGGTAGGCTTCCAGCACCTTGAGCTGTTCGGTATCACCATCCCGGGAAATCTCGAGCATCTTGTCGACGCCGACGCGCAGCTCTTCCACCGCCTCATTCAGACGTTCGCGTTCCCGGTGCGGGTCTTCGGCGATCGGATTGGTGACAACCACACGGGGTTCATGCAGCCAGACATGGCCTTCGGCGGAGCCTTCCTGCGCCGGGCCGCCGCGCAGCAGGACCGATTGCTGGTGCCGTGGCGACAGTGCCGCGCCTTCGCCGACAAAGGCGCCCAGTTCGGTCATTTCGGCCAGCACCATGGCCACCACTTCCAGCGCATAGATTTCATCGGCGGAAAATTCGCGCGCTTTGCGGGACTGGACAACCAGAACACCCAGCTTTTCCCCAAGGCGCTGCACCGGCACGCCGAGAAAGGACGAAAACCGCTCTTCCCCGGTTTCCGGCATATACCGGAACCCTTTTTCAGACGGCGCATCCGGGGTATTGACCACCTTGCCGGTCTTGGCGACCCTGCCCACCAGCCCCTCGCCCATGCGCATCCGGGTCTGGTGTACCGATTCAGGCGCAAGTCCCTGGGTCGCGCAGAGTTCCAGGGTCTCATCATCGCGGAACAGATAGATTGAGCACACTTCGCTGCGCATGCTGTCGGCGATCAGATGAGTGATCTGATCAAGACGCTCCTGCCCAGCGGCTTCGCTGGCCATCGCCTCGCGCAACCGCCCCAGCAGCTTGCGGGATTCTGTTTCCGTGCCGTCTGCCATGGCCCAACCAATTCAGTGCGTCAGGCGAAACCCTTGGCCGATCAGCTCAGGCCGCCTTGTCCAGTTCAAAGGCATCATGCAGTGCCTGAACGGCAAGTTCCATGTATTTCCTGTCGATAAGAACGGAAATTTTGATCTCGGAGGTTGTGATGACCTTGATGTTGATCCCCTCATCCGAGAGTATCTTGAACATTTTGGCCGCGACACCCGATTGCGAACGCATACCGATTCCCACCACCGAAACTTTGCAGACACCGGTATCAGCGACCAGTTCGGCATAATTGAGCTCGCCCTTGTCCTTGATCGCCATCAGCGCTTTCTCGGCGCGAACCACCTGATCGGTGGGGCACGAGAAGGTCATGTCCGTGCGCCCCTCGTCCGAGATGTTCTGCACGATCATATCGACATTGACGCCCTCATCGCTGAGCGCGGTGAAGATGGTCGAGGCGATGCCGGGACGGTCCGCCACCGAAACGACGGTCATCTTGGCCTCGTCACGGGAATAGGCCACACCGGCCACAACATTGGATTCCATGATATCCTCCTCGTCAACGACCAGCGTACCGGCCTCGTCGGATTGTTCTTCGAAACTTGAAAGAACGCGCAGTTTCACCTTATAGCGCATTGCCAGTTCGACCGAGCGGGTCTGTAGCACCTTGGCGCCCAGCGACGCCAGTTCGAGCATTTCCTCGAACGAGATCCTATGCAGCTTGCGCGCCTTTTCGCAGATGCGCGGATCGGTGGTATAGACGCCATCCACGTCGGTATAGATATCGCAGCGTTCCGCACCAAACGCGGCGGCAAAAGCCACGGCAGTGGTGTCCGAGCCACCCCGGCCCAGCGTGGTGATGCGGCCTTCGGGGCTGAGCCCCTGAAACCCGGCTACAACGGCCACTTTCATGCCTTCGTCAAATTTCTGGGTGATGTTCGTGGTCGGGATGTCTTCGATCCGCGCCTGGCTGTGCGCACTGGTTGTCAGCAACGGCACTTGCCAGCCCTGCCAGCTGCGCGCAGGAACATCCATTTCCTGCAATGTCAGCGCCATCAGGCCAGCGGTGACGTTTTCACCCGAAGATACAACAGCATCGTATTCGCGTGCATCAAACAGCGGCGAGGTCTCGTTCACCCAGCCCACCAGCTCGTTGGTCTTGCCCGACATGGCCGAAACGATGACAATCACGTCATAGCCCTTGGCAACTTCGACGCCAACACGCTTGGCTGCGCGGCGGATGCGGTCCAGGTTGGCAACCGAAGTGCCGCCGAATTTCATAACGAGTACGGGCATGGGGGCAAAAGTCTCCGCGCCTTGGATTAGAGGTCCCGAGCCTCATAAGCGAGGGGCACCCCAAGAGCAAGAGCGCAAACAGGACCCGCCTGTGGCACAGGGCCGCTTTACATTGCGCAGGTGCAGTGTCAGCCTGCGAGTAACAACCAAATCAAGAGGTTCCCCATGTTTCGCCTAGCCCTTGCCGTTACTTTGTTGTCGTCGCCTGCATTGGCGCAGGTTGCCAGTGTGGCAGGCACGGACGGAAAGAATGCACTGGGCAAGGTGCCCTGCGCCGCAAATGCCGGTGACCCGATGCAAAGCTGCAATGCAGAGCTGCGCCACCATGACGACGGCACCACGACGCTGGCCGTGGCTTTGGGTGATGGCAAGGTGCGCAACATCTATTTCAAGGATGGTGCGCCTGAGTCCAGCAGCTCGACCTCGAAGATGACATATGAAACGCTGGGTGACCTGCTTGTGGTCTATATTGAACCCGGTGAGGTCTATGAGATTCCCAAAGCGGCGCTGACCCGTCAGTAAACGTGCGCCTGACCGTCATAGGTTTCGAAACAGCCGGTTGAGCTGATCGACAGGGCCTCAAAGCGTTCCATCAGGCCGGAGGCGGCCTGATCGACATCAATATCAGCAGCGCCACCGCCCATGTCGGTTTGTACCCAGCCCGGATGATAGATGCCCACGGCGATCCCGTCGGCTTTCAGATCCGTCGCCAGGTTTCGCCCCAGATTCAGCGCCGCCGCCTTGGAAGCGCGGTAGATATAGCTGCCCCCCGGCGCCCGCGTATGGGATGCCATCTGAGACGAGATGATCGCGACCTTGCCGCCTGCAGCGCGCAGATTGGGCAACAACGCCTGCACGGTCAGGAAAACGCCGGTCACGTTGGTGGCAAAGCTTTGCGCCCACATATCGGCGGGGTAGTCGTTGAGCGTGTGCCCCTTGTCCAGATAGACCCCGGCATTGCAGATCAGCAGATCAACGGGCTGGTCTTGCAGCTGTTCGGCCATTGCCGCCTGTTGGGCCGGGTCCGACACGTCTAGACGCACCTGTGCACTGCCATCGCGTGCAGTTCCGGTGACCACGTCACCGCGGGTGCCGTAGCGCATGGCAAGGGCGCGACCGATACCGCGATTGGCACCGGTGATTACGACATGCATGGATCAGTTGGTCTTTCTGCTGGGCAGAAACGGCAGTGGCGCCACCGGCACGCCATCTTCGATCAGCGATTTCGCCTCATCCGGTCTGGCTTCACCGTAAATCGAGCGCTCTGGCGCCTCTCCCAGATGCATCTTGCGCGCTTCGCTGGCAAAATCCTTGCCGACGTAGTCCGAGTTCTTTTCTACATGGCGGCGCATCTCGGCCAGAACCTTCTCTATCTCGGGCGAAGGGGTGGCAACGTTGATCCGTTCGTTGGAAACAGGCGCGCTATCGGTTTTTCCCTTTGCGTTCCGGGCCGGACGGACACGCGGTGTCATGATCGCCTTGGCAACCTGCGCACATCCGCAGATCGCGCAGGTCACCATCCTTGCAGAAGCCAGCTTGTCAAAGGCTTCGGCAGATTGAAACCAGCTGTCGAATGTGTGGCCTTCACTGCATTTCAACGCGTATTGAATCATGTTCAGTCCAAAATTGCGATTGGCGAATAGATACCGACCAGACTGACAATATCAAGCCTCTCTGGTGCTATCTTAATGTGTATGGGTCTTAAAGTCGCGCAACAATTCGGCAAGCTCGGGTGATCTGACCTTTTGGGCCGCGTTTTCAGGCGCAAACCACTTGCGCCTGCGCTCATGCTTTTCGGGGAAGTCCTGCGACATTGTCTGTACATGCAGCGCAAAAACATCAACCAGAATCAAGGTCGGAGGCTGATTTGGGCGGTGCTTGACGTGCAGAAACTGCCCCAGCCCCGCTTTGCTGCATCGCCCTGTCACACCTGCTTCTTCCCAGGCTTCCTGCATTGCGGTTTCTGATGGGGTCAGCCCGGGGATAAGCCACCCTTTGGGGATAATCCAGCGCTGGGCCTGACGCGTTGTAATCAGCAAAACATCTGGCTGGCCATGCAGTATCCGGTAACACAGGGCAGAGGATTGCCGCAAAACAGGGTGTTCCGAAGTCTCAGGTAATTCACGCAGCACCGGCCTTGCATTCATCGCGTGACGCACCTTTTGTTCACGTAACGGGTTTGCCCGCCATATAGGCAGCATGACGCTCCTATTTAGCGGCAGTTGCTTTACAAACTACCACATGAAGTGGCACCCGCCAAGTCTGGTGCTTCCGTGCATCTGTTGGCTACATGCGGGTCGACAGCTGTTTCACCAGCTCGTCATGCGGGATATCGGCATCAACCGCCAATCTTCGCAGGCCGAAATGCACGCGCGCAATTTGCTGGTAATAGCGCGAATAGACATAGTTCGTGCCACCACCGGCCAACGCGCCGAGCACCGGGACGGACTGTGCCGCCAGTTTTTGCCCCAGCACGATTGAAAAGCGTGGTGCCACGGCAGCAATCAGACGCTGCATGGCCGGTCCGGTCAGTGTCAGGCGCACCGAGAAAAAGCCAAGATCCGCACCGTCATCATGCGACAGCGGGCCCGATGCGGACAAAACCCGCACACAGTCGAACTTTACGTTCTCGGCAGACGGATCAAAACCTTCGCGTGCAGCGGCCCCCTGAATGGCGCGCAACAGCATGGCGGTTGTTGCAGGCAGCTCCATCAGGGCTGTCGAAACACCGCCCAGTCCACCGGCCGCGCCCATGGCCGTGGTAAGCGCGGTATTGACCCAGGGCTGCTGATCAGGGATCGCACGCCGGGACCCCTGAGCCGCGTGCATCGCAAGCCACAACGCCTGCTCGGTGGCCCCTGTCAGGCCGTTCCGAACCGGTTCGGGCAGTTGCTCGAGCAGGGACTCGGCTGATCCGCCCAGCTTGTTCAGCAATTTGACACCGGCCCCTCCGGCAGATCGGTAATAACCCGCCAAACGATCCAGTTCAGCCTCGGCATCCACGTTTTCGACAAGAACCACGTTCTGCATGTGCGTCCTCCTGCCTATCAACATCGGCGTTAAGCCGTGTCGATTCAATAGGTCAGCGGGTCCAGCGGGTGACAGCCCCCTGAACTCCGGACCAGACACCGGGCATCAGTTCCAGCCCCAAAACCCGGTCCGGGTTGGTGGGCGGTGGCATCTCGACACCTTGCAGCCGCGCAAAACCAAATCGCCTGTAATAGGGTTCGTCACCGACCAGCATGACCCGCTGCCACCCGCGCTTACGCCCGGCTTCGACACCGGCATGGATCAGATACCCGCCCAGACCCTCGCCCTGGTGGGTTGGGTGTACGGCAACCGGGCCTAGCAGCAATGCGTCGTGTTCGCCGACATGGACCGGCCAGAAGCGGATCGCCCCGGCCAGAATGCCCTGACCGTCGCGCGCGACCAGTGACAGGTCAGAAACCGGCGGCACATCATCGCGCAACCGGTAGGACGACAACGCCTCACGGCCCGGCGCAAAGCACAGGTCATAGAGGGCTTCGACCTCCCACCAATCGTCCGGCTCTTCTGGCCTGATCCCGAATTGCTGCACACCCGCCCTCTTTTCCTTGCTGGAAATCGCCCTAGCACTTCGTTACGCCTTGGGCAAACGCTTGGAGATATGATGTTCTACCGCCCCGAAGACGGCCACGGCCTGCCGCACAACCCGTTCAACGCCATTATCACGCCACGCCCGATCGGCTGGATCTCGACCCGTGATGCGGGTGGGATCAACAATCTGGCACCCTATTCCTTTTTCAACGGGGTTGCTTACACACCGCCGCAGGTGATGTTTGCCACAACCGGCACGAAACACGATCAGATCGGCGGCAAGGACAGTATCGCCAATATCGAGGCGACAGGTGTATTCTGCGTGAATGTTGTAGCGCTTGCGCATCAGGATGCGATGAACGCCAGCTCGGCCAGCCTTCCCAAGGAGGTGGACGAGTTTGCCCATGCCGGGTTAACCCCGGTCGAATGTGAAACCATACCCTGCGCCCGCGTACAAGGCGCCCCAGCAGCACTAGAATGCAAGTTGACCCAGATCGTCACTCTGCCCGGCGCGGCCAACCGCGTCGTGTTCGGCGAAGTAACAGGCGTACATCTGCTCGACGACCACATCCGAGAGGGCAAGTTCGACGTAACCTCATTCAAACCTCTGGCGCGGCTTGGGTACCGGGACTATTCGGTCGTGTCCGAGTTGTTCTCGCTCAATCGCCCGGATGATTGAGGTTGTCGGGGGCTCTGCCCCCACCACCCGTTCCGGGCGGCTCCCCCGGGATATTTTTTGGCCAGATGAAGCAGGGATCCTTCATTCATCTGGCTTCAAATATCCCGGAGCGCGAGGCAGAGCCTCGCAAAAGGATCAGTGGCCGCCCAGAATGCCGGTACGGACCGAGTAATCCACGGCAAGTTCGTAATCCGGGTCATCGTCACTGTCGACCATCAGGTGGCCTGCCTTGTTCAACAGCTTGTGACAATCCCGGCTCAGGTGGCGCAGCATGACGCGTTTACCCGCGGCCTCGTATTTGGCCGCGATATTTTCGATGGCTTGCAACGCCGACTGGTCAACCACACGGCTTTCAGCGAAATCGACGATGACGGTTTCCGGGTCATTCGGCACATCGAAGAGTTCGATAAAGCCATCCGATGACCCAAAGAACAGCGGCCCCTGGATTTCATAGACCTTCGCCCCTTTTTCGGTCGCGGACTCACGGGTGACGGCGTGGATGCGCTTGGCGTTGTTCCAAGCATAGGCCAGAGCCGACACGATGACACCGACCACAACAGCAACCGCGAGGTCTTCCATCACTGTCACGACGGTGACCAGAACGATGACAAAAGCGTCGGTCAGTGGAACCTTGCGCAGGATCTTGAACGAGTTCCACGCAAAGGTGCCGATCACCACCATGAACATCACCCCAACCAGCGCGGCCAGCGGGATCTGTTCGATCAGCGGTGAGGCAAACAAGATGAAGGTCAGCAGAAACAGCGCCGCAGCGATCCCCGCGATGCGGGTCCGGCCACCGGATTTCACGTTGATCATCGACTGACCGATCATCGCGCAGCCACCCATGCCACCAAAAAAGCCGGTCACGATATTCGACGCACCTTGCGCGATACATTCCTGAGAAGCCCCGCCGCGCTTGCCGGTGATCTCGCCCACAAGGTTCAGGGTCAGCAGGGATTCGATCAGGCCAATCGCAGCCAGAATGACGGCGTAGGGCAGGATGATCTCAAGCGTGCCCCAGTTCAGCGGAACCATCGGGATGTGGAAGGCAGGCAGGCCACCTTCGATCGAGGCCAGATCACCGACGCGCGGGACATCCAGCCCCAGACCGATCACCAGCGCAGCGACAACCAGAATACCGGCCAGAGGCGCAGGAATGATGCGCGTGATGCGCGGCACCACCCAGATCACCGCCATTGTCAGTGCTACAAGGCCCAGCATGGTGTATAGCTGCGCACCCGAGAGCCATTCTCCACCACCCATGCCGTGACCGGTGTTTTCCATGGTACCCGGCACCTTGAACTGGCCCATCTGGGCCAGAAAGATCACGATGGCCAAGCCATTCACAAAGCCCAGCATCACCGGGTGCGGCACCAGTCGGATGAAGCGGCCCCAGTGCATCGCCCCGGCGATAACCTGGAGGATCCCCATCAGAACCACCGTCGCGAACAGGTATTCGACCCCATGTTCGGCCACCAAAGCCACCATGACGACCGCCAGCGCGCCCGTCGCTCCCGAGATCATGCCGGGTCGCCCGCCGATCAACGCGGTGATGAGCCCCACAAGGAACGCGGCATAGAGGCCCACCAGCGGATGCACGCCTGCCACAAAAGCAAAGGCCACGGCCTCGGGCACCAGCGCGAGGGCCACGGTCAGGCCGGACAGCAGCTCGATCCGCAGGCGAGAGAAGGTCAGCCCCTCATCCGGCACCCAGCGCAGATCGGGTATGGCGATACGGTTGGCAAAACTTGCCAGCAAGGCTCGGGGCATTGGACAGTCCTATAGGATATTATGTTCGCGCGAAGGGGTCGTTGTAGCGGGCGCGCCGCTGTTAAGCCACCGCAGGAGGTGGGATGCAGCCATGCGCACAGCGCATAACTCGCCTCTCGGCAACGTGATTTGCGGCACCCGGATCAAGCACCCAAATGTGAGTTCATGCGTTGGATTGCCCTTATATTTCTATCGGCCCTGCCCGCCTTTGCACAGGACTTGCAAGGGAATGACACGGCTGGAAACTGGCGTGTCACGCACCATGAAATTTTCGGCATCTGGAATTCGATTTGTGACGAGCGTGAGGAAGCCGGTACTTTGGTGAAGCGCTGCTACATAAGGCGCGCCGAGGTGTTTTCCTTGCGTCCGAAATTTGCGGCGCAATTCATGTTCATCACACCTGAACCAGATGGTTTCAAAATCGAGTTCGGGATTGAGCCCGGCACCTTCTTCAGCCCTTCTGGATTCCGCATAGAGAAAGATCAGGATGTGATCTGGCGCACGCGGCGCCCCGGGTGCCTGACAGGGTTAAGCTGCACATTCGAGGATCATCGCGCCGACGGCCTGCTGGATGCCATGCTGAACGGGGATGCGTATCGTTTTGAGTTTCGTGACAGGCATGGTCAATCGCAGGACCTGACGTGGCCGCTGGATGAGTTTGGAGCCGCCTGGGCGGATTTCAACACCCAATCTCAACAGCGTAACCTGCTGGCGAAACAGGAATAGACCTCTTGTCAATTTCGGGTCGAACCCGCACAAATTCAATATCAGTATCTCAGGCGGAGCAGGACAGTGACCCAAACCAGGATTGCCGTTATCGGCGGATCAGGCATCTATGACATCGATGGGCTGGAAAATGCGGAATGGGTCAGTGTCGATACCCCTTGGGGGGCACCGTCGGATCAGATCCTGACCGGGTCGCTGGACGGTGTAGCCATGGCCTTTCTGCCGCGCCATGGGCGCGGGCATGTGCATTCGCCGACCGATGTGCCCTATCGCGCCAATATCGACGCGCTGAAACGGATTGGTGTAACGGATGTGATCTCGGTCTCGGCCTGCGGGTCGTTTCGCGAACATATGGCACCGGGCGATTTTGTAATCGTCGATCAGTTCATCGACCGGACATTTGCGCGCGACAAGAGCTTTTTCGGAACAGGCTGCGTCGCCCATGTCAGCGTTGCGCATCCGACCTGCCCGCGCCTGTCGGACGCCTGTGAGACCGCAGGCAAGGCTGCCGGTATCACGATCCATCGCGGCGGCACCTATCTGGCGATGGAAGGGCCGCAGTTTTCGTCTCTGGCGGAATCGAAGATGTATCGCGAGCAATGGGGCTGCGACGTGATCGGCA
Organism: Ruegeria sp. AF7; assembly: GCF_056541885.1. Classification (NCBI taxonomy): domain Bacteria; kingdom Pseudomonadati; phylum Pseudomonadota; class Alphaproteobacteria; order Rhodobacterales; family Roseobacteraceae; genus Ruegeria; species Ruegeria sp. AF7. The sequence goes on along the minus strand of NZ_JBQFYX010000012.1, from coordinate 38,938 downwards.
TGACCAACATGCCCGAAGCCAAGCTCGCCCGCGAAGCCGAGCTTTGTTATGCCTCAATCGCGATGGTCACCGATTTTGACAGCTGGCACCCGGATCATGGTGAAGTGGATGTGACCACCATCATTGCAACCCTGACCGGCAATGCCGACAAGGGCCGTGCACTGGTCAAAGGCCTTCCCGCCCTGTTGGGGGCCGACCGCGCGCCCTGCCCGCATGGCTGTGACCGGGCGCTGGAATATGCCATCCTGACTGCGCCCGAAAAGCGCGATCCGGCGCTGCTGGCCAAGCTGGACGCGGTGGCGGGTCGGATTCTGTAGGTTCTGCGCGACGCGTCGGGCATTGCAGCCGACAGCAGATCGGTTTTCCGGATCACGTTGTGCAAGAGTCCAAGCATGGCATCGACCCTTGCGCCCGAAACTGTCCGGGCACAGGGGATGCGGGTTCTTTCTGCCGTGATACTCGCCGCAAGAATGCGACGGTTGTGACGGATCGCACTCGTATCAGTTTTCGTGCAAGTCTCGGCCTGATCCGACCGATTTGAAGGGCCCGAAAGCTGGTCGCCATGAAAATTGTCAAGCACTGGTAGTTTGGCTATAGCGGTACCAAAGGAACGTATTGCGAGCAGACCCTTATGTCTCTGGAACTCTGGCTGGCCTTTGTTGCCGCATCCACCGCCTTGCTGCTGATCCCTGGCCCAACCGTGCTGTTGGTGCTGAGCTATGCGCTGTCCAAGGGGCGCAGCGTTGCCGTGGCCTCGGCCACAGGGGTCGCTGTGGGGGATCTTGTGGCAATGACCGCGTCTTTGTTGGGACTGGGCGCGCTTGTTCTGGCCTCGGCCACCTTGTTTTCCGTCCTCAAATGGGTCGGAGCGGCCTATCTGGTCTGGCTTGGGATTAAACTGCTGCGCAGCGCCCCGGCAAGTGGGTTGGGAACGGTCGCGACCGGGCGGGATGTCACCCCCCGCAGCGTGTTTGGACATGCGGCCGCTGTCACGGCACTGAACCCGAAATCCATCGCCTTTTTCATCGCCTTTGTGCCGCAGTTCCTGCGCCCGGCTGAACCGCTGGGGCCGCAATTTGCCATCCTGATTGCCACTTTTGTAGGACTGGCCTGGCTGAATGCGCTGGCTTACGCGTTGCTGGCCGACCGGTTGCGGCGGCTGATTGGCCGCGCCAGCGTGATCACCGGGATGACGCGGTTTGGCGGGCTGACCCTGATCGGGATGGGTTTCGCCACGGCAGTTCTGCGCCGCCCGGCCTGACCCCTTTTTCAGTTTTCGGCGTTTTCCTTCATGAACCCGCGGATAAACCGGCGGATTTCGCGGGCAGCTGACGTATCCAACTCCCTGCACAACTCGACAAACGCGTCGCGCTCATCCTTGTCCAGACGCAGAACCAGCTGACTGTTTTTCTTCGTCGATCCCTTGCCGTCTTTCTTTGGCACGCGCGTTGCTCCTACCAAATGCTCGGTTATTCAGGCGATGCATTGTGTATACGTAGCATAGTGATTGTCGTTATCGGGCACTTAACAGCATCGGAACGGAAATGGCAATGAACCTTCAAACCGTCTGGGGTCTTTCTTTTGCGAGATCAACGCAAATGCACAAGCCGCACCTGTCTTGGCCACCTGCCACATATCACCGGTATTACGGATTGCCCAAGGCTGTGGTTTCGTGCCGCTGGTGATCGCGTGAATGAATTGTTCCTTGCATGGCTAACCCTCTTGGGCCAAACACGTTTTGGTATTTGAAGCGGAAAAGGGTTGGTTCATGTCAAGGAACAAGACTGTCAAAGACTACATCCGGACGATTGTCGACTTTCCGCATGAAGGAATTCTGTTTCGCGATGTGACGACGCTGTTTGCCGATCCGCGCGGATTTCGGATGGCCATTGACCAGATGCTGCACCCCTATGCCGGGGAACGCATCGACAAGGTTGTCGGCCTCGAGGCGCGGGGTTTTATCCTTGGCGGCGCGATTGCGCATCAGCTGAGCCTGGGCTTCGTACCGATCCGCAAGAAAGGCAAGCTGCCCGGCACAACGATCAGCCAGGACTACAAGCTGGAATATGGTGAAGCGATCGTCGAGATCCACGATGACGCCATCCAGCCAGGCGAAAAAATCCTTGTCGTTGACGACCTTCTGGCCACAGGCGGCACTGCGGCGGCGGGCATCAAACTGATCGAGCGTTTGGGCGGAGAGATCGTCTCATGCGCGTTCATTATCGACCTGCCTGACCTCGGCGGGCGCAAAGTATTGGAAGATATGGGCATGGACGTGCATGTCCTGTGCGAATTCGAAGGGCTTTAACGCGGCAACCTTCGGATTTCTTAACAAGAGTCAGAGCCGGGTTCACGCCTTCAGCACCGCGCCGGGATTCATGATGCCATAGGGGTCCAGCGCCGCCTTGATGGCCCGCATCGCATCCAGCTTTACCGGATCGCCATAGCGTTCCAGATCGTCCGTTTTCATGCGGCCCACGCCGTGTTCCGCGCTGACCGAACCATCAAAGGCGTGGACTAGATCATGCACGGCCCGCTTGACCACAGCGCTCTGACCCTCAAAATCCGACCTGCCCTGCCCCTTGGGGGGAAAGACGTTGTAATGCAGATTGCCATCCCCAAGATGGCCAAAGCAATTGATCCGGAACGGCCCGAGACCGGAAACCACCTTTTCCCCTTGGCGCACAAATTCCGGAATTTCTGAGATCGGGATCGAGATATCATGGCTCGACACCGAGCCGATCAGGCGGTTGGCCTCGGGGATACGCTCGCGCACGGCCCACAACTCACCGCGCTGCGCCTCGCTTTGAGCAATCACGCCATCCTGCACCAGCCCAAGCGCTTGCGCGTGGACAAAGATATCCTCCAGCGCGTCGGACGGAGACTGCCCCGTGGCCAGCCCCAATTCGATCAGAACGCTCCACTCTGGCGGTGTTTCAAACGGTTGCCGGACGTCCGGCAGAACCTCGGACAGGAACTCCAACCCCTGCCGGTGGATCAGTTCGAAAGTGCTGACAGCCTCGCCCACGCGATCACGCGCCAGCGCCAGCAGGGAAATGGCAGCCTCGGGTGACGCCACCTGAAACATCGCCGTCCCGATCGCGGAAGGCCGGGGAAACAGCTTAAGCGCAGCTGCGGTGATGATCCCTAGCGTGCCCTCGGCCCCAATCAGCAGATTGCGCAGGTCATAGCCTGTGTTGTCCTTTCGCAACCGGCTGAGACCCTGCCAGATTTGACCGCTGGGCAGAACGGCCTCGAGCCCAAGGCACAGGTCGCGCGCATTGCCATAGCGCAAGACATTGACGCCCCCGGCATTCGTGGACAGGTTGCCCCCGATCCGACAGGATCCCTGCGCCGCCAGCGTCAAGGGAAACAGGCGGTCTTGCGCCTCGGCCGCGGCTTGGACGTCCTGCAAGATGGCGCCGGCCTCGGCAATCAGCACGTTTTCGGTGGGATAGACGGACCGGATGGCCGTCATCCGCTCCAGCGAAATCACAAGGGGCGCTGGCCCATGCGGCATCACCTGCCCCCCGACCAGACCGGTTCCGCCGCCATAGGGCACCACCGGAACACGCATTTCGGACGCCACCTGCACCAGTACCGAGACCTCCTCGGTTGTGCGGGGCAAGGCCAGCAGGCCAGCCTGTCCGGCATATCGCCCGCGCGGCTCTTCCAGATACCGGTCGGTCACCGGGCGCAGCACGTGATTGCCCAGTTTCGAGCGGATCAGCGTGGCAATGCGGTCATCAGCGGGGTTCAGACTCATACGCTTTCAATGCCCAACCGATCCCGCCACGGCAAGCCTTATTCCAGATCAATCAGATAACGCGGCTCCAGCACGACAACCGTTGGACGGTCCGGCAAGTCACGCAGAGAGACGGTGATCTCGGACACGCCGTCACGTTCAACCGGGAACTCATCCCGGATATCCACGAGGAAGCGATCCAGCGAAAACTCCGAGAACCAGTGCATCGGAATGATCACCGAGCTTTTCAGCCGCTTCAGAACCGAGATCATGTCAGGCAAGGGCATGGTTGTTCCGCCATCGACGGCGGCCATGACCACATCCAACCGACCCAGCGCAGCAAATTGTTCGTCTGACGGTACATGATGCAAATGTCCCAGATGACCGATACACAGCCCTTCGACCTCGAACACGAAGATAGAATTGCCGCGCTCCTCGACCCCGCCATAGGCCGAGCGGATATCGGTCGGGACATTGCGTATCAGCATCTCGCCCAGATCCAGGTGATGTTCGATCCCCTGTCCGAACTCTCCCCATCCCGGCAGGACATGCGGGATCGCCGGGTCGGGATGTGCCGTCCAATGGGTGTCGTGCGCATGGTTCATTGTCACCACGTCGGGAATCAGATCGGCACTGCCGATGAACCCGGTAAAGTCTGTCACAACATTCAACCCGCCACGGGTCTGGATCATAAAGGCGGCATGCGCGATATAGCTGATGCGCACCGAAAACTCCGGCACCGGGTCCTGCCATGCAGCTTTGTGCAGATATTCGATCCCCGGCGCCGCCTCGGCGATGGCGATACAATGGCTCGGCCGCCGCTCCTGCGCCACGGCCCCGCCCGAAATCACCATCAATGCTGCAACCAACCAGCGCATACCCGAAGTGTAGCGCAGATCGCCACCAAGTCATGCCCCTTGTTCATCTGGCCAAAAATATCCCGGGGGAGGCGCGGCTTGCCGCGACGGGGGCAGAGCCCCCCTAGCCCGCGTCCGTCTTGCCACGCCGGTCGGACCGCAGGCTGGCATAGAGAACATGCGTCCGCCATCGCCCGTTGATCTGTAGATAAGACTGCGCCACGCCTTCATATTTGAAGCCCGAGCTTTCCAGCAAACCGCGCGACGCCCGGTTTTCCGGCAGACACGCGGCTTCGATCCGGCTCAGATCTAGACGGGTAAAGGCGTAATGTACCATCGCGCCAATCGCTTCGCGCATGTATCCCTGACGGGCAAAGGACTCACCGGTCCAGTAACCCAGGGTTCCGGCCTGCGCAGGGCCGCGCCGGATATTGTCCAGCGTGATCGCCCCGACCAACACATTGTCTTCACGGCGAAAAAGGAAAAGCGGAATTGCTGTGCCACTCGCGACTGAGCGCTGAGCCCAGTAGACCCGATTGGTAAAGGATTTGCGGCTCAGGTGATCCTTGGCCCAGATCGGCTCCCACGGGGTCAGGTAACCTTTTGAGGCGCGCCGCAACGCCGCCCAATCGTTGAAATCGGAATGTACAGGCGGACGCAAGCTGAGCCGCGCGGTCTCGAGTTTCAGCTTGCGTCTGCCCAACAGCATCACGCTGCACGCCTCTCCTGCAAGTCCGCCAATGTCGGTGCGTCTGCGACCGGTCCGTAAAGCGCCAGCGCCGCCGGGGCCTGAACGGCCATGGTTTCGGCAAAGGCGCGCACGTCCTCGGTGCTGACCGCATCGATCTTGGCGACCGTGTCTTCCAGTGACGGCACCTGTCCCCAGATCTGCACCAGCCGCGCCAGACGCTCGGCCCGATTCGACGGGCTTTCCAGCCCCATCAGCATCCCGGCTTTCATCTGGGCACGGGCTCGGGCGACCTCTTCGGGGCTCATGTCCTCGGCGGCGCGCTTCATCTCATCGATGGTGATCGTCGCCAGTTCGGCCACCTGATTGGCTGAGGTTCCGGCATAGATCGTGGTTGTTCCGGTATCGGCATAGGCACCGGTCTGCGCAAAGATCGTGTAGCAAAGCCCACGTGCTTCACGCACTTCCTGAAACAGGCGCGAGGACATGCCACCGCCCAATGCGGTCGAATAGATCTGCGCCGTATAGATCGCGTCGTCGCGATAGCCGGGACTTTCCAGCGCCAGGGCGAAATGTGCCTGTTCCAGCTCTTTTACCTGACGGGCTTCGCCGCCGGTAAAGCGTGCAACCTCGGGGATCAGACCCTTACGGGATTGCAGATGGCCAAACATTTCTTCGGCCAGTTTCATCAGCATGTCGTGATCCACAGCACCTGCTGCGGACAGGATCATCTGTTCGGGGCCATAATGTTCGGTCACAAAGCCCGACAGGTCATCACGCGAAAAAGCACTGACCCGCTCCGTCGGGCCCAGGATCGTCCGGCCCAGGGGCTGGTCGTGATAGCTCTGCTCTTGCAGCCAGTCAAAGATCACATCATCGGGTGTGTCATGGGCCTGACCGATTTCCTGAAGGATCACGCCTCGCTCGACCTCGATCTCACGTGGATCAAACACCGGGTTCAAAACGATGTCACCGATCACATCCATCGCCAGTGCCACGTCGTCCTTCAAGACGCGTGCGTAATAGGCCGTTACCTCGCGCGAGGTATAGGCGTTGATATAGCCGCCCACATCCTCGATCGCCTCGGCAATTTGCAAGGCCGAACGGCGCTCGGTTCCCTTGAACGCCATATGTTCAAGGAAATGCGCAATACCGTTCTGTTCGATCCGCTCATGCCGCCCACCGGCGGTTACCCAGATGCCGATGGCCGCAGATTGCAGCCCCGGCATATGTTCACTGACGATACGAAACCCGTTCTTCAGTTGGTCTTGTCTGACAGTCACTCAGCGATGTGCCTTTTAATATGATCCTCGAGGGCACCCAGATCATTGGCGATGCGGGTCACCCGTTCCGGACGTTCATACAGATCAGACATGCGGGAGGGAAGAGGCGGATGTTCGCCACTCGCCTTCTCGACCGCGGCCGGGAATTTCGCCGGGTGCGCAGTGGCCAGCGTGATCATTGGCACGTCGGCCGCGCGGTGCTCTTCTGCGACCTTGATGCCCACGGCGGTGTGCGGGCAGACCAGTTCTGCGCTGTGCACCAGCGTGGATTTGATCGTGGCCAGCGTTTCCTCTTCGGACACCCGGCCCGAATCGAAATTCTCACGCAGCGCTTCCATCGCCCCCTGACTTATATTGAAGCCACTCTGTTTCAGCTCGTCCATCAATTGTGCGATGGCCCCGCCATCTTCGCCATAGGCATAATAGAGCGCGCGTTCGAAATTCGAGCTGACCTGAATGTCCATCGACGGGCTGATCGAGGGGATGGTTTCGCCCTTGAAATACCCCTCGCCCGAGAGGCAGCGATGCAGAATGTCGTTCTGGTTGGTCGCCACCACAAGGCGGTCAATCGGCAGCCCCATACGCTTGGCCAGATAGCCAGCGAAGATGTCGCCAAAGTTGCCGGTTGGCACCGTGAAGCTGACCTTGCGGTGCGGCGCACCAAGGCTGACGGCAGCCGAGAAGTAATAAACAATCTGCGCCAAGACGCGGGCAAAGTTGATCGAGTTCACACCCGCCAGTTTCACGCCGTCGCGGAAGTCGAAATCGTTGAACATGTCTTTCAGCGCAGCCTGACAATCGTCAAAATCACCATCAACGGCCAAAGCATGCACGTTGCTGTCCGCAGGCGTGGTCATCTGGCGGCGCTGCACTTCGGACACGCGGCCATGCGGGAAAAGGATGAACACATCCACAGCGTCCAGCCCGCGGAACGCCTCGATCGCGGCTGAACCGGTATCCCCGCTGGTCGCGCCGACGATAGTCACACGGTCGCCACGGCGTTTCAGCGCCACCTGGAACAACTGACCGATCAGCTGCATGGCAAAGTCCTTGAAGGCCAGCGTGGGGCCGTGGAACAGTTCCAGCAGGAAGTGGTTCTCGTTCAGCTGCTTCAATGGCGCGCGAGCATCGTGGCCGAAACCTTCGTAAGCGCGGGCGATGATCGCCTTGAACTCATCCGCGGCGAATGAGCCGCTGACATAGGGCCACATCACACGGAATGCGATTTCTTCGTAGGGCAATCCGGCCAGCGCCGCGATCTCGTCCTGCGACATCACCGGGATTTCGGCGGGCAGATACAGGCCACCATCGCGGGCAAGCCCGGTCAACATCGCCTCTTCAAACGTCAGTTCGGGCGCCTGCCCGCGGGTCGAGATGTATTTCATGTCGCGTCACTCTCAGAATTGGCACGGCTGCGCCACAGGAAGTATCCGGTCATCGCGGCCCAGACCAGAGCCAGACCAAACCAGGTGATAGCATATTGCAGGTGATCGTTTGGTATGCCCGCCGTGTCCACCGGCAGCGGCGTCACATTCGGATCGGTTTGCGAACGGGCGATCAGCAGAACCGGTTCCGCGCCCAGTGCACCCACAAGCGCGGGCACATCGCGGGCGAACCAGATGTTGGCGTCAAGATCAGGTGCGGGCGTGTAACTGTCGATTTCATCTGGCCAATGCAGATTGCCGGTGATCTCCATCGGACCGTTGCGTCGCCCGGCCTGTTTGGCCGTGGTCGGGATGAACCCCCGGTCAATCAGAATGGTCCGGCCCCCGGTATTGAACGGCTGAATGATGCGATACCCCGCACCGACCTGTTTGAGCGAAACAAGAACGTGGACTTCCGCAGGCTCCATCTCGCCCGACACTGTTACCGGCAGGTATTTGTCCTGATCCGCCGAAACCTGCAGCGGCAGGGAAACCGGCGCAGCCGAGATCCGATCTTCGATCTCGGCCAGCACGTCCTGCTTCCACGCCAGACGCTGCACCTGCCAGATGCCCAGCGACAGCAGCACGCCCAAACCGGCGAGGCCGAAGATCAGCAGGAACAGGAAACGGCGCATGTCAGGACCAAACTTCTTTGCAGGAACCGGCGTCTTGTTAAGGGGCACGCGGGCTGAATTGCAACCACGCAATTGTATGGGGCGCAATCTTGCGCCCCGCATAGAGAAAAAGCCGCCCATTGGGGCGGCTTTTGCAATTGATCAGCCGGACCGGCGTTACATCAGCGGGGCCTGACCCCAGATGTAAACGGCAAAGAACAGGAACAGCCAAACAACGTCGACGAAGTGCCAGTACCAAGCGGCAGCCTCAAAACCAACATGTTTCTCGGGTGTGAAGTCCCCCTTGAGCGCGCGGATCAAGCAGACGGTCAGGAAGATCGTCCCAATGATCACGTGCGCACCGTGGAACCCGGTCGCCATGAAGAAGTTGGAATAGAACTGGTCGCCGCCAAATTCCCAGCCTTCATGCTTGAGAAGTTCAGCGTATTCATAGCCCTGCAGGAAGGTAAAGGCGATGCCCAGAACGATACCAATGGCCAGACCATTGATCAGCGCCTTGCGGTCATTGTCATGCACCAGTGCATGGTGCGCCCAGGTGATCGCACAGCCTGACAGCAACAGGACCAGAGTGTTGATCAGCGGCAGGTGGAACGGGTCAACCGCATGAATATCCGGCTGAATGTACTCGGTGCCGGCATAGTCGTACATCGGGTACATGCGATGTTTGAAGAACGACCAGAACCAGGCGAAGAAGAACATCACCTCGGACATGACGAACAGGATGAAGCCGTAGCGCAGACCGATGCGGACAACAGGCGTGTGATCACCCTGACGGCTTTCCGCAACCACATCCGACCACCAGGCGAACATCGTGTAAAGCACAGCTGCCAGACCGGCCCAGAACATGAAGGGCGTGATGCCTTGCATCCAGAGAACGGCTCCGAACAGCATGACAAAGCCGCCGACGGCGCCGATCAGAGGCCAGATCGACGGGGCCAGAATGTGATAATCGTGGTTTTTAGCGTGTGCCATCAGCGTCCCTCACCTACAGGCGTTAGTTCGTGTTTGTATCTGCCTGCGCATCGAGGGCGGCATAGCCCTCGGGCAGGTCAATTTCGTAGAATGTATACGACAGCGTGATCGTATGAACATACTTGGCTTCAAGATCCTCGACCATTTCCGGGTCGACGAAGAAAGTCACCGGCATCTCAACGCGCTCGCCGGGTTGCAGCACCTGCTCTTCAAAGCAGAAACAGGCAATCTTCTGGAAATACCCACCCGCAGAATAGGGCGCCACGTTGTAAGACGCCTGCCCGGCAATGGGGCGGTCTGTCGGGTTATAGGCCTCGTAAAACGCGAGACCTGTTTCGCCGATGCGCACATCCATCTCGCGCACGACCGGCTTGAACTCCCATTGCATGTCCTTGGCCTTGGACGCGTCAAAGCGGATGGTAACGGTGCGATCCAGAATGGTATCGGGGGCGGTTTCGGCAACACCGGTGGTGCCGCCAAATCCGGTCACCCGGCAGAACCAGTTGTAGAACGGCACCGACGCCCAGGCCAGACTGCCCATCAGGACAACCACGCCAACGGTCTGGAAAACCGTTTTCTGAGGACCGGACAACGCCATCAGTTCTGAACCTCTTGCGTCGCCCTGTTGAAATCAGTGCCCGAGACCTTGACGATGGTCAGGCCGAAGATGATCACTATAAAGGCAGCCAGCGTCAGGCCGACACCCAGATTGCGGCTGAACCGGCGCTGATGCAGCTCGTGACCTTTGCGCAGGCTCATGACCATCCCCCCAGACCATAGGGTTTCAGTAGGGCTTCGGCCAGAACGGCACCGAAATGCAGGAACAGATACAGCAGCGACAGCTTGAAGAAACCGCGTTCGACCTTGAAATTATCTGCCTCGGAATCGTCTTCGGTCCGGCGTGAGATTTTCCACGCGCCCCGCAGGAACAGGATGTTCAGTACCAGTGCAACGGTCAGATAGATCGGGCCGCCAATGCCCGAAAATGCAGTTCCGACGGCCAGCAGGGCCAGCAGTGCTGTATAGACTAGGATATGGACACGTGTCGCCCGGCGACCGTGGGTGACGGTCAGCATCGGCACGCCTGCGTCGTCATAGTCCGAGCGCATGAACAGGGCCAGCGCCCAGAAATGCGGCGGCGTCCACATGAAGGTCAGTGCAAACATCAGCCAGGGCTCGACCGACATCGATCCTGTGGCGGCCACCCAGCCGATCACCGGAGGGAACGCACCCGCTGCGCCACCGATCACGATGTTCTGCGGCGTCGAACGCTTCAGCCACATCGTGTAGACGACAACGTAGAAGAAGATGGTGAAGGCCAGAAACGCGCCTGCAAACCAGTTGGTCGCAAGGCCCAGCATGATCACCGACAGGCCCGACAGAGCCAGACCAACTGCCAGCGCCTCGCCTTCCTCGACCTTGCCCGAAGGGATCGGGCGGGATTTGGTGCGTTTCATGACACGGTCGATATCCGCGTCCCACCACATGTTCAGCGCACCTGATGCTCCGCCTCCGATGGCGATGAACAGGATGGCGCAGAATCCGACGAAGGGATGGACAGGAACAGGGGCCGCCAACAGGCCGACCAATGCCGTGAACACAACCAACGACATCACGCGCGGCTTCAGCAGGGCGAAGTAATCGCCAAAGCCGGCCTCGTCCGCCCGGGCGGTCGCAGTGCTGGCATTGATGCTTGCGTCAGTCATTTCCGGTCCTTTTGGGGCGAAAACTGCGCGGATCGCCCGCGCAGCCTGAAATTTGTGTCAGGCGGGGTTGAACCCGCCCCTATCGTACTCAGTTCGAGGCGACCTGATAGCTTTGCGGCAGGCCCGCATATTCTTCGATCGCACCTTGCAGCCATTCGTCATAGACTTCCTGGCTTACGACCTTGACGGTAATCGGCATATAGGCGTGGTCCTTGCCACACAGCTCCGAACACTGACCAAAATAGATGCCTTCCTTGTCGGCCTGGAACCACAGTTCGGCCAGACGTCCGGGCACACCGTCCTGCTTTACGCCAAAGGCCGGGATGGTCCACGAGTGAATCACGTCGGATGCAGTCACCTGCATCACGATGACCTTGCCGACCGGAACGACAACAGCGGTGTCGGTGGCCAACAGCCATTCATCATCGCTGTAGCCTGCATCGATCAGCTTGGCGCGCATTGCGTCATCCAGAACAAACGGCGTCACGTCCGCGTCCGCAGGGCGTGCGCCCTCGTCCAGGGTCGCCGGGTGGCCCAGCAGATAGCTGTCGAATGCGAAATCGTGATCAACATACTCGTAGGTCCAGTACCACTGGTTGCCGACGACTTTGATGGTGATGTCACCTTCCGGGATTTCCTGCTGTTTGAAAAGAACCGGCAGCGAGAACGCGCCAATAAACACCAGAATCAAGATCGGACCCAAGGTCCAGGCGATTTCAACAGGGGTATAGTGCGAGAAACGCGCCGGGGTCGGGTTTGCGCGCTGATTGTAGCGCACGATGCAATAGACCAGCAGAGCTGCAACCAGCAGACAGACTGCGGTGATGATCACGAGAATCATGCCGTCCAGCTTCTGGATTCCTGTGGCAAGGCTGGTGGCCGCGGGCTGGAAGCCCATGCCGCCGTCTACCGGCTTGCCGATAATCTCAAGCTCCTGAGCCATGGCGGGTAGGCTGGAGAGGGCTGTCATAAACCCTGAAAGCATCAAAGCATTCTTCATGTTCTGTCCTGATCGTTTGATCTTTGCGTCCCTGACGGAAAGGTGTGAATCGGTCGCACCTCTCCCGTTGTCTTTGGCCGCGTTAAAAACCATATTCCGGCGGGTAGATAAAGCAAAATGCTTGCGTCAAACAGACGCTATTTTTGATCTGGATCAAACCCGAAAGGTCGCAACCCATGCCTGAAGCCCCGTTTCGCCCCTTTGAGAGCGCCCTGCCGCAAGATGAAGCACTGGCCATATTGCGTTCGGCAACGGACGGGGCCGAGGATGGAGAGCTGTTTGTCGAGCGTCGGAAATCCGAATCTCTGGTGTTTGACGACGGGCGTCTGCGCACCGCGTCTTATGACGCATCCGAGGGGTTTGGCCTGCGCGCCGTTCAGGGCGAAGTGGCCGGGTACGCGCATTCGACTGATGTATCGATTGCCGCGCTGAAACGTGCTGCCGAGACCGCGCGACTGGCGGTTGGCGATGGAGGCGGAACGCTCGCCGAAGCCCCCCGGCCCACGAATACGCGCCTTTACACGGACGAAGACCCAATCGAATCTGCCGCCTTCCCGGTGAAAATCGAAACCCTGCGGGAGATTGACGCCTTTGCCCGCGACCTGGATCCGCGGGTGGTTCAGGTTAGCGCAATGATCGCAGCCGCCGTGCAGGAGGTGGAAATTCTGCGACCCGATGGTGTGATGGTGCGTGACGTGCGTCCCATGACGCGCGTGAATGTCTCGGTCATTGTTGAACAGGACGGGCGGCGCGAAAGCGGATCGGCCGGTGGCGGCGGGCGGGTTGGCCTAAGCGGGCTGATCGACCCGGCCGACTGGCAGGCCAAGGCGCGCGAAGCCCTGCGCATCGCGTTGGTCAATCTGGACGCGGTTCCCGCCCCTGCCGGCGTGATGGAGGTTGCACTTGGCCCCGGCTGGCCCGGTATTTTGCTGCACGAAGCCATCGGTCATGGGCTTGAGGGCGATTTCAACCGCAAGGGAAGCTCGGCCTTCGCCGGGCTGATGGGGCAACAGATTGCATCCAAGGGCGTGACCGTGGTGGATGACGGCACGATTGCCGACCGTCGCGGCTCGATCACTGTGGATGATGAGGGCACGCCCAGCTCACGCACCGTGCTGATCGAGGATGGCATCCTGACCGGCTATATGCAGGATCGACAAAACGCCCGGCTGATGGGCGTTGCGCCCACGGGCAACGGGCGGCGGCAAAGCTATGCGCACAAGCCAATGCCCCGCATGACAAATACGATCATGTTGGGAGGCGAAGCTGATCCGGCAGCATTGGTGGCAGATATTAAAGACGGCATCTGGGCGGTTGGATTCGGAGGCGGCCAGGTCGACATCACCAACGGCAAGTTCGTTTTCTCGTGTACCGAGGCGTATCGGGTCGAAAACGGCAAGATCGGAGCGCCTGTCAAAGGGGCCACGCTGATCGGCGACGGGCCTTCGGCGTTGAAACGTATCCGCGGCCTTGGCAATGATATGGCTTTGGATCCGGGTATGGGCACCTGCGGCAAGGACGGTCAATGGGTGCCCGTGGGTGTGGGCCAACCGACAGTGCTGATGGACGGGCTGACTGTCGGCGGGTCGGCAGCCTGAGGCGGAAGAGAAGCGCAAAGGCAGGCGCAGGGTTAACCATGCGCCACTTTGATTCGATAGCACTCCAACCGACGCCATTGATTTGAGCGCCGGTTGGAAAATATTCTTTTATTTATTTTCAGACACTTGATCGGTGTATTCTTCGAGAAATACAGATAAATCGCTGCTAATTATCTGCGATTCAGAGGCTGTTAACCCCCTGTCCCGTAAACCAGTTCTGCAATCAGGCGGAGCAACGGATGACCGAAGAGCAGCTTTCTTCCAATCACCCCCCACTCCCACCCACCACGGAAGAGGACCGGTTTTCGTGGCTTCGCCTGTTGCGCTCGCGCAAGGTCGGCCCGGCGACGTTTCGTCGGCTGCTGCGTGAACATGGCTCGGCGCAGAACGCGCTGGCCGCGCTGCCTGAAATGGCGCGCGCCGCCGGAATAGATGGGTATGAAACCTGTCCCCCCGGCGTGATCGAGGCGGAACTCAGGGCCGCAGAAGCCGCCAAAGCGCGGCTTTTGTGCCTTGGGTCCGCAGATTTCCCCAACGCATTGAACGACCTATCCGATGCCCCGCCCTTGCTTTGGGCCATCGGGGATGTGTCGCTGTTGCAGAAACCGGCGATTGCGATGGTGGGCGCGCGCAACTGTTCCTCGCTGGGCGCACGGATGGCGCGTGGTCTGGCGCGCGCCTTGGGTGAAAAGGGACATGTGATTGTCTCGGGTCTGGCGCGCGGCATTGATACGGCAGCGCATATGGCGTCGCTGGACACCGGCACTGTTGCCGTCATGGCGGGCGGTGTCGATGTCATTTACCCGGCCGAGAACACGGAACTGGCGCATAAAATCGCGACCAAGGGACTGCGGCTGTCGGAACAGCCAATGGGCGTGACACCTCAGGCAAGGCATTTTCCACGCCGCAACCGGATCATCTCGGGCCTGGCCCAAGCTGTCGTGGTGGTTGAGGCCGCCGCGAAATCCGGCAGCCTGATCACGGCGCGTGACGCCCTGGATCAGGGGCGCGAGGTTCTGGCCGTGCCCGGCCACCCGTTTGACGCCCGCGCTGCCGGGTGCAACCTTTTGATTCGGGACGGTGCGACGCTGGTCCGTTCGGCAGACGACGTTGTCGAAGCCCTGCCGCAGCAAGGCGATCTGATCTTTGCAAAACCCGAGCTGCCGCCCGCCATGCAGCCACGGCCTGCCGTACTGGACTTGCAGGCGCAAATCCTTGAGCGGTTGGGACCTTCCCCTATCGCCGAAGACCAGTTGCTGCGCGATATTGCGGCCTCGGCCGGGGATCTGGGGCCAGCGCTGGTCGACCTTGAACTGGACGGACGAATCCAGCGGCAGCCGGGCGGGCTGTTGTCTCTGGCAGGCTGATTTGGACGGAAAACAAGATTGCCCAATCGAACGCTCTGCCTGCGATCAGGTGCGGGTATCACGCTGAAATCACGTCGCTTTTCCGTCTGCCAAAGGAACGCATTGACAATCCCCGCTTGCCCCACACATTTTGCACCACCATAGAAGGCGCCAAATTCGTCGAGCGAGGTTTCCCCTTAAATGCCCGTAGTTGTTGTAGAATCTCCGGCCAAAGCAAAAACAATCAATAAATATCTCGGCCCTGACTACACCGTTCTGGCCTCTTACGGCCATGTGCGGGACCTGCCGCCAAAGGACGGATCGGTCGATCCGGACCATGGATTTTCCATGACATGGGAAGTGGGCAATGACAGCCGCAAACATGTAAAGGCCATCGCCGACGCGCTGAAAGAAGACAACGCGCTGATCCTCGCCACCGACCCTGATCGTGAGGGTGAGGCAATCAGCTGGCATTTGCAGGAAGCGCTGACCAAGCGCCGCTCGATCAAGAAAGACACACCGGTTAGCCGGGTGACCTTCAACGCCATCACCAAAGAGGCGGTGACCGAGGCGATGAAGAACCCGCGCGACGTCGATATGCCCCTGGTCGAAGCGTATCTGGCACGCCGCGCCTTGGATTACCTTGTTGGCTTCAACCTGTCACCGGTTCTGTGGCGCAAACTGCCCGGCGCAAAATCCGCAGGTCGGGTGCAGTCGGTCTGTCTGCGCCTGATCGTCGAGCGTGAGATGGAGATCGAAGCGTTCAAGCCAGTCGAGTATTGGTCGGTTCGGGCCCTGTTCGAGACACCGCGTGGTCAGACCTATGAGGCGCGGCTGGTCACGTTGGCGGGCAAGAAACTGGACAAGCACGATCTGGCCAACGCAACACAGGCCGAACTGGCGGTTCAGGCCGTCACCAGCCGCGCGCTGCGTGTGACTTCGGTCGAAGCCAAGCCCGCCGCGCGCAACCCAAGCGCGCCGTTCATGACCTCGACTCTGCAACAGGAGGCCAGCCGCAAATTCGGCATGGGCGCGCGCCATGCAATGCAGGTTGCGCAGCGCCTCTATGAGGCCGGCTACATTACCTATATGCGAACCGACGGGATCGACATGGCGCCCGAGGCCGTGACGGCAACGCGCGACACCATCGCGGATCGGTACGGTGCAGAATATGTGCCGGACAGCCCGCGTATGTACAAGAACAAGGCCAAGAACGCGCAGGAAGCACACGAATGTATCCGCCCCACGGATATGACGCGCGATGCCAAGGCGCTGAAGGTCACGGATGAAGATCAGCGCAAGCTTTATGATCTGATCTGGAAACGGACCATTGCCTGCCAGATGGCGGCAGCACGATTGGAGCGCACTACGGTCGAGATTGGCAGTGATGACGGTCAGGTCGGTCTGCGTGCCACCGGTCAGGTGGTATTGTTCGACGGGTTCATGCGCGTCTATGAGGAAGGCCGCGATGATGTCGCCGATGATGACGAAAAGCGCCTGCCACAGATCATGCAGGGCGACCCTGCGCGCTTTTCCAAAACTACGTTGCGTGACCAGTTTGCCAAGGCCACCAGCGAGTGGGACAAAGCCGCAATCATGGCTGATAACGAAGCCGTTCTGGCGTTGCAGCATCACACGCAACCGCCCCCGCGCTATACCGAGGCCACTTTGGTCAAGCGGATGGAGGAGTTGGGGATCGGACGTCCTTCGACCTATGCCTCAATCGTGACCACGATTCAGGACCGCGAATATGTGCGCAAAGACAAGAACCGGCTGATCCCCGAGGAAAAGGGTCGGATCGTCACCATCTTTCTGCTAAACTTCTTCCGTCAATACGTTGGATACGAATTCACCGCGAATCTGGAAGAGCAACTGGATGACGTCAGCGCCGGTGATCGTGACTACAAGGATCTGCTGGGCAAGTTCTGGCGTGATTTTTCGGCAGCGATTGGCGAAACATCCGAACTGCGCATATCGGAAGTGCTGGACAAGCTGGACGAGGCATTGGCGCCACAGCTTTACCCCCCGCGTGAAGACGGGTCCGACCCGCGTATCTGCCCGAAATGCGGGTTGGGACAATTGCACCTGAAAACCTCACGCACCGGCGGGTTCGTGGGCTGCGGAAACTATCCGGAGTGCACTTATACGCGGCCTATCGCCGGTGAAGGCGCGGAAGGCGACGAACAATTGCTGGGCGAAGACGCCGGGGATGAGATCTGGCTGAAGTCCGGCCGATTTGGGCCGTATGTCCAGCGAGGCGAACCCACGCCCGAGAACAAGAAGCCGCCGCGCGCCTCGCTTCCACGCGGCTGGAGCAAGGATGACATGGATCTGGACAAGGCGCTGACGCTTCTGTCCCTGCCGCGTCAGATCGGTGAGCACCCCGAAGGCGGCATGATCACCTCGAACTTCGGGCGTTTTGGCCCCTATCTGATGCATCAGCTGGCCGATGAAGCCAAGCCGGTCTATGCCAATCTCAAAGACCCTAATGATGTGTTCGAAATCGGTATGAACCGCGCCGTTGAGCTTTTGGCCGAGAAACGAGCCAATCCCGGCGGACGCGGGCGCGCGGCGGCAAAACCCTTGAAAGACCTGGGCGAGCATCCAGACGGCGGCGCGATGCAGGTTCTGGACGGACGGTACGGGCCATATGTAAAATGGGAAAAGGTCAACGCGACCATCCCGAAAGACATCAAGCCCGAAGACGTGACGCAGGAAATGGCCATCGAACTGGTCAATGAGCGCGCATCCAAGAAGGGCACCAAGAAAAAGGCTGCGCCCAAAAAGAAGGCTGCCGCCAAGAAGACAGCAAAGAAAGCGGCTGAATAAACCGGACGTTTGACCGGGACATGTCACTAAGCGCGCGGGCCGGTTTCTGAATAAAGGAACCGGCCTGCGTGTTTACAGTCTGACGCGATACAGGATTGCGTTGTTCAGTAAAGGAGTTGAGACATGTTCAGAACCGCCATTCTTGTTGCGGCGATAGGCGTTGCGGCTGCCACGCAGGGCCAAGCCGCGCATCACGTCAAATCCGCCACAGCCGCAATCATCAACGCGCAAGGCGACGTCATTGGTCAGGCGAAGGCGACGCAAGGGCCCAATGGTGTTCTGCTGCACGTGCGCGTCACAGACCTGCCGCCGGGAAAACACGGGTTGCACCTGCACAGCCATGGTGTCTGCGAGGCCGGTGAAGGGTTCAAGACGGCCCAAGGCCATGTTGGCAAAGTTGAAGGCGCACATGGGCTGCTGAACCCTGAAGGCCCCGAGCCCGGCGATCTGCCCAATCTATATGTGGGACAGGATGGTGTGGGCGAGATGGAGGCCTTTACAAACCTGGTTTCGCTTGAGGGTGATGGAGATGTATTGCTGGATGGGGACGGATCAACTTTCATCATCCACGAAGCTGGCGACGATCACATGAGCCAGCCCATTGGCGGTGCAGGTGGGCGCATCGCCTGCGGGATCCTGATCGCCGACTGACACTATTGTCAGCTGAACTACCGTAGAAATACCTGAACCTTCTGGTTTCATTGACTTCCCCATGACGTGGCGGCAAAACCTGCCCATCACCATGTCATTGGGGGAGTTTTCCATGAAGAAAGTCTATGCCAATGCCGCCGAGGCACTCGATGGGGTGCTGACGGATGGCATGCTGATTGCCGCGGGCGGGTTTGGCCTGTGCGGCATTCCCGAACTGTTGCTTGCTGCCATCCGGGATTCGGGCGTCAAGGACCTGAGTTTTGCGTCGAATAACGCCGGTGTGGACGACTTCGGTATCGGCATCCTGTTGCAGACCAAGCAGGTCAAAAAGATGATCAGCTCGTATGTCGGCGAAAACGCCGAATTCATGCGTCAGTATCTGAGCGGCGAGTTGGAACTGGAATTCAACCCGCAAGGAACACTGGCCGAACGGATGCGCGCCGGTGGTGCCGGTATTCCCGGTTTCTACACCAAGACGGGCGTCGGCACCGTGATTGCGGAAGGCAAGGAGCACAAGGATTTCAACGGCGAGACCTATATCCTTGAGGAAGGCATTTTTGCCGACCTGGCTATCGTCAAGGCCTGGAAAGCTGACGACACCGGCAATCTGGTGTTCCGCAAGACCGCCCGCAACTTTAACGTGCCCGCTGCCACCTGCGGCAAGATCTGCGTGGCCGAAGTGGAAGAGATTGTTCCGCGCGGCTCACTGGACCCGGACAAGATCCACCTGCCCGGCATCTATGTGCATCGCATCATTCAGGGCGATCACGAAAAGCGCATCGAACAGCGCACCACCCGCAAGAAGGAGGATGCATAATGCCCTGGGACCGCAATCAGATGGCCGCACGCGCGGCAGAGGAACTGGAAGACGGCATGTATGTGAACCTCGGCATCGGGATTCCGACGCTGGTGGCGAACTATGTGGGCGACAAGGACATCACTCTGCAATCCGAAAACGGAATGCTGGGTATGGGCCCTTTCCCGTATGAGGGCGAAGAAGACCCGGACCTGATCAACGCGGGCAAACAAACGATCACCGAACTGTCCCGCACTGCATATTTCGACAGCGCCACGTCCTTTGCGATGATCCGGGGCGGCAAAATCGCTGCTGCGATTCTGGGAGCCATGGAAGTGGATGAGAAAGGCGACCTAGCAAACTGGATGATCCCCGGCAAGCTGGTGAAAGGCATGGGCGGCGCCATGGACCTGGTTGCAGGCGTTGGGCGCGTGATCGTGGTTATGGACCACACTAACAAGCACGGTGAAAGCAAGGTCCTGAAGGAATGCACTCTGCCACTGACAGGCAAGGGTGTCGTGGATCGCATCATCACCAATCTGGGCGTTCTGGACGTGGTCGAGGGCGGATTGAGAATCGTCGAACTGGCAGATGGTGTCAGTGAAGACGAAATGCGCGCTGCGACCGAAGCAACAATCGTCGGCTGAACAAAAGAAAAGGCCCGCCGAATCTAGGCGGGCCTTTTTCAATTTGAGGTCTGGAACACGCACCCATCTGAAATCAGATCCGGCGGTGTCGCGCACAAAGCCCGCGCGATCTGGAAAGCGGCCAGAACCTTGGGGACATAGTCTCGGGTTTCGGCATAAGGCGGCACGCCGCTGTGTTTACGTACGGCCCCTTCGCCCGCGTTGTATCCGGCCAGAACCAAAATCGGGTCGTTCCCGAACTCTTCCATCAACCAGTTCAGGTATTTCACGCCCCCGGCGATGTTCTGCGAGGGTTGCAGACTGTCCTTAACGCCAAAGCGGGCAGCTGTGGCGGGCATCAACTGCATCAGCCCCTTTGCGCCGGCCGAACTGACGGCATCCGCGCGACCGGCCGATTCAACCGAAATGACGGCCAGCACCAGTGCTGGCGACACATTGGTTCCCACGGTTGACCGCAAAATCTCGATCCCGCGTTCTTTTGCTATGTTTTGCAGCGATTGCAACCGGGGCGATCTTACATTCGTCGCCGCCAGCGCGTTTATCGCAGCATCAAGCCGCCCGGCCCCGCCTTCATCAATGTGCGGTGAAATGCGGTCCCAGAATGCCTTGTACGACCCTTTAGGGTCAGGCGCGGCACCGATTCCCGGCACTGTGGGCTGAACCACTTTGGTTCTTGCTATGATTTCTGGAACCACCAGTTCCACCCCTGTGCTGGGCGCTGAGGGCTTGGCCGCGTGTTCCTCGGGGGTGATCTGAATCGTCACGCGAGGACGCTCACCCGGCTTGGGGGCTTTGATCCGCTTGTAAACTCCGCGCGGCTCAACCTCGGTCGCATACCCGGGTGCGACACCAGATAGTAGAAACGCCAGTACACCGGCGCATTGAAGTGCGTTCCGGAGAGTCATGTGCCTGCCTCATGTATTCTTTTTACGCGATTTGAACCGCGAATCTTCGCCCAAAGCCAGAAAAACAAAGCGAATTGGGGCAATTTCGCCTCATTTGGCGTAAATTTGCACCGCTACAGAGCGCTTGGCATCAATCAAAGAATTTTTTTTTGTCTTATTTACAAATGCTTACGCATTTAGTGACCAAAAAGTTAAGCCGCGCGAAAAAAAATCTGTGTTTGGCCCAATTCCTGCCACGCACAACAGGCAAACATTAATTCATACCGAGACGGACATGAGCGGACTGAGAGAGAAAGCTCTGAAGAACGCCGAGGTTTGTTAAACTCTTTTTGATCCTTTAGGAGGGACGTAACATGATCAAGTTCATCAAGAACTTCCGCAAAGACGAAGACGGCGCAGTAACAGTTGACTGGGTTGTTCTGACCGCAGCAGTCATCGGCCTGGCAGCCGTTGCGTACAACCAGATTGAGCAAGGCGCGACTGGCCTGGCCACTGGCGTGAACACCGCACTGAACGCCGCATCGCTGAGCACTGGCGACAACACCGGTGCCGAAGGTGGTATCACCACAGCAGGCACCAACTAATAAACGCCTGCTTTAGAATGAATTCTGGCCGCGCCCTTTTGGGCGCGGCCATTCTTTTTGGGGGCGACAGATTGGTTCCATGCACAACCTTTGTGTTTCCTCTGAGACCACCGGAAGCTGTTTTGAATAGCACCCAAGTATTTTCTCTCTCATAAATACATCTTCGCATTCATGACAGAAGCAGCAAATCAGAGTCCCAACATCTGACGAGAACTTCAGGATGTTCAAATAAAATCAATATTTAGCCTAATTTCCGCCACCAGAGTTTCTCAGTTCTGTGCAAACATGATGCGCAAATTGGGAAAGTCATTCAGGGAGACAGCGATGGTCAAGTTCCTAAAGTTCTTTGAATCCAGCGAGGACGGTGCGGTTACTGTAGACTGGGTCGTCCTTACAGCCGCAGTTATTGGACTGTCCGGTGCTGCGTATGGCGTAATCGACGCGGGTGTAACCGGCATGGGTGGCGGTGTTAACGAAGCAATGAGTACCGCCGTCGTAAGCACAGGCACAAATAACGATGCTAATGCTGGTATAATCACGGCAGGAACCAACTGAACCTCAGTTGGTTTTCACGTTAACTGGGTTTTCTGAATCCTACATTGAAAATGTTTGGGCATACAGCGCTGCGACCTTCACAGGCGCGGCGTTTGTTTTGCTTGGTTCAACCCAGCTCATCGTGAACAAAAAAACCTCAGCAGTTCCGCGGCAATGTCCAAAACTCACGCAGAATCTAACAAGCAGACATTTTTGTCCCACATTTCGACACAATTTACATTTAACACTTGGGCTGTTTCAAAGTGGCCCTTTGGCCGCTTAGTATCCGACTAAATAAGAAAGAGGTGCATGTATGCGAGCGGTATTCGGACTTGTCCTGATTGTCGGCGTTGCTCTGGCTGGGGGCGCCGTTTACATGGCGCGCAACTATATTGCGGCTTACCAAAGCGAACTGGCGCGACAGAAACAAGCGGCAGAAGAAGCGCTGGCCAATGCCAAAGTCGATGTCATTCCAACGGTAACTGTTTACGTTTCAAATCGTGCGCTGAAATACGGTGAACGCCTGACCCAGGAAGACGTTCGCGCCGTAGACTGGCCAGAAAACGCGATTCCCGCAGGTACATTCTCTGATCTCACTGTGCTGTTTCCCGAAAGTGGTGCCAATGAGCGTTATATTCTGAGGACCATGGAAAAGGATGAGGCGATTATGGAGGTCAAGATTACACGGCCAGGCGAATCGGCTGGCCTGACCTCGCGACTTGAAAAAGGTATGCGCGCCTTTGCGATCAGCGTCGACGTGGCCTCCGGTGTTTCAGGGTTCCTGCGCCCCGGCGACAATGTTGACATCTACTGGACCGGATCGAGCGGCACCGTCGAGGGCAATACCGGCGGCATCACCAAACTGATCGAATCCAACGTTCAACTCATCGCCGTCGACCAGACCGCTGGTACGGACGTCGCAAGCGCAACGATTGCACGCACAGTCACGGTTGCAGCCACGCCAGAACAGGTTGCTGCGCTGGCGCAGGCCCAGAACACCGGCCGCCTGTCGCTGGCTCTTGTAGGGGTGCAGGATGACTCAGTTGCGTCGACAATCGAGGTGGATCAGCGCAAACTGCTTGGAATTACCGCGGCCGCACCGGAACCCAAAAAAGAAGTTGAACAGGTCTGCACGACCCGCATCAGACGCGGTGGCGACATTGTCAACGTGCCTATCCCCTGTACAAATTGACGCCAATTCAGAGTGTTACAAGATCGGAGCCGCATCTCAGATGCGGCTCTTTTCTTGTTGTTGTTGCCAATTCTCCACATAAGGAAAATTCCAGAAACCATTGATTATTGCAATAAATTCGGATTTCGCGCAGTCTCTTTGCACATAGGGCATAAGACCCAAAAAAACGAGGCGTGATCGGAGAGGCAGGTCACATGACAATACGTTCCTGGATCAGCGCAACCCTGCTGGGGTTGTCGCTTGTTATGAGCCCGGTCGGCGATGCCGCCTGGGCCGAAACCCTTCGCGTGGTAAAAAAGGGCACGGTGGAAACACTGGATGTACCAATGAATCGCGCGATTGTTGTGGAAAGCGAACAACCGTTTGCAGAGCTCAGCATTGCCAACGCAGGCATTGCGGACATCTCATCGCTTTCGGATCGCACAATCTATGTTTTGGGTAAGGCCCCTGGCCTGACCACGCTGACACTGTTCGATGGCGCGGGAAATCTGCTGGCCAACGTACGTGTCCGGGTTGCACCCGATGTAACCGAATTTAAAGAGCGTCTGCGTCAGATCCTGCCAAACGAGCAGGTGGAAGTGCGCACCGCCAATGATGGGATTGTGCTATCCGGCACGGTTTCAAGCGCAGCCAAACTGGCCCGCGCACTTGAATTGGCTGAACGGTACGCGCCGGAACGTGTTTCGAACCTGATGTCCGTTGGTGGCGTGCAGCAAGTTATGCTGAAGGTACGCTTCGCCGAGATGAATCGCTCAGTCGCGAAAAGTCTGTCGGCTTCGCTTGGATTCGGCGGCAGTGACGTAACCGGTGGCCTCAATACGCTCAACAACCAGTTAGCACTTACCAACGCATTGGCCAATAATATACCGGCAGTTCAGGCCAATACGGGTGCGATCCTGTTTGGCTTCGGCGCCGGCTCAACCCAGGTTCGATTGTTGCTGGAGGCGCTTGAAAGCAAGGGGTTGGCCCGCAGCCTGGCCGAACCGAATCTGTCGGCGCTGTCTGGACAGGAAGCAACGTTCCTGGCAGGTGGTGAGGTTCCGATCCCGGTGCCGCAGGATGACGGTGTTGTCGGAATCGAGTACAAAGCCTTCGGCGTCGAAATGGACTTCATCCCACGGGTCGTGGACGGCAACCTGATCAACCTCGAAATGGGAACAGCGGTTTCCACTATCGATCAAAGCTCGGACTTTACGATCAACGGCGATTCAGTCCCCAGCTTTATTACTCGCCGGGCGTCGACGACTATTGAATTGCGCGACGGTGAAAGCTTTGCCATTGCAGGGCTGATACAAGACGATTTTGCTGATTTGAGCAATCAGGTTCCCTGGCTGGGCGACGTACCAGTTTTAGGTGCGTTGTTCCGCAGCGCTAACTATCAGCGGCAACAGACTGAACTTGTGATTATCATCACAGCGCATCTGGTAACACCGACACGTGGCGAGGCACTTGCCCTTCCCACTGATCGTGTCAAACCGCCCAGTGAATTTGACCTGTTCGTGAATGGTCGGGTTGCTCGTACACAGCGTCCCGGAGCTGGCGGAGCGTCCGAAGTTGCCAAACAGGATTTCGGCAGCTCGTACGGCTACGTCCTAGATTGATCAGGAGGATAGGACCAATGCAGAAGTGGATCATCACACTGGGTCTTACGGTCGCCGTTGCCGCATGTGCGCGCGAAGCCGGATACGAGATCGATGCCGGAACCTTCGGAAACGCGACATTGAACAATATTCAGGTTCAAAACGGCGAGTTGACATATGCTCAGATTCTCGGTCGCAGATTTGCCGCAGATGTGCCCAGTCAAGTGAACTTTGCCTTCAACAGTTCGCAACTGGACGCATCAGCCCAACGCATTCTGCTGCAGCAGGCTGACTGGATCAAACAGTTTCCCGAAGCCAGGTTCCGGGTTTACGGGCATACAGACGCCGTAGGCTCAACAAGCTACAACAAGAGCCTTGGGATGCGCCGTGCACAGGCAGTCGTGGCATTCCTGGAACGGCAAGGGATCTCGCGCTCGCGCCTGGAAGCCGTTGTATCTTATGGAAAAACACAGCCATTGATCGCAACACCGAACCGGGATCGTCGCAACCGCAGGACGGTAACCGAAGTTTCGGGCTTTGTTGATCGACACCCGCAACTGCTGGACGGCAAATACGCCAACGTCATCTACCGCGAATACGTCGAAAGTGCGGCCTGGAAGACCGTGATCGGGGACGTGACTGCGACGGATACGACGAACTAGTGCCGTTAGCTCTGGTGGATAATACAATCAGAATGGGCGACATCGTCGCCCATTTCCCTACAATTGGTTCTTTTGCGCCCAATTCTTGCCCAACTTCAAAGCAACATTGTGAACAATAGGGTGACCTGCGGCCAAATTTGACCGTATTGGGGCGACAGCACATCAATCTGGCGGAATTCGTTCATATGACATGCTGAGCCCTCACGACGAGGATAGTGTTTATGACCAGCGCAACGCCGCAAGACGAAAATTCTGCAATCCTGGCCTGCACCATAAGCCGGGATGTCCAGAATTTTGACCTTCTGATTGAAGACATGGAAACCATTCTGGGCGAGCGCTGGGGCGACCTGGGCTTTGCCGAAGCGCTGGCCTTTTTCAGCCAGCCAGAAGCCGAAGCGCTTGAATTCGTTGCATTGGCAATCGACGGGGAAGATGAAGACAACCTGTCATTGATGGGTGAAATCATCACACGTGCCAAAGAAAAGAAGATCAAGGTCGTCCTGATCGCCGAGGACGTCACACCTGCTTCGCTCCACCAATTGCTGCGCAAGGGCGCGGACGAATTTGTCCCCTACCCGCTGCCGGAAGGTGAATTGCAGGAAGCGGTCGAACGCATGAAGCAGCCCGATCCGGTTGTCATGGCGCAAGCGGCAGCTGTTCCATTGGCGAATGGCGAATCGAAAGAAGGCGCGCTGTTCGTCGTTCAGGGACTGGCCGGTGGCGTTGGATCCACGACTTTGGCGGTAAATCTGGCTTGGGAACTGGCCTGTGCGTCGGACAAGGATGCACCATCTGTCTGTCTGATCGATCTGGACCTGCAATACGGCACGGTTTCAACCTATCTGGACCTCGCACGCCGCGAGACGGTGTTCGAAATGCTGTCGGATACGGATTCGATGGACAGCGAGGTTTTCTCCCAAGCCCTTCAAACGTATGAAGAAAAACTGCAAGTTCTGACCGCGCCATCCGACATGGTGCCGTTGGATCTGATTACCCCCGAAGACATCCAGCGCGTAATCGACATGGCGCGCACGCATTTCGACTATGTGATTGTGGATATGCCCAAGACGTTGGTCTTGTGGTCGGAAACGGTCTTGCAGGCGGCGCATGTGTATTTTGCAATGATCGAACTCGACATGCGGTCCGCTCAGAACGCCCTGCGCCTTAAGCGCGCATTGCAGGCCGAAGAACTGCCCTTCAACAAGCTGCGCTTTGCGCTGAACCGCGCCCCCAAATTCACCGATTTGAATGGAAAAAGCCGCGTGAAACGTATGGGGGAAAGCCTTGGCATCTCAATTGACCTGCTGCTGCCTGATGGGGGCAAACCTGTCATGCAAAGTGGCGATCATGGCCTGCCGCTGGCAAATTCGGCCGCCAAGAACCCGCTTCGCCGGGAAATCGCGAAGCTGGCCAAATCACTTCACAGCCTTGGCAGCAGCAGCGCTGAAGCTGCGTAACATCATCCCAAGGGGGGATCGCCGTGTTCTCAAGATATAAAAAACAGCCAGCAGCGCAGCCGGTAAAAGCAGCTGCGCAGCCAGCCGAGACAGCGGCACCCGCCGCACAAGCTGCCCCCACCCCCGCAGCAACTGCCGTCGCACGCAGACCTCAGAAGAAAGCCGCCGAGGTTGCTGGGGCCGACCGTGATCGAAAGCGCAAAGAGCGGTTGAGTGAGATCAAGATCGAACTGCACCGCGAGTTGCTGGAAAACCTGAACCTCGCGGCTTTGGAGACCGCAGCAGAAGCGGAACTGCGGGCTGAAATCAGCGCGATCGCCAGCGAAGTTCTGGAAACCAGGAACATCGTTCTGAATCGCGACGACCGATCGCAGCTGAACAAAGAACTTTATGATGAAGTAACAGGCCTTGGCCCGCTTGAGACGCTTCTGCAGGACGATACGGTCAACGATATTCTGGTCAACGGACCGCATCAGATTTTCGTGGAACGTGCCGGTAAGCTAGAAATCAGCGACATCACCTTCAAGGATGAAAAGCACCTGATGCGGATCATCGACAAGATCGTGTCCGCGGTAGGCCGTCGTGTCGATGAATCCAACCCCTATGTTGACGCCCGACTGGCCGATGGATCGCGATTCAACGCCATGGTGCCCCCTATCGCGGTTGATGGGTCTCTGGTTTCGATTCGTAAGTTCAAAAAAGACAAGCTGGGTATCGATGATCTGGTCAATTTTGGTGCGTTCACCGAGGAAATGGCTGCTTATTTGCAAGCTGCCGTGTCGACCCGACTGAACGTTATCGTGTCGGGCGGTACCGGTTCCGGTAAAACGACCACACTCAACGCTTTGTCCAGCTTTATCGACGATGCCGAACGCATCCTGACCATCGAGGATACAGCGGAACTTCAGCTGCAACAGACGCATGTGGGCCGGATGGAAAGCCGACCGCCCAACGTGGAAGGCAAAGGTGAGGTCAGTCCGCGCGACTGTCTGAAAAACGCCCTGCGTATGCGCCCTGACCGCATCATCGTCGGCGAGACACGCGGCGCCGAGGTGATCGACATGTTGCAGGCCATGAACACTGGTCACGACGGTTCGATGACCACGATCCACGCGAACTCGGCCCGTGACGGGATTTCACGTTTGGAAAACATGATCGCGATGGCCGGCATCGAAATGCCCATTAAGGCCGTCCGAAGCCAGATCGCAAGCGCTGTGAACCTAATCGTTCAGGCCAGCCGATTGCAGGATGGTTCGCGGCGCATGACCTCGATCACCGAGATTACCGGCATGGAAGGTGACGTGATTTCGATGCAGGAAATCTTTCGTTTTCAACGTGTTGGCCTGACACCTGACAACAAGATCATCGGTCACTTTACCGCAACTGGTGTGCGCAGCCACTACTCGGAACGCTTCCGTCTGTGGGGTTTTGATCTGCCCGCATCCATCTACGACCCAACCACAATGTAGGAGAACCGGGTATGCAATTGCCTATGGAGGCGATCATCTATGTCGCCATCTTTGTGGGGGTTCTTGCCCTGGTCGAGGGCATCTATCTGGTTGCGTTCGGCAAATCCATCAGCCTGAACAGCCGGGTCAACCGGCGTCTGGACATGCTGGAAAAGGGTGCCGGGCGCGAACAGGTTCTGGAGCAGCTGCGCAAAGAGATGCAGCAGCACATGAAATCACAGAGCATCCCTCTGTATTCGCTGCTTGCTGACAAGGCTCAAAAAGCCGCCATTGCGTTTTCTCCCCGTCAGCTGATCATGATCATGGCGCTGGTCTCGGCCATGGCGTTTGTGGGTCTGAGCATCGGTACCGCGACAGATACGGCGCTGCGCGCCGCGATTTCAATCGCCATCGGTATTGGCGGCGTTTACGCCTGGGTGAACCACAAGGCCAAGAAACGTATGGGAATGATCGAAGAGCAACTGCCTGACGCGGTTGAGCTGATGGTGCGTTCGCTGCGTGTGGGTAATCCCTTCGTTTCGACAATTCAGGTTGTTTCGAACGAAGTTCAGGATCCGTTGGGAACCGAGTTTGGTATTATCGCGGATGAATGCGCCTATGGACGCGATGTGGGCGAGGCGCTGAAGGATATGGCTGAACGTCTGGATATGCAGGATTTGCGGTTCCTGGCGGTTGCAGTGGGTATTCAGCAGCAGTCCGGTGGCAACCTGGCCGAAATTCTGGCTGGATTGGCACAGGTGATCCGCGCACGGTTCCGCCTGTTCCGTCGTGTCAAGGCAATCACGGCCGAAGCACAGTGGTCAGGCAAGTTCCTGTCTGGCTTCCCAATTGCGTGTCTGATTTTCATCCTGGTCAAGGATCCGGGATATTATGACGAAGTGTTGGATCACCCCTGGTTCATCCCTGCGTGTTTCATTGTCGGCATTTTGCTGACACTGAACCTGATCGTCATGAAAATCATCACCAACATCAAGGTCTGAGGGCAGCACAATGGAATTTCTGACCAACATCAATGACCTGCTGACCCAACACCTGGGTGAGTTCGGCCCCCTTATCGTGGTGGGTGTACTTGGCCTGATCATGGTTCTAGTCGCTGTCTCACTGATCATGAGCCAGCCGGAAGATCCTCTGAAAAAGCTTCAGCGGTCGAATGCGGCGCCCCGGGCAACGAAAAAAAGCAAGAAAGAGCAACTGCGTAACTCCAGCCGCAATGAGCAGCTTGAAAAATTCGCGACCTTCTTGGAGCCGAAAAACGAAGAAGAGTATTCGGCGGTTGAGCTGAAGCTGCGTCAGGCGGGTTACCGGTCAAAAGATGCGGTCCGGTTCTTTCACTTTGCGCAATTTTCGCTGGGTATCATTGGTATCGTTGTCGGTGTTCTGCTGATTACGGTCCTGTCAAACGGTCAGGAATTCACCGGCCAGCAGATGATGATCCGGGTGTTCGTGCCAGCCGCAATTGGTTATTTCGCCCCGAAATACTGGATCACGCGCCGGGTCGAAGCACGCAAAGAGGCGATTACCGCAGGTTTTCCGGATACGCTTGACCTGATGCTGGTCTGCGTTGAGGCCGGACAATCCCTGGACCAGGCCATCGTTCGTGTGTCCGGTGAAATGAAATCCTCCTACCCCGATATCGCTCAGGAATTCGAAACCGTCGCACACGAGATGAAAGCCGGTAAGGACAAAGACACTGTATTGCGCGATTTCGGAGTGCGCTGCGGCGTACAGGACGTGAACTCATTTGTCACCGTGATGATCCAGTCGGCGACTTTCGGTACATCCATTGCCGAGGCATTGCGGGTTTACGCCTCAGAGATGCGCGACAAACGCGTGATGCGCGCCGAAGAGGCTGCGAACAAGTTGCCTACCAAGATGACTCTTGTCACAATGATGCTGACAGTTCCGCCACTGCTGATCATTCTGGTCGGCCCGTCGGCGAATGTCATTTCGAGTTTCGGGCGTGCGGGCGGATAAAACCCTATGAAAGCTGAATTCAGGTGCTTCCCTTCCGGGTTTCGCCGAATACTTAAGGCCACCGTGGTTTGCGCCATGGTGGCTTCTTGCACAGAAGGCCTGACACCAAACGGACTGGATGCGCCGGGAGTTGATCCCAGGGGACAAGCAGAAGACAATATCGAGGTCGGAAACCGGCTGATGGCTGCCGGTGAATACGAACTGGCGCTTGAGACCTTTACCCGTGCCGCGTTGGATCAGGGCATGACGACACAGGTCCTGACTTCTCTGGGTACCGCCAATCTTGGGTTGCGGCGTTTAGGGCAGGCCGAAGAACTGCTGCGCCGCGCCGTGGAAGACGATCCGGATTGGCCTGTTGCATGGAATAATCTGGGCGTTCTGCTGATGGAGAAACAGGAATACCCCGAAGCGGCGCAGGTCTTTCAACGGGCTTATGCGCTGGACAATGGCGAAAGTGACGCAATCCGCGACAATCTGCGCTTAGCGCTCGCAAAAATGGAAAATCCTGTTAATAATATCCCGCAAGAACAACAAGAGTTTACACTGGAGCAGCTTGGCGACGGGCAATTCGCGCTACGCAAGATCCAGTAATCGAGGCAAGAGCAGTAAAGGACGCAAAAATGCGCCAGCAATTCTTGATTCCGACTGTTATTATCAGCGGTCTGTTCCTTTCGGCCTGTGCAAAGGAAACCGAAGAGGAAAAGGTGGAACGTACGTTTCAGGAAGTGAACGTCATTGACGAAACCAACCTGAACGATGTGTTGTTGAATGCCGCCGACCCGAACGAGGCGGTGACCTATTTTCACGGTGCCGCACTCAAAAACCCTGATCGAATCGACCTTCAGCGCGGGCTGGCAATATCCCTGGGTCGCGCAAAACGCACCACCGAAGCGGCAGCAGCGTGGAAGCGCGTGACGACAATGAAGGGTACGAACGCCGCGGACAAGGTCGAGTACGCCGATGCGCTAGTGCGAAATGGCGACTGGTCTCAGGCCAAAACCGTTCTGGATTCGGTTCCCCCGACATTCGAAACCTTCAAACGCTACCGCCTTGAGGCGGTGGTCGCGGATTCCCGGAAAGAATGGAAGCGGGCTGACCATTTCTATGAAACGGCCGTAGGGCTAACCACCCGCCCAGGCAGCGTGATGAACAATTGGGGGTACTCGAAGCTGACCCGCGGCCAGTATGCCGAAGCCGAACGCCTGTTCACCGACGCAATTCGTCAGGACAGCTCTCTGTTCACTGCCAAGAACAATCTGGTGTTGGCCCGGTCAGCGCAGGGCAACTACAGCCTTCCGGTGGTTCCAATGACCCAGGTCGAACGGGCCCAACTGTTGAACACGATGGGGATTTCCGCAGTCAAGCAGGGCGACGTAGAAACCGCGAAAAACCTGTTCCGCGAGGCCATTGCCACCCATCCGCAGCATTTCGATGAAGCGGTCCGCTCGCTTCGTGCACTTGAAGAGGCCTGACACATGCAAATCCCCGCTGCGGCGGCGGCATGGTTCCTGCCCTTTGTGCTGCCGATCTGCTTTTACGTGGCCTTTACGGATCTGCGTGAGATGCGGATCAAGAACCATGCAGTAGTTGCCCTGGCACTGATTTATGTCGTGGTCGGGCTGATTGCTATCCCGCCGTGGTCCACCGGCGCGGTTAGCGGCCATCTGCTGCTGATCAATGTGTCGATGCCGATCTATTTCTGGCACCTTCTACACATCCTCGTGGTGTTGATTTTCGGCATTCTCCTGAACGCTTCGGGAGCGATGGGTGCGGGCGACGCGAAATTTCTTGCCGCATCCGCGCCGTTTGTCT
Source organism: Ruegeria sp. AF7 (assembly GCF_056541885.1). Classification (NCBI taxonomy): domain Bacteria; kingdom Pseudomonadati; phylum Pseudomonadota; class Alphaproteobacteria; order Rhodobacterales; family Roseobacteraceae; genus Ruegeria; species Ruegeria sp. AF7. The sequence continues at coordinate 6,592 of NZ_JBQFYX010000012.1, read as the reverse complement.
GGCTTGGCGATCTGAAGCTGGTTCTGCTTATTATGACCGCCTGTATTCTGGCCGCTGTGGTCACGCACCGTTTGGCGAAAATCACAAGGTTGCGTATCATTGCTCCACATTGGGAAAGCTGGGATCGGGGCAAACAGTTCCCCATGGGGTTCGCACTGGGTGGATCGTTGGCCATGTATCTGATTCTGGGTACTGTTCTCGGTTCGTAAACTATCATCAGCGCGCCTTGCCCCTGCCTTTGTCCCGCCACAAAGCTGGGTCACTTTTCCTTCAAGCCGCCCTTATTCGGGCAGTTGGCGTTACAATTTGACGAACGAGCACCGCGCATGAATATGCAGACTTCCTCTGTTATGGCCCCCCCTGCCCCGAAGGGGTTAGGCGAAATGAAGCTTCCGCTGGTGATGATGCGGGACATCTTGCTGAAGACCATATTCCGCAAGAATGCGAGCACAGTGTCAGAAGTTTCAGCAGCCATATGTCTGCCCGGCGCAGTCACGCAGGAACTGATCGATATCGCGCGCGAGCAAAAGCTGCTTGAGGCTACGGGGACGCTGAACGCCAACAGTGGCAACGAGATGGGATATCAGCTGACTGATGCCGGCAAGGCCCGCGCACTGGATGCCCTCAGCCAGTCCGAGTATTTCGGTGCGATGCCCGTCCCGCTGGACGTCTATCGCGAGCAGGTCAAGCGCCAGTCGATCCGCAACATTCAGGTCACGCGCGACCAGTTGACCAATGCCATGGGCCATCTGGTTCTACCCGACAGCTTGCTGGATCATCTGGGCCCGGCGGTCAGTGCAGGCCGGTCGATCCTGATGTATGGCCCGCCGGGCAACGGTAAATCGTCCATCTCGAACGGCATTCGCGATGCGTTGGGGGACAATGTCTATGTACCCTATGCCATCGAATATGCGGGGCAGGTGATCACAGTCTACGACCCGATCGTGCATACCGCGATCGAGCAGGAGGCCGACGACCCGAACAGCCTGCGCCGACGCAAGCGGTTCGACTCACGCTATGTACAGTGCGAACGCCCGACCGTGGTCACCGGCGGTGAACTGTCGCTTAGTATGCTGGACCTGGTCTACAACCCCACGGCAAGAACCTATCAGGCACCGCTGCAGCTGAAATCCACCGGCGGCATCTTTATCGTGGACGACCTTGGCCGTCAGGCCGAACCGCCGCAGGCGCTGGTCAACCGCTGGATTGTTCCACTGGAAGAAAACAAGGATATCCTGGGCCTGCAATCGGGTGAGAAATTCGAAGTTCCTTTTGATACGCTGGTCATCTTCTCGACCAACTTCCACCCGAACGAGATCTTTGACCAGGCAGCCCTGCGCCGGATTTTCTTCAAGATCAAGATCGACGGTCCGAATCAGGAGAACTTCCTGAAGATTTTCGCCATGGTTGCGCGTAAACGCGGGATGCCACTGGATGAGGCGGCGCTGGTGCATCTGCTGAAGGTCAAATACCCGACCATCAACAACATCTACGCCAACTATCAACCGATCTTTCTGATCGACCAGATGATCTCGATCTGCGAGTTCGAAGGCATCCCCTATCAGATGAGCCCCGAACTGATCGACCGGGCCTGGGCCAACATGTTCGTCAAAGACGAGAAAATCGTCAAATAACGCCGTGCCATTACCACTCCGGGGCGGGTAGTCTGCGTTCATGACGCAGATTCCCGCACGGATTGCCGCGTGGTTTTCCACCAAAGGCTGGTCCATCCACCCGCATCAGCAAGAGATGTTCGACCGCGCATGCAGCCCGGCGACACTGCTGATTGCGCCCACCGGTGGCGGCAAGACCATGGCCGGGTTTCTGCCGTCGCTGGCTGAACTTGCGGATGCTGATCACAATGGATTGCACACAATCTATGTCTCGCCGCTCAAGGCGCTGGCAGCGGATATCAAGCGTAACCTGCGCACCCCGGTGGATGAGATCGGTCTGCCTATTCGGATCGAGGATCGCACCGGCGACACCTCAGCCACGCAGAAGAAACGCCAACGGGCCGATCCGCCCCACATCCTGCTGACCACACCGGAAAGTCTGGCGTTGCTGACCTCGTACGAGGATGCGCCGCGTATGTTTGAAGGGGTGCAGCGGATCATCGTCGATGAAATCCACGCACTGGCTGAAAGCAAGCGCGGGGATCAGCTGATTCTGGCGCTGGCGCGTCTGCAACGCCTCAATCCCGATCTGCGCCGCGTCGGGTTGTCGGCGACGGTGGAAGATCCTGCTGCGGTTGCCCGCTTTCTGGCCCGCCACCCTGATCCCTGCCAGATTGTACAGGCCGACCCCGGCCCGGACCCGGATATCCGAATGCTGGAAACGTCACAGATGCCACCCTGGTCTGGTGGTGGCGCGGCTTATGCCATCCCAGCTGTGCTGGAGCAGATCAAGCATCACAAGACCACGTTGATCTTTCACAATACGCGCGCCCAGGCCGAGATATTCTTTCACAATCTTTGGCTGGCCAATGATGACGGTCTGCCCATCGGCATCCATCACGGCAGTCTGGACCGGCAGCAGCGCGAGCGGGTCGAGGCGGCAATGGTTCGAGGTGACTTGCGCGCGATCGTCTGCACCGGTTCGCTGGATCTGGGCATCGATTGGGGGGATGTCGATCTGGTGATCCAGATCGGCGCGCCCAAGAATGTCAAACGGCTGGTGCAAAGGATAGGACGGGCCAACCACCGCTATAACGCACCTTCCAAGGCGCTTTTGGTGCCTGCCAATCGCTTCGAAGTGGTCGAATGCGTCGCCGCGCTAGAGGCCGCCAAAGCCCATGAATTGGATGGGGAACCCCGCGGTCGCGGCCCGCGCGATGTTTTGTGCCAGCATATCCTGATTGCCGCCTGCGCCGGGCCATTTAACGCAGATGATCTATATGCCGAGATGACATCCGCCGGGCCTTACGCTCAGCTGAAGCGGGCAGAGTTTGACGCCTGCCTGAATTTCTGCGCCACCGGCGGCTATGCTCTGCAAGCCTATGATCGCTGGCAAAGGTTGCAGCAGCGTACCGACGGGCAATGGCAGTTGCGCGACCCACGCGCCGCATCGCGCATTCGTATGAATCTAGGCACTATTCAGGACACGGATACGCTCAAAGTTCGTCTGAAACGTAACCGGGGCGGCAAACCTCTGGGTGAGGTTGAAGAAGCATTCGCTGCCTCGCTGACGCCCGGCGACACCTTCCTGATCGGCGGGCAAATCGTGCGGTATGAGGGACTGCGCGAGATGGTGGTCGAAGTCACGCGGCGCGCTGACCGAAAGCCAAAGATTGCGACCTTTTCGGGCACGAAATTCGCAACCTCCACGCAACTCAGCGACCGCATTCTGCGCATGTTTGCCCAAACTGACTGGCCACAGCTTCCCCCTCATACGGCTGAATGGCTGGATTTGCAGCGCCAGATGTCCCGCCTGCCCCAGCGTGATCGTCTGCTGATCGAGAGCTTTCCCAGCGATGGGCGTGAACATCTGTGCGTCTACGGATTTGCTGGTCGCAACGCGCAACAAACACTGGGCCTGCTGCTGACCAAACGGATGGAGGAAACCGGACTGGCCCCGCTGGGGTTTGTCGCCACGGACTATGCCACGCTGATCTGGGGTCTGGACGCGGTTACCGATCCCCGCCCGTTGCTTCAACCCGATGCGCTGCGCGACGGACTGGACACCTGGCTGGCAGGTAACGCCGTTATGAAGCGCACGTTTCGTGCATCGGCCACCATTGCGGGTCTGATCGAACGCAACATGGCAGGGCAACGCAAAAGCGGGCGGCAGGCTACGTTTTCGTCAGATATCCTGTATGACACCTTGCTGAAATACGATCCCGATCACCTATTGATGCAGATCACCCGCGAAGAAGCCATGCGCGGGCTTGTCGATTTCGGTCGGATCGAAACAATGTTGGCCCGAATTGGCGACAGAATCGATCTGGTGCGGCTCGAGCGTGTCTCGCCCTTGTCAGCACCACTGTTTCTTGAGGTTGGCAAAGTGCCGGTGAAAGGCAGTGCCGAAGAAAGGCTTCTGGCGGAGGAAAGCGCACGGCTGCTGCAAGCGGCGGGGTTGGAACAGCTTTGATCTGCTTGCGCCGGGCTCTGAAACAGGCCAAGAACGTATCATGAACGAATTTGGGTTTCCGTTTGCTGGTCAGTGCTTGTGTGCTTTGCCGTCCGGTGCGCTTTGGTGGCCAGACGAAAGCTTGCTGTGCGTGTCGGACCTGCATCTGGGCAAATCCGAGCGCGTGGCGCGGCGTGGTGGGCCTTCGCTTCCGCCTTATGACAGCCGTGAAACGCTGGACCGCCTGAAGGATGATCTGGCGCGCACGAACGCCAAAACCGTTGTATGTCTGGGCGACAGCTTCGATGATCTTGAGGCTGCCCGGGCGCTGCCAAAATCAGAAATGCTAAGGATCGCGACCTTACAGTCCGGACGTCAGTGGATCTGGATTGAGGGGAACCACGATCCCGGTCCTATTGAGCTGGGTGGAACCCATCTGTTCGAATGGCACCGTGGTCCGCTTGTTTTCCGTCATATCGCGCAGGATCCCGCGCGAGGCGAAGTTTCCGGCCATTACCATCCAAAAGTCCGGGTCAGGATCAAGGGGCGTCATATTTCACGGCCCGCCTTTCTGCTGAACGATCATCGCCTGATACTTCCGGCGTATGGCACCTTTACCGGGGGACTGCGCAGTTCGGATCATGTGCTGTCGGCACTCATGGGTTCGCAGGCGATGGCGATCCTCACAGGCCCGCTTCCTCACTTGATGCCAATGCCGCGATAGGTTCAGATCAGGCCGGCCTCTTCCAGCATGGGTTTGTATTTCCGGCTGACTGGAACCAGATCGCCATTGACCAGTTTCAGAAAGGTTTTGCTGCCTTCTCTTTCGACACTTGCAATGGATGCGTCGGTGACCCAATGCGAACGGTGCGAACAATGACCCGGGACAGGCTCCATCTCGGCGATTGCATCTGTGAAACGCGACCGAAGCGTGAAGGTGCCTTCTGAGGTGACAACATCTACGTTGTGATCCCGAACAGTCAGGCGATAGATTTTCCCGTTGAACCCGGGTGGCAAGCGTTTGACAAGGCGTGGTTTTTCAGGATCAGACTCAGTACTTGCCGCAGCATTCAGATCGTTGCGCTGAACAAGCATCAAGCCAGTCGCGAACAAAGCGCCATAAACCACAACCCTTTCGGCGTCCGGTGCCATATATCCACCACAGGTGAAAAGAACCCAGGCCAACATCCAAAGTGAGGGCGTGAACAATGCCAGGGTCAAAGTAACAAACGCCAGGTCCCGCGCCGGAACATTCAGGAAAACGGGATTCTTCCGCATCAGCTTTCTGGCAAGCCCGGTCACCATCAAAGCAAGGACCATCACTCCGGCCCAGAATACAAGCCGCAACCCAAATGACAGGTCAGAATCATGGAAGGGTGGAAACGCATATGCAAGTAAAGGAAGAAAGACCAAACCCGCTACCACACGCTGCAGCGAAAATGCCTTCTGGATTATACTTATTTTAGACGTCATACCGCTTTTGTGCATGAATTAGCATAGCTCAACCCGAATGCGTCAGACACAACAGTGTCTTCACCTGTAACCAACTGGGATTACAGGGATATCACGATTTGTTCGGCTGTCAAACCCATTCAGGGCGCTTTGTCCATGCAGTCAGGGGGCAGTCAGGGAGCAATTTGGCTGGAACTTTACCTGCCAAAAAAGGGGGCCGGTCCGAAGGGTCCGATCCGGCCCCCGCGTATATCACGCGGTCAGGCCTTCTGGTTCTGGGAGTTTGTTTGCGCGGCAGCAGGCGGTGAGGGTGTTGGCCAGCAGGCAGGCGATGGTCATGGGGCCGACGCCGCCGGGGACGGGGGTGATGGCGCCGGCGCGTTCGGCAGCGCTGGCATAATCGACGTCGCCGACCAGCTTGGTCTTGCCATCGCGTTCGATGCGGTTGATGCCCACGTCGATCACGGTGGCGCCTTCCTTGATCCAGTCGCCAGGCACCATTTCGGGGCGGCCAACGGCGGCCACAACGATATCGGCGCGGCGCACCACATCCGGCAGGTCCCTGGTGCGCGAATGCGCGATGGTCACGGTGCAGCTGTCCCCCAGCAGCAGCTGCGCCATCGGCTTGCCCACGATGTTCGAGCGACCGATGACAACTGCATCCAGGCCCGACAGCGACCCGTGGTGATCGCGCAGCATCATCAGGCAGCCCAGCGGGGTGCAGGGCACCATCGATTTCTGACCAGTGCCCAAAAGGCCCACGTTCGAGATATGGAAACCGTCCACATCCTTGGCCGGATCGATCGAATTGATCACCAGATCCTCGTTCAGGTGCTTGGGCAGCGGCAACTGCACCAGAATGCCATGCACCGCCGGGTCGGTATTCAGTTTGTCGATCAGCGCCAGCAGCTCCGCCTCCGAGGTCTCCGCATCCAGCTTGTGCTCATACGAGTTCATGCCGACTTCGACGGTCATCTTGCCCTTCGAGCGGACATAGACCTGGCTGGCCGGATCCTCGCCCACCAGAACCACGGCCAGGCCGGGGGTGATGCCGTTTTCCTCTTTCAGCTTTGCA
>NZ_JBQFYX010000011.1:0-93241 GCF_056541885.1 Ruegeria sp. AF7 | reverse complement strand
AACAGGGAAACCTCGACCAACTCATGCAGAAAAACGGCCCCTTCAAAAACCTCTTCGACCAACAGTTCAATAAACACAAACAAAAACAAAATGTCGCAGAATAATGTGGGGGATTGGAAGGCAGGCGGCCGGAATGGGTCACGCCTGTTCTGCTATTGAGCTTGTCTGTGCACAAGGCACGTCACTACGCGTTGGTGTTGTGGCGTGGCAGACGGACACGGGATCAGCATTCGCCGCAATTTGGCGGCAAAACCTTAGGGTTGCGGAGACACCACTGTCCCACCAATAGCCAGCGTCAACTGGCGCGCGGCTTCCATCACCGGGCGGCTCAGCCGTTCGATTTCGGTTACTCCGACGCGGCTGGTTGGCCCAGACACGGAAAGCCCTGCGACCGCCTCTCTGTTGATATCGAAAACGGGTGCTGCAATGCATCGCATACCCATAGTCTTTTCTTCATTATCCACGGAAAAACCCCGCAATCTGATGGTTGTAAGATCTTTTTTCAACGCCTCAGGGCTGGTAATCGACTGATCTGTAAAAGCCTGTAAATTCGCTGAGGCCAACCTTCGGTTCAATCTGTCTTCGTCCATATGGGCCAACAACGCTTTTCCGATGCCCGACGCGTGCATGGGTGACAATGTACCGGGGGGGAAAAACGCCCGGATACTCTCATGTGTTTCCACCTGACTCAGGAACAGCACCAGACCTTCTTTCTCAATTCCCAAATTGGCGGTCTCGCCTGTGGTTTCCATCAGCTTGCGCATGATCGGCCGTGCCCGCTCCACCAGACTGGTTCGGCGCAGAAACCGCGAGCCGATGACAAATGCCTGCGGGCCAATGTGCCAAACCTGTTCTTCATGGTCGAACTCGACCAGGCCCCTGCCCTGCAACGTCACGAGGATGCGATAAACGGTGGCTGGTGCCTGCCGCATTTCATCTGAAAGTTCAGTAAGAGCTTTGCCTTGCGCCTGGCTCAGATACTCGAAAACCTCCATCGCCCGATCCAGTGATTTGATCGTATTCTGCGCGGTTTTGTCGTACCACCCCCGCGGTCTTCCCCGGGCTTTGCGACGGAGTTTCGAGTCATTGTCTTGCGATTCCATAAAAACCCTCTGATCATTTATGAAAGACTATTTCAGGATATGAAAAATATAACTCACTGACAACTATAAGTTAAATCTCATTAAACAAATTCTGAAATGCGTTTTCAAAAAAATTTCCAATCGGGTTGATGAAACTTATTGTGCTGGCAAGGACGGAAGGAGACCATCCATGAGCTTTCAAAACCCCGTTTTCATCCCGGGCCCGACGAACATCCCGGAAAGCCTGCGCAAGGCGTGCGATATGCCCACGATCGACCACCGTTCGCCATTGTTCGGGCAAATCCTGCATCCTGCGCGCGCGGGCGTTCGGAAAATTCTGAAAGGCGACAGTGCCGAAGTCTTCATTTTCCCGTCGACCGGCACCGGGGGCTGGGAAACCGCCCTGACCAATACGCTGTCCGCAGGTGACAAGGTTCTGGCGGCCCGCAACGGCATGTTCAGCCATCGCTGGATCGATATGTGCCAACGCCATGGGCTGAATGTTGAGATCGTCGAAACCCCGTGGGGCGATGGGCTGCCGGCTGACCGGTACGAAGAAATCCTTGCCGCCGACAAAAGCCATGAGATCAAGGCGGTTCTAGCCACGCATAATGAAACGGCAACTGGCGTGAAGTCGGATATCGCTGCTGTGCGCAAGGCGCTGACCGCCGCGCAACACCCCGCCCTGCTGTTTGTTGATGGCGTTTCATCAATCGCGTCGATGGATTTCCGGTTTGATGAATGGGGCGTGGATGTTGCCGTTACAGGGTCGCAGAAGGGTTTCATGTTGCCCGCTGGCCTTGCCATCGTCGGTTTCAGCCAGAAAGCGATGGAAGCAACCAAAACCGGCACCCTGCCCCGCACATTTTTTGACGTCCGGGACATGACCAAGGGATACGCCAACAATGCTTACCCCTATACACCCGCTGTCGGGTTGATGAATGGCCTCAATCAAGCCTGCTCGATGCTGTTGAGTGAAGGTCTGGAGAACGTTTTCGCCCGACACCACCGGATTGCCGAAGGGGTCCGTGCCGCTGTGGGGGCGTGGGGGCTGGAGCTTTGTGCCAGCAGCCCGGCGGTCTATTCCGATACCGTAAGCGCAATCCGCACGCCGAACGGCTTCAACGCGACGGATATTGTCACGCACGCAGCTGAAAAATACGGCGTTGCCTTTGGCGTGGGCCTTGGTGAGGTCGCGGGCAAGGTGTTCCGGATCGGGCATCTGGGCAGCCTGACGGATGTCATGGCTCTGTCCGGGATCGCCACTGCGGAGATGTGCATGGTTGACCTGGGCCTGAACATCGACCTGGGGTCCGGAGTTGCTGCCGCACAGGAATACTATCGTGGCCATCCCGGTTCCGTTCAGAAGAACGCGGCATGATGAAGGATTGCACAATGTATATCCCAACCTATGAAGACATGCTTGCGGCACATGACCGGATCAAACCCCATATCCGCCGCACCCCGGTGCGAACCTCGGACTTTCTCAACGAACTGTCAGGCGCGCAGCTGTTCTTCAAATGCGAGAACTTTCAGGAACCGGGTGCTTTCAAAGTACGAGGTGCCACCAATGCGGTTTTTGGGCTGGATGAGAAACAGGCCGAAAAAGGTGTCGCCACCCATTCTTCGGGCAATCACGCCTCGTGCCTGTCTTATGCGGCGATGAAACGGGGCATTCCCTGCAACGTGGTCATGCCGCGGACAGCGCCGCAAGCAAAGAAGGACACGGTCCGCCGTTATGGAGGGAAGATTACAGAATGCGAACCTTCCACCTCGTCGCGCGAAGCGACATTTGCCGAGGTTCAGGCGGCTACGGGCGGTGACTTTGTTCACCCCTACAACGATCCTCGGGTCATCGCCGGGCAAGGCACCTGTTCGCGCGAGTTTATCGAGCAGACCGACGGTCTGGATGCAGTCGTCGCGCCAATCGGCGGCGGTGGCATGGTATCCGGAACCTGTTTGACCCTGTCGACGCTCGCCCCGGAAACCGCGATCATCGCGGCGGAACCGGAACAGGCCGACGATGCCTATCGTAGCTTCAAGGCCGGTCATATCATCGCGGATGATGCGCCAAAGACGATTGCTGACGGGTTGCTGGTGCCGCTGAAGGATCTCACCTGGCATTTCGTATCGAACCACGTCTCAGAGATTTACACAGCCTCCGAGCAAGAGATCATCGATGCGATGAAACTGACGTGGAAGCACCTGCGGATTGTAATGGAGCCATCTTCGGCCGTTCCGCTGGCCACGGTTCTCAAAAACCCGGACGCCTTCAAGGGCAAGCGTGTCGGACTGATTGTTACAGGTGGCAATGTCGATCTGGACCGGCTGCCCTGGATGAATGTCTGAATACACCCCAACAAAAAACTATCCCGGTATAGGATTACGGAGATGAAAGATATGAGCACTCTCGACCAGTTCGAAGTAGGTTACGACATTCCGGCCAAGCCCGGCATGGACGAAGCAGACATCCAGACACCCAGCCTGATTTTGGATCTCGACGCGCTTGAACGCAATATCAGGAAGATGGGCGATTATGCCAAGGCGCACGGGATGCGTCACCGCGTGCATGGTAAAATGCACAAGTCGGTCGACGTGGCCAAGCTGCAAGAGACAATCGGTGGTGCCGTCGGTGTCTGCTGCCAGAAAGTTTCCGAGGCCGAAGTTTTCGTTCGTGGTGGGATCAAGGACGTTCTGGTTTCAAACCAAGTGCGCGACCCGGCCAAAATTGACCGCCTCGCGCGCCTGCCAAAGCTGGGCAGCCGCATTATCGTGTGTGTCGACGATCTGGAAAATGTCGCCGACCTTTCGGCGGCGGCAGTCCGGCATGGAACACAGCTGGAAGTCTTCGTGGAAATCGATTGCGGCGCAGGGCGGTGCGGGGTCACAACGACGCCCGAAGTGATTGAAATCGCCAAGGCGGTTGAGGCTGCAGACAACTTGAAATTCAGCGGAATTCAGGCCTATCAGGGCGCCATGCAACACCTCGACAGCTATGAGGCACGCAAGGAAAAACTGGATACCGCCATCGCGATGGTCAAAGACGCGGTAGACGGCCTTAAAGCCGAGGGTATCGAGTGTGAGCTGGTTTCGGGCGGCGGTACGGGGTCTTACTACTTCGAATCCAACTCGGGCGTGTATAATGAGCTGCAATGCGGGTCTTATGCGTTCATGGATGCCGATTACGGTCGCATCCTGGATGAGAACGGCAACCGGATCGACCAGGGCGAGTGGGAGAACGCATTCTTCATCCTGACCAGCGTCATGAGCCATGCCAAGGCGGACAAGGCGATTGTCGATGCGGGTCTGAAGGCGCAGTCGGTGGATAGCGGTCTGCCTGTTGTTTTCGGGCGTGACGATGTCGAATACATCAAATGCTCGGATGAACATGGCGTCGTGATGGATCCGAGCGGGGCGCTCAAGGTCAATGACAAGCTGAAACTGGTGCCAGGGCACTGTGACCCAACTGCAAACGTGCACGATTGGTATGTGGGCGTCCGGAATGGCAAGGTCGAATGCGTTTGGCCGGTGTCAGCCCGCGGCCGCGCGTACTGAGCTTGAATGCTCAAAGAACAAACCGCCGGCCAAACATGGCCGGACAGTCGCCCGTGCGCGCCCGCTTTTGTCGGTGAATCGCACGGGCGCACGAATTCCAAGTGGAGAATGACATGCTGATCGTACCCGAGCGCGAAATCGCCAACCTCATGACCCGCGACGCGGCCTTTGAAGCCGTCGAACAGGTCTTTGCCTCTATGGCCGCAGGGGACGCCTATAACTTTCCTGTCGTGCGCGAAGCCATCGGACATGAGGACGCCCTGTACGGCTTTAAAGGCGGGTTTGACCGCGCCGGGCTGACACTGGGCCTGAAGGCCGGCGGGTATTGGCCAAATAACCTGGAAAAGCGCGGATTGATCAATCACCAGTCCACTGTTTTTCTTTTTGACCCTGACACCGGAAAACCGTCAGCGATGATTGGCGGCAACCTTTTGACGGCCTTGCGCACTGCGGCGGCCTCTTCTGTATCCATCAAGCACCTTGCCCGTGCGGACGCGCGGGTGCTCGGTATGATCGGGGCCGGGCATCAGGCAACCTTTCAGCTTCGGTCAGCGCTGGAGACCCACACCTTTGAAAAGGTCCTTGGCTGGAACTACCATCCCGAGATGTTGCCGAACATTGAAAAGGTCGCCAATGAAGCCGGTGTTCCGTTTGAAGCGGTCGAACTTGATGGCATGACCGAGGCGGATGTCATAATCTCGATCACCTCGGCTTTTGCACCATCGCTGATGGCAAACCATGTGAGCCCCGGAACGCATATCGCGTGCATGGGAACGGACACCAAGGGCAAGCAGGAAGTCGAGGCGGCGTTGTTGGCCAAAGCATCCGTATTCACAGATGAAATCGCACAGTCAATTTCGATTGGCGAGGCGCAACACGCCGTGGCACAGGGCCTGATCAGAGAAAGTGACCTGATCCAGTTGGGTGCGGTCATCAACGGAACGAATCCGGGCCGAACATCAGACGATCAGATCACCTTGTTCGATGGCACAGGCGTCGGTCTTCAGGATCTGGCGGTTGCTGCATCTGTTGTCGAGCTGGCCGTACAGAAAGGCATCGCGATTGAGGTCGATTTCTGACGACATCCCCTTGTGGTCGCCAAGGCGGGCGTCGAGTAACGCGTTACATATGTGAGCGATGGGCAAGCCTGCCAGACCTGAAATCAAAAAGCGGCGCGCTCAGTGCGCCGCTTATTCATTTACAAGTCCGGGCCGAACCGGTCAGACGTGATCGTCCTGTTCGATAGAGCCCAGCCCGTGGCCTGCCATTCCACCGGACACCTCTTCCGTCGCTTCATCCGAAAGCTCTTCGGGCAGAACCAGATTCAGGACAATGGCAATGATCGCAGCAGGCAAGATCCCGGATGTCGCCAGAACTTTGAGAGTTCCGGGCAGATGCTGTAAAGCGCCGGGCTCTAACTGCAAGCCCAGACCAAGGCTGAGTGAAATCGCAAAGATCACCATGTTGCGGCGATTCCACGTCACGTCCGACAGCATCGAGACACCGGCTGCAACCACCATACCGAACATCACGATCACACCACCGCCCAGAACCTCGATCGGAACGGATGAGATCACCGCGCCGATCTTGGGGATAAGCCCGCATATGATCAGGAACAGGGCACCTATGGTTACGACCGTGCGGCTCATGACACCGGTCATGGCGATCAGGCCAACGTTCTGACTGAACGACGTGTTCGGCAGGGCCCCAAAGACGCCTGATACCGCAGTTCCAAGACCATCGGCAAAAGTCGCGCCCTGAATTTCCTTGTCGGTTGCCTCGCGTCCCGCGCCCCCCTTGGTGATACCGGACACATCCCCGACCGTTTCTACAGCCGATACAAAGGACATCGCACAAAACCCGATGATCGCCGCGAATGAAAACTCGATACCGAAGTGAAATGGGTTCGGCATTGCAAACGGAGCCGCGCGCCCAACATTGCCCAAATTTACCTGACCCAGTGCGAATGCCACAACATATCCGACCAACAGGCCAATCAGAACCGCCGACACCGACAACATACCGCGGGCGAAAAACTTCAGGCCCAGCGTAACAACAATCACAGTTCCGGCCATGAGCCAGTTCAGACCAGAGCCGTATTCTTCGGTACCGATGGCGGGTACACCCCCTGCGGCGTACTGGACGCCGACCTTGACAAGCGCAAGCCCGATCATGGTCACGACAAGACCGGTAACCAAGGGCGGAAGCGCAAAGCGAATTCGGCCAATGAACAACCCAAGGCTGGCATGAAACAGGCCGCCTACGACTATACCACCCATCAATACAGCAATCGCGTCAACGCCCTTTCCAACCACCAACGGGATCATGATCGGAATAAAGGCAAACGACGTTCCCTGCACGATTGGCAGGCGGGCGCCAACAGGCCCCAGCCCAATGGTCTGGAACAGTGTCGCAACGCCCGCAAAGAACATCGACATCTGGATCATGTAAATCATCTGCGGGAAATCGGGGCTGTTTGAACCAAACCCGAAACCCGCCGCACCGCAAACGATGATGGCTGGCGTGACGTTGGAAACGAACATCGCCAGCACGTGTTGAATTCCCAAAGGGACCGCCTTCAGAATTGGCGGGGTGTAGTTCGGGTCGCGGAGCTGCTCCGGCGTCCCTAAAGTTGCATCTGACATCGCGTTTTTCCTCCCAAAAAAACTGCGTGGGCCGGCCCCTCTTCCGGCAATATCCCTTATTCAGTGATCGTGTAGGCGTTCTGGAACCAGTATTCCTCAAGGTTGGGCCCGTTTCCTATTCGGTCGACCACGGCGAACAACCCGGGGGGATGAAGCGGTGTCAGCACCCCGTGCCAGGTGTTCCGGTGATAATTCACGCCCTGTCCGGGCGCGGTAATGAATGCAACAGGTTCACCAGGCACACCCGCGTTGTCGGGCGCGACGACAACGACAAAGGGTTTATCTGAAAGCGGCAGAAAGGCTTGACTGCCGTCGGGATGACGCTCGACCATTTCAAGTTTGATGGGCAAGTCGAAGGCCTGGGATTGGAATATGCTGATCCCTACGCGCCCCTCATGGAAATCCAACTGGGCGCGATCATGGTAGCGCGCGCATTTTCCCTGATTGATGTATTTGTCCACCGCGCCAGACACTTCGATAACATCGCCGAACGGCGCAAAGGCCTCGGCGGTCAGTGGCCGGAGTTTCAGCGTGGATGTCATTGAGCGAATTTCTCGATCAGCCGCAACTCGGCAATCCGTTCGACCTGACGGCAGGCCTCGGTGAATTCGGTGTCTCGGTCACTGTCTATCCGACGGTGAAAAGCCTCAAGAATGCTTGCTTTGGTATTGTCCATGACCGCAATGATGAAAGGAAAACCGAACTTGGTCGTGTAAGCGTCGTTCAAGGCCGTGAAGGTCGCACGCTCATCATCCGTCAGCATGTCCAGACCTGCCCCGGCCTGTTCTGCCGTGCTTTCCTTGGTCAGACGACCCGCAGCAGCAAGTTTGCCTGCCAAATCCGGGTGGGCTGTCAGGACGCCAAGCCGCTGGTCGGCTGTGGCAGAACGGAATACGCGCGCCAGTGCATTGTGAACCCCTGCGGCATTGTCATGTGTGGGGCCCAGCTCCAGATCAAAGGCCGCTTGGGCAATCCACGGGCTGTGTTCGAACACGCCGCCAAACTCGGCGACAAAGGTTGGCTCGTCCATTTCCGACGGTGTCAGCCGTTGACTTGGCGGATGCATTTGCGCCCAGTGATCAGCGATTTGTTCACGCGTGGCAAACCAGACCCCGTCATGTTTCTTGAAGTGGTCGAGTGCGCGTTTCAGGGCCATGGCACGACCAGGGCGGCCGATGAGGCGGCAATGCAGTCCGATCGAAAGCATCTTCGGCTCGCCCGCTTGGCCTTCGGCATAAAGCATGTCGAAGCTGTCCTTGAGATAGCTTTCAAACTGTTCGCCATTGGTATAGCCCGCCTGAATAGCAAACCGCATATCGTTGCAATCCATCGTGTAGGGCACGATCAACTGGTCCTTGCCACCGGCCTTGACCCAATAGGGCAAGTCGTCGGCATAGCTGTCGGCAATATAGGCCAGCTCGCCTTCGGCGGCGGCCAGATCGACCGTGTTCATCGAACAGCGACCCGTGTACCAGCCACGCGGGGGCTTGCCGACAACCTCGGTATGAAGCCGGATCGCTTCACGGATCTGGGCGCGTTCTTCTTCCGCGTCCATGTCCTTGTGCTCAACCCATTTCAGGCCATGGCTGGCAATCTCCCAGCCTGCGGCCTTCATCGCCGCAACCTGCGCCGGTGCACGGGCCAATGCTGTGGCAACGCCATAAACCGTGACAGGAAGGTCCTGCAAAAGCCGATGCACCCGCCAGAACCCTGTGCGGCTGCCGTATTCGTAAATGGATTCCATGTTCCAGTGCCTTTGCCCCGGCCAAGGGGCCGCACCGGTGATTTCGGAAAGAAACGCCTCGGATGCGGCATCCCCGTGCAAAACGTTGTTCTCGCCGCCTTCCTCATAGTTCAGGACAATCTGAACTGCGATTTTGGCCCCGTTTGGCCAGTTTGCGTTTGGCACTTGCCGGCCATAGCCGGTCATGTCTCGTGGATACCGCGTCACATCAATTTCCCTCTTGCTGAAAAGACGAATAACCCAAACAATCACCTATGTTTTTCAAAAAATACTGTAAGCAGTCTTTTGACAGACTGCCTTTGCCTGCCGCGAAGGTATTGCAATAGTAACAGCAATGCTTAGCGAGAGGTGCAAATGGCCGGTTACCTTACAACACATGTCCTGGATACGGCGCGGGGCTGCCCTGCCAGTGGGATGAAGATCGAGTTGTTCCGGATCAACGGAACAGACCGCACGTTGCTGAAAACTCTGCTCACCAACGAGGACGGCCGCACCAATGAACAAATTCTTCCCGAGGCCGAGTTCTCGACGGGCGAATACGAGTTGATGTTTCATGCGGGCGAATACCTCGACACCACTGGCGTGCCACCTGAAAGCCCGCGTTTTCTGGACTTGATCCCGATCCGGTTCGGGATGTCCGAACACGCCCACTATCATGTTCCGCTGCTACTTTCGCCTTTCAGCTACGCGACCTATCGCGGCAGCTGAGCGTTGCACCGCGTGATCCTGTAGACTGACATTGTATTGTTATTTTTGATACTGCTTGATCTTTCGTAGCAATACCCGATGAAACCTCTGTCGCCTAGAGTGCCAAAGAACTTGGATATGTAGGAGCAACGCCATGTATGACCTGGCTGTTTTGTGGGAGTGGATGGCCTTTTCCGTCCGCTGGCTGCATGTGATCACGGCGATGGCGTGGATCGGCGCGTCATTCTATTTTATCGCGCTCGACCTGATGCTTAAGCCGAACCCTGCCTTGCCAGAAGGGGCCTATGGCGAAGAGTGGGAGGTGCACGGGGGCGGGTTCTATCACACCGTCAAATATCTTGTCGCACCCGCGCGTATGCCCGAGCACCTGACCTGGCACAAATGGCAGAGCTATACGACGTGGCTTTCGGGTGCGGCCTTGCTCATGATCGTATATTGGGTCGGGGGCGAGTTGTTCCTGCTTGATCCGACCAAAGCGGATCTGGCGTTGTGGCAGGGGATATTGATTTCAGGCGGGTCACTGACCATCGGCTGGCTGCTTTACGACCAGATGTGCAAGTCGCGCCTGAGTGAGCAACCCACCGCGCTGATGCTGTTGTTGTTCTTGATTCTGGTGGCCATGTCCTGGGGTTACAATCAGATTTTTACCGGTCGTGCCGCGCTTTTGCACCTGGGTGCGTTCACCGCAACCATCATGACGGCCAACGTGTTCTTCCAGATCATGCCCAACCAGCGGATCGTGGTGGAAGACCTCAAGGCCGGTCGGACGCCGGATGCCAAATATGGGAAAATCGCCAAGGTGCGTTCGACGCACAACAACTACCTGACCTTGCCTGTCGTGTTCCTGATGCTGTCGAACCACTATCCTCTGGCCTTTGGCACCCAGTATTCATGGATCATCGCCAGCCTGATCTTTCTGACCGGCGTGACCATCCGTCACTACTTCAACACGATGCACGCAACCGGGAAAGGGCCGCACTGGACCTGGGGTGTTACTGTCATCCTCATGATCGTGATCGCATGGCTGTCTTCTGTCAGAACCGGCGAGACATGGGAGGACGCCGAAGCAAGGGCATTGACACCTTACGAAGAAAAATTTGCGTCGGCTGCTGGGTTTGAAGAAGCCTATGACACCGTGCTGGGCAATTGTTCGATGTGTCATGCCCGCGAGCCGGTTTATGGCACCATGAAATGGGCCCCGAAGAAAGTTTATTTGGAAACGCCGGGCGATGTAGCCCGGCACGCCGACCAGATTTACCTGCAGGCCGGGATCAGCCATGCCATGCCACCGCCTTCAGCGGTTCAAATGGACGTGGAAGCGCGCCAAACCATCATCGCATGGGTGCGCGAGGTCAGAGGGCAGTAGGATTTTCGCAGGACGTCCTGTCCTTCGCTTCCTACCCCCTGCCGCGGGACAAATACCCAGTTTCTAACGCTCAAACAAAGCAGGTCGCGCAAGACCTGATGCCGCCCCGGGCCTAGCGCGATGGCGGGGTCAGCCATTGGGCCGACATGCCAAAATTCGAGTTCTTCAACTCTTGCTTGGCAATCGCCTGCAAATGCACCTCGTCCGGACCATCCGCATATCGCAGCGCGCGTGCCCAGGTATAGCTGTCGGCCAGCGGTGTATCCGGGGTCATGCCCATCGCCCCAAAGACCTGCATCGCACGATCCGTGACAGCAGCATGCACATTGGGTGCCACCACCTTGATCAATGAAATCTCTCGGAACGCTTCTTTGGCGCCCACCTGATCAATCTTCCAGGCTGCTTTCAGGGTCAGCAACCGCGCCTGTTCGATCTCTAACCGGGATTTGGCGATCCACTCGCGGATCACGCCCTGTTCTGCAAGCTGCTTGCCAAACGCTTTCCGTTCCTGCGCGCGTTCGACCATCAGGTTAAGCGCCATTTCCGCCGCACCGATCGAACGCATGCAATGGTGGATGCGACCGGGACCAAGCCGGGCCTGCGCCAGAGCGAACCCGCTGCCTTCCTCGCCCAAAAGATTGCTGACCGGAACGCGCACATCCTTGAAGACCAGCTCGGCATGGCCTTCGGGGTCGTGCATGTTCAGAATGGTGGGGTTGCGAACAATCTCAAAACCGGGCGTGTCCTTCGGGACAATGACCATGCTTTGTTGTTTGTGCCGATCCGCATTGGGATCCGTTTTACCCATGACGATAAACAATCTGGTGTTCGGGTGACAGGCGTTCGTGATGAACCACTTGCGGCCATTGATGACGTATTCGTCCCCCTCACGCCGTATCGAAGTGGTAATATTGGTCGCGTCCGAACTGGCCACATCCGGTTCAGTCATCGCAAAAGAGGATCGGATTTCACCGTTCAACAGCGGCACCAGCCATGTCTCGCGCTGTTCCGGGGTGGCGAACATGTGCAACAGTTCCATATTGCCGGTATCCGGCGCACTGCAATTGAACACTTCCGAAGACCAGGCCACCTGCCCCATAAGTTCGGCCAGCGGCGCGTATTCCAGATTGCTCAGCCGGGTGCCGGGTTCATCGTCGCGCAGGCTGGGCAGGAACAAGTTCCACAACCCTTCGGCCCGGGCCAACGCCTTGAGATCTTCCATAAACGAAACCGGGAAACCGCCTGCCGCCATTTCTTCTTTGTGATCGCGTATGCGCGGGTAGATATGCGCCTCCATAAACGCTTTCAGGTGGTCATACATTTCCGTGGCGCGCGGCGATGGGGCAAAATCCATGGCGGTTCCTTCCGGTGCGTTGTGGCGGTGATGTCCTCAAACTCTGCTCGCGCCAGAACGGCCGCCAAGGCACTATCTTCTGGTGAGTTTTATCTGGCGCTTGATTACGCTCAGTTTGCGCAATCAATCCGATATGAAAAGAGGAAAAAACCAATACCGCAGTCTGCCGGCGTGAAACGTCAGGTCATTGCACGTCAGCCTTATGACCCGGGCTCAGTCATAAGGCTCATTTGTCTTTGCTCTCAGAACCGGGTGGACCAACAAAACGCAAGGGCTTGATCGAGCCCCACTCGGAGATTTGCTCCGCGGGGCGAAATTCACATCGCCCGCCCCCGAAAGCGCCTCTCAACCTGCCTTTGGCGTTCACACAGAACTAGGCCGGTGGTTTCAGGCCCAGCTGTTTCACGGCGGTGCCTGCTGTCTGAACCCAACGCTCTTTTAGGGCGTTGTTACCATTGTGGCGCAAGCCCAGCGATTCCAGAAGCTCAAACCGTTTCAAATCATCGCCACCAAAGGACACAGCGACACGCGGCCACCAATAGTTAACCGCATCCTGCATCTGCTCTGTCTCTCCGCTCTTGGCAAGCTTCACAGCACCTTCCAGCGCCAACGCACCATGATGGGCTTCGACCGGGGCGATGCTGCGGAACGCTTCGGCCAACGGTTGATAGGAAACCATTGAAAACTCGGCCAGTTGTTCCATGACCGCACGGCTCATCAGCAGGTTCATGATGACGGCGTCGGTCCAGCCCGAGATCGGATAATTGAATACGGCAAGGCGCATGTCATGCGCGCTGCGGGTCGCGCCGATATCTGCGTCTCGATCCAGGCGCGCCGTCCACGGATGATGTGTGGCATATCTCTCGGTATCGGCCCCGAACTCACCCATTATCCTGAGAACCTGATCGGCGTGATCCGTTTTCTCAAGAACAATCCTGGCGGCTGCGATCCGTTCCTTGATGCCCGGACCCTGATTGATGATGTCCGCAAAACCGGCGGCACCGGCAAGTTCGCTGTCCACGAACGTGGCCATCAGCTTCATGAGTTCGGCGCGGTAGCGCGGCGGAACATTGGTCGGGTTGGTCAGCACACCGCCTGCGGCCAGATAGCTGTCGAGTGTCATGGTGTCAGTCATCGGTCTTCTCCCTTTACTGGTCGTAGTCCACGACCACACGGTCGGTGACCGGATAGGCCTGACAGCTCAGCACATAGCCTTTTTCAACCTCGTAATCCTCAAGCGCGTGATTGGCGAGCATTTCAACTTCGCCTTCCAGAACGCGGCAGCGGCAGGTTGAACAGACACCGGCCTTGCAGGCGTAAGGGGCGTCCATGGCATTTTCCAAGGCTGCGTCCAGAATGGATTGGTCCTTGGGCAGAGTTATCGTCTGAGTGGACCCATCAAGAGTGATTGATGCGCTGGTTTGGTTCGCCTGCGTACCCGCATCTGCCGCACCTTCCTTGCGTTTGGCCCGGCCCGGCTGAGCGCTGGCAAAGAGTTCAAACTTGATCTGCCTGTCGTCAAGACCATGCGCGCGCAGCGCGGCAGCAATCCCCAGCATCATCGGCTCGGGGCCGCAGATAAAGGCTGTGTCCACGTTCTGGATATCGACCCAATGTTCGAACAGGTCAGCGCATTTTTCCTGCGTCACCAGACCGGTGAACAGGTCTATCTCCTGCGCATCCGCCTCAAGAATATGGATTACGTTCAGGCGGCCCATATAGAGGTTCTTCAGGTCTTCCAGCTCCTCGCGGAACATGATCGTGTTGATGCCCTTGTTGGCGTAGATCAGCGTAAAGCGGGATTTGGGTTCGCGGGTCAGTGTCGTCTTCAGGATCGACAGAACCGGCGTGATGCCAGAGCCGCCAGCGAAACCGAGATACTGCTTTTCCGCATCAGCATCGATCGGAGTGTGAAAGCTGCCCATCGGTGGCATCGCCTGCACAACGTCCCCGACGTTAAGCTCGGAATTGGCCCAACTGGAGAACGCGCCGCCGTCGACACGTTTGATCCCGACTTGCAGTACCCCGTCATCCTTGCCCGCACAAATGGAGTAGGACCGGCGCAGCTCTTCTCCGTCAAAGTCGCGGCGAAACGTCAGGTACTGGCCTGCGGTGAAATCGAATTGATCCGCCGCGCCGTTGACGGGTTCAAGCGTCACGACAACCGCATCGCGGATGGTTTTGTGGATGTCGGTGACTTTCAGGTCATGAAAACGTGCCATCCGGTGCTCCTCCTCAGATGCACTTGAAATAGTCAAAGGGTTCCAGGCAGTCAGTGCAGCGCCAATGGGCCTTGCACGGGGTCGAGCCGAATTGGCTGACCTTTTCAACCGCTTTACTGCCGCAATGTGGGCAACGCTCTGGCCCACCCGCCGGTTGTGGCGGGGCGATGCCAAACTCTTCCAGCTTGGCGCGACCTTTTTCGCTCAGCCAATCGGTTGTCCAGGCTGGTGAGATGCAGGTTTCTATGCGCAGATCTCCGATGCCGTGATCGCGCAGGGCGGTTTCGATATCCATACTGATGATGGATGTCGCCGGGCAACCGGAATAGGTTGGCGTGACGGTTACGACCAGAGTGTCAGCGTCCCAGCGCACATCGCGCACAATGCCCAAATCCACGACGGAAATAACCGGGATTTCGGGATCGGGCACGGTATCCAGCCAGCTCCATATCTGGTCAGTCGAGACCCGCATCCGCTTTTACCAACTTGCACCGGGATAGGCGCGCTGCAGCCACTGCATCTGCGACAGCAGATGGCCCAGATGTTCGGTATGCATGCGCCCGTCCCGCCCGCCTTTATGGGCAAATCGGCTTTCCGGAAGGATCAATGTCGCCTTGGCCAGAACCCGTTTGACCAACGCATCATATTCGTCGCGCAGGTCGGCTGGGTTCGGCGCAATCCCGGCCGCAGCAATCTGAGCGTCGATGTCGTCGCTGACAAACATCTCGCCTACATATGGCCAGAGGTAATCCAGCGCCGCCTGCATCCGGGTGTGACTTTCTTCGGTTCCATCACCCAGACCTACGACCGTTTCTGCCGAACGCTCCAGATGATAGGCGACTTCCTTGCTGGCTTTGGCAGCAATCGCGGCGACACGATCATCAGAAGATGTCAGAAGACGACCGAGCATGATCGAATGCCAGGCATCGAACAGGAACTGGCGCATCAGGGTGCGGCCGAAATCACCGTTCGGAACCTCGACCAACAACACATTGCGGAAATCCCACGCGTCGCGCAGAAATGCCAGATCATCGGCGGTTTTGCCGCCGCCTATCTCTCCGGCAAGGCCAAGCCACATCTGGGTCTGCCCAATCAGGTCCAGCGCCGTGTTGGCCAGTGCAATATCCTCCTCCAACACTGGCGCGTGGCCGCACCATTCGCTGACGCGATGGCCCAGGATCAGGGTATTGTCCCCCATCCGCAGCAGGAACTGCTGAAACGCTTCGTCGCGGGTCATCACATCGCCCCCACTTCTTCGGGGATGTCGAAAAAGGTCGGGTGTCGGTACACTTTGCTTTCGCTGGGCTCATACAACGGACCTTTGTCACTGGGCGACGAGGCCGAGATGTTGTTGGCTTCTACCACCCAAATCGAGACGCCTTCGTTGCGGCGGGTATAGACGTCGCGTGCGTTCTTGATCGCCATTTCCGCGTCCGGGGCATGCAGCGAGCCGACATGTCGGTGGCTCATCCCATGTTGACCGCGGATGAAGATTTCCCACAGGGGCCATTCGGTATTCATCGGGTTTCCTCCTCAGGGTAAGCTTATTCGGCAGCCAGATTGCCGGCCTGTTTCTTGCGGGCGTGGGCCAACAGCCCGTCACGCACCCATTTGCCGTCATCCCAAGCCTTGTTGCGCGCCGCCAGACGGTCGACGTTGCAGGGGCCGTTTCCCTTGATCACATCGAAGAATTCCGACCAATCCGGCTCTGAGAAATCGTAATGCCCACGCTCTTCGTTCCACTTCAGGTTCGGGTCAGGGATTGTCAGACCCAGATATTTGGCTTGTGGGACGGTCTGGTCGACGAATTTCTGGCGCAGCTCATCATTGGTGTTGATCTTGATCTTCCAGGCCATCGACTGCGCGGAGTGGACAGAATCCTTATCGGACGGTCCAAACATCATCAGAGACGGGTACCAGAAGCGATTCATCGCGTCCTGCGCCATCTTGCGCTGCTCGGGCGTGCCTTCGGCCATCTTGCGGATCGCGTCATAGCCTTGGCGCTGATGGAAGCTTTCTTCCTTGCAGATGCGGATCATGGCGCGCGAATACGGCCCGTAAGACGTTCTTTGCAGCGGCACCTGATTCATGATTGCAGCGCCATCGACCAGCCATCCGACCGCGCCGATATCCGCCCAGTTCAGCGTCGGGTAATTGAAGATCGACGAGTATTTCATGCGACCGTCCAGTAGCATCTCGGTGATCTCATCGCGGCTGACACCCAGTGTTTCGGCCGCACAATACAGGTAGAGCCCATGGCCGGCTTCATCCTGCACCTTGGCCAGAAGGATCGCCTTGCGTTGCAGCGTCGGTGCACGTGTGATCCAGTTCCCTTCGGGCAATTGCCCGACGATCTCGGAATGCGCGTGCTGTCCGATCTGGCGGATCAGCGTCTTGCGATACCCCTGAGGCATCCAGTCCTTGGGTTCAATCTTTATATCCGCGTCGATCCGCGCCTGAAATTCAGCAAGCTTTTCAGGATCATCGTTTGACGCCTCGGATTCTACCATCTGAGCATACATGTCCCGCCTCCTCCGTTACACGCGTTCAAGAATAAGTGCAGCGCCTTGCCCGACGCCGACGCACATTGTGCAAAGCGCATAGCGCCCTTTGGTGCGTTTCAGTTGGTACGCTGCGGTCAACACAAGTCGAGCGCCGCTCATTCCCAATGGATGACCAAGGGCGATTGCACCGCCATTCGGGTTCACATGGGCGGCGTCATCGGGCAGGCCCAACTCTCGCAGTGTAGCCAGACCTTGCGACGCGAAAGCTTCGTTCAACTCGATCACATCCATCTGGTCGATGCTCAGCCCGGCGCGTGCCAAAACCTTTCGGCTGGCAGGAACCGGACCAATACCCATGACCCGCGGCTCGACGCCCGCGAGGGACATGCCAACCACACGGGCAATCGGGGTCAGGCCGTTTTTTGTCGCTGCCGCTTCGTTCGCCATCAGGATCGCGGCTGCACCATCATTCACACCCGAGGCGTTCCCTGCGGTCACTGTTTTCTCCGGCCCGTTCACACCCACGAGGCCCGAGAGTTTTTCCGCTGTGGTTCCCGGGCGAGGATGTTCATCCGTATCGACAACAATCGGATCGCCCTTGCGCTGTGGAATCGTAACCGGTGTGATTTCCTCGTGGAACACGCCTGCCGCGTGGGCCGCAGCCCATCTCGCCTGGCTGCGCGCGGCAAAGGCGTCCTGGTCTTCACGGCTGATCCCAAAATCTTCGGCGACATTGTCAGCAGTTTGCGGCATGGAGTCGACGCCATACTGCTGCTTTAGCTTTGGGTTCACAAAGCGCCAGCCAATCGTGGTGTCGTAAACCGCATTGCTGCGCGTAAACGCCGCCGTCGCTTTGGGCATCACAAACGGTGCGCGCGACATGCTTTCCACGCCACCTGCGACAGCAAGATCATAATCGCCTGCCTTGATGCCCCGCGCCGCCATTCCGACAGCATCCATGCCACTGGCACACAATCGGTTTATCGTTGTTCCCGGCACGTCCGTCGGCAATCCGGCCAGCAGGGCTGCCATCCGGGCAACGTTGCGATTGCTCTCTCCTGCCTGGTTGGCATCGCCAAAAATGACGTCATCCACACTGGTCCAGTCGACTTGCGGGTTGCGCGCCATCAGGGCCGCTAGCGGGATAGCCGCCAGATCATCCGTGCGAACCGATGAAAGCGCACCACCATACCGCCCAATCGGGGTGCGGGTTGCGTCGCAGATGAAGGCATCCATCAATTGGGTCTCCCATTGGAACACAAGTCATTAACCGTCTGGTCGGTTAATAAATGTTCAATCGATTCGGCGCAAGCATTA
This sequence comes from Ruegeria sp. AF7, assembly GCF_056541885.1. NCBI lineage: Bacteria > Pseudomonadati > Pseudomonadota > Alphaproteobacteria > Rhodobacterales > Roseobacteraceae > Ruegeria > Ruegeria sp. AF7. The sequence goes on along the minus strand of NZ_JBQFYX010000011.1, from coordinate 74,744 downwards.
TGTTACCATGTAATCGCTCAAATAAGTTTTCTGTAACATAAAATGGCACTTCTTTCACATCCGTCTTCCAATCCCCAACAGCGCCATCCCGGACACGGCAAGAAAAGAGCTAACCACCCACCGCAGATTCCAGCGTCGCAAGATCTGGTTTGGGCAATTGCCCCAGCAGTCGGGACACCGCCGCGCGACACTCCGCGCCTTTCCAATCAGCTGGCAAAAAGGCCGGAGGCAGGGATGGATGGCGTAGAACCAAACGACGCCACCCATGCACAATCAATACGCGCAGCACCGCTATTTTCAGCGGATCGCCGACGCCATCAACAGGCAACAGTTGCTCGGTGATCTGAATGGAGTGCAAGAACTGATCATAGGCAGACTTCAGCGGTTCAGGGCCACAAAGGTCGCGCAGCCAGCCTGGAACCGAAATGGCGCTGCTTTCAACACCCAGCAGTTCTTCAAGGTTCTCGGGGACGGGGCCTGCCGACATGGCTGTTGTGAGGTTAACTGAAATATAATCTCCGGTCAGCATCAGATCTGCCAGCTCTTTTCGCGAACATTCCGAGTTGCTGGCGATAAGCATATGCCAGATTTCTGGCGTATTCGTCTCGCGGGAATAGATGCGCGGGGCGGCGGCTGCGCTTTGACGGCGGCCATATTCGGTCAGTCTGTGAACGCTGTTTCGCCCGACCCGCGTACTTTCGATCCAGCCTTCCTTGCGCAGCCTGTGCAGCGCAACACGCGTGGCTTCGGCCTTGATCCCCGCAAGGTTGGTCAGTGCTGTGATCAACGCGCCGCTAACCTGGTCAGACCCGCTCTGGGCCAGATCACCGAATATCGTGACCAGAACTGACCACACACGTTGCGTGCCAGTTGTGGTCAACTGGCTGACGCAGGTTTCGAACCATTCTGGAGCCGTATCTTTCATAAGCACAGTATAATCGGGCCGGAGGGAAATGCCATCCAGCCCCTGCGCACCTGCACTTGTGCCTAGTAGGCAACCATGGTCAGCAACTCGTATTCTGCGACCAGCTCATCATCCTGCTGTGTCAGGGTAACGTGCCAGCGAACCTCGCCGTAGTCATCATTGCGCTTGGTCTTGTGCTTGACCGTCAAACGCACCTTGATGGTGTCACCTGCCTCGACCGGTTTCATGAAACGCAGCCCGTCAAGACCGGTATTTGCCAAAACCGGCCCCTCGTTCGGTTCGACGAACAATCCGGCTGCGAAAGACAACAGCAAGTATCCATGTGCAACGCGACCCGGGAAGAACGGGTTACGTTCCGCCGCCGCCTGATCCATATGCGCATAGAAGGTATCACCGGTGAAGTTGGCGAAGTGTTCAATGTCCTCCATGGTGATGGTTCTTGGCGCCGTGTAAAGGGTCTCACCAATCGACAGATCGTGAAACCGGCGGGTAAAGGGATGAGCAGGAACTTCGATTTCGGTCGCGCCAGGCACCCATTTCCGGCCAATCGCTGTCAGCAGATCGGGCGAACCCTGAATGGCGGTGCGCTGCATATAGTGTTTCACACCCCGTACCCCGCCCATTTCTTCGCCGCCACCGGCGCGTCCCGGACCGCCATGAACCATGTGCGGCAGAGGTGAGCCATGACCGGTGGATTCCTTCATCGAGTCGCGGTTGTTGAAATACAGACGCCCGTGATAAGCCCCTGATCCCATGGCAACCTGTCGCGCAACCTCGGGATCATGGGTGATCACCGACGCCACCAAAGAGCCCTGCCCACGGTTCGCCAGCTCGATGGCATGGTCAAGATCGCGATACCCCATCACTGTGCTGACCGGACCAAAGGCTTCGGTGTCGTGCACGCGCTGCGCCGCGTCAGGATTGGCGCAGTGGAAGAGCATGGGCGGCAGGAACGCCCCCTTTTCGGCATCAGCGCCCTCAACCGCGAAATCATCGGGGTTGCCGAAGACACACTCGGCCTCTTGCCCGAGGATAGCAGCCTTTTCCAGAACATCACGCTTCTGACCGTTCGAAACCAACGCACCCATACGGGTGGCTTCCAGCTTTGGGTCGCCAATGGTCGTTTTCGCCAGTCGCGCCGACAACGCGTCAATTACCGCCTGTACCTGCGGTTCGGGCGCGATGATCCGACGGATTGCGGTGCATTTCTGCCCTGCCTTCGTGGTCATCTCGCGCTGGACTTCCTTCACGAAGAGGTCAAATTCCGGCGTGCCCGGCGCGGCATCGGGGCCAAGGATCGAACAGTTCAGGCTGTCCTGTTCCGCAACAAACCGTACCGAGTTCTCAAGGATCACCGGGTTGGAGCGCAGTTTCAGGGCCGTATCGGCGGATCCGGTAAAGCTGACCACGTCCTGCATGGTCAGACGGTCCAGCATGTCACCCAAACCACCCGAGACCAACTGCAATGCACCCGCTGGCAAGATGCCGGACTCAAGCATCAACCGAACACACAGCTCGGTCACATAACACGAGCTCGTGGCGGGTTTTACAATCGCCGGAACGCCCGCCAGAAGGGTTGGGGCAAGCTTTTCCAGCATCCCCCAAACCGGAAAATTGAACGCGTTGATGTGAATTGCCACGCCTTGTAGCGGGATGCAGATGTGCTGCCCCAGGAAAGTACCGTTGCGCGAAAGCTGCTCGACATCGCCATCCAGATAGACATGACCGTCCGGCATTTCACGACGGCCTTTTGCGGCAAAGACAAACATCGTTCCGATGCCGCCGTCGATATCAATCATATGATCCGATTGCGTGGCACCGGTGTTGAAAGACAAGTCATACATCGCCTGCTTGTGCTGACCCAAATGGACGGACAGCGCCTTGAGCATTTTGGCCCGTTCATGGAACGTCATATTGCGCAGTGCCGGCCCCCCGACATTGCGCGCATAGTCCAACATCCCCTGTACATCCAAAGCATTGTTACCCGCTGTGGCGATAACCTCGCCGGTCACAGCGCTAGCTATCGCGCGGGCACCCTCGCCGGGCAAAACCCACTCACCGGCTGCAAAGCTGGAAATCTGTTGGATAGTCATGAGTGTCTCCTCATCTAAGTCGCGATCCCCGCGCTGCCACAAGCCGGTCTCGTGAAATCATATTTTAAACCGTACGGTCGGTCAATAAATTACCGAGCAAATTTCCCTCGCCGGATTTCTCAGACCCGCGCGGGTAAACGTGCAAACCCCCGAAACCGGATGCGCCCGCCCCGTTCGGCGCCGTCGGTGATGCGATAGTCTGGAAAACGGGCCAGAAACCGGCCCACGGCCACCCGGCCCTCCAGACGCGCGAGGGTCAGACCAACGCAGGTATGAGGCCCTCCGGCAAAGGCGTGATGCTTGTTGGGGCGTCTGTCCAAGATCATCTCGTCGTGCCGGTCAAACTGCCGTGGGTCACGGTTGGCCGCACCGATACACAGATGAACATCAGTACCTGCCGGAATGGTCTGACCGTGGATCGTTACATCAACGGTGGTCAGGCGATTGCCGAACTGGTTCGGGCTTTCCAGCCGCAGAAACTCGTCCACGGCCGAACCGATCAGATCCGGGTCGGCCAGCAACTCCGCCCGCTTGTCGCGGTGCCGGTCCAACAACTCCAATGCGTTGCCGATCAGGTTCGTTGTGGTCTCATGCCCAGCATTCAGGATGAAAATGCAGTTCTGATACAGCTCGACCTCGGTCAGGCCACCATCCGTGTCGTCCTGGATCAGCCGGGTCAGGACATCCGTTGCCGGATCTCCGGGGTTGGCGCGACGATCCTCGATGATATGCCGCAGGAAGTCTTTGAAGTCCGAGACCGATCTGTTACCCCACTCTTCCTGCTCCGGCGTCAATTGCGGCTCCAACGCACCAAGAATGGCCAGAGACCAATCGCGCAATGGCCCGCGTTCGGATCGTGATATACCCAGCAGATTGCCGATGATCTCGATCGGGATTGCCCCGGCAAAATCCTCGATCAGTTCGACGTTGCCCTTGACCTGCATCTCGTCCAGCAGCCCATCGACAAGCTGGATCAGACCCGGTTCCATTTGCGCCAACGCGCGCGGGTTCATCGCGCCGACCATTACCTTGCGAACACGGGTATGCAGCGGCGGGTCATTAAACACCAAACTGGTGGTGTGGTGTTCATACAAGGGGCTGTCGACCCCGTATTTGGGGCCAAATACCGCTTTCTTGTCCGATATGAATCGCGAGGTGTCCCGGTAAACAAGGTCCAGATCCTCGTATCGGGACAGGATAACCGATCCGTCACGTTGCCAGCAGACGGGCGTATCTTCGCGCATAACGGCGTAGGCAGGATAGGGGTCTGTGTGAAACCCGTCCGGAAGCGCGGTCAGAGAGAACATCAGTGCCCCATCGCCCCCATTTGTTCAGGCAGAACCAACACTAACCATGGCACCAGAACGATCAGGGCCAGCCGGAAGATATCCGCTACCCAGAACGGAGTAACACCCTTGAAGATTGTTCCTGTTGACACATCTCCGACCACGCCTTTCAGAATGAAAACGTTCAATCCGACGGGTGGAGTGATCAGGCTGATTTCGGTCACGACAACCACAACAATGCCGAACCAGATCGGGTCATACCCCAACGACGTGACCAGCGGGAAAAAGATCGGCACTGTCAGCAGCAGCATCGACAGGGATTCAAAGACGCAACCCAAAATGATGTAGATCCCAAGGATCATCAGGATCACCACAAAAGGTTCAACGTCATAGGCCGTAACCAACGCGATGAGCGCTTCGGGCAGACCGGCAAGGTTGATGAAATTCGAAAAGATCTGTGCCCCGATCAGAACCGAGAACAATGCCGCGGCGGTATAGGTGGTTTCCTTCAGCACCTCAAAAGTCGACCCCAAAGTAAGCCCGCCTCGTGACAGCGCGATCAGGAAAGCGCCCATTGCGCCCATGCCTGCCGCCTCGGTCGGGCTGAAGGTCAGGTTCAGTGGATGAAAATCGAATGCACCGTACAATCCGCCAATCACCAGAAAGAACAGCAGCAATACGGCCCAGACTGAGCGCACCGCCGACAGACGCTCGGCCCAGCCGTGACGTTCACCCGCCGGTCCCGACTCGGGCTTGCGTGCGACGGTCCAGCGCACGGCGAGCAGGTAGAACAGAATGCCAAGCAGGCCGGGAATGATACCCGCAACGAAAAGTTTCCCAATCGAGGTTTCGGTCAGTAGTCCGTAGATAACCAGGATCACCGACGGCGGAATAAGGATACCAAGTGTGCCGCCCGCTGCAATCGATGCCGTCGACAGCTCGTCGGAATAGCCATAGCGGCGCATTTCCGGCATTGCGACCTTGGACATGGTGGCCGCCGTTGCCAGAGACGAGCCGCAAATGGCTGAAAAGCCTCCGCATGCCGCAACCGTCGCCATGGCGATACCGCCCCGGAAATGGCCCAGAAAAGCGTTTGAAACTGCGTAAAGCTCGCGCGCAAGCCCACCTTTATTCACGAACAAGCCCATGAGGATAAACAGCGGGACGACCGACAGGCCGTAATCCTGCGCGGTGTCGGTGATCTGACGACCCACCATCGACATCGCGGCCTTCAACCCACGCTCGGACAGGATGCTGCCGCCGCGTTCATAGGCAAAGCCAAGAGTTCCGACCAATCCCATTGCAAACACGATGGGCAAGCGCACCAGCACAAGAACAAGAACAAGAACAAAACCGATCAGCGCAGCGGTCATTGGGGGTGCTCCGACAATGTGTGGGGGGCAAAGAAGTGCAAGATGCCGGTGATGATCATTGCAACAGCGGTGATCGCTATGAACCCCGAGATGAACCAGCCTACATAGAAGACTGGGATCGAAAGATATTCCGTGACGTCCCCGTAGTCCCGCGCACGTTCAGCCAATACCCAGACACGCTGAATTGGCCAAAAAAGCATGATGCCAGAGAACAGATATACAATCGCATCACGTACCCGACTTAACCGCAGGCGTGAAAACAGCCCATCCGTCAGATCCACAGCGATTTGACCCTTGCCTGCTGAGATCATCGGCAAGACCGAGAACACGAGGACGGCCATCAGGATCCGGGTCAGTTCCGTGGCCGCCTCGATCGGGGCATTGAAAACAGATCGCAGGATGACATCAAAGAAGGTCATCACCATCAGGATGAACAGCGCGGCACAGGCCAGCAGCGTAGGCACGATACTGACGCGACGCGCAAAGGTCACGAGAGATTGCATAACGGGTCCCCAGCGAGTGAAATCGGCTGGCGGATCGCGTCCGCCAGCCAGACTGCGTTATTGCGCAGCCATTTCATTTACGATCATGTCATAGGCTGCTTGGGCGTCGATGCCTGTGCCATTGACTTCGTCGATAACTTTGGCACGTACATCCGCAGCAATCGCATTGAACTTTTCCAGATCTTCAGCGGATGCGGCATGGATCGCGTTGCCTTCGGTGCCTTCGGTTTCTTCCCGGCCGATCGCATCGATCTCATCCCAGATCTTGCCAATCTCGCGGCTCAGCGGTTCTCCGAAAACGTTTTCTTCCAGCGCTGCCTGCAGATCGGCGTGCAAGTCAGCGAAGGTGTCCTCGTTCATGATAAAGGCAAAAGAACCGCGATACAGGCCGCCAGGGACCTCATAAACGTTCTGGGCCACTTCCGTCAGCTTGAAACCTTTGCGGGATTCAAAGGGCATGACGACGCCGTCTGCGGCCTTGGAGGCCAGAGTTTCATACACTTTCGGTGCAGGAACCTGGATACCGGTTGCACCCAACGCCGTGCCCACGTCACCGCCAACACCGCCGGGGATGCGAACCTTGAGGCCCGAGACTTCGTCCAGCGACGTCACCGGGCTGCTGGAATGCAGCTGAGCCGGACCATGCGTGTGCAAGGCGATCACTTTCACACCACGGTGTTCGTCCGCCGCCTTCAAATGTGCGTCATATGCGCGCCAATATGCGACCGACGCAGCCTCGGCCGAGCCTTCATATCCGGGCAGTTCGATCATCTTGGTGGTGACAAACCGACCCGGCTGATAGCCGTGGAATATGATCGAGGCATCTGCAGCACCATCCATAATCAAGTCCATCTGCGCGGGGGGCGGGGCAAGGCCCAACTTCAGCTCGGCGGTGACCTGACCACCGGTGGCCTCTTCGATCATCTCGACGAATTTCGGCCACATCTTGGCATTGATGCCATGGGTCGGCGGGGCCCAGCTGGAAATGGTCAGCGTATAGTCTGCTGCAAGCGCCACTGTACCTGAAACGGCCAGTGCAGCTGAGGCAAGAAGTGTGCTCAACCTTGTGAATTTCATAGTTCTGTCTCCTCCCTGTGAAACATGAGTCAAGAATGCGTTAATGGTCACTTTTGTAACCATCAACTTGTTAATTGTCTCCAAGACAGCCCGCGACGCGCCATGAACCGGGGCTTTCCTTGGCTACGGTTTCCATCATTGCGTGCGACGTGTTGGCTCCGATTTCCTTGCAATAGTTCATCGGCCCGCCGCGCCAGCGCGGAAAGCCGTAGCCGTGAATTTGAACCATATCGACTGCTTCCGCGGACTCGGCGATCCCCTGCTGAATGATCAACGCGCCCTCGTTGGCCAGCACCGCCAAGATGCGCGACACGATTTCGTCCTGCGCGTATGCCCGCCGCGTTATGCCCTGTTCAGCCGAGTAGGACTCGATCAACGCCTCCACTTCGGGATCGCGGATCGGTTCGCGATGATCCACTTCATAGCGATACCATCCTTTGCCTGTGCGTTGGCCAAGACGACCCATCTCGCAAAGTTGGTCAGCGATCGTCACATAGCGTTCGTTCGGGTCGCGGGTTGCGGCATTGCGTTTTCGGTTGGCCCAGGCGATTTGGAGGCCTGTCAGATCTTGCAGCTCGTAAGGCCCCATGGGCATCCCGAAAGCTCGCATTGCCTGGTCCACCTGATAAGGCAACGCCCCATCCGCCAGCAAATAATCAGCCTCGCGCCGATACGCAGCCAACATCCGGTTGCCAATAAAACCATCGCAGATGCCCGACAGGACAGAAACCTTGCGAAGCCTTTTTCCAAGCGCAAATCCGGTGGCGACAACTTCGGGCGAAGTTTGCGGTGTATGCACGACTTCCAACAGCTTCATGACATGGGCAGGGCTGAAGAAGTGCAGACCAATGCACCGCGATTGATTTTCGATACCTGCGAAGATCTCGACCGGGCTCAAGTACGACGTGTTCGTGGCCAGAATCGCGTCACGCTGCATATGGCTGGCCAATTCTGCAAAAACCTGTTGCTTGACCGACAAGTCTTCAAACACAGCCTCGATAGCCAGCTGAGCGTTCGCAGCTTCGGAGTAGCTGTCCACGGCGCAAAACGCGGCAAGGCGTTCCTGCAGCTGTGCTTCGGACATCTTGCCCCGCTTGACTGCCCCCTTTAACAGCCCCTCAACCCGATCATGGGCTGCGGCCGCTGCTTCCATATCCCTCTCGATCAGAGTGACCGAAAGACCGCCATTCAGGGCAGCGGTCGCGATCCCTGCCCCCATCAACCCGCCACCGACAACTGCGATCCGGCTGATATCGCGCGGGGTGACACCTGCGATCATCGAAGGTCTGACCACCTGGCGCTCGGCAAAAAAGGCGTATCGCAGGGCGCGGCTTTCAGGGCTTTGACGCAGTGCCAGATGGCGCGCACGCTCTTTCGGCTGTGCGACAGCAAAGGGTTCGGACGACCAGCTGAGCGCAGTTAGGTTTTCCAGCGGTGATTGCTGACCCCTGGCGCGTTTTTTCAAAACCTGAAGGCTCGTCTCCAGAAGGTCAGACGCGACTTCACCGACGGGCCATTGACTGACAGGTGCCGGGCGCTTTGGCAGGTTGGCGACAAAATCCAGAACAGCCGACATTGGGTTATCGGCAATCAGGTCAATTCCCCCGAGAATGGCCATTTCTTCGGCTTTCAGGATTTTACCCGAACAGGCGATGTCGACCGCCGCTTCCATTCCAACAAGGCGCGGCAATCGCTGCGTGCCCCCCGCCCCCGGGATCAGGCCCACATTGACTTCCGGCAGCCCAAAGCAGGTGCCCGGCGCTGCGATCCGCCACGCGCAGGCCATGGCAATTTCAAACCCGCCACCCAACACGTTGCCGCGCATACAGGCGATAAACGGCACATTACTGTCTTCGATTTTCTGAACAACATCAGGCAAATGCGGCTCAACCGGAGCCGCGTCAAACTCGGACATATCACCGCCCGCGATGAATGTCCGACCGGCGCAGCACAGGACGGCAACCCGAGCTTTCTGAACTGCATCGACCGCGTCGGCCAGACCCTGCCGAACGCCCGTCGAGGTTGCGTTCACCGGCGGGTTGTCGACCGTGACCCAAGCCACGTCGCCCTTAAAGTCAACACTCACCAGCGACGGTTGCGGCATTTGCAATCCCTTTGATCAGTCCAGATTCGGTTCGGGTTTATATATTGACCAACCGTTCGGTTAATGCAATGATTAAGTTGTCACGGGAACAGATGAGACTGCCATGAGCGATACGATCCTTGTACATGATCACGGAAACTGGGTTGAAATAACCCTGAACCGCCCCGACAAGCTGAACTCGTTCAATGAGGAGATGCATCTTGCCCTTCACGACGCGCTGAAGAGCGCGCGCGAAAATGGTGCCCGCGCGATTTTGCTGACCGGCGCAGGGCGCGGTTTTTGTGCGGGTCAGGACCTTGGAGACCGCGATCCCTCGAAAATGGATGGCCCGCCCGACCTGGGCAAAACTGTACGCACTTTCTATGCCCCTTTGGTTCGACTGATCCGGTCTTTGAATTTCCCGGTCGTTTGTGCCGTCAACGGCGTGGCCGCGGGCGCGGGTGCGAACCTTGCACTGGCCTGCGACATGGTTCTGGCCGGGGAAAGCGCGAAGTTCATCCAGAGTTTTTCCAAGGTCGGGTTGATTCCGGACACAGGCGGCAGCTGGCACCTGCCCCGATTGTTGGGCGAGGCGCGCGCAAAGGGGCTGGCCCTGACAGCATTGCCCCTAACCGCCAAGCAGGCCGAAGACTGGGGGTTGATCTGGAAGGCGTTGCCCGATGATCAGCTGATGACCGAAGCACGCGCTCTTGCCGCGCAACTTGCCAACGGCCCCACCCTTGGGTTGGGCCTGACCAAGCAGTGCATTCAAACAGCAGCCACCACATCCTTGTCCGATCAGCTTGAAATTGAAGCGGACGCAATGAAAACCTGCGGGGAAAGTGCTGATTACGCCGAAGGCGTGTCCAGTTTCCTCGAAAAACGCGTACCGCATTTTCAGGGAAGATGATGATGATGACCCCAAAAGAACGCGCCCAAAAATCCGCAGCGGCGATGTGGGCCAGTGACGAAGCCAGTAAATGGTTCGGGATGGAGCTTGTCGAGGTCGATGAAGGGCACGCAGTCCTGTCCCTGACTGTTGCGCCGCATCACTGCAACGGACATGGTATTTGCCATGGCGGAGTCACGCACGCTCTTGCTGACAGTGCTTTCGCCTTTGCCTGCAACAGCCGGAATGTTGCAACTGTAGCGCAGCATACGATGGTCAGCTATCTTGCACCGGGACGGAAAGATGACTGCCTGACTGCTACCGCGACAGAAGTCAACCTGTCCGGTCGCAGCGGCATCTACGACGTCCGCGTCATCAATCAAGACAATACTCTGATCGCTGAGTTTCGCGGCATGTCCCGCACCATTGGCGGCCAGAATTTTCAAGAATAGTTTCGTGACTGGAGGAGTTACGCGATGAAAGACCTTTCCCCCAACAAAGCGGACCTTGACCCGATCGAAATCGCCTCGATCGACGAAATTCGCGCCACACAGCTTGAGCGTCTGAAGTGGTCCTTGCGTCATGCTTATGAAAACGTTCCGATGTACAAACAGCGCTTTGACGAGGCTGGCGTGCATCCTGACGATCTTCAGCAGCTTTCAGATCTGTCGAAATTTCCGTTCACGTACAAAAACGATCTGCGCGACAACTATCCGTTTGGCTTGTTTGCAGTCCCGCGCAGCGAGATAATTCGTCTGCATGCTTCCTCCGGCACGACAGGCAAACCGACGGTGGTTGGCTACACAAAGAATGACATCGACAATTGGGCTGATCTTGGCGCGCGGTCTCTTCGCGCGTCTGGGCTGCGCAAGGGCGACATGGTGCACAATGCCTACGGCTATGGGCTGTTCACCGGTGGGCTAGGTGCCCATTACGGGATCGAACGCCTTGGCGCGACCGTCGTCCCGATGTCGGGCGGGCAAACCGAAAAGCAGGTCAACCTGATCAACGATTTCCGGCCTGACGGGATCATGGTTACACCCTCCTACATGCTCAATATCCTTGAACAGTTCCACAAGGCGGGTCTCGACCCACGTGAGAGCTCGTTGAAGGTTGGCGTTTTTGGTGCGGAACCCTGGACTGACGCGATGAGGGCCGAGGTCGAGGCAGCCTTCGACATGCACGCCGTCGATATCTATGGCCTGTCCGAGATCATGGGCCCCGGAGTAGCCAATGAATGCGTTGAAACCAAAGACGGGCCTGTAATCTGGGAGGATCACTTCCTGCCGGAAATCATCGACCCGGCGACCGGAGAAGTCCTGCCCGATGGCGAAACCGGAGAATTGGTGTTCACGACACTGACCAAAGAAGGGCTGCCGATGATCCGCTACCGCACACGCGATCTGACATGCCTGCTGCCAGGGACGGCCCGGTCCATGCGCCGGATGGCAAAGATCACCGGTCGCAGTGACGACATGATGATCCTGCGCGGCGTCAACGTTTTCCCCAGCCAGATCGAGGAACAGGTCATGGCAACGGGCGGTCTTGCCCCCTATTACCAGATCGAGCTCTACAAATCCGGTCGCATGGATGCCATGCGGGTCTTTGTTGAATCCTCCCCCGATTCCACCGACGAGCTGTCAAAAACGGCCGCTGCACGGATGCTGACCAAACGCATCAAGGACGTCGTTGGCGTTTCAACCGAAATTGTAGTAGGTGACCCCGGCGACGTCGAACGCTCTCAGGGCAAGGCGAAGCGCGTTGTAGACAATCGCGATAAGGACTGAGCCGTGGCCCGGACAATTGCCAAAGACCACGACCAAAAGCGGGAACAGATCCTGAAGATGGCGGCAAAAGTATTTGCCGACCAGGGGTTTGACCGTGCTTCGATGACCCTTTTGGCCAAAGAATGCGGCATCTCGAAAGCAAACATATACCACTACTATGACAGCAAGGATGCCATCCTGTATGACATCCTTGAAACGTACCTGCGTGAGTTGCGGGACCGGATTTGCAATGTTGATCTGGACGGCCTTAACCCCGAACAAAAATTGCGCAAAGCAGTGCGCGAGATCCTTTTTGCCTATCAAGGTGCAGATGACGAGCACCGGGTTCAGATCAGCGGCATGAGCGCATTGACCGAAGAACAGCAAAAACGTCTGCGGGGCTATCAGCTTGATCTGGTGAACTTTGTACGCGACATACTTCTGGAAATGTCGCCCGGATCCTTTGACGGCGCCAAGGACAAGCTTCGCGGCGCGACGATGTCAGTCTTTGGCATGTTGAACTGGTATTACATGTGGAACACCGGCGCAGGCGCCAAAGCCCGCGAGGATTATGCCGATCTGGTGTGCACCCTGACCATGCATGGTGTGCAAAAGCTTTAGGTTGTCCCTTCTGGCAAAACGACACCCGGGCTTTGTCAGGCGCGATATTCAAGATCTCGGGACAGGCCGGCAGGGTCACACAACATCCGACCAGCAGGCTTCCAGCCTTCAATGCTGCCCTGATGGCTTTCCCAGAGACAGCCTTTCAGGCAAAGTTGATATCGACCGCGCCGAACGGCCCGAAATCCGTGTGAATTTCTGTGCCCGGGGGGCACTCGACAGGGCGGATAAAACTGCCGGACAAAATAACCTGCCCCGGTTCTACGCTTTGTCCATATTGCGCCATGCGCCGGGCCAGCCAGACAACACTTTCGACAGGATCATTTAATACGCCGGCCCCTAGGCCGGTTTCCTCAATCTCACCGTTGCGGAAGGTCAAGGCGCCAACCCAGCGCAGGTCGAACGCGTCGATCGCATGACGCTCGGAGCCCAGCACAATGCCCGCATTGGCGGCATTGTCGCTGATCGTGTCAAAGACGGTTCGGACCTTGCCAGTCTCGGGGTCCTGACGCTGAATACGTGTGTCCAGAATTTCAATCGCTGGCGCGACGTAATCGGTGGCGGATATGATAACGTCGCGGCTCACATTCTCGCCACCGACGGCGGATTTCATGACAAAGGCGATTTCAGCCTCGATCCGGGGCTGGATGAATCGGCCCGCAGGGACCGTACCACCGTTTTCAAACGCCATATCATCAAACAGGATGCCGCTGTCGGGAATATCGATGTTCAGCGCATATTGCATCGCTTTCGATGTCAGACCGATTTTCCACCCGATGACCCTGCGACCCTCAGCCAGCTTCTGGCGATAGATGGCGTTCTGCACCTCATAGGCGTCGTCCATACCCATCTGGGGGTGGCGCAGGCTCAGCAGACCGATCTGGTCGCCGGTGCGTTCGGCCTGAAGCAGGTCGGCTGCTGCGCGGGCATGCTCTTCGGGTGTCATGCCTTCTCATCCTCGACTGTGTTGCGCAGGGTGCCGATACCTCCGACAGAAACCTCGACCACGTCACCCGGTGCAAGATATTTTGGCGGGTCAAAGCGCGCGCCCGCACCGGTGGGGGTGCCGGTTACGATAACGTCACCCGGCTTCAGGGTCATGAAGGTCGAGATATACTCGATCTCGCGCCGGATCGGGAACATCATGCGGTCGAGGGTGTCGTCCTGACGCAACTCACCATTGACGTGGGTTTGAATGCGGGCGTCATCCAATTGCGCCGGGTCGGTGAAGGGCACCAGCCAAGGGCCGATCGACCCTGAATTGTCCCAGTTCTTGCCCTGAGTTACGTTGAACTTGGCATGGCGCACCCAATCGCGGATCGTGCCTTCGTTGCACAGCGTCAACGCGGCGATGTGCTCATAGGCTTCGTCCTGCGATATCCGGCGACCCGCCTTGCCGATTACAATGGCCACTTCGCCCTCGTAATCCAGCGTGTGGTTTTCCGGCGGACGGATCAGCGGGCGGTTGTGGCCGGTAAAGCCGCTGGCAAAGCGGGGGAACAGCGACATATATTCCGGTTGCGCGCTGCCATCCTTGTATTCCGCATTTCTGTCCGGAAAGTTCACGCCGACGCACAGAATGCGACGTGCATCCGGCATCACCATTTCATAGGTGAAATCGGAATGGGTCACAGGCTTACCCTCGGCCGCCGCAGCCAACCGGCCAAACGCACCAGCAGCGATGACCTCATACAGGCTGGAAAACTCGGGGAAATCACCATTCAGAGCGATCGCGCCATCATCGGTGATCGCGCCAAAGAAGGTATCCCCTGCAGCACTGAACGTCGCGAACTTCATAGCAGGCTCTCCCAGACATCTCGGATGACATCCGCCGCCATCAGCACGTCATCGCGCGTTGTATCGAATTGCCCGACCTGAAAGCGGATGATCTTGCGGCCATCGAACATGCCTTGCGTCAGGTAAATTCGGCCATCGTCATTCAACGCATCCACCAGCCGCTGCTGCGCGGCGTCATCCCCCGGACAGCGAAAGGAAAACAGGCTTAGGATCGGGCCGGTGGTGATCTCAAACCCCTCGATCGCACCGATCTTTTCTGCAACTTCATTGGCCCAAAGTACATGGTTGCGAATACGGTCCCGCAACCCGTCGAGACCATAAGAGCGCAACAAGAACCAGATCTTTAGTGCCCGGAACCGTCGACCCAAGGGGATGGTCCATTCCGAATAATTCGTCACCTCTGCCCCGGTGGTCTTGAGGTATTCCGGTTCGATCTTAAGCGTGTTGAGCTGTGGCGCGGCGTCCCGCAGAAACTGGATCGCGCAATCGAACTGCGCCCCCATCCATTTATGTGGGTTGAAGACAATGCTGTCGTAAAGGTTGGCACCCGGCCAATGGGCCTCTCTAAATTCAGGGCAGATCATCGCCGACCCCGCCCAGGCCGCGTCAAGATGTGTGTAGAGGTCATATTTTTGCGCAATCTCAGCGACCGCTACCAGATCATCGCAGGCCCCGACACCAGTACCGCCCGTGATTGCAATGATACCGGCGGGAATATGTCCGGCGGCGATGTCACCCTGAATTGCGGTATCAAGAGCCCCAGTATCAATCGCAAAGGTCGGACCACCTGTAGGAAGTTTCACCAGATTGTCCTGACCGATCCCCGCAACCCAGCAAGCCCGATCAATCGATGAATGCACCTGATCCGAGCAGTAGATGCGCAGTGCGCCCTTGGCGTTCAGGCCTTCGCGGTTACCGGTAAACCCTGTGGCCCGTTCCCGCATGGTCAGAACGGCCGACAACGTGGCGGATGATGCACTGTCCTGAAAAACTCCGGTCATACCTTCGGGCAACCCAAGCGCCTGCCGCAGCCAATCGACCATGACACCTTCGACCTCGGTCGCAGCTGGCGAGGTCTGCCACAACATGCATTGCGCCGCGATTGTGGTCACCAGCATTTCAGCCAGCATCGACGGGGGCGCTGCGTTGGCCGGAAAATAGGCAAAGAACCGGGGATGTTGCCAATGTGTAATACCCGGCATCACAATCCGTTCGAAATCGGCCATGATGGCTTCCATCGGCTCGCCACTCTCGGGGGGCGATACCATTAGCTGGGCAGCGATTTGTCCTGGTTTTGTCTGTGCGCGAACAGGGCGCTCGGCAAGAGTTCTGTGATAGTCGGCCGCCCATTTCGAGATGTGCTGACCCCAATGCGAAAACGCGTCCCAGTTCATTTATTGACTTTCCTTTGTGACGGGATCGCCACTGAATCTTAGTGTTCGATTGTCCGGTTCAAACCGAAAAGCTGACATTTGCTTGACCAGTGCCAGAGCTGCCGAAATACGGGGTGTAGATGTCGATCTCACCCTTGTAGCTGCCCCAACCCAGTGCTCCAAACAGCAAAGCAGTGTCATTCATTGCACATTCGCCTGTACATTTCTTTGCATAGTCCGGAAGCATCTCAAGAAATTCTTCAAACCTTCCCTGTTCCCAAAGCTCCAGAACACGCATATCCATCTGGCGATTAAATTCACCGTTCACCGCATTGAGCCCTTCAACTGAGCGTTCATTCGGTGTGAAATCATGGCTGAGTGAGCCGGATGCCAGTATGGAAACGTTCCGGTCGGAACGCCGGATACCTTCGGCAATGGCCTCACCCCAGACGCGGTTTTCCTGGATCGACGAGAACTGGTTGACTGCAACGGGCAAAACCCTGGCATTCAATCCATCGTTAATGAAATGCATAGGCAGAAGTGTGCCGTACTCCATTCCCATATCGGGGTGCGAATGGCCAAGTGCCCGCTCGCCGCGCTCGCGCAAAACATCAAGAATGGTTTCGCCCAAAGCATGATCGCCGCGATAATCAAACTCCATATCCGCCAGCATGTGCGGCAGTTCATGACTGATGAAGCGACCTTTGTGGTGCTCTTTGGTATTCAGGTGAAATCCCTGATTAGTGATCCAATGGGTGTCGAACACAAGAAAGGTCTCGACCTCGCGATCTATCGCGTCCTGGCGCAGGCGCGCATACCCATCAATGGCAGACTGCCGGATGCCCTTATATTTCGGCATCGTGTGGGACATCCAGATACTTGGCACATGCGTGATCTTTGCGGCTTGTACGATCTTTCCCATGACAGTTCCTCCTCGTGTGTACCGACTTCAGCGTACCGCGGCCTCCTTCCGGTTTCACTTGCCCAATTGCATGATTTTGTGTTGGCCAGTTGCGAAGCCGACGTGTTTTTGTTCCATGTAGAACTCGAAACTCCAATCGCCGCCGTCGCGGCCGATACCGGATGCCTTGACGCCACCGAACGGCGTGGGCAGGTGGCGGACGTTTTCCGAGTTCACCCAGATCATCCCGGCTTCAAGCTTGTCGGTGAACCGCAAGGCGCGGGTCAGGTCATTGGTCCAGACATAGCCGGTCAGACCGTATGGTGTGTCGTTGGCGATCTGCAGCGCCTCGTCCTCGGTCGAGAACGGGATCGAAGTCAGAACCGGGCCGAATATCTCTTCGCGCGCGATACGCATCTGGTTATTGGCATCGGTAAACAGGGTTGGGCGAATGAAATACCCTGTGTCGCCGACCTTGACACCTCCGGCGGCGACAGTCGCACCGTCTTCTTTGGCGATGTCAAAATAGGAAGTCACTTTGTTATAATGCTCCTCGGTCACCAGTGGCCCGATCTCGGTCTCAGGATCCAGCGGATGGCCGACCTTGATGGTGTTGACCCGTTCGATCAGCTTTGCCTCGAACGCGTCCTTGATGGTGTCCTGCACCAGCAGGCGCGAGGATGACGTGCAGCGCTCGCCATTGATCGAGTAGATCATGAAGATCACCGCATCCAGCGCCCGGTCGAGATCGGCGTCGTCGAACACAACAACCGGGTTCTTGCCGCCCAGTTCCAGATGCATCCGCTTGAGCGTATCGGCACCTTGTTTGGTGATGATGCTGCCGGTGCGGCTTTCACCGACAAAGGCGATCGCCTTGATCAACGGATGCTCCGTCAACGCCTTACCCGCATCGGGGCCGAACCCGTTCACGGTGTTCAGCACACCCTTGGGCAGCCCGGCCTCTTCGGCGATCTCCACCAGCAGGCGAGCGGACAGCGGAGAATCTTCGGCCGGTTTGTGAACCACAGTGCACCCGGCAGCCAAAGCAGGTGCGATCTTCCATGTCGACAGCATGAACGGCGTGTTCCACGGCGTGATCACCCCCACCGGACCAATCGGAACGCGCGTGGTGATGTTCATCAGGGTCGGCGACTTAAGGTGCTGACCGTCCCGCGCCTGGACCACCTGATCCGCGAAATACCGGAAATTCTCGGCCCCCCGCAGCGCGGCCTTGGACATAAAGCGCAGGGTCTGGCCGGTGTCCCAGCATTCACACAGCGCAATTTCCTCGGCACGGGCCTCGATCGCATCGGCAACGTTCAGCAAGATGCGGCGCCGCTCGGTGGCAGGCATGTCGCGCCAATCGGCAAATGCGGCGTGGGCGGCATTGGCGGCAGCGTCGATATCATCGGCTGTGCCATGGGCGACATCGCAGATCACCGACCTGTCAACCGGGGAGGTGGATTGGAACACCCCTGCGGAACCGTCGCGATCTTCGCCCGCGATCCGGTTCTTGATGCCGGTTTCCTTAAACCGGGCCAGAAAGCCCGCCAGCTTCTCGATATTCGTATCCAGTGCGCTCATGGATCAGGTCTCCTGGTTGGTCGCGCCCAAATGGTCCCGGATCGTGCCGGTCTTGGGCGAAAGGTCTGGGTCAATGTCACGCATCTCAAGCGAGAGCGCGATGGAATGTCCGGCGAAGGCGGGGGACAGATAGGCCTCAACCGCCTCAAAAATGCGTTGCGTGGCGTCCCGTTTGACATTCTTAGGCCGGCCCGCTCTCAGGCGGATCGAGATATCGACAAACCCGTGCGCCGGGTTGCCGTCAGCGATGGCATAGTGATCAACCCGCGTAGCCCGAACACGAATTCCGGCCATAGGAAACGCCTCAACCCCTGCAGCGGCGGCCCGTATGCATTCGCACAGACCGTCCATGTCGATCTTGTCTTCCAGATTGCCGGAATACTCGACGTGGAAATGCGGCATAGCCTTCCCTTTCTGCGTATTTAGTTAACATGTTTATTATTTTCAAAGCCGCACGTCAAGAGATTGCCTTGTTAATCTTTGCAATTGCCATTGCAGCATTCTAGAAAACCGCATGACCACGCAAAGCCATATCAAAAGCACCGCCCGCTCCCTTCCAATCGCACTGTTGCGCGCGCGGGAAACCGTCATGTCCCCGATCCGGGATATGCTGCAAAGCATTCATCTGACCGAACAGAAATGGCGCGTCTTGCGTGTGCTAGATGAGCTTGGTGAAGTGGAGCAAAGCACAATCGCTCACGAGGCATGTCTGCTTCTTCCTAGTGTGACGCGCATCCTGCGAACGATGGAGGCCGAAGGTCAGATTTCACGCCGTCGGGATAGTGATGACAAACGTCGCACCATGGTCACGATCACCAATGCAGGCCGATCTATTCTTACGGACAACCTAGCGGCTTCGCTTGCGATCACCGGCAACATCGAGGCACAAATGGGACAGGAAAAGTTGGATCAACTTCTGGATCTGCTCGAAGAATTGCAGGCCGTCAGAACCTGAACCAGCGCACTTGACCTCAGTGGTTGCCAATGCGGTTCTCTGTAGGGAACCCAATTACCGCTTGATTGGAAGTGTCAGGCGGTCTTACTGGCTGAAATTCGCCTCACGACGATAACGCACCCCTTACGGGCGCGGTAAGTCAGTCTTTTCAACCCCATCACCACTCCAAGATGTCCTTGTCACCACAAGAAGGTTGTCGAGGTCAAAACAAAATACTGGATGTTGGATACATTATCCGTTACTTCTCCGCGTATCGATTGATTCAGGGAGGATCACATGCTCAACAAACTCGCCACACTGGCGGCCCTCACCACTATCTCCACGGTTCCTGCGATGGCGGACACGCTGGACGATGTCGTAGATCGCGGGACATTGCGCTGCGGTGTAGTGTTGGACTTTCCGCCGATCGGCTATCGCGACGCCAACAACGAACCGGCGGGTTTTGACGTGGAATATTGCAATGATCTGGCCGCCGCCCTTGAAGTTGACGCCGAAATCCTGCCGCTGACCTGGGCAGAACGCCTGCCAGTGATCGTCACCGGACGCGCAGACGTTGTATTCGGAGCAACCTCGGACAGCCTCGAACGGGCGCGGACCGTGGGCTTTACCATTCCTTACGCCATCTATTATGCGCAGGGTGTGGTGAACGCGGAAAGCGGCATTGAAACCTTCGAGGATATCCGCGGCAAGCGCGTGGCTGCCGCAATCGGCACGGTACCCGAGCAGGAATGGCTGAAGATCGCCGCCGAATGGGGTGAAGAAGGCAATTACCAGGGCTATCAATCCGAGAATGAGGTGTTCCTGGCGGTGGCTCAGGGCAAGGCCGATATCGGCATTACCACAAATACTGCCGTGCTGCCGATTACCCAGCAATATGACACTGTTGTTGCCGGTCCTCGTATGCCATGGACCACCGACTACACTTCGGTTGTCGGCAAGCGTGAAGATGTCACCTGGCTGAACTTCCTGAACCTGTTCGTGACCCACCAGGTGCGTTCGGGCCGCTATCAGGAGCATTGGGGTAAATATGTCGGTGGCGAAGCCCCCGAGCTGCGCATTCCCGGCGTAATGTACTGATCCTTTACCCTACCAACCTTTCGCCCGGTTCTCTTCGGGCGAAAGGACCGGTAGATTGTGCGAGGAACACCCGTGTTCGACTATAACTTCCATTGGCGGCCGGTGATGAAAAGCCTGCCGGACCTGCTTGAAGCATCGCTGCTGACGATACAGGTTGCCGTGCTGGCAATGGTCCTCGGCATTGTCATCGGGCTTTGTCTGGCGCTGACGCGGCTACACGTGAAAGGACCGCTTTACTGGTTCGCCTCAGCCTGGGTCGAACTGGCGCGTAATACTCCGGCGTTGTTCCAGCTATTTTTTTTCGGCTTCGGGCTTGGTGCCTTTGGCCTGCATCTGTCGCCGTACTTCATCGTGCTGGCCGGACTGACATTCAATTGCGCCGGTTATCTGGCTGAAAACTTTCGCGGCGGCTTTCAGGCCGTCCCCGAGACACAGTTACGCGCGTCGCGATCGCTGGGCATGACCGCGTGGCAGGCCTACACACGCGTCGTGATCCCACAGGTGTTTCGCATTGTCTATCATCCGATCACGAACCAGATGGTCTGGGCTGTTTTGATGTCCTCGCTGGGCATGCTGGTCGGCTTCCGGGAGCTGTCGGGCGAGACGCAGTTCTTTGCCTCGCGCACTTTCCGCATCTTTGAATATTTTGCCGTCACCGCGTTCATTTATTACGTGATCGTCAAAATCATCCTGCTTGCCTCGCGCCTGCTGGCGTCCCGGCTTTTCCGCTATTGAAGGAGGCACAGATGCAACCCACTGTCAGCTTTTTCAGCGGCTTCAACATCAACGATCTGTGGTTTCTGGGCGAAGCCGCGCTACGAACGCTCTGGATTTCAGTACTTTCGATTTCCATAGGAACGGTCATTGGCGTGGTGTGCGGATGGCTTCTGTACGAGGGCAAACTGGCAGCGACCCTGACGTTGGCTCCGGTTCTGGATATTTTCCGGTCGGTCCCTCTGATCATCCAACTGGTGCTGTTTTACAACTTTGCACCAATTGTCGGACTCAATCTGGACCCGTTCGCCTCGGGCGTGGTGATCCTATCCATCTACACAGCAGCACTGGTTGCGAATGTGGCGCGCGGCGGGATTGAGGCCGTCGGCGATCCGATGCGCCGCGCGGCGCGCAGTCTGGGCATGACCTATTGGCAGGATCTGCGCTATGTCGTCTTCCCGATCGGTGGGCGCGCGGTGTTCCCGGCATGGGTCGGGGTCGCGCTGGGTGTGATGAAAGACAGCGCGCTGGTCTCGGTTCTGGGCTATGTTGAACTGCTGAAAGCCAGCCAGATCCTGATCACCCGCACGCAGGAACCATTCCTGATTCTGACAATCGCTGGCGCGTTCTATTTCGCGCTCAGCTATCCGATTTCGCGGTATTCCGCGTCGCTAGAAAAAAGGTGGGCCCAATGATCGAAATACGCGACCTGCACAAGTATTTTGGATCGCTGCATGTGCTGAAAGGCATTGATCTGGATGTGCAGAAAGGAGAAGTTTTGTCGGTGATTGGCGCGTCAGGCTCCGGAAAATCGACCCTTCTCTATTGCATCAACGGGCTGGAACCGATCCAGCAGGGATCGGTCCGGGTTGATGGCATTGATGTTCATGCAAGAGGCACCGACATCAACAAGCTGCGCACAAAGCTGGGGATGGTGTTCCAGCAATGGAACAGCTTTCCGCATCTGACAGCACTGGAAAACGTTGCATTGGCCCCGAAGATTGTCAAAGGCAAGTCGAGGG
Organism: Ruegeria sp. AF7; assembly: GCF_056541885.1. Lineage (NCBI taxonomy): Bacteria > Pseudomonadati > Pseudomonadota > Alphaproteobacteria > Rhodobacterales > Roseobacteraceae > Ruegeria > Ruegeria sp. AF7. The sequence goes on along the minus strand of NZ_JBQFYX010000011.1, from coordinate 52,705 downwards.
ACGAGGCGCGTGACATTGCCGCAAAGCAGTTGACCCATGTAGGCTTGGGCGAGAAGCTGAACGTCTTCCCCTCGTCCTTATCGGGTGGTCAGCAGCAGCGACTTGCCATTGCCCGCGCGCTGGCGATGGAGCCGGAATACATGCTGTTTGACGAAGCAACCTCGGCGCTGGATCCTGAACTGGTGGGCGAAGTTCTCGACACGATGCGGCTTTTGGCCGAAGAAGGGATGACGATGATTTGTGTCACGCATGAGATGGGTTTCGCTCGTGATGTATCAGACCGGGTTGCTTTTTTTCATCAGGGCGTGATGGAAGAGATCGGCCCGCCCGCCCAGATTTTTAGCGAAGCCCAATCCGAACACACCCGCAAATTCCTGGCGAATGTGCGATAAAAGCCCCCGCCCCAAAACAACTAGGAAGGTCACCTTCATGTCCCAGAATATCTTCACCGGCACCATGCCAGCCCTGATGACCCCCTGCAAACCGGACCGGACACCGGATTTCGACGCGCTGGTGAAAAAGGGCAAGGAAATGATCGCAGCGGGTATGTCTGCCGTGGTCTATTGCGGCTCGATGGGCGACTGGCCTCTCTTGTCGGATGCCGAACGGATGGAAGGTGTCGAACGTCTGATCACGGCCGGACTGCCCGTTGTCGTCGGCACCGGTGCTATTAATTCGAAATCAGCCGTGGCGCTTGCCGCGCATGCGCAAAAGGTTGGTGCGGCAGGGCTTATGGTGATCCCACGTGTATTGTCGCGTGGATCGTCCATCGCGGCGCAGCGTAACCATTTCAAAGCGATCCTGTCGGCTGCACCTGATATCCCGGCAATCATCTATAACAGCCCGGTTTACGGCTTTGCGACGCGCGCCGATCTGTTCCTGGAATTGCGTGCAGATCATCCGAACCTTGTTGGGTTCAAGGAATTCGGCGGCAAAAGCGATCTGCGCTATGCGGCGGAACACATTACCTCGAAAGATGATCAGGTTACACTGATGGTTGGTGTGGACACCGAGGTCTACCATGGTTTCGTCAATTGCGGCGCCACCGGCTCGATCACAGGGATCGGCACTGCCCTGCCTAAGGAGGCACTTCTGCTGGCGGCCCTGTGTCAGAAAGCAGCTGCCGGTCATGCCGAGGCCCGCCTTCGCGCGCGGGAACTGGAAGAAGCCTTTGGTGTGCTGGCCAGCTTTGACGAGGGCACCGATCTGGTACTGTATTACAAACACCTGCTGGTCCTGAACGGCGAAGAGGAATACCGTTTGCACTTCAACGAAACCGACGAGTTGACGGATGCCCAGCGCAACTATTGCGAACAGCAATACCACCTGTTCCGCACTTGGTTTACCGATTGGTCCGGCCAGGGCGGGGTCATTGCTGAATGCATGTGATTGACAGTCACACCGGAGGAATGCCTACGCGGGTGATCCTCGACGGCGGCCCCGATCTGGGGTCCGGCCCACTGGCCGAGCGTGCACGACGCTTGGCCACCGAGCATGAGGCGTTCTACAAATCCATCTTGTTGGAACCGCGTGGGCAGCCCGGTATGGTGGGGGCGCTTCTGGTCGCGCCCGAAGATTCTGGATGTGAGACTGGCGTGATCTATTTCGATGCGGATACCGTTCTGGGCATGTGCGGGCATGGCACCATCGGTTTGAGTGTCACTCTGGCCCATATGGGTCGGATCCGGCCCGGCACGCACCGGGTGGAAACGCCGGTCGGGGTCATCTCGGTGGAGTTGCTGGACGCCAATACCGTGCGCGTCACAAATGTCGAGAGCCGTCGCGTGCGGGCAGCTGTGCAGATTGAGGTTGACGGCCATGGGTCAATCACCGGCGATCTTGCCTACGGTGGGAATTGGTTCTTCATTGTCGACCCCAGCCCGATCCCGGTGAACCCGGGAAACATTCGTGCGTTGACCGATTTGACCATCGCCATACGTGAAGCCTGCATCGCACAGGGGGTGCGTGGTGAAAACGGGGAACTGGTCGACCACGTGATCCTACAGGATCAATCCCCCAACAAGGATGTTCACAGCCGTAACTTTGTACTGTGCCCGGACAATCAATATGACCGGTCGCCCTGCGGTACCGGCAGTTCGGCGCGCCTCGCCTGTCTGGCGGCAAACAGGGCGCTGGCCGCCGGGGAAAAGATTGTGCAGGAAAGCGTGATCGGCAGCCCCTATGTGCTGAGCTACCAACCCGGCCCGAACGGAGGTGTCATTCCCACCCTGACCGGGCAGGCGCATATCATGTCGGAAGCCAGGTTGATTTTCGCGCCGAATGATCCGTTCCGAGATGGCATCGCGTTTTGAAATCAAGTTCGGGGACAGACGCTGTTCGATCCCCGACCCCGCACCACGATTTGAGAACCTGTAACCATGCAGCATGATACCAAGACGGACATAGTTGTGATCGGTGCTGGCATCATTGGCATCAGCGCTGCGCTGGAACTGCAAAAGCGCGGCAGGAACGTGCTGGTGCTGGACCGTGAAGGCGTCGCAGCCGGGGCGTCAAAGGGCAATGCCGGGGCCTTTGCCTTTACAGATATCGTGCCGCTTGCAACCCCGGGGATCATGCGCAAAGCGCCGAAATGGCTGCTTGATCCGCTGGGGCCTTTGTCGATCCCGCCCGCTTATGCGCTGAGTATTGCGCCGTGGATGCTCCGGTTCTGGCGGGCCAGTTGGCGGGATCGTTATGCTACCTCACTGTCCGCACAGGCCGCGCTGATGAACCACAGCCGCGCCGCGCTAGAGCGCCAGATCGCGTATGTTGACGGCGAGGCGCTGATGCAGCGCCAAGGCCAATTGCAGTTGTTCGAGAGTGAGGGAGAATTCCGTGCCAGCCTGCCCACCTGGAACTTGCGCAAGGACCATGGCATCCCGTTTTATCTTCTGGACAGTCCGGATGCTATTGCCGAGATTCAACCCGGACTGAACCGGCGATTTACCCATGCGGGTTTTACCCCGACATGGATGAATACCGTCGACCCTGCCGGCTGGACCGAGCATCTGGCGGCACAGTTCATCGCGCGCGGTGGGCAGATAAAGATCGCAGGGATCACAGCACTGAATCCAACCGATGACGGCGTGCGCCTTGACACGGACAACGGCGACATTTCGGCAGGTCAGGTGATTGTTGCCGCCGGAGCCTGGTCACACCAACTGGCCAAGACCCTGGGGGATCATATCCCGCTTGAGACCGAGCGGGGTTATAACACGACCCTTCCCGAAGGCGCTTTTGACCTGCGCACTCATCTGACCTTTGGGGGGCATGGGTTTGTGGTAACCCGGATCAACGGCGGCGTGCGCATCGGCGGTGCAGTCGAACTGGGTGGATTGAAGCTGGCCCCGAATTACCGGCGCGCTGACACGTTGCTGGCCAAGGCCGGGCGCTTCATGCCAGACCTGAACCTGGAAGGCGGCACGCAATGGATGGGCTTTCGCCCTTCACTGCCTGACAGCCTGCCAGTGATTGACCGATCTTCGCGCGCACCACAGGTACTTTATGCCTTTGGCCATGGTCATCTGGGGCTGACCCAATCCGCAGGCACGGCCGAACTGGTGGCCGATCTGGTCACTGACGCCAAGCCGGTGCTCGATATGTCACCTTTCGCATCCACACGCTTCTAATCTGGAGAACACCTTATGAAAATCACCGGGCTGAACGTATATCAGGTGAATCTGCCGCTGAAAGAAGGCCGCTATAGCTGGTCCAACGGCAATTTTGTCGAAGTGTTTGACAGCACCGTTTTGGAAATCATCACGGATGAGGGGTTGAAAGGCTATGCCGAATGCTGCCCGCTTGGCTCGGCCTATCTGCCGTCTTTCGCGCTCGGCGTCCGGGCCGGGCTGGCAGAGCTGGCCCCGCATTTGATCGGGCAGGACCCACTGAATATCGGTCAGATCAACCGCACGATGGATGCGGCCTTGCGGGGTCATCCTTATGCCAAGGCCCCGGTGGATATTGCCTGCTGGGATCTGCTGGGCAAGGCCACGGAACAGCCGCTTTACACCTTGCTGGGGGGCGCGGCGCAGGACGATGTGGTGCTTTATCGCGCGATCAGTCAGGAAGCACCCGAGATCATGGCCAAAAAGATCGAAGGCTATGCCGCCGAAGGCTACACCAAGTTTCAGCTCAAGGTGGGTGGCGAGGCCAATGACGACATCGACCGTATCCACGCCACCCGCGCCGTTCTGAAAAAGTCGGACCTGCTTGTAGCAGACGCCAATACCGGCTGGACCCGGCACGAGGCCGCACGCGTGGTGGGCGCGATTTCGGGTCTGGATGTCTATGTGGAACAGCCTTGCCTGACCTATGAGGAATGCGTGTCGATCCGCCGCCGCACCGCGTTGCCCTTCGTGATGGACGAGGTGATCGACACCCCCAACACGCTGGTCCGCGGCATTGCCGAAGACGCGATGGATGTGATCAACCTGAAGATCTCGAAAGTCGGAGGGTTGACCAAAGCCCGTCTTATGCGTGACCTCTGCGTGGCGCACGGCATCCCCATGACGATCGAAGACACCTGGGGCGGTGACATCACCACGGCGGCCATCGCACATCTGGCCCGTTCAACGCCGTCCGAGTTCACATTCTCTGCCACGGATTTCAACTCTTACGGCACGGTGGACATTGCCGAGGGTGCGCCAAAGCGTGTCAACGGCCGGATGACCGCACCCGCCCATCCGGGTCTGGGCGTTACACCGATTTTTGACGCTCTGGGCGAGCCTGTCGCACAATATTGAGAGATCCGATGCGGAGCAGCAAAACCGTTCATATCATTTCAGCCCATGCAGAAGGCGAAGTAGGGGATGTTATCGTTGGGGGCGTCGCCCCGCCACCGGGCGACACCTTGTGGGAACAGCGCAGCTTTGTCGCGGGCGACCAGACGCTGCGCAACTTCGTTCTGAACGAACCCCGGGGCGGTGTTTTCCGTCATGTCAATCTTCTGGTGCCCCCAAAACACCCCAAGGCCGACGCGGCCTTTATCATTATGGAACCCGAAGACACACCGCCGATGTCAGGTTCGAACTCGATCTGTGTTTCAACCGTATTGCTGGATGGCGGGATCATTCCGATGCAGGAACCCGAAACTCATATGGTGCTTGAGGCCCCGGGCGGGCTGGTTCATGTCCGGGCAGAATGCAGCGGTGGCAAAGCGCAACGCATTTTCGTGCAGAACCTGCCCAGCTTTGCCGACAAACTGTCCGTCCCGCTTGAGGTGCCCGGATTGGATACGATCATGGTTGATACTGCTTATGGGGGTGACAGTTTTGTCGTGGTCGATGCAAAGGCATTGGGATTCGAAATTGTCGAACATGAGGCCCGTGACATTGCCCGATTGGGGGTGAAGATTACCAATGCAGCCAATGAACAGCTTGGGTTTTCGCATCCTGAAAACCCGGATTGGGACCATATCTCATTCTGTGCTTTCTGCGGCCCGCTGAGCCAGACCGAAACCGGATTGACCGGAAAATCTGCCGTGGCGATCCAGCCCGGCAAGGTTGATCGGTCGCCTACGGGTACAGCGGTTTCCGCACGCATGGCGCTGATGGCTGCAAAAGGGTTGATGTCGCCGGGTCAGACATTCGAGGCAGTCTCGATCATCGGATCACGGTTCACCGGTCGGATTGTCGATACCACCGAAGTGGCGGGCCGTGCCGCGATTGTCCCCGAAATCAGTGGGCGCGGCTGGATCACCGGAATTCACCAACACATGCTTGACCCGGATGACCCCTGGCCTGGCGGGTATCGCTTGTCGGACACCTGGGGTGTCTGACTAAACAGTGCATTGGCCGCGCCCGCTCTCAGGGAAAGGCAGTTACAGAAGGTTCCATTCGCTCTTGGTCTTACCTCGCTGTCTCAGCAGGGTTGAATCACCATGGATATTGGATGCATTATCAAGCGGAGTGTCCTTAATCAGCTTTCTGGGTGGCCGAGTCGCGGCTCAGCTTGGAATAACGCCGGTAACCGGTAGCTGTACCCAAACAAGTGGCAGGAAAGAAATGGCAGGAAAGCGCGCGATAACCAAGCAAAGCCTACCAGATGTCATCGCGAACGATCTTCGTGAACGTATTCTGAACGGTGAACTTGCCGAAGGTGAAGCTATTCGCCAGGAAGCTCTGGCCGAAGAATACGACGTATCTCGGATGCCCATCCGCGAAGCCCTAAAGCGTCTGAACGCTGAAGGCCTGATTCAATGGGCCAATAATCGGGGCGGATCAGTTACCAAACACTCATTGAACGAGATTGGAGAAATATTCGACCTTCGAATGCTTATTGAAGTCGATCTTTTCCGCAGAGCCATTCCGCAGATGACATCTGCCGACTATGCACGATGCAACGAGATATTGACACAGATGGAAGCGTCTTATGACGAGAATGACGTCAGCAAGTGGGGGATCCTGAACTACCAATACCACTCCGCCCTTTACGCGGCGTCGCAGAGGAAACTGACGAATGAATTGCTGGACCGCGTCAATCTGCAATCAGACCGCTATGTCCGAATGCATTTGAGCGTGATGAAGCAGCGGGAACCCGCGAAAAAAGAGCATCGAGAGCTGTTGAAACTGGCGCAAGCAGGGAACGTTGACGAAGCCTGTAACATGCTGATGCGGCACATCCGGCGAACAAAGGAACAGCTGCTGGAGATGATCGTAGCAAAACGCGCCATGGAGGAGACCTAACAGGGTGCTTGATTGCCTCTCTTAATTGGATACATTATCCATAGCTTCAGAATCGTAATTATGGAACCTTAATGACCTGCTCCCCCCATGGTAAGCACCTCATCGCTGGAAATTGGCTTTCAGGTGACACGTTTTTTCAGTCACAGCCCGCTTTTGGACCGTCACACAGTTTTTCGGTGGGGCGCCTTCAGGATGTTGACGCGGCTGCGGAAGCTGCCGAAGAAGCGTTCTGGAGCTATGGTTTTTCGACCCGGGAAGACCGCGCGGCATTTCTGAATGCCATCGCAGATGAGATCGAAGCCCGCGCCGAGGCGATTACTGAAATCGGTACGCAGGAAACCGGCCTGCCCGAGGCCCGTCTGCAAGGAGAGCGGGGTCGCACATCGGGCCAACTTCGCTTGTTTGCCACACATATTCTGAGTGGTGAGTATCTGGATCGGCGACACGACGGCCCGTTGCCAGACCGCTCGCCGCTGCCGCGCCCGGATCTGAAAATGATCCAGCGCCCAATTGGCCCTGTCGCCGTATTCGGTGCTTCGAATTTCCCTTTGGCCTTTTCAACCGCAGGCGGCGACACCGCGGCCGCCTTGGCTGCTGGGTGCCCCGTTGTCGTAAAAGGGCACAGCGCCCACCCGGGTACCGGTGAGATCATAGCCGAGGCTATACATGCTGCCATCGAACGCTGCAAAATTCATCCCGGTGTCTTCAGTCTTATTCAGGGGGGTGACCGGACCGTGGGTTCCGCTTTGGTACAGCACCCGCTGATCAGGGCTGTCGGGTTCACTGGCTCATTGGCTGGTGGTCGGGCACTGTTCGATCTATGTGCCGCACGTCCTGAACCAATCCCGTTTTTCGGTGAACTTGGCTCGGTCAACCCGATGTTCATTCTCGATGCTGCGCTGACGAACCGGGGCGACAACATTTCTCAGAACTGGGCTGGGTCGCTGACCATGGGCGCAGGTCAGTTCTGTACCAACCCCGGGGTAGCCGTTTTGCTGGCGGGTGCAGCAGCGGACCGCTTCGCCGAGACCGCGCGAACCGCCTTGTCAGAAACACCCACGCAGACCATGCTGACCGACGGCATCGCCGACGCTTATCGAGCCGGTCAGGCAAGGATCGCCAATACAGCAGGTGTGCAGGAGGTTCTGACCTCGATGTGTGATCAACGCACCGCGTCCCCGTACCTGTATCGCACCAATGCTGTGAACTGGCTGGCAAACGAAACCCTTGGTGAAGAGGTTTTTGGCCCGCTGGGCGTAATAGTGACCGCTGAAACGCCTGACGAAATGCGGGCCGTCGCACACAGTCTGCAAGGTCAGCTGACCTGTACCCTGCATATGGATGATGCGGACATGGACACCGCGCGTTCCCTGATGCCGATCCTCGAGCGCAAGGCCGGGCGTGTACTGGCCAATGGCTTTCCCACGGGCGTCGACGTCTGCGACAGCATGGTGCATGGCGGCCCCTACCCCGCTTCGACCAATTTCGGTGCTACTTCTGTCGGCACATTGTCGATCCGGCGGTTCTTGAGACCCGTGTGTTACCAGAACATGCCGGACGCATTGTTGCCCGAACAATTCCTCTGATCCTTCAACAACACGCTGCAAGAGCGTCAAGGCTCATCGCAAGGATAGCGATGAGCCACGTGTCCTATGCTCGAATTTACCGAAGGCTGTGCTTCGGCCTGTTCAGTTAACTTGCTAAGCGCCTACCAGTTTGCTCGACTTACGGCTCTCAGATCCATAGGTGTAAGCCTGTTGTTCACACGTTCTGACCATGTCGGAGACAATCGCCCGCATACCCGTGTGTGCCCAAGCTAGAAAACGTGGGCCAAAAAACAACTTGCTACAAATACACACCATAATGCATAAATATTGCTAGCATTTTAGAGTATTTGAATAAGAATAACACATTTCTGGGGGCAAAAATCGAGCTTGGCGCGCTTCGCGCTTACTTAGACCCGTTGGGGGAAGGGGCTCTGGTTTGGCTTGGTTAAAGATTGTGTTGGTTGTATTTGTTGTCGCGCTCATGCCGGCGCAGGCCCTTGCCAACATCGGAACAGTTATCAGCGCCAAACAAGGCGCTCAGATCATTCGCGCCGGAAACGCGCAGCCTGTCATTTCAGGAATGGATGTGGTGTCGGGCGATACGATTTCTACAGATCACAGCGGTTTGGTTCAGATCGTTTTTGTGGATGAAACCAAAATTGCAGTTGGCCCCAATGCGCATATGGTGTTGGACGTGACCATGCTGCGCGGCAACCGAAAGGCCAAAAGCTTTGCCGTGCAAGCACTTGGTGGCAGCTTTCGATTCATTTCCGGCAAGAGCAGAAAAAGAGCCTATTCGATCAAGACCCCGACTGCGACAATGGCAGTTCGTGGCACAACCTTCGACATGTGGGTCGTATCACAAACCCAAAGCGCAATGCTTGTCCTGCACGGAACTGTTCAAATGTGCAGTGCACAAGGGTCTTGCAGGTCCACAGGCCGCGTGTGCAGCATGTATGCCACCGGTGGAGGCGGAACAGTCGGGCGGCCCGCTGATCAGGCACAGTACGATCAAGCACTGAAAGAGGGATTCCCATTTATTCAGTCGCAGGAAGGCCTTCTGCCTCCTTTGCAGGTACGGGTTGAGGGATGTTCTGGCGAAGGCGCGCCCGTGCAGCAGGCCAAAGTCGACAGGGCCGATTTTCGCAGAACTGCGCCCCAGCCGCGCCCAGTCAGCGTCGCAGCGCCGCCAGCACCTCCGTCAAACCCAGAGCCAGAAGTAGAACCAGAACCGGAGCTGGAAGAACCAGAACCGGAACCGGAACCGGAAGAGCCTGAACCGGAAGAGCCTGAACCGGAACCCGAAGAACCTGATCGAGAGGAACCAGGTCAGGAAGATCCAGAGCAGCAAGAATCAAATAGTGAGCTGTTCCGGTAGCGATGTCGAAAAAGCGGAAATGGACTCACTTGTCCGGGGAACGACATGAGCGACGAAAAGCGCAAAACCAGGACAGGGAAATGGGCGTTCCGCCTTGTCGGATTGTGTCTGATCCTGGTGGGTTGTTTCATCCGAGTCATGGATCCTTATCCTGTGCGAATGACCCGTCTGATCTATTTCGACGTTCTGCAAAGGTCGTCTCCGCGAGAGTTCAATCCTGACCTCCCCATCCGGGTTGTAGATATCGACGAAGCCTCTCTGGCCAATTGGGGGCAATGGCCCTGGCCCCGAACACTGGTGGCGCAGATGGTTCAAAATCTGGGTGAATACGGTGCTGCGGCCATCGCGTTTGATATGTTGTTCGCTGAACCTGACCGGTTTTCGCCCTCGCGTCTTCTGAACGATCCATCTTTGGCAGGGGTCCTCACAGTGGAACGCCACGCTCAGAAGCTCGATAACGATGTCTTGCTTGGGATGGAAATCGCCTATTGGCCAGTCGTTCTTGGGACTGCCGCACGATTGTCGGCGGAAGGAAACCCCATCACTGCAAAAGCAGGTATCATTGAGTTCGGGGAAAATCCCGCCGCGGGTCTAATTTCAGTTCCTCATTGGACGCCAATCGCGCCCCCTTTGGACCGGACCGCTGCGGGTATTGGTGGGGTCAACGTCTCGCCCATCGGCGGAACCGGCATCATGCGCCGTGTGCCGGTTCTTTGGCGCGGGCCGGACGGGCTGTTGCCGGGTCTGTCAATTGAAGCCCTGAGAGTTGCCTTGGGTGAAACCAATATCGTAGCCGAAGGTGCGCAGGACGAAACAGGCATCATGTTGGCGGTTGAGGTCGGGGGATACCGTATACCAACGACAGAAAACGGCGAGATTTGGCTGAGATACCGGCGGGATGCGCCCGAACTGTACATCTCGGCCAGCGATATCCTCAAAAGCTCGGATGATGCGGATGTTCGGGCGGAAGTTGAGGGGCGGATCATCCTGATCGGAACGTCGGCCGCCGGTTTATTCGATATGCATCAGACAGCGCTTGGAGAGAGCGTTCCCGGCGTTTCAATTCATGCTCAGGTGCTGGAACAGGTCCTGACCAACGAAATGTTAAGCCGCTCGGACGTAACTGCAGCGCAGGAAATGCTTGCCTTCGCCTTTCTCGGGCTTGTCGTGATTGCCGTCATGTCTAGTTTTGGTGCGGTTGCATCTTTCATTGCAGGCGGTGTCGCCGCTGCCGCCGTTCTGATATTGAGTTGGCTGGTCTTTCAAAACCAGTCGGTTTTGTTCGACGCCACATTTCCGCTTATCGGTGGCATGGCCAATTTCGGGCTGCTGGCAGGGTATCTTTTCCTGTCCAGCGAACGGGAAAAGCGCAAAATCCGGAAAGTCTTTTCTCATTACGTCGCCCCGGAAATCCTTGATGAGATGGAAGCCACTGGGCATCAGCTACAATTGGGAGGCGAGACGCAGGATATCACAGTGATGTTTTCCGACATCCGGGGTTTTACACCTCTGTCTGAATCCGCATCTGCCACCGAACTGGTCTCGCTGCTGAATGCGCTTTTTTCCAGTATCGGTGACCAGATACTGGCGGAACGGGGAACCATCGACAAGTTTATCGGCGACGCCGTTATGGCGTTCTGGAATGCGCCTTTGCCTGTCGCTGACCACCCGTGCCGGGCAGCACTTGCTGCACTGAAAATGCGGCGCGCTTTGACAGAGTTCAATGCATCCGACATCATGCGAAACCGCCCCCCTATCGCGCTGGCAACGGGGCTTGCCACCGGGCAGGCCTGCGTCGGCAATATCGGCTCGCAGAAACGGTTCAACTATACGGTCATCGGCGACGTCGTGAATGTCTCAGCGCGGATCGAACAATGCTGCCGAACGGTCGACTATGACATCGTCGTTTCAAACGGTGTCCATGAAATCACGCAGGGGGATCTGGCCATGTTAGAGGCCGGGCATGTTGATCTGAAAGGCAAAGCCAACCCGGAACCCGTCTTTGTTTTGGTGGGCGATCAGACCCTGTTGCAAACAGCGGCATTCCAGGATCTCAGGGCTGCACATGCAGAGCTGATTTTGGCGATCACAAATCGACATCCAAACAGCCTGGTCAAGACCTTGTGCCAACAGTGCGAAAATCTGGCTGAAGACATCGAGCCCGGCTTGCGTCAGTTCTACAGGGCGCTGCCCGGTCGTGCCGCTGACTTCCGGTCGAACCTACCATCCGGGCAATTCATGTTCACACGCCACAGTCTTGGATAACCAGTCTCGTTTTCCGGCGTTTACGCTCTTTGGATCACGCTCACACCGGACCAAACTGGCACAGAACGGGCTAGAAAAACTACCGTTACTGTAATCTTTGCCCGTCATTCCCGAAGTAATATGCGCGGTTGGGATCAAACCCGAATTGTACATCGTCACCCGGGGCAATTGCATGCTGGCCAAACAAACGGACTGTAATTGGCACGTTGCTGGTTTGCAGAATGACATTGGTGTCACCGCCCAATTGCTCAACATGCGAAACGGTGCCGGCGATCGGCCCACCGCTTTCCAGGCGGATGTCTTCCGGGCGCAGCCCCAGTTCGCGCGGATCGCCCGGGGTCAGATTGTCCGCCGGAAGAAAATTCATGGACGGTGCACCAAGAAAACCCGCAACAAAGCGGTTTGCCGGGTTGTTGTACAGCTCCATGGGGCTGCCGACCTGTTCCACCCGTCCGTCGCGCAGCACCACAATCTTGTCGGCCAGTGTCATCGCTTCTGTCTGATCGTGTGTGACGTAGATCATCGAGGCCGAAAGTTGCCTGTGCAGATTTGCGATCTCGATCCGGGTGTTCATGCGCAAAGCAGCATCAAGATTGGACAGCGGTTCGTCGAACAGAAACAGCTTGGGTTGGCGCACGATGGCACGTCCGATTGCAACACGCTGGCGCTGCCCCCCCGACAGTTCGGATGGATAGCGGTCAAGATAGGGCTCCAACCCCAGCATCCGGCTCGCCTCGGCGACGCGCTCGTCGATCACGGCTTTCGGCTGGCGTTCCTGTTTCAGGGCAAGGGTCAGGTTGCCGCGTACATTCAGGTGCGGATAAAGCGCGTAGCTCTGGAACACCATGGCGATGCCACGTTTCGAGGGCGGGGTCAGATTGACCTGCTCGCCAGCAATTCTGATCTCACCCGATGTCGCGTCTTCAAGCCCTGCAATAACGCGCAGAAGAGTGGACTTGCCGCATCCGGAGGGACCGACAAAAACCACAAACTCGCCGTCCTCAACCTCAAGATTGATGTCCTTCAGGACCTCTACATTGCCAAAGGATTTGTGAATGTTTTTCAGTGAAAGGGCGGTCATTGGCGGGTCTCCTCAAGAGAAACGGGTTGGCCAGTGCGGATGCTTTGATCAGCGGCCAGGCAGATGGAAAGGGATTGTACGGCGTCGGACATATGGCGGGTCAGGTCGATATCCTCGGCGATGGCGTGCAGCATATAGGCTTGTTCAGCATCGCACAGTTCCTGATGGCCGGGTTCATCAGGCATGTCGATAATCCTGTCGCCCTGCGGCGTGTGAACCAGAAGACCACCAACCTTGGTGTGACCATCGATGTCTGCGGACGCGCCCTTGTTTCCGTCGGTGATCGAAACAGACCCGTTGGGCGAGACAATGTCCTTCACAAAAAACGCGGTTTCGGACATCATCGGACCCCAGCCAGCCTCGTACCACCCGACCGATCCGTCGTCGAACACGACCTGAAACTGGCCGTAATTGTACATGTCAGGCGCGATTTCATCCGACAGGCGCAGACCCATGCCATGGACGCGAACGGGTTTTGCGTCGGTGATCTGGCACATCACATCGACATAATGCACACCACAATCCACGATGGGGGAAGTGGTCTGCATCAGGGCCTTGTGCGTCTCCCACTCAGGACCTGAGGATTGTTGATTCAGGTTCAGACGGAACACATAGGGGCCACCCAGAGTGCGAGCCTCGGCGATCAGACGCATCCAGGATGGGTGGTGGCGCAGGATGTAGCCCACGACCAGCTTACGGTTCAGACGCGCCGCTGTTTCGACCACACGCCGCGCATCGGCAACGTTGGTGGCGAGCGGTTTTTCGACAAACACATGCGCACCCGCCTCCATCGCGGCGCAGGCGTAATCCGCGTGACTGTCCGAATAGGTCGCAACCACAACCAGATCCGGTTTGGTTTCGGTCAGAGCGGCCTCAAAACTTGAATACACCGAATAGCGCGTCAGATCAGGGTGATCCACGCGGCCGGATCGGTTCACCAGCCCGACAATCTGTGCGTCCGGGTGGTGGTGATGTGCCAGCGCATGGCTCAGCCCCATATTTCCAAGGCCTGCGATCAGGACGCGGGTCATTTCACCGCTCCTGACGTGATGCCGCGGATAAGCTGTCGCGAGAAGATCACATAGAGGATCAGCACCGGCAGGATCGCCATTGAAAGGGCTGACAAGACCGCATTCCAGTCTGTCACAAACTGACCGATGAAGACCTGGCTGCCCAGCGTCAGTGTCTTGGTCTCTTCCGCAGGGGCGAGGATCAGCGGGAACCATAGATCGTTCCAGATCGGGATCATGTTGAACACGGCAACCGTTGCCATTGCCGGACGCACCAGCGGCAACACAAGCCGAAAGAAGATTGTGTATTCGCTTAGCCCGTCAATGCGGCCCGCATTCTTGAGGTCGTCACTCACCTGTTTCATGAACTCGCTGAGGATGAACACCGCCAAGGGCAGGCCCTGCGCCGTATAGACAAGGATCAGCGCCCACAGGGTGTTCACCAGCCCGGTCGCCACCATCATTTCCAGGATGGCCACAGTGCCGATGCGGATCGGGATCATGATTCCAAGCGCCAGGTACAGACCCATAAGCATGTTGCCCTTGAACCGGTACTCACTCAGCGCATAAGCCGCCATTGCGCCAAACAGCAGGACCAAAGTCAGGGATGCAACGGTCACAATCAGAGAGTTTTGGAAATAAAGGAAGAAATCCCCCTGTTTCATCACTGTCTGATACCCGATCATCGAAAAACTGTCGGCATCGGGCAGCGCCAGCGGTTCGCGAAAGATCGCCTTGCGGGTCTTGAAGCTGTTGATCAGGATCACGAAAACCGGAAACAGTGCGATCAGCGTATAGAAGATCAGTGCACCATGCATCGCGAAGGTGTTTAGCGGGTTGGAGCGGGCCTTGTTCATGTCATCTGCTCCTTACAGCTGGTACCGGCGCATCCGGGTCTGGATGCCGAAAAGGTAGACACAGACACCCAGCAGGATGATTGCAAACATCGCACCAGCGATGGCCGAACCCATATGCGGATCACCCAATTGCAGCTGGAAGCCAAAGAATGTGCGATACATGAAGGTGCCAAGAATATCGGTCGAGAAGTCAGGCCCCGCCAGAGCGCCCTGTGCAGCATAGATCAGATCGAAGGCGTTGAAATTGCCGACAAATGTCAGAATTGAGATGATCCCGATCGAGGGCAGGATCAGCGGCAGCTTGATTTTCCAAAAGGCACTTGTACCGGTGATGCCATCCACTTCCCCGGCTTCCAGGATTTCCTCAGGGATCGATAGCAAGGCCGCGTAAATCAGCATCATTGGGATACCGACAAACTGCCAGACCGAAATCAGCGCCAGAGTGGTCAAAGCGTATTCCTCCTTTCCCAACCACGGGGCAAAGAGGGATTTCAACCCAACCGCATCCAGCATCGAAGGAGCGATGCCCCAGATGGGCGACAGGATCAGTTTCCATGCAAATCCGACGATCACAAAGCTCAGGATTGTTGGAATGAAGATCGCCGACCGATAGAGCACCGCAAATCGCAGGCGCGGATGGCTGAGCAGCGCTGCCAGCGCGATGCCGATGGGGTTCTGCACCAGCATGTGAATCAGAAAGAACCAGAAATTGTTGCCCAGCGCATTCCAGAACTGTTCCGACCAGATCGGATCGAAAAACAGCGTTTGAAAGTTCTGCAGTCCAACAAAAACGCGGCTCTGGTCGACCTCAGAGTAAAGGGCCAGACGGAGCGTGTTGAACAGGGGAAAGATCATCACCGCTGTGTAGACAAGCACGGCTGGTGCCAGAAACACGACGATATGCCAGCGGATGCGGGGGCGGGTCATGGGGAGCGCTTTCAATGGAATGCCGGGCGTACCCGGGCAACTCATGCTGCCCGGGTATGGTTCAGCTTACTGATGTGGTGCGTACCACGAGGCGAGGCCCGCCTGTAGTTCTGCACCCAGCTCTTCAGGCGACTTGGCACCTTTGATCGCGGCAACGGATGCGCCCCAGGTCTCGTTCTCGAGGTTTGGTGTGCCGCGCGACAGGATTTGATAAGTCGAGCGGATGGTCGATTCACATTCTTCACGCCAACCGACGATTTCCTTGGCCAGCGGGTCCTGCAACTCGACCGGAGTGCTCGACAGCGGGAAGAAGCCGGGCAGAGCGTTGCCGAAGATTTCAGCAAACTCGGGGCTTGCGACCCAGGTCAGGAATGTTTCAGCGGCTTCAGGATTCTTTGTGGCCGCGTTCATGCCGATGCCGATATCCGTATGGTCCGAGATATAGCAGGTGTCACCTGCATTCTGAACCGGCGGCTTGAAAGCACCCATCTCGAAATCGGCTTGTGCGTTGAAGCCGGAAATCTCCCATGATCCCGCAGGATAGATGGCTGCGCGGCCCAAAGTGAAGATGTTCTGGCTGTCGGGATAGGTCTGTGCTTCGTACCCGTCACCCAGATACGCACCCCAGCGGGCCAGCGTTGCGTACGGGGCTGTCCAGGCTTCATCCGTCAGCTTCTGTTCGCCTGCGATCAACGCCTGACGACCTTCTTCACCCTTCCAGTAGTTCGGCCCGATGTTATTGTAACCCATCGTGGCAGCTTCCCATTGGTCGTTGGTACCCATCGCCATTGGGATGTAAGTGCCGTCTTCTTTGATCTTGTCCAAAGCGGCAAAGAACTCGTCTTCTGTGGTCGGCACTTCGAGGCCCAACTCGGCAAAAGCGTCCTTGTTGTAGATGAAGCCGTGAATAACCGATGCCATCGGCACGCAGAAGCTGGCCGAACCGTCATCCGTCTGCCAGGCAGACTTTGCAACGTCCGAGAAGTTGTTCATCGCCTCGACCGAGGACAGATCGGTCAGGTGACCGGCCTCATAAAGCGCCAGCGAAGCATCGAAGGGGCGGCAGGTAATCAGGTCACCGGCAGACCCCGCATCAAGTTTCGAGTTCAAAACCGCGTTGTATTCTGCCGGGGCAGACGGCGTGAACTGGACTTTGATGCCAGGATGTTTTGCTTCAAAGGCCGGGATGATCTGGTCCTGCCACAGGGTCAGGTCATCGTTACGCCAGCTTTCGATGGTCAGCGTGACGTCCTCGGCATAGGCGGCAGAGGCTAACAGCGTCCCACCAAGCAAGGCCAGTTTCAGGCTATTACGTTTCATTGTACTCTCCCATTTGGTTTGCAGTTATTTATCAGGTGTCAGTGCCGCGCTCAGAACTCCGCCCGTTTCTTTCAGGCGCACATTGGCTGCCGCCAGTGAAACGCCGCGAGCGGCGATGAGAATGGCGGATTTGGTGTCTCCTTGCGCTTCAGCCAGGGCGTTTTGGGCGGTGCTTGCATCAACTCCGGCGATCCGGGCGACGATGCCGGTCGCACGCGCGCGCAGCTTTGCATTGTCTGCTCTCAGGTTGACCATCATCCCCTCGTGAACATGACCCAACTTGATTGCCATAAGGCTGGACAGCATGTTCAGCGCAATTTTCTGGGCCGTACCAGCGCCCATTCGGGTTGAGCCTGAAATCAGCTCAGGCGGGGTGGCAAGCAGAATCGCGTGATCGCATTGCGTCAACAGTGGGCTGCCCGGGTTGTTGGCTATCCCGATCGTGCTGGCACCCGCAGCACGCGCAAGTCGCGCGGCCTCAAGTGTATAAGGGGTGCTGCCGCTGGCAGAGACAGCAATGACCGTGTCGTTGCAGGTAAGCCCGGCCAGCCCTTCAACCAGCCCGTCGGTGTCATCCTCGGTTCCACCGGGCATATGCGCGGATTGCGGCAACCCTCC
Source organism: Ruegeria sp. AF7 (assembly GCF_056541885.1). NCBI lineage: Bacteria > Pseudomonadati > Pseudomonadota > Alphaproteobacteria > Rhodobacterales > Roseobacteraceae > Ruegeria > Ruegeria sp. AF7. The sequence continues at coordinate 35,016 of NZ_JBQFYX010000011.1, read as the reverse complement.
GGCCATCAGGATATGGATTCGGTTTTCGTCGATGCCGAAAGTGCCGCCCAGTTCCATTGCATCAGCCGCAGCCATCAGCCCCGAAGACCCCGCCGCCGCGTAATATAATGAACCACCTGATGCCAGACTGCGGGCCATGGCGTCGGCACCGTCGCATATCCCACGCAGGGCGCCCTGCGGGGCACCGGCCGCTTCCTGCTGACCCCTGGACAGGGCCAGCGCCGCCTCTTCCAGCGGTCGGTTACCCAAATCGTATGCGTCCGGGTGGAGTTGTTCGGTGATGTGTGGCAGCACGTGTTTCTCCTCGTTGCCAGAAAGCATACCTATACAATACCATTTGTCCACTAATTTTTTTTCAGCCGCTATTGGCCTTATAATTCAACGTATTTTCGATCTTTCCGCCCATATTGGATTTACTTTGGCATTTACAGCTCAACATAGGCATTATATAGGTATCATCATGCTTAGGTCGAAAAATAATCCAATCATCGCAGCAGACGGCGGCGGAACGAACTGTCGGATCGCCTATGACGATGGCCAGCAGCGACAGGTGGTCGAGGTTGGCCCCGCCAACGTCGCCAGCGATTATGATGGCGCGATTGTACGGCTGAAAGACGGCCTGAAGATGCTTGCGACTAAGCTCAGTGTTCAGCCCGGCACCCTGAAGCCGATACCGGCGTATTTTGGACTTGCGGGAGTTACAGGTGATCAGATCGCCCAGCGGGTGGCGGCGGATTTGCCGTTGGACAGTATACTGGTCGAGGATGATCGCCACCCTGCGCTGGCGGGCGCGCATCAAGCAACCGACGGTGCAATCGCCCATTGCGGAACGGGTTCGTTTCTGGCCCTGCAATCGCAAGCCGGCCGACGCTTTGCCGGTGGCTGGGGCTCTGTGCTGGGGGATGAGGCCTCTGCTCAGTGGATTGGGCGCAGAGCGCTTTCGGTGACGCTGGATGCATGGGACGGGCTGGTGCCAAAATCCAACCTGACTGAGGGCTTGCTGAACGCATTTGGCAGTACAAGCGGTATTGTCGCTTTCGCGGCCGCGGCACGACCACATGAATTCGGCCAGATCGCGCGACAGGTGACAGCGGCGGCGAGGTCAGGGGATGAGCGGGCGGTTTCGCTTATGCACGAAGGTGCTGCGCATCTTTTGCAAGCACTGGAAGCAATGGGCTGGACCCCGGCCATGCCATTATGCCTGACCGGGGGTATTGGCCCTCACTATGAGGCGTATCTGCCGGATCGTGCGCGTGGCGCAGTAACAGAGCCCAAAGGTGCGCCTATCGACGGGGCCATCGCGTTGGCCCGGGCTTTCCAAGTGGAGCATTCGGCATGAACGCAGCATCTTTTCTGGCTTCTGACGACTGGCTCGAGAACGGTGGCGGGCCGCGCTATGTCCGGCTGCGCCAGCGGCTGGAAGAAGGCATCGACGCTGGAGTCCTTCCCCCGAATTCCTCATTACCGCCCGAGCGCGAGATCGCCGAGATCACCGGCCTGTCCAGGGTCACCGTGCGCAAGGCCATTCAGGAACTGGTGAAACAGGGCGCAATCGTACAGCGGCAGGGTTCCGGGTCTTTCGTACGGAACGCCGCGCCGAAATTGGAACAATCGCTTTCGCATCTGACGTCTTTCAGTGAGGACATGCGCCTGCGCGGTATGGAATCAACCTCCAAGTGGTTGGAACGGGGCGTTTTTCTACCATCACCCGAGGAAACGGCGGTGCTCGGGCTGCCCGCTGACGGACAGGTGGCGCGCATTTGCCGCCTGCGAGAGGCTGGCGGGCGTCCCATGGCAGTCGAACGTGCCTCTTTGCCATTGGACATTCTGCCAAACCCGCTTGCCGTGCGCGACTCACTCTATGATCTTCTGGAAGAAAACGGCTGCCGACCTGTTCGCGCCATCCAGAAGATTTCCGCCGTTAATCTAGAGGCTGAAGATGCAGCTCTGCTTGGTGTCGCCGAAGGCGCGGCAGGGTTGAGCATCCAGCGGATTTCCCATCTGGAAGGCGGGCGCGTCGCCGAATTCACAAAATCCAACTATCGCGGCGATGCCTATGACTTTGTGGCTGAGCTGCGACTTACTCCATGATCTGCGATTCTGATGGAAAGGCTGCCCCGATGACCCCGAAAACGACCCTGATGCGTCAGGAAATCGAAGAGATTCCTGTTGCCGTCGAGCGATTGCTTAGCAATGGCGGAGATGCCCTGAGCACAGCCGCGGACGTCGCCCGGAACGGAGGGCTGAAGTTCATGATTTCGGCGGCGCGCGGCTCTTCCGACCACGCCTGCACCTTTCTGAAATACGCAAGCGAATTGCTTCTTGGCTTGCCTATGGCATCCGTCGGCCCATCGGTCGCGTCAGTGTATGGCGCTGACCTGCATGTGGCCGGGGCGCTTTGCCTTTCTGTTTCACAATCAGGAAAAAGCCCGGATATCGTGCAGCTTACGAAAAATGCCCGAAAGGCCGGGGCCAGCACCGTAGCAATCACAAATGACCCATCTTCCCCCCTTGCACTGGCGGCTGAGGCGGCTTTGCCGCTGCACGCAGGCCCCGAGCTTAGTGTAGCAGCGACAAAAACCTTCGTGACCTCGCTGGTTGCCGGGCTTTGGCTACTGGCGGAACTGAAAGGCGACAAAGATCTTCTGGCTGCGCTGCGTGGCCTGCCAAAGCACCTTGATGCCGCCACACGGTGTGACTGGGGCAGAGCGGCGGCTGCCGTCACCCAAAGCTCGCTTTATACGCTCGGTCGCGGACCAAGCGTAGCGATCTCGAACGAGGCCGCGCTGAAATTCAAGGAAACCTGCCAGATCCATGCCGAAAGCTATTCCTCGGCCGAGGTGCTGCACGGCCCGGTCTCGATCGTGGAAGGCGGATTTCCGGTTATTGCCTTTGCCGCCAATGATCCGGCAGAGCCGCTGTTGGCCGAGGTTGCCGACACGCTCGCGGCCAAAGGGGCACAGGTATTTGCCACCAGCCCATTGGTCACAAAGGCCGAGGTGCTGCCTCATGTCCGCACGGATCATTGGCTAACGGACCCGGTGGCAGCTATCGTGTCCTTTTATTCAATGGTCGAGCAGGTCGCAGTACAGCGCGGGATCAACCCGGATGCGCCACGTCACCTGCGGAAAGTGACGGAAACGGTATGAGCGTCCAGGCGACCATCTACCACGGCGGGCTTGTTTATGACGGCACCAGTTTGCGTGACGGTGCCGCACTGCGGCTGGAGGCTGGCCGCATCACCGATATTGGCTTTGACGTAAAGACAAGCGCTGGCAAGCTTGTCGATCTGCAAGGCGACATACTGGCCCCCGGCTATGTTGACCTGCAAGTGAATGGCGGCGGCGGAGTGATGTTCAACGCCGCCCCGTCTGTCGAAACACTGGCACGCATCGCCAAGGCGCACCGGACGCTTGGGGCAACCTCGATTCTTCCCACCCTGATCACGGATACCGCAGCCAAGACCCGCGCCGCCATCGAAGCGGCCAAGGCGGCGGTAGCTGCGGGTGTTCCGGGGATCGCTGGCCTGCATCTGGAAGGGCCACACCTTTCGGTGGCTCGGAAAGGTGCCCATGATGCAGCCCTGATCCGCCCCATGGATGACGAGGACCTGACAACGCTTGTCGCGGCAGCACAAGCGCTACCCGCATTGATGCTGACGGTTGCGCCAGAAAACGTGTCAATTGCGCAGGTGAAAGCGCTGGTCTCAGCAGGTGCCGTTGTTTCGCTGGGCCACAGTGACGCGGATTATGATACCTGCCTGTCTTATGCCGAGGCCGGTGCGTCCTGTGCCACGCATCTGTTCAACGCCATGAGTCAACTGGGCAATCGATCTCCCGGGCTTGTCGGGGCGGTTCTGGCCGCGGGTCGATTAAACGCCGGGCTAATCGCCGACGGTATTCACGTTCACCCTGAAGCCATGCGCACAGCCTGGGCCGCCAAGCGGGGCCCAGGCCGGATATTTCTGGTCAGCGATGCGATGGCGCCGGCTGGCACGGACCAGCGCATGTTCGAACTGGAAGGCCGCCGCATTTCCCGCAAAGACGGGCGTTTGACACTGGCCGATGGTACTTTGGCAGGGGCTGATCTAGATTTGACCACAGCGCTGCGTGTTCTGACCACGCAAGCCGAAGTGCCGCTGGAAGTCGCATTGGCATCCGCGACGCGTATACCCGCCGAAGTAATGGGATTATCCGACGCGGGGCGCTTAACCATAGGAAAACAATGCCCGCTGATCCGCATTGCCAGAGATCTGAGCAACGTAGACGTGCTGGTTTGAACCAGCGTCATAAGACCTGCGCTGACAAAATCCTGAGTTTCTGCAACCATTAGTCAATTCACTGAACGGGAACGGATTTCAGGTAAGCAGCAATGGCCAATCGGTCTTCATCGCTTAGTTTCGAGGTGTTCTCGATGACTTCGACCATTTCGCCACCAGCGCTGTCATAATCCGGTGTGAAACCGGATTTCAGATATTCAGCGATGTCAGCCTCGGACCAGTCAAGCTGGGCGGTGGTCAAACCGGGGATGCGCCCCTTTCCATTCGGATTTGGCGCTCCGGTCAGCCATAGACCCCGCTTCAACCCTCCCAGTCCGTTTCGTGGTGTATGGCATTCTGCGCAGTGCCCCAAAGCTTCCACCAAATACCGGCCTCGGATTTGCTGGTCGGTCAGATCACCTTCAACCACCCAGCCCGAGTCTGAAAACAGAAGTTTCCACAACCCCAGCCCGCGCCGGATATTGAAAGGGAACCCAATGTCATGCGGGATATTTGCCGCGTCAGACGCAGGCAGGGTGTTCAAAAACGCATGAAGCGCCGCAACATCCTCGACCGTCATCTTGGCATAAGACGTATAGGGGAAGGCCGGGTAATAATGCTGTCCCTTGGGGCCTGTTCCGTGTTTCAGGGCATTGGCCAGATCCAGCGCGGACCATGATCCAATTCCGGCGTCTGGATCACTGGAGATGTTTGGAGCTACAAACGTACCAAAATCCGTTTCGAACCGCCGCCCGCCGGAAAGAATAAGCTTTCCTTCCTCGCTGGCATCCGGGGCCGAGTGGCATGAGGCGCATCCTGCTGAATAGAAGACAGACGCCCCTCTGGTCACGTCGGGGGTCAGACCCGCCAACCGGGCTGGATCAACCCTTTGCGGTCGGGTCAACAGCAAACCGGCCAACCCGACCATAAGCATGACCAGAACGGCGAAAAGTAGAATGCGCCGCACTGATCAATTCTCCTTTAATTTTCCGGTGCTCTGTAAGCTTTGTGACAGGCAGAGCAGGTTCCGCCAAGCTGACCCATCGCCCCTTTCAGGGCTTCAACATCCTGACCTGCCGCAGCCTGCATCGCAACAGCGGCGTCGGCCAGTGCCTGCCCTTTGGCCCCAACATCTGCGAAGTTTTCCCAAATTGCAGGCAAGGCACGGGTAGACGGGTCTGACACATTATCCGATCCGGCTGGCCACATCGCAGACTGGTCGATCTGCGACACGACAACAATATTATTTGCGGCCCGTGTAGCCGCTTCGGCATCATATTCTGCCTCTCCCTTGGCCATGGCGCCCAGCGTTCCAAGGTTGAAAGCGTAAAGCTGCATAATCGAAGTCCGCGCTTTTACAGCCGGGTTTTCGCTATCCTGAGCAATTGCAGTTCCAACTACGGCCAAGGACAAAAGACCTGCCGCAAAGATCGAAGACTTCTTCATCATGGTGTGGCTCCCTGTTTAATGTGCCATATGATAGCTTGAACGATTTTTCTTGTAATTGTTTGTTATTCGGCCTCACTTGTTCATTTATGAACAACGACAACTGGGACGATATTCGATATGCCCTCGCCGTCAGCAAACACGGCTCGTTGAATGCGGCGGCGACAGCCCTGGGCGTTGCACATGCAACCGTCCTGCGCAGAGTTGCCGCCTTCGAACACCGATATGGCTGTGTTGTTTTTCGGAAAGACCCGTCAGGGTATTCGGTTCTACCCGAAGCCAGAACAATTCTGTCCGCAATGGAAAGCGTTGAAGAGGCCGTGCTTTCGGTCGAACGCGCCGTTGTGGGCGCAAATCGTTCGCCTACGGGTCATGTGCGTATCGCGTCCACGGACAGCCTTTGCCAGTTTGTCCTGCCACAGATACTAAACTCAATTTCCGCTCTCTATCCCAGCCTCGAACTGACGATCCTCAGCGGAAACAGCCACCATGATCTGACCAGGTTAACCGCGGACATAGTTGTCCGCCCTTCGGTTCAACTAGGTGAAGGCTTGACTGGAGAGCGCGCAGGAACTTTGCACTTTGGGGTTTATTGTAACGGTACCCATGACCAAAAATGGATGCGGCTTGATGGGGCACTCAGCCGTTCACTTCCGGCGAAATGGTTGGCTGAACATGTGCGTGCCAATGAAATGACGAACGGAGCAGACAGTTTTCTGGTGCTTCAGCAGATGGTTGCATCCGGTGTGGGGAGAGCTTTTTTACCTGCGTTTATTGGCGACGCTGATCCCCGGCTTCACAGGTTGAACGACATTGATCCCGGGATCGAGGTTCCGCTTTGGGTCGCGACACTTGAGGAAATCGCACACACGCCAAGGTTTGCGGTCGTGCAACGGGCTTTGGTTGAACACCTGCCGCACGCACTGGCTGGATGACGTCACAATTTTAGCGTCTTGGTAGGTCGCTTTGCGTTGAAATCTCCGGCAAGTCGTGGCGGTTGCCCTATACCTGCAACTGGACGTCCTGCGCCGCGATGGTCAGGTTTTCACCGCCGCTCCAGGTAGTTCTTTCCGGATCTGTTTCGCCAAGACGTGTCGAAGGTACTTTGGGATGGGCCAGATATGCGACACCTCGCTTCGAACGTTTCAACGCAGGTGGTGAAAAGCCCCAGATAGAATGTGCCGACCGCGCCATTCATCATTTACAAATATAAACATTCATCTTAATGATTATGTATGAGCAGAGACCCAAATTTCTCCCGGCGCACCTTCCTGTCCCAAGGCGCATGTCTGGCGGCACTCTGCCTGCGACCCAGCTTTGCGATTGCGGAAATGACACTTGGTCAATCGGCAAGGATTTCAACTTTGTCGGATGGCTACTTGTCATTGCCACCCGAAATGGTCTTTGGGGCAATGCCCGAGGCAGAGCTGACAGAACTTCTGAACCGCCATCAAACAGATCTGACCAGATACGAGCCCGAGTGCAACATTGTGCTCTACCGCGATGACCAGAATACCATACTGTTCGACGTTGGGGCCGGGCCGGATTTCATGCAAACCGCTGGCAAACTTCCGGAAACTCTGGACGCCGTCGGGTTATATCCGGATGAGGTCACGCAGGTGATATTCACCCATGCGCATCCGGATCACATCTGGGGTGTGCTGGACGACTTCGGAGATCCCCTCTTTCCCAATGCCAGATATCATTTTGGCCGCAAGGAATGGGACTTTTGGTGGAATCCCGCAACCGTTGACACGATAGGAGCCGACCGCACGGCATTCGCGGTGGGCGCAAAGCGGCGCATGGAAGCCATCGAAGACATGGTTGCGTTCTTTGATGACGGGCAGGAAATCCTTCCCGGTATCGCAGCACGCGCTAGTTTCGGGCACACGCCCGGACATATGGCGTTCGAAATTCGCAAAGGCAGTGACGCGGTGATGGTCGTCGGCGATGCGCTCGGCAATCCGCACGTCGCGTTCGAGCGTCCGGACTGGCGCAGCGGTACGGATCAGGACCCTGACGCCGCGGCAAGTGCCCGGAAATCGCTGCTGGATCAGATTTCTCATGCCCAAATGAAGGTTATTGGATTCCATTTGCCAAATGGCGGAATTGGCCGTGTCGAAAAGGCCGGTTCAACCTATCGATTTATTGGAGAGCCTGCATGATGCGCGCTTTGTTGATTGCCTGTACCTTGGCCACGCAAACCTGGGCCAGTGAGGATATTGCACACCAGTACCCGCAGAGCGTTCTTTACTCGAAACCTGTGGAATTTATTCCCGGCGTCTTTTCCGCCATCGGTGCAACCGCACCCCCGACCTATGAGAATTCAGGCCACAACAATAACCTCAGCTTCGTCGTGACCGGAGAGGGTGTTGTCGTCATCAACGGTGGCGCGGCCTATGTGCTTGCCGAAGCGCTTCACAAGGAAATTCAAGCGATCACGGATCAGCCCGTGAAGCTTGTCTTCAACGAAAACGGTCAGGGGCACGCCATGCTGGGGAACGCCTACTGGTCGGAACTTGGGGTGCCCATCGTCGCTCATTCAGATGCGGCGGCTGAATTCGAAGAATATGGACCGCAAATCCTTGCAGGGATGCAGGCATATAACAAGGACAAGGCAGAAGGAACGGTTTTAACCGGTCCGACCGAAACGTTTGACGATGAATACGTCGTCGAACTCGGTGATTTTCGTATCGAAGCCAAACATCTTGGACCTGCGCACAGTCCCGGCGACATTTCGATCTGGTTGCCCAATCAAAGCCTTGTCATCGCCGGTGACATGGCATTTCACGAACGTATGCTGCCGATCTTTCAGGACACCTACACCGCAGATTGGCTTGAGACCTGGGACAATGAGTTCGAAGCACTGGAAGCCACATATGTGATCCCCGGGCACGGTCATCCTACGAACATGGATCAGGTGCGCCGGTATACACGCGACTACCTGATCTACCTGCGCGCGAAGATACAGGAACATATGGATGCTGGCGGCGATCTGGCCGAGGCCTATTACGTCGACCAATCCCCTTACGCCCATTTGGACACGTTCGAAGAACTGGCTACAAAAAACGCCGGTCGTGTCTACGAACAGATGGAATTCGAATAAGTCAGGACCGCCGAAGAACGGGCATTCGCATCATCATCCGATGGGTGGCCACGGCCCCGACCCACATCGAGAAGACGGCAAGCCACGCAGTCAGCGACAAGGCCGATCCCCCGGACAATCCGGCACCAACGGCGCAGCCACCCGCCAACATTGCACCAAAACCCATCAAGACAGCCCCGACAAGGTAACGCTCCATCGGAGTATCCGGACCGAACTGTTCGATCTTCCACTCGCCGGAAAGAACGGCAGAAAAAGCGGCGCCAATTGCAACGCCCGGAACCAGACCAATGCCAAAGGACAGCGCAACGTTCCGCTCGGCCACCAGCGCCATCAAAGTATCCGTTGCCGGGCCAGTGAACGTGACCGAAGACACCGGCACGACTTCGAAAGAGGCTTGTGCAATCGCAAATGTCATCAACCAGCCAAGCGCCACGGCGACACCAACTCCGGCTGCCGTGACAATCCTTGTCATTGTCACCTGCTGGCGCACTGCAAAGGCAACGGCCAGAACAAATGTCCCTGCGGCAAAGACTGTGTATGCGATAGGCGAAAACCCAAGTAGTGCCGAAAGGTCGCGCGCATTGCCACCAGTGATCGTCCAAAGACCGGACAGCGCCTCGCGCGCGGGGCTGAGCACACCTGTGTAAGCCGCTTGCGCGACCAACGTCAGAACCAACCCCGTCACCATTGCCCGCAGATTGCCGCATGAGGCCAACACCAACAGGCGCGACGCGCATCCGCGCGCCAAAATCATTCCGACGCCAAACATAAGACCGCCGATCACCGCCCCGCTCAGGCTGCCTGTTGACGCAATCGAACGCGCCCCGGACAAATCCAGCCATTCAATCGAAACGAACCCCTGAACCAGGGTCAGCGCCGACGTGAATGCGATCAGCCAGACGGCCAGACGGGGCCCAAGTTCGCCCTCGGCGACTTCAACAGTGGATGCCCGCAAACAGAAATGAGATTTCTGAGCGGTAACTCCGAACAGGATGCCAACAAGCAAACCGGCGACAGCCAATGTGCCCGAATCTCCCAGCAGTTCGATGAGGCGTTCCATAGACAAAAACTCTCACCTTTTTACGTGCCCGTCTTTGCCTTTCGTCAAGTTCTCACTGTGCAGCCATTGGCTTGCGCGCAAGCTGACACTGTGTCCACAACGCACCCAATGCCTCGACCAACCGGGTCACATCTTCTGACGAATGTACAGGCGACGGTGTGATCCGAAGACGTTCGGTGCCTTTCGGGACAGTGGGATAGTTTATCGGCTGGATATAAATCCCATAGTCGCGCATCAGAACATCCGAGATGAAGCGGCACTTGACCGGGTCACCGACCACGACCGGGATAATATGGCTTGGGTTGGGCGTGTGCGGAATGCCCAAAGCGTCCAGCCTGCCTCGAACCTCGCTTACGCGTTGCTGATGCAAACACCGTTCCGCATTGCTTTGCTTTAGGTGCCGAACGGATGCTGCTGCGCCGGCGGCGACGGCCGGTGGCAACGCGGTAGTAAAGATAAACCCGCTGGCAAAGGAACGGACAAAGTCGACAAGTTCCTTTGACGCCGCGATATACCCACCAACCACGCCGAACGCTTTGCCCAACGTGCCTTCGATGACTGTCAGGCGATCCATCAACCCTTCGCGTTCGGCAATGCCGCCACCGCGCGGGCCGTAAAGCCCTACTGCATGAACTTCGTCCAGATAGGTCATCGCGCCGTACCGATCCGCCAGATCGCAGATTTCGGCAATCGGTGCGATATCGCCATCCATCGAATACACACTTTCAAACGCGATCAGTTTTGGCGCGTTGAACGGCAGTTCCATGAGATGTCGCTCAAGGTCCTTCAAATCGTTATGCTTCCAGACCCGCTTTGCGCAACGACTGTGGCGGATACCCTCGATCATCGATGCGTGGTTCAATTCGTCGGACAGAACCGTGATACCGGGAATTCGCGAGGCCAGAGTTCCCAATGCAGCCCAATTTGAAACATACCCGGACGTAAAAAGCAGCGCTGCTTCCTTGCCATGCAGATCTGCAAGCTCCTGCTCGAGCAGAACATGTTCATGGGTGGTCCCCGAAATATTCCGGGTCCCGCCAGCCCCTGCGCCACAGCCATCAATCGCCCGGTGCATGGCTGCCAGAACCTTTGGATGCTGACCCATTCCCAGATAATCGTTCGAGCACCAGACCGTAACTTTCTCAGGTCCGTTTTCTGCATGATTGTGTGCAGTTGGAAAGGCGCCGCAATGACGCTCAAGCTCAGCGAAGACCCGGTAGTTTCCTTCGTCCTGCAATTGCCTCAGCTGGTCACGAAAATACTCTTGGTAGTTCATTTCAGTTTCCAACGGCTTCTTCGACGATACCGGCCAACAGGGCTTCGACTTTCTCCATCGGTCCGTCAGGATAGCTTCGGTAACCCACTTTGACACCGCCTTCGTCCTCGGCCACAAAGATCCCGTAGGGGCAATATCCGATATTCATCGGGTCGGCCTCCATCATCTCGCGCGAGAGCTTTGCGGAACAGAAGATAAATATTTCAGCGGCTGCGAAGATCTGCTTGTCGCTGCCGACATCCGCCCCCGTCCGGTTCAGCATATCGCCAACATGGCTCACATAATCGATAACCAGCCCCTGCCCAACAATTGCTGATTCAACGGCAAAGGTTGCATCATCAAAGCTACCGTCAAAGGGAACCGCAATGACTTCCTCAGCAAAAGCCTGGCTTGCCAATACAACTGAAAATGCGGCTGATGCGATAAAGTGTTTCATGATGATGTTCCTCCTCCTGAACCACATTTCTTCAGATTTCACCGCCAAGACTTTGACACCGGTCAAAGCCTTGGCGTTTCTTAGCCGAACATGTCCGATGTGATACCAGCATACCAACCCAGCGACTCTTGGTAGGTTGCTTTTCTCAGGTCGGAATCTTCGCCGGTCTGGCTGATAAACCCATCCACCTTGGCAATCTTTTCAGGCGTCGCCTCATAAGTCGCACCGACCTTGACCCCGTCATCCGTATCAATGAGCGACCAGCACGTGTTCGAGAACTTGGCCGGGAAGATCTTTGATCCGGTCAATGCGCCACGAACGGCGTTGGCACAGACTTTCGCCTGGCTGTTGGCCGAGAAACCGGATTTCGGCATGTCGCCTTGCTGGCTGGCATCACCAAGGACATAGATGTCAGGATCAACTTTCGATGACATGTCCGCCGCGTTCACCGGTGCCCAGTTGCCATCGGTTACACCGGCCATTTCCGCAATACGCCCGGCTTTCATGGCCGGGATCACGTTGCAGACGTCGACCTTGGTTTCTTCACCGTCGATGGTCACCGTCATGGCATCCGGATTGACCGAGACATTGCCGCCGCCAAAATCCTCTCCGACCCAGTCGATCATGCCTTCGTAGTGGTCGGCCCACCCCTCCTGGAACAAAGACATCTTGGAGAATTTGGCTTTCGGATCGGCAATGATGATTTTCGCTGTCGGATTGTTCGCCTTCAGAACATGCGCAACCATCGAAACCCGCTCATAAGGTCCGGGCGGGCAACGGTACGGGTTCGGCGGTGCGACCATCGCAAAGGTTCCACCTTCGGGCATCGCCAGAACCTGCGCCTTCAACAGCTCGGTTTGAGAGCCCGCCTTATACGCATGCGGCATCTTGTTCTGTGCAGTTACACCCCACCCCTCGACCGCGCCATCGACAAAGTCGATACCCGGGCTCAGGATCAATTTGTCATAAGGAATGGATCCGCCACCCGCCAATGAGACAGTTTTGGCGTCGCGGTCGACGCCCACGACCCAATCGTGAACAACGTTGATACCGTATTTTGCAGCAAGCGTGCCATAGCTGTGCGCAATGTCCGAAAGCTCTTGAAACCCGCCCAGATACAGGTTCGAGAAAAAACAGGTGTAATATGTTCTGGACGGCTCGATCAGGGTGACGTCAATCTCACCCTTGCTGTCTTTGGCGATATAGCGGGCCGCGGTTGCGCCGCCTGCCCCGCCCCCGACCACCACGACACGGGGCTTGCCCTGCGCCAGCACCATCGGGGCCGACAGCCCGGCGGCAAGTACCCCTGCGGTTCCCAGAAATGTCCGTCTGTTGAGTGTCATCGCGTTTCCTCCCCTTAGGCATTGTCACTGTGGATTGTTGAAGTAAGCGGCCAGTGCCGCGATCTCATCGTTGCTCAGGCGGCCCGCGATCATTTGCATGACGGGATGAGGCCGCTGCTTATCCTTGTAGGCGTGCATGGCGACAACAAAATCCTGGTCGGGCCAGTAAACGATCGAAGGAATCCCATCATCGCCACCCTCTATCTGGTGGCACGTCGTGCATTCGCTGCTCAGGTATTCGCCATATTCGGGATCACCTTGGATCGCGAGGATTTCGGGATTGACGGAATGGTCCGTTCCCTTTGCCGTTGGGTCGGCTTCGGGGATGTCTTGCGGGTTGTCGGAAAACACACGCAAGTAGGCAATTACATTGGCCCGGTCTTCCGCGTTCTCGAGCCCGCGAAAGCTCATTCTGGTGCCGGATGCGAAGGCGCGGGGGTTTTCAATGTAAGCCGACAATGTATCGGCGTGCCATTCCAGCCCCGAAGTCCCGGCACGGATCAGGCTTTTGGAATAGTTGAACTCCTCAAGCCCGGCAGCCCGGCGGCCAAATACACCATTCAGGTGCGGACCGATCCTGTTTTCAGCGCCCGCGCCGACCTGATGGCATCCTTCGCATTGGGCAAACACAAGCTTGCCAGCTGCTGCATCGCCCAAGTCCTCGGTCGCGGCAGCAGCTGTTGCCAGAATACTCGCAGCAAATATGACACCTGTTGCCCCCCGCCACCGCATGATCAGCTGCCGAAAGATTTCAGGTAAACGATGACCGCGTCGATATCATCCTGTTTCTTGAGCCCGGCAAAGGACATACGTGTCCCCTTCATGTAGGCTTTAGGCTTAGCCAGAAACGCGGCCATCTCTTCATCCGTCCAGATCAAGCCATCCTCGGCGGCAGCTTTCATGGCCTTGGAGTACTTAAAGCCTTCGACGGCGGCCGCATTGGCACCGACAACGCCGTTCAATGCCGGACCCGTGCGATGCTTGGCCCCTTCGCCGACCTGATGGCATGACTTGCACTTCTTGAAAACTTTTTCGCCATTTTCGATCATTTCGGGATCAAGTGCCGCTGTGTCGTCAGCGGCTTCTACGACCTCGACGGGTGCTTCCTCGGAAACAGATGCCGGGTCCGCGCTTTCAACCCCGGCTTCGTCAGGCGTTACATCCAGAACGGCGGCGCGCATGGTGATTTCCACGCCTTCTTTGCAATCCGTCATGCATGGCTCATCCGTCCAGAAATGCGCCTCGGCCGTTTCGCGGTCATCCACGATGAAACCCCCGGCATTCGGCATTTCCACTTCAAGGATATTTTCGTGCGACAGCGTGAACTCATCATCGACGATGTCATTGGAATACAGGATATAGGCGACAATCGCGTAAACATCGTCAGGCTGCAGCGATTGTGCATCTCCAAACGGCATCGAACGGTTCACATAGTCCCATACCGTCGAAAGGTGCGGCCAGTAGGAGCCCACTGTTTTCAGCGGGTCCTTATCTGCAAGCGTGCCCTCGCCGCCCGCCAGTTTCGGCCAGTTGTCCACACCTTCAGCAAAATCGCCATGACAGATCGCGCACCTTTCGGCAAAGACCTCTTCACCGGTGAACACGTCGCCGGAACCTTCGGGCAATCCGGTTCCGTCAGGTGCAACGTCGTGGTCCCATGCCGCGATTTCTTCGGGCAACGCAGGGCGCCCAAGCCCTAGCTTGTCTGCATGGGCCGGAACCGCTACGCACAACCCAAGGGCCGAGGCGGCCAATAGCTTACGATACTTCGACATTTTCCGCCTCTCCATTTTCCTTGATCCACCAGGTCTGGATACAATTGTTGTGGTAGATCGAGTTCTCGCCTCGCACATCCCGCAGCTGAGCTTTGCTGGGTTGGACGTAACCGGTCGAATCCTTGGCGCGGGCCTGCAACAGCATCTCTGAACCGTCCCAGTTATGGTCCAGATAAAACCGGGTCAGCGCCTTGTCTGTTCCGGGCGCCGCCAGACGGGCCGGAACCCAGTTCTTGCCACCATCCACCGACACGTCGACGCCGGTAATCGAGCCCCGCCCGGACCAGGCCAACCCGGTGATCACCAACGGCCCGGGTCCATGGGTTATCGGCGCTTGCGGGCTGGGCGATGTGACGACCGATTTGGCGTCCATGACCCATGTCCACTTGCGTGATGTTCCGTCTTCGAGAGTATCCGTATACTTGGATGTCTCTTCGCGGCTTTCGATAGCCATCTCGGTGACCTCGACCCGGCGCAGCCACTTGACCCACATGTTGCCTTCCCAGCCGGGAACGACAAGACGAACGGGATATCCGTGTTCTTTACGCAAAGCCTCACCATTGGCTTTGAATGCTACAAGTACGTCATCCATCGCCTTTTCCAGCGGGATCGAGCGACCATTCGAGGAAGCATCCGCGCCTTCGACGTAAACCCATTTGCCTTCGGGCTTTACCCCGGCCTCTTCCAGCAGAGTGCGCAGCGGAACACCGGAATATTCCATGTTGTGGATCATTCCGTGCGTGAACTGCGCGCCGTTGAGCTGCGCACCGGCCCATTCCATACCCGTATTGGCAGCGCATTCGCAGAAATAGATACGGTTCTCGCGCGGGAAACGTTCCAGATCTTCATATGTGAAAATCAGCGGAGTTTCGACCAGACCGTTGATCATCAGACGGTAGTCCGCCTTGCTCAGTTCGATCGCACCCGAATGGTGCCGCTCGAATGCGCATCCCTGCGGGGTGATCGTGCCGTCCAGCGCGTGGATCGGCGTGAAATTGATCGAACTGATTGTGTCTGCGGTCAACCACTCGACGTTGCGCCGTACGACATCACTCTCGAATTGGATTGGCAGGCCGTAGGGGGTTGCATCTACACCTTCGCCCGTTGCCTGTGCCCATTCCTGAACCTGAGTGATCAGCGGGTCAGGGCCTGCGGCGCGCGCCGCTGAGGCACCGACCGCACCTACGCCAACCGCGGCAGCACCGCTTAGAAACTGGCGACGCGATGGGGCTTTTGCCCTTGGATTCTCGCTCATTTTGTTTGCCTCCGTCATTCGATCAGCAAATCTTGTATTCAATGTTTGACATTCGGTTCGCGCTGTCAGGCTCCGATCACCTCGACCGATGTATTCGGCTCGACGGTGACGGTGCCCTGATTACGAATGTGGTTTTCGACGACATCCCAGATGGGCGGGCCTTCGGTGCCCTCGTTGACGCTGGCCCAACCGGCCACAACATAGGATTTCGCCGGATCAATCGCCTCACCTGTCTTGAGCAGGGTCATGTCGCTGATCCGCTGCCCTTGCGGTTTGGTGACATCGATACGGTATCCAAGGCCGCCGACACGCACCATGTCGCCACCCTGCTGGTAATAGGGATCGGGGTTGAACAGGTTGTCGCCAACATCCTCGAGGATCACGTGAATGAATTCACCCGTCATTTCCGTACGATACGCATTCGGATAGGACATCGAAGTAACATTCCAGATATCCTCACGCGTGATCTCCTGACCGGGTAGGATCGACGGACCCCAGCGCACACCCGGCGACATGGCAATATCCGCCTCGCGCTCGCTGATCAGTGCATCGCAGATCAGATCGTCCCACGTGCCATTGAAGTTTCCGCGCCGATACAGCAGCGAGTCCGTCTTGCCGATCACTTCGCTTAGTGCCGCATCATATGGTGCGCGCTGTTCGTTGATCAGGGCAGTGATTGCCGGATCAGGCGCGATGACGTCTGAAAAGATCGGGATCAGCTTGTGCTTCAGCCCCATCATCTGGCCATCCCGCACGTCCAGATCAACGCGGCTGACGAATTTGCCGTTCGAGCCAGACGCGATGATATGCGTCTTTTCGACTAGAACCGGTTCAGGCAAAGCGTCATGGGTGTGACCGCTCAGGATTACATCAATCCCCTGAACGCGGCTCGCCATCTTTTTGTCCACGTCAAAGCCGTTATGGCTGAGGACGACGACAACATCGGCACCTGCGTCGCGCACCTCGTCCACCATGGCCTGCATGTTCTCATCCCGGATCCCGAACGAGTATTCCGGGAACATCCAACTGGGGTTGGCAATTGGCATATACGGGAAAGCCTGTCCGATGACGGCAACCTTGGCCCCGCCGCGTTCGAAGAACTTGTAGGGTTTGAAAAGCTCCGCAGGTTCATCCCATTCCGCGTCAAAAATATTCTGACCCAGCGCCGCAAAAGGCAAACCTTCAACGATCTCGTTGACCCGCTCGCTGCCCAACGTGAACTCCCAATGGAATGTCATCGCATCGGGCTTGAGTGCATTCATCACGTTGACCATGTCCTGACCCGCTGTCTGATAGCAGGTATACGAGCCATGCCAGGTGTCGCCCCCATCCAGCAACAACGCATCTGGCCGGTCGGCACGGATGGCGTTGATAACGGTCGAGACCCGGTCAAGCCCTCCGACGCGGCCATAGGTCTTCGCCAATGCAGCAAAGTCATTGTAAGTCAGCGCATAGGCGGACGGGCTGCCATCTTCGATCCCGTAAGCCTTGCGAAATGCGGCCCCCGTCACATGCGGCATTTGCCCGCGCGCGTCTCCGATGCCCAGGTTGACCTCGGGCTCGCGGAAGTAAATCGGTTTGAGCTGCGCGTGGATATCCGTGATGTGAATCAGGCTGATATTTCCGAAGGTCTCAAATTCCAGCAACTGGTCCTGGGTCAGGCTTTGCTGGGCCGCCAGCCTTGCCCAGTTCCCGAAACCGGATGCCCCGTACAGCGCTGAGGCCGCCATGGAGACCTGTAGAAAATCACGTCGCGATATCATTTGTCGGCTTTCCTGTTTCACATATAAATGTGTGAATGTAGTAGAAATGAAAAACCCGCGCCCGGAAATCCCGGCGCTGGTTCTTTGTTACTGACGCACGGCCGGCGTTTCGACCGAAAGGCCGTTGCCGCGCGATGCTACGTAAAGCTCCAGCGCCCGGAATTCGTCGGAACCTTCGGCAAAGGTTTCAGCGCGTGTATCACGAATACAGCCGCGGAAGCGGTTGTGACGCGAGATCAGCTTGGCCTGCTTCAGACGATAAGTCGGGAAACCGTTGATCATCCCCTGGCTCAGATGGTCGGCCCGGATCATGTTGCCCCAATTGTCTTCGTGACAGTTGGCGCAACTCAACTCCAGCTGACCATATCGGGTGTAGTACATTTCCTTGCCCTGCTCCCAATAAGGAGCAGCATCGCCGTCAATGGCGACATTCATGGGCAGCCCTCGTGACTGAAAGGCAATCAGCGCGACCATGCCCTGCATATCGGCACCAGACCATTTCCACGCATCTGCTTCCATGCGTTCCGTACGGCACTTGTTGATCAGATCTTCCATCACAACCAGCTTGCCGGTTTCCGCATCGACCTTCGGCATGGACGCTTGCAGCCCTTTGAAGCTTTCCACATCATCGTGGCACGAAGAGCAACTTTTGCCAGCCGCGCCATCTACAGCCTCATAAAGATCAGCGGCCTGGTCGACAAAAATCATAGCCGGGTTGTCGAAATCGTCGATCTGCAACGCCTGCGTTTCATCGGTCCTGAAATGCCACCCCGAATAGATCGTATCGAAGTTCTCGACATGGGCCGGGGCCTCGGTCACCGAAACCATTTCCAGTTCTTCGTTGATCACCAGCTTGTCTTCGTCAGGTCCAGCTGCCACTGAAACCGGGAAAGCCAGAACTGCCGCGATCGCCGTGAGTGCTTTTTTATTCATTGCGTTCCTCCCTTGGGTGATCAGCGCAGGTTTTTACCACCGGCGCTGATCTGCCGTTACGGTCGAGCCGTCAGGCGATCTCGATCGGTTTTTTTGTGTCGTAAACGGACCCGTCATCGTCATACCAGGTGAAAACGAATTCCCCGGCTTCAGGCACGGTTGCATCGAACTGAAAATACGGGTTTGTCGAAATCGCCGGCTCCATCGTCACGTCTATCACCAGTTCTCCGTTAAATTCGCAGGTGAACCGATTGATGATCGAACGCGGAATGACGTTGCCTTCCTTATCCTTACGCTGGCCACTTTCCATATTGTGGCTGATCAGCGTTTTGATCGTGATTGCTTCGCCAGCAGCGGCTGTTTTTGGAACCTTGACGCGGGGTTTTACACCGGATGCCATTGGTTTTTCTCCTGTTCTTCAGGGCGCGTGGCGATCAGCCGCCGCAGCCGCCAATTGTCACTTTTACGGTTGCCGAAGCCTTGGCAAAGCTACCATCAGCCATTTTGGCCACAGCAATGACATCTTGCGTTCCTGCAAGACGAATGCGGGTCGAAGCCGCCTGCGCAGCAGCCAGCGGGCCAAAGTTGAACGTGGCAACGCCGGGCTCGGGGTTTCCAGCCGCTACGATCAGAATTGCTGCCGCACCCGGCGCGCTGACTTCGATCGGAACGGTATTTCCGTTCTCGGCAATTTCCGGCGCCGTCAGCGTCACACCGCCGTCAGCCACGTCTGCACCGCCAGTAAACGCGGCTATCGCGTCTTCCGCAGCCGCATTTGCGCGGAACGGCATCAGGGTCAGGACCGCAGCGCCCAGACCAAGAGCCAGAGTCTCGCGACGAGAAAATTCCATTTTCAATCTCCTTTGGATCCTCACGAATTCACGCCTGAAAGCGTGATTATTGTTCTTTAAGGGTTGCGAGGAACGCGACGACGTCCTCGATTTCCTGTGCAGTCAGGATTGACGTCAAAGGCCCTGACGGGGCTTTGCCCGTATAGGCGTCGCCCGGACGGATATAGCCGTCATCCTTGTAGAAAGCCGGCATGACCGTTCCGTCAAACGTCATCTTGGCATTTGCGACCAGTCCTCGAAGCTCCGCCTCGGACCACCGATCCCCGGCCCCATCCAGCAGCGGACCGACTTCGCCATGGAACGGAATATCCGCCAAAGCCGTGACCTGATGACAGGCCACACAGTTGCCCTTGGATTTCTCGCCCACGATGACCGCACCGTTTGCCGCATCGCCGGCGACGCCGGTCAATGAAGCCTCGATCGCACCATAATCGTCGAACTGTACGTCTTTTGGTCCTGTTTCTGCCGCGATGGCGGCACTGCCTGTTATGATACAAGCCAAAGTCAAGTGTCTCAGCTTCATGATCCCTCCCATTTGCTACCGCGCCGATGGCGCTTTGCGACCCAAAGCCTCTGTGTACCGTAGTCGACGGGCAGGGTTCATCGCAACATTAAATTCATCTTAATGAATTTTTTTATTTATATTGCAACACGTCAATCTTGCGAAACATTGTTTCTCTCTTGAATGCGGCGCGCGTGATACCGTTGAAAATCTTCCCCGTTATCAAGCTCGTACCGTTTTTCATTGACCCAGGTAAAAAGATCGAGGGTCGTTCCCTTCGAGAACGCCCCGGGCATGACCGCAACGGCCGCTTCGATTGCTGTGGCATCCTCTGACACGTCCTCAGGTAAGAAAACCAATGTAGGGGTGAACAGAATCCCCCATTTGCGCATCAGTGATCTTTGCTCGGCTTCTTCTCCGTCAAAATCGGTGGCCATCGTACTTCCGTGTAGGTCCAGCTGAACGACAAAGAAGTTTTCTTCGATATACGCAGACAGGTCGGGTTGCGGGAAAACCTCTTCATGCATCTTTTTGCAGTAGATGCAGCCCTGTTGTTCAATGAACAGAACCAGCCGCTTGCCTTCCCCCCTCGCTTCTTCAAGGTCTTCACGAAGGTCTTTGAACGTGTCTCGCATCCACGGCGTTTTATGCAGACCGTCATCCCCCAGTTCAGCTGCGTAAACCGCCCCAGCAAACAGCCCTGCAATCAAGAACAATACTATCCGTTTCATGGTGTTCTCCCGAATTAGCCAATGGCCGCCAGCCAAGGCATGTGATCCAGCATCCATTGTGCGATTAGATTTATGGAATTGGTCGCGATCAGGATGCCAAAAAGAATCAGCAAGACACCCATCGCCTTTTCAATCATTCCCAGATGTTTCCGGAAACGTGCCATCCATTGCATGAAGGGCCGAACCAGAAAGGCTGCCAGAACAAACGGCGCTGTCATGCCAACCCCATAGACGAACAAAAGCACGGCACCGCGCCAAGCGGTCTCGGTTCCAGCCGCCGTGAACAGGATCGCCGCCAAAACCGGCCCGACGCAAGGCGTCCAGCCAAAGGCAAAAGCCAGCCCCAGAACATATGCCCCGATCACGCTTACATTTGTCGTCTCACCGATGTCTGCGCGAAACTGCCGATACAGGAAGCCGATACGGAAAAGACCCAGAAAATGCAGGCCCATCGCGATGATGATGAGCGCAGCGATCCATCGCAGAATGTCGAAATAAGCACGAACCAGCTGACCGAAGATCGACGCCGTGGCGCCAAGCGCCATGAAGACCGTGATGATCCCGGCGGCAAAAGCTATCGCTGACAGGGTCGCCCGGCGGCGAACATCCGGGGTGATCGTCGAACCGGCCGAAATCTGCTCCATCCCGACGCCCGCCAGATAGCTGAGGTAGAACGGGACAATGGGCAGAATGCAGGGGGACAGGAAAGACAAAAGCCCCGCGATCAAAGCCCCTGCAAACGTGATGTCGAGCATGGTCAAATCCGTCCAGACAGGTTACTATTCACACATTCAAAATAGTAAAGATGTGTCACCCAGGTCAATCGGAGCTTTTGATGCGTCACGTGTTGCAGACATTATTCGTAGTCACACTGCTGGCCTGGCCTGCTGCGTCGCGGGCCGAAATGGTATTGCTGATGGCCGAAGAAGACGGGTGCATGTGGTGCGCCCGCTGGGACGCCGAAATATCCGGGATCTACCCGCTGACAGCCGAAGGTAAAGCTGCCCCATTGCAACGAACGGATATCCACGCAACCACGCCCGAAGGGATTACCCTGGATCGGCCCCTTTTCTATACGCCGACCTTTGTATTGCTGGAGGACGGTCAAGAAATCGGCCGGATCGAAGGTTATCCTGGCGAAGACTTTTTCTGGGGGCTATTGGGTGTTTTACTACGCGACGCCGGAGTTAAGATCGAGAGCTCTGGTTAAATCCTCGGGATTTACATATACTGTTTTGAATACGTGAAGCCACGAAAGCGAGATGATCGTGTTGGACAAACCGTCGAAACTGCCCGTGTTCACCAAGGACATGTGCAACGAGGACTTGGACAGGATGATGGATAACGCCCAGACGGCGTCCAATTTCCTCAAGGCAATCAGCCATGAGGGGCGGCTGATGATTCTGTGCTATTTGTCATCTGGAGAAAAATCCGTCACGCAGATGGAGGAAATGCTGTCGGCCAGGCAGGCTGCCGTTTCCCAACAATTGTCCCGCTTGCGCTTTGAGGGGCTGGTCAAGACACGGCGCGAAGGCAAAACGATCTATTACAGATTGGCGGACGACCGGTCGACTCAGATCCTGGAAGTCGTCTACAATCTTTTCTGTCGGGACAAGTAGAAGCCCGAAATAAACACCGCCAGCTTTGGGAGGAGACTGGCCATGTTCGAACTTCTGGGAGACGCCAATACAGTTGCGCTGATCGGTCTGGTCGGCGGCATTGTACTTGGTCTTGCTGCGCGCATCGGGCGGTTCTGCACCTTGGGTGCAATAGAAGATTATCTTTATGCAAATGACGACCGGCGCCTGCGTATGTGGGCCGTTGCGATTGGTGTTGCGATTGTCGGCAGCCATTTGGGGATGGCGTTGGGTGGGATTGACCCGCTCAGCACGACCTATATTGCGCAGACATGGAATCCGATCGGATCGGTCATTGGCGGATTGATGTTCGGATATGGCATGGCCATCAGCGGAAACTGCGGCTATGGCGCGCTTGCACGCCTTGGCGGCGGCGACCTTCGGTCATTCGTCATTGTCCTGATCGTGGGCCTTTCCGCATATGTGGTCATGTCCGGCCCTCTGGCCTACGTCAGGATCTGGCTTTTCCCCGAAGCCATGGATCTCGGTAATCCTCAAAGCGTCAGCTTCCTTGCCGAACGGCTGACGTCGACACCGGCATGGGTTACAGGAACGCTTGTCGGCTCTGCCATAGTAGTATTTGCCCTGACAAATGATCGGTTTCGCAAATCACCTGCGCAGGTTTTATGGGGTGCGGCGGTCGGATTGGCAGTCGTTTCAGGCTGGCTTGGCACCAATTGGGTGGCCACACACGGGTTTGAAGGTGAGACCTTGCAAACACACACGTTTGCCGCGCCTTTGGGTGATACCGTGTTCTATCTCATGACCGCCTCAGGCAACACGCTCTCGTTTGCGGTCGGTTCGGTTTCAGGGGTTCTGATTGGTGCTTTCCTCGGGTCATGGTCAAAAGGTCATTTCCGCTGGGAAGCCTGCGAAGATCCACGTGAGCTTAAGCGGCAGATGCTGGGGGCGGCGATAATGGGGCCCGGAGCAATAATTGCGGTTGGATGCAGTGTCGGACAAGGCATCTCCGCTTTTTCTCTGCTGGCCTATAGTGCGCCCATAACCTTTGCGGCGATCTTTGCCGGAGCGGCCCTTGGCCTGCGACAGCTTGTATCAGGATTGTCTTTCATTCCAGAACGTTAAGCCCCGCCATAGGCTGCGGTTTCTTCGAACAGACCCTGCGCAGGTTTTCGGGGCATTCATCAAGCCCCGAAAACCTGCAACAGACCTTTCGATCAGCCATTGGCCATGATGGAATCCAGTGTGTCATGTTCCGCTACAAAATGGTCTGGTGCGACCTCCTGCAGCTTTGGAACATAATCACTGTGACCGTTGACCAGCCGACTGGGCAAGAAACGCAACGCGGCTTTGGGATCCAGCGGCGATGGCAGCTCACCCGGCAGTTTGAGGCGCTGCCGCGTCCGCTCCACATCCGGGTCCGGTATCGGCACGGCCGAAATCAGCGATTGAGTATAAGGGTGGATCGGTTCCGAGCAGATCACCTCACCGTCACCCATTTCCACAATTCGCCCGAGATACAGAACCATGATCCGGTTCGATACCGCACGCACAACCGACAAGTCATGGCTGATGAAAATCATCGACAGGCCAAATTCCTGCTGAAGTTCCTTTAGCAGCTCGACAATCTGCGCCTGAATGGAAACGTCGAGCGCTGAAACGGCCTCGTCGCAGATAATCAGCCTGGGCTTGTTGATCATCGCCCGCGCAATGCCGACGCGCTGGTTCTGCCCTCCGGACAGCTCGTGCGGGTAACGGTTGATCATGTTGGCCTGCAGACCAACCCGTTCCATCATCGCGGCGACCATCTGCTTGCGTTCCCGGTCCGTCAGATCGGGGCGGTAGGTTTTCAGCGGCTCAGCAATCGACGCTGAAATCGTCATGCGTGGATCAAGACTGGCCAACGGGTCTTGGAACACGATCTGCAGGTCCTTGCGGTACTTGTTCAGCTCGGATCGCTTCAAGCCGACGATCGGATGGCCCAACCAGCTGACCCCCCCCGCGCTGGGTTCGATCAGTTGCAAAACCGCGCGCGCCAGTGTCGATTTTCCGCAACCGGATTCGCCCACGACACCCAGAGTTTCGCCCTTGCGAATATCAAAGCTGACACCATCGACAGCTTTCAGCGGAACCTTGCGCCCGAACAACCCGCCAGAGACATGAATGGGGAAATGAACCTTGACGTCATCGACCTTGAGAAGGGGTTCTTCGGCCTTTTCCAAAGCGCGCGGCGCGTCACCGGCATCAATCCGGGGCATCGCCTCCAGCAGGGCCCGCGTGTATTCGTGTTGCGGATTTCGGAACAGCGCGCGTGTTTCGCCGGCTTCGACGAATTGACCCATGCGCATGACCTGAACCCGGTCGCACATGCGCGCAACAACGCCCATGTCATGCGTGATCAGTGCAATCGCGGTTCCCTCATCCTTCTGCAGATGAACCATCAGATCAAGGATGTCTGCCTGAACAGTGACATCCAGCGCCGTCGTCGGCTCGTCCGCAATAAGCAGTTTGGGACTGCACAGCATCGACATCGCAATCATCACACGCTGTCGCATTCCACCGGATAATTCGTGCGGGAACTGGTCCAGACGGCGGCCCGCTTCGGGAATGCGCACCCTGTCCAACCACTCCAGACAGCGCGCGCGCGCGGCTGACCCCTTCAGGCCCTCGTGGACCTGCAGCACTTCACGCATCTGTTGCCCAATCTTCAGATGCGGCGTTAATGCAGTCAGAGGATCCTGAAAGATCATGCCGACATCGTCGCCGCGGATCTGGTTCAGCTTGTTCACCGGCAGGTTCAAAATCTCCTGACCGTTCAGCTTGGCTGACCCGCTGGCATGTCCGGCGGGGGGCAGCAAACCCATTGCCGCCATGAAGGTCTGGCTTTTGCCAGATCCACTTTCGCCGACAATACCAAGGCATTCGCCCGGATTGATATCAAAACTGATGTCTTTGACCGCCTCAACGACACCATCGGGGGTGTCAAACCGGACGCTCAGGTTCTTTACTGAAAACAGACTCATATCAGCGGTCCTTCGGGTCCAAAGCGTCACGCAAACCATCGCCGATGAAGAACATCGTGATGATAATGGCGACATAGAATGTCAGCGGGAACATCAATTGCCACAGCGTTCCATAGCCCATGGTTCCCGCCCCTTCTGCGATCAGCCTTCCCAGCGACGTGTAAGGTTCGGAGATCCCCAGTCCCAGGAATGAGATGAAGCTTTCGGTCAGGATCATCTCGGGCACCAGAAGCGACGCATAGACGATCACGACACCCAGCAGATTGGGCAAAATATGGCGGTACATGATCGTGAATTCACTGACGCCTGCGGCGCGAGCAGCCTCGATGAATTCGCGGTTCTTCAGGGCAAGCGTCTGCCCGCGCACAATGCGTGACATGGTCAGCCATCCAACCGCGCCCAGTGCGATGAAAAGCGTGAAGAAGGATCGCCCGGCAACAACCAGCAGAAGGATGATGATCAGAGTTGTCGGGATAGCCAGAAGGATGTCGACGAAACGCATCATCGCGCCATCCGTCCGCCCGCCAAAGTACCCGGCAGTAATGCCATAACACGTTCCAACGATCAGAGCGGTCGCCGCCCCGATCAACCCAACAAGCAAGGACGTCGTGGTTGCCTGAATGGCGCGGCTGTACAAATCGCGCCCCAGATCGTCGACACCGAAATAGTGACCCGTTTCCATCGACGGCATTCCCATGCCCCGGACATCGCCCATGACATTCCAGTCGATCTCTTCATTGCTCCAGACGGCAAAATACGGGCCTATGATCGTGAACAACACGATAAGCAGCAGAATGAACACACTGGCCATTGCCGCTTTGTTTCGTACAAAGCGCATACGCGCGTCCTGCCAGAGAGAACGTCCCTGAACGGCTGTATAATCGGTGATTTCTTCGGCCAGATGCGCGGCTTTTTGTGATTTTCCTAGCATATCCAGCCCCTCAATAGCGGATCTTCGGATCGAACCAGGCATAGGCCAGATCGGTCAGCAGGTTTACCAGAACGGTCAGAACGCCATAGAGGATCGTAACCCCAAGCAGCACAGCATAGTCGCGTGACAAGGCCGAGCCGACATAAGCCTGCCCCAGACCACCGGTCGAGAAGTAGATGTCAACAAAGACGGATCCGGTCAGCACATACACAAACACCGGCCCCAGATAAGATACGACCGGCAGCAAGGTCGGCTTCATCGCATGGCGCCAGATCACGGTTCTTGTCGGCAGGCCCTTGGCACGGGCGGTTCTGATGAAGTTCGAATTCAGAACCTCCAGCATTGAAGACCGGGTGATCCGTGCAATCGATCCCATGTAAGATGTCGCAAGGGCGATAACCGGCATGATCAGATAGGGCCATTGACCACCATTCCACCCACCGCCGGGCAACCATCCCAGCCACAGGGTGAAGGTCAGGATCAGGATCGGACCCATGATGAAGTTGGGCAGCGCCTGCGCTGCAATCCCCAGCCCAACCGCAAAGTAGTCGATCCAGCTGTTGTGCCGGATTGCGGCGGCAATCCCCAGTCCGATGCCCACCACCGTAGCGACCAGAAAGGACAGCGACCCATAGGTCAGCGAGATCGGAAAGCCCTGCGCGATGATGTCGTTCACATCGCGGTCCTTGAACTTGAAGGACGGTCCAAAATCGAAATGCACAACGATATTGTACAGATAGTCCCAGAGTTGCTTCCACAACGGCTGGTCCAGACCATACCGCGCCTCGATATTGGCCAAAACCTGCGGCGGCAACGTCCGTTCCGAGGTAAAGGGCCCACCGGGCGCATAGTGCATCAAGAAGAAACAGGCGACGATCAGCAGCAGGATCGTCGGTATGGCGGTCAGGACCCGCCGAATGACATAGGCAAGCATTCAATGCCCCCAATAGATGGCGCTGCCCCGAAGAAAACTTCGGGGCAGGTCATGGTCAGAAGATGATTACTCGGCGATTTTGTAGAGGTTCTTGGAGTACCAGTTTTGCTCTACGTTTTTGACTGGCCAGTTTCCGACATCGCTATCCATCATGTAGACACCAGCATAGTGATAGATCGGGATAACGGGGGTTTCCTGAGCGATAATACGCTCGACCTCGGTGTACAGCGGTGCCGGATCGTCCGAAGTTTTGGCTTCGGCCAGCAACTCGTCCACGCGGGCATTGTTATACTTGCCGTCGTTGTAGCCCGAATCCGACTGCAACAGGTCAAGGAAGGTTGAGGCTTCGTTATAGTCACCACACCACGCGCCGCGGGCCAGATCAAAGTTCTGGTTGCCCCGCTCTTCCAGGAAGACTTTCCATTCCATGTTGGCCAGTTCAACATTGGCGCCCAGTTTTTGCTTCCACATCTGGCTCAGCGCGACGGCAACTTTCTTGTGGGCTTCCGAAGTGTTGTAGACCATCGAGAAGGTCAGAGGGTTATCCGCGCCAAAGCCGGCCTCGGCCAGCAGTTCCTTGGCCAGCTCATCGCGCTCGGCCTGGCTCATCGATGCCATTTCAACGACCGGGACAGTAAAACCTGCGGTTGCTTCTGGCACGAATGTATACGCGGGCGGCTCGCCACCGGCCTTGATATTCTTGGTGATGATGTCCCGGTCAACGGCTAGCGACAGGGCCTGACGAACTTTGGGATCCTTGAATTCTTCAGGGCCGCTGTCCGACACGTTAAACGTGTAGTAGTAGTTGCACAGGCGCGGGAAGCTGATGGCCTCTCCCGGATGCTCTTCCTGCAGACGCGGGAATTGACCGGCGGGAACTTCGGTCCGGTCCAGTTCACCGGCCAGATAGCGGGTCAGGGCTACGTTTTCATCATTGATGACCAGTGCCACAACCTTGTCGATGATGGTGTTGTCATTGTCCCAGTACATCTCGTTGCGCTCACGGACGGAACGTTCCTGTGGCAAGTGCTCGGTCAGAACATACGCGCCATTGGACACGATGTTTCCGGGTTTGGTCCACTCATCGCCAAATTCCGCGATCACCTTCTGAGGTGCCGGGAAGGTTGTCGAATGCGTTGTCATCTGCGGGAAATACGGCAGAGGCGCGCTCAGCGTGACTTCCAGGGTTGTGTCATCGATGGCTTTAACGCCCAGATCATCAATCGGTTTTTCGCCTGCGATGATCGCTGATGCGTTTTCGATCGACATCAGTTCCATGAACCACGCGTAGGGAGAGGACAGTGCCGGATCAACCGCGCGTTTCCAGGCGAAAACGAAATCTCCGGCGGTTACCGGGTCGCCATTCGACCATTTAGCATCGCCGCGCAGTGTGAAGGTATAGACTTTCTTGCTGTCATCGACGGTGTAACCTGTGGCAACGCCCGGAACCAGATTGCCATCCTCATCCTGGTTCATCAGCCCTTCAAACAGGTCGCGTACAATTTCAGCACCGGAAACGTCTTCGACAACCTGCGGATCGACCGAGCTGTGCTCGTCCAGAATGCGGTAGGTAAAGGTTTGATCGTCCGCCAGCGCTTCGCCGGTTTCAGGATGCGTGCCAGCGGCAAACGCGGCACCTGTGATCATGGTCGACGACAAAAGCCCCGCCATTGAGTTCCGAATGTATCTGTTCATGATTTCTCTCCCATATGTTCGTCGCCGCGCGGCCCCACTTGATCGGGGTCGCACGCAGCAGCCGGATTAGACCGACGCCCGCTGGGACTTCGTTCATTTCGATTTTGGTTTTGCCAATTCGCAAGGAACACTGCGTCGCAGCTTTCTTGGTTTCTGTCGGTAAAGAAGTTGCGAAAGTTGTCTTTCACTGCGTTGAACCGTGACATCTTTTGGCTCTGGGATAAAGCCTTGATGAATTTTCAAGCAACCATAAGCAGAAATATCTCCAACGACTTGGTGCCGGCAATTTTCTAAGGATTGGACCAGTCTTCGTGACATTTTTGTGAAGCCACGCGGATTCCGAACCATCCTCCATGCCCGGTTGGCGACTGCATTGCGGTCTCAGACAAGCCAAAACGGCGCGAATCAGCGGCGCCGTTTTAACGATCCTGCGATCCGTTAACCGTCACGCGTGGTTTAGAATATCACCGGTCAGATCGTTGAGCCTTGCCAGCCCCTCTCGCAAGTGGTCTTCCGGCAGGGCGGAGCTGAACCGAAAGTGGTTTTCGACCCCGAACCGTGAGCCGGGAATGACCAGCACATCTTTCTCGCGCAACAGACGCAAACCCAGTTCTTCCGATGCGATGGGAAGGTTGAACCGGACAAAAGACATGGCTGAGGCCTGAGGCGGTACAACAGAAAACACACCTTGGTGTCGCGCCAATTCCTGTGTCAGCACATCGAACCCGGTGCGTATCAGACGCCGCGCACGGGCTTTCAGCTTGGACCGTGCCGGTTCGGCAAGTGCCTTATCCGCCAGTTCCATTGACAGCATCGACGCCGCGATCGACGCGTATTCATGCCGCCGCCAGCATTCTTGAATGATGTCTTCTGGACCAACCAGCCAACCCAGCCGTAAGCCCGGCAAGCCATAGGCCTTTGACATGGAGTTCACCACCAGCACCCGATCTGTGCTGCCCCAGAATGACGGTGTTTCAATGTCCCCTTCCCGCTCGGTCCCGGCATAGACCTCATCGACGACGATCCAGGCACCAACACGATTGGCGGCCGCTATGATGTGCGCTCGATCGATGTCGCTCAACACCCGGCCCGTCGGGTTGTTGGGATTGACCACATGAATGATACGCGTCTTGTCATCGACAGCACGGTCCAGCGCTTCGGCATCGATGCCCCAACCGTTGGCCTCAACCAGATTGACCCAACGCACCTCGTTCCCACGATTGACGGCATTTCCCGAAATCTGCTCGTATGTCGGGCGAAAACACACAACGTTTTCCCCGGCCCCCAGTACGGTATTGGCTACCAGCGTATTGGCTTCCGTTGCTCCGACCGTAACCATGACTCCATCGGACGACGCGCCCGGATAAAACCCGGCAATGGTTTCGCGCAAGGATTGCTTTCCGTTGACTTGCGGATAGTCGATCATGGTCGCCAGTAGTTGATCCAGATCGATTTCGGCCAGATCCACCAACCCCTTCAACGACATGGGGTGCACGCCACTTTCCGAAAAATTGTAAACCACGCCATGTTCCATGTCAGACAAGAATTGTTCGACCTCAAAGGGAAGAAAATTCTCGGATACCATGATGCGTCCTTTACGTGGGCCGGGCTGGTCAATACCGGCGTACCGGCTTCGGTTGGGTACTCGTATCTATTTCCCCGGTCAATTGAACGAGGAGATCCCACTGGTTACACAGCGAAGACAGTTATTCGGCAGCGTCCACGCGAACCGTCCTGATGCCCGGATCAATACGGCTGTAGGCAGCCAACAGTCGCGCCGACCACTTTTGCGAAATATAATCGGCCATGAATCGTGACGGTGCGACAAGAACAACACGCCCCCCTGCCCTTTCAGCTTCGGACAGATGTTGAAACCAGCTTGCCCACAACTCCGGGTCACGCCCGTGAAGAATCGCCTGAACCTGGGACCACACATCCCCTTCGGTACTTTCCGGGGCATTTGGTTTGGTCGCGAAAGGTATGACATTCGTTTCGGGTTCTGGCACGTCAGACATCCGGGCTTGAAAGTCCGATCCGATAACAGGCCACACCTCTTCGGTGTCAATCAGGATTTGCTTCAGATCGATCTCGTAAACGGCAACACGACCCCGCGCAGCGGGCCGTTTTACTGCTACCCAACCTAATGTGCGAAATCTGGCCATTTCGCGCTTTACGGTTCTTTCGTTTACTGTCCACAGGCGCGCAATTTCTTCCCGCCCAATGGATAATTCGTTGTTGCGCCAGTTATAGCGGGTTGTAATCAACGCAATGATACGCAGAATACTTCGTTGCCGGTGCTTGTCGCCTGACAGCGCATGAACGGTCAGTGCAGACAGTATATCATATTTCAAAGCCGGCGCATTTCGCCCGACCGGTTTCGCAAGCTGCATACCCGTTCTCACCGCTCTGTCTGCCTCTGGCGGGTGTATCCCACCGATCTTGCGCCGTTTGCCAACGCTTTTCGTCATCTTGGGATAATTAGCGTCCAAAGCTTCGATTCTGTCAAGCAAAGACTGGAACGTCGTGCGATCTTACGCAGATCAAACCCAAATAAGGAAAAGAAATTTGGTGAAGTAATGGTGATGGGGGACATTCTGTATGACCCCTTATTGGGTCGTTGTGTCCCCCTATATGTGGTTATTTGCTCCGAACCGTCCCCCTAAATACTCGCCTGATAAGGCTGTCCTAGACTTTTTGCACCGACTGGGCCCGACGAATCGCTGAGGGTGTTTTCAGGCCTTGTTTTCTTACCCGTGGGTAAGATCGTAGTCTCATCATAATTTGTTTTGCTAAAAGCGCAAATCAAGCGTAAATAAAAAACGAGCAGAAATTTACGTTCCAAAATACGAGACCCGAGGCATGTACACGCACGAAGACCTGAACGCATTGCGCAATCAGTCCCTCAAATTGCAGGGGTGGATTCGCCAGCAGACCTTTAGCCCTGAGATGGAGAAAACGCTCCGCCGGTTTTCCAGCTGGGAAGTGTCCGAACTGATCTTCCGGGTTAACCAGTCGACCTTTCGCGGAAAGCTTGCAGCCGACCCATCCCTGCCCGGCGGCGAGGTTGAGCCCGACGGGCGTCAGCGCTGGTTCAGCCTGGAAGAGGTGAATGAGCTGCGGCGACGGCTCAAGATTAATCGCAAGTCCCTGATGCCCCCTCGCCCAGAAGGCAAGCGTGCTATTCGTGCGGCTGTCGCAAACTTCAAGGGTGGCGCGGGAAAGTCGACCGTGGCCCTGCATCTTGCCCATGCGGCCGCCCTGGATGGATACAGGGTCCTCGTGGTGGATTTCGACCCTCAGGCAACATTAAGCCATTCGATGGGCCTGACAGACGTGACCGAGGACTATACGGTTTGGGGGATCATGGCGCGCGATCTCATTCGTGAGACAGAGCGTATGAACAACCGCCCCGCTGCTGCAGAATCAGGAACCGCCCTGCCCCGCCGGGAATTGCCGCCCGCGATAACGGACATGGGCCTTGGTGACCTGCGAATTGGTGATTTCATCAAGAAGACCTCGTGGTCGACGATCGATGCGATACCTTCCTGTGCGAACGCAGCCTTTGTTGAATTTGCGTCGGCCCAGTACAGGCACCTGAATCCTGAATGGTCCTTCTTTGCGGCTGTGTCCCGTTATCTGGATCAGATTCCGGATGACGCCTTTGACCTCATCCTGTTCGATTGCCCGCCGGCAATCGGATACCAGTCCATGAACGCGGTCTTTGCCGCTGACATGCTTTATATCCCTTCTGGGCCCGGATATTGGGAATATGAC
Source organism: Ruegeria sp. AF7 (assembly GCF_056541885.1). Classification (NCBI taxonomy): domain Bacteria; kingdom Pseudomonadati; phylum Pseudomonadota; class Alphaproteobacteria; order Rhodobacterales; family Roseobacteraceae; genus Ruegeria; species Ruegeria sp. AF7. The sequence goes on along the minus strand of NZ_JBQFYX010000011.1, from coordinate 2,326 downwards.
TCGACCACGTCGTTCATCGGCCAGTTGGCCGAAGCGTTGGAAGATCTGGCGTATGGGTTCGACAAAACCTTACCCACGGGTAAGATTGGGTTGCCCAAAGCCTTCTGTGAGTTGCGGTTCCTGTTGACGCGGTATGAACCGGGCAACGCGCTGCATCTGGCGATGTTTGATGCCTTTAAGAAGGTTTTTGGCGAGCATGTCGCACAGCACCCGGTGGAAATGACCCGTGCGGTGGAGCAGTCGGGACGATTCCTGAGTTCGGTTTACGAAATGGATTACCGTGAGATGACCCGCGAAACCTGGCGGCGCGCCCGCTCGACTTTCGACAATGTGTATGAGGAATTCCGGGGCGTAATGTTGTCGGCCTGGGACAAGGTGGAGGATGACGCATGAGCCGCAAGCGGAGAATGTTCGATATCGACATACCGGCTATGGATGAAATTCCTGTTGGAAAGGTGCCGGATAAGGTTTTTGAAAAACGGCGCGGTCCAATGGCCGCAGCAATTTCGGAAAATGCCGACGCTTTGCGTGATCAGCAATCGACGGAACAATCCATCCGCGCAGAAAACGATCGTCTTGCCCATGAACTGGTGCGGCTGAGAGCCGAAGGTCTGGTGACAGAACGGGTGCTGCTTAAAGACGTTGTCACGGAAAAACTGACACGAGACCGCAAACCGGGTCCTGATCCGGAACTGGATGAACTCAAGGATTCGATCCGGGACATCGGTTTGTCCAACCCGATCCGCCTGGAGCGCAGGTCAGACGGGCTGTATGAATTGATCCAGGGTATGCGCCGCTTGTCCGCCTATCGTGCCTTGTACGATGAGACCGGTGACGAAACCTACGCCAGAATACCAGCAGGGATATCTGATGCGGGTGATCTGGATAACAGTTACCGGCGTATGGTCGACGAGAACCTGATCCGAAAGGATATCTCATTTGCGGAAATGGGCGCCCTTGCCCGGGCATATTCCGAGGACCCAGCAAATGACTGTCCAGATGTCGACAAAGCGGTCTCCACGCTGTTTAAGTCTGCCAGCTATACAAAGCGTAGCTATATCCGGTCTTTCGCCAGTTTGCTGCTGATGCTGGACAAAGTTTTGATCCACCCGAACGACATTCCACGAAACGTGGGTGTTGAGCTGAAGCGAAAATTTGACGCCACGCCAGGTCTGGTTCGGCAGGTAAGCGAGACACTGAAGAGCGAGCCTGATCGGGATGGCGCGCGTGAGGTTGCAATTCTCAGGTCATTCTTGGGTGAGCCGGAAACCACGTCTTCAAGAAAGTCGGATGCAGTCAGCACAGGTAAACCGCGCCGTGCAAAAACGACATTTCAAGTTTCGGGCAGGGCAGGGATCGCGAAATGCGCTGCCTCTAGTGGGAGGATCGAGGTGCGGTATGATCTGGATTTTACCCGCGTTGATCGCAGTAAGCTGGAAGCAGCAATTGCCGCTCTGATCGATGCGCTTCCCGAAGAAGATGATCTTACCCATGGGTAAGATCCAGTGGTGTGTTGCGGATTTTTATCTGGTTTAAGAAATGTCCAGGAACCAGCGTTTGGTTCCTGCGCACAGTTCTTTGGGGTGTTTCAGCTTGGTTCGCTCTGAAAGTCGGCCATGTCTCCAAGGATGCAGTATTCTACGCTGCGTGTCGCTATCTGCGTTGCGCACGTTGCATCGGGATTTGAAAGAGATCATAGCCGAATACCTCGTGCAGAAGGACCACGCATCTTTCAATATGCGTGTTGTGAAATACCCACTTATTATCGCAGCAAGAGCGGAAACGAAGAAGCGCGTTCACTAAGTTCCTGACGCGTGGACGAGACATATGTTCGTGGAAAATGGATGTATCTCGATCGGAGACCACCCGGATTACAAGACCCTTTGACTTTAGCTGTCTGAGCGCGAGAGGCGCTCAGCAGTAACCAGTTTCATTGCCAAGACACCTTCTTCAAACGAGGTTTTGGACAAGGTTGTGGGCAAGAGCAAAGCAGCCGCGGCAGATAATGGGGCGGTGAACAAGACACTGAGACGGATTGGTTGCTTAGCCAAATTACAACGAACAAGTCCAAGTTTATGAACAACATGATCAAACAGGATCAACAATGTATCGAACGCCGCATCCCGTAAACCTTCAGGTACAAATCGTTCAGACCCACTTTGACGACTCTGAATGGGGTCGAGTTTGCGAACATATCCAGAAGCTGCAACGCTCTAGGGTCAGGATGCATTGATTTTCGCCGCGCCGCGTGATTCACGGCTTCGAAAAAGGAGCGGTGACATGAGTGATCTTTTCTGGCTGAGCGACGCACAGATGGCGCGTCTTA